>CAZVMU010000001.1:61996-1036324 GCA_964628245.1 uncultured Phycisphaeraceae bacterium | reverse complement strand
AAGTCGGAGCGCCGCAGCCCAAAGTCGGAGCGCCGCAGCCCAAAGTCGGAGCGCCGCAGCCCAAAGTCGGAGCGCCGCAGCCCAAAGTCGGAGCGCCACAGCCCAAAGTCGGAGCGCCGCAGCCCAACGTCGGAGCGCCACAGCCCAAAGTCGGAGCGCCGCAGCCCAAAGTCGGAATGCCGGCGGGTGGCGGGGGTGGCGGGGGTGGGCCCCACGCACCAGTCGGCTCATCCGCCCACCGTGAGGTGCGGACGATTGAGGGCACCCAAGGCAGGACCACGCCATGCTGCCCGCCGCCACGATTTCCAGAATGCCAACCACATCGGACGGAGTTGTGCTTCTGGATCGCGAGTTCGTGATCGAGGGCCCATCTTCACTCTTCACGGGCAAATCCCGCCTTGCGGCATGATCCAACGCGTGGATAATCAGGCCGGGCGAGCGGTCGCTCATCATGGAGGCACGCGCATGGGCATGTCACGTCGCCAGTTCGTCGGCTCCGGGCTTGCGGCCCTGGCGGCTGGACTCTCCGCGCGATGGACCTTGGGTGGAAGGCCGCCACTTGCGCCTCCGTTGGGGCCTCCGTTGGGGCCTCCGGGACATGGCGGTCGCCCTCGTCCTGTGCCGGCAGGAGTGCCGTGCGACACCGGGGGCGTGCCGATCGGGTTCAGCGGGCCGCTGCGTCCCATCGCGTGGACGCCCGAGTCGGTGATGGTGGACGGGCTGCCCTTTGAGCCGTGGTGGCTGGGCGAGTCCTTCCGCGCGGCGGAGATCCCGTTCCATCGCCCGGAGTTGCCCCCGACGCCCCCCCAGACGCCCTTTGAGCCCCCCGTGCCGCAGGAGACGACCGATGTCGTCGTCATCGGTGGCGGGCTGGCGGGTCTGACGGCGGCGTACGAACTCCGCGAGTTCTCGCCCATCGTCTTTGAACTGCACCCGCGCTTCGGCGGCACGGCCCAGGGCGAGACCTGGCGCGGCACGCCGTACTCCCTGGGCAGCGCGTACTTCATCGCGCCCGACGAGGGGTCGTATCTCGAATCGCTCTATCGCACCCTCGGCGTCGATCGACTCGTCCACGAGAGCCCCCCCACCGACGACCCGTACGAACTCAACGGGAGCGTGGTCGGCGACCTCGGCACGCTCGCGTCGCTCACCGCGGACGAGCGCGAGGCCTTCCGCCAGTATCGCGACCTCGTCGCGTTCTACGGCGAGCACTACCCCGAGATCCCCCTCGTCGACCACGGGCCGGGCGGGAACGACTGGATCCTCGATCTCGATCGCCTCACGCTCGAGGAGTCGGTCCGCCAGTCGCTCACCGTCCCCGTCCCCGAGATCCTGCGAAGCGCCATCGAGGGATACTGCTTCTCATCGTTCAACTCGTCGTGGCGGCACCTCTCGGCGGCGAGCGGGTGGAACTTCATCGCCGCGGAGGAGTTCGGGCGGTGGGTCCTTCCCGGCGGCAACGCGGGCCTCGTCGCGGCGATGGTGGATCGCCTGCGCCCGCTCGAGCACGCGACCCGCCGCGGCTGCGGGCCGGCACGCCTCCGCGCGGGGTGCCGCGTCGTGGACATCCGAAAGCACGGCGACGAGCACATGCTCGTGACGTGGAAGGGCGTCGATGGGGCGCTCCGGTCGCTCACCGCCCGGCGCGTCGTCTACGCCTGCCCCAAGCATCTCCTGCGGCACATGATGCCCGAGGTGCACACCTACGACCCCGAACTCGCCGAGGCCACCCACCGCGTGAGCACCGCCTCGTACATCGTCGCCAACGCGCTCCTCGAGGGCGAACTCCCCCAGCCGTTCCGGGAGTACTACGACCTCTTCCTCCTGGGAAACGGGTCGTACCCCGCGACCGACGCCGAGATCCCCCCCTTCGCGCGGATCACCGACGCCGTCAACGCGGGCCTCTCGCTCACCCCGACGGGGAATCCGGGAGCACCATCGAGGCACGGGCGCCCTCATCGCGGGCACACGGGCCGACATCGCCCCCACCACGCCCCGCATTCCTCGGTCCTCACCCTGTACTGGCCCCTCCCCTTCGGCACGAGCCGATTCACCATCATCGAGGACGAGGCGTGGCTCACGCACGCGCAGTCGGCGGCGGCGCAGGTCCGGAGCCTCCTCGGACTGATGGGCGTGAACGAGCGGCGCGTGCGCCAGATCCGCCTCGCGCGATGGGGGCACTCCATGCCCATCGCCACGCCGGGGTTCATCGCCTCGGGGACGCCCGAGATCTTCCGCAGGCCCTACCTGGGGCGGGTGTATCTCGCGCACTCGGACACCTGGGCCCTCCCCGCGGTGGAGACGGCATTGCTCGAAGCGAAGGTCCAGGCCGACCGCGTCGCGGCGAGCCTGTGAGCACTTCGTCGCGGCCGGTCGCGGGCGCGGGCATCGAATCAGCGGGAGGAACGCGCGTCGTCCTCGCGCTCGCGGGACTGGCGGTCCGCGCGACGCCGGGCGCTCTCGTCGAGCAGTTTCTTGCGGAGTCGGATGCTCGTGGGCGTGAGTTCCACGAGTTCGTCGTCCTCGATGTACTCGAGCGCCGCCTCGAGGCTCATCGTGCGGGCCGCCTTGAGGACGACCGTCGCGTCCTTGCTCGCGGCCCGGAAGTTCGTGAGCTGCTTGAGACGCGTGATGTTCACCGTCAGGTCGTTGTCGCGGTTGTGCTCGCCGACGATCTGCCCGGCATAGACCTTGTCCTGGGGAACGACAAAGAGCGAGCCGCGGTCGGAGAGCGCCTCGATCGCGTACGACGTCACGCTGCCCGTCTCGAGCGCGATGAGCACGCCCTGGGCGCGATGCGCGATCTCGCCCGCGACGGGGGCGAACGTGAGGAACGAGTGGTGCATGATCGCCATGCCCTGCGTCGCGGTCAGGATGCGTCCCTTCATCCCGATGAGGCATCGCGAGGGGATGTGGAAGAGCATGTGCGTCGTGCTCTCGCCGCGAGGCTCCATCTTCTTGAGTTCGCCCTTGCGTCCGCCGACGAGTTCCATGACCGAGCCGACGGTCTCGTTGGAGGTGTCGATGACGAGTTCCTCGATCGGCTCGTGCATCTCGCCGTCGATCTCCTTGAGGATGACCTCGGGCTTGCCGACGCTGAGTTCGAAGCCCTCGCGCCGCATGGTCTCGATGAGGATGCCCAGGCTCAGCACGCCGCGCCCGCTGACCATGAACTCGTCGCTGCTCCGCCCCGGCTCGATCCGCATCGCCACGTTGCGCTGGAGTTCATCCATCAGCCGCTCGCGGATCTGCCGGCTGGTGACGAACTCTCCCTCCTGACCCGCGAAGGGCGAGTCGTTGATGCGGAAGAGCATCGTCATCGTCGGCTCCTCGACGCGGATCGTCGGGAGGGCGACGGGGTTCTCAACGTCCGCGACGGTGTCGCCGATGTCCACGCTCTCCAGGCCCACGACCGCGCACAGGTCGCCCGCGTCCACGCTCTCGACCTCCGTCCGCTTCAGACCCACGAACTGGAGGAGCTGCGCCACCTTGCTCGTGACGAGCTTGCCGTCGCGCTTGATGACCTTGACCTGCTGCCCGGCCTTGATCGTCCCGCTGAAGACGCGACCGATCCCGATGCGCCCGACGTACTCGTTGTAGTCGATGTTCGTGATGAGCACCTGGAGCGCCTTGTCCGTCTCGGCGAGCGGGCCGGGGACTTCCCTCACGATCGCCTCGAACACCGCACGGAGATCCTTGGGCCGATTGGCCGGATCGGGCACGGGCCACTCGCGCGTCGCCCACCCCTGCTTCCCCGAGCAGTACAGGATCGGGAAGTCCAGCGCGTGGTCGTCGGCCCCGAGATCCACCAGAAGATCAAAGATCTCGTTCACCACGTCCGTCACACGCTGGTCCGGGCGATCGACCTTGTTCACGATCACCACCGGCTTCAGCCCCGCCTCGAGCGCCTTGCCCAGCACGAACTTCGTCTGGGGCAGCGGGCCCTCCGACGCATCGACGAGCAGGCAGCACCCATCGGCCATCCGCAGCACGCGCTCGACCTCGCCGCCGAAATCGGCGTGCCCCGGCGTGTCGAGGATGTTGATCCGATAGTCCTTCCCGTCCGCGCTGTGATAGTTCACCGCGCAGTTCTTGGACAGAATCGTGATCCCGCGCTCGCGCTCGAGCGGGTTGCTGTCCATGATCAGCCCGTGCTGCCCGCCCTCGAGTTTCTCGAGTTCGCCCGCGCGGAAGTTCCCGCTCTGCTTGAGGAGTGTGTCGACCAGCGTGGTCTTGCCATGGTCGACGTGCGCGATGATGGCCACGTTGCGGATCGAGTCGTTCCGCGATCCCTGGCTCGTGCTGGTGGTGGAAACGTCCGTGCTCATAACCGTCATGCTCGCTCCAACAGAGACTTCACGCCTGGACTTCATTGCGGTCTTTGGAGACCGAAACGACCGAGTCGAGCCGGCGCGCACCGACGACTCCCAACCCCACTCCCGACACCCCTCAAACAGTTACCGAATACGCCCGAATCCGGACGCCCATGATGGTAGACGCCGTCTCACATTCTCGCCGGTTCCCCCAATCGGACACGCAGGACCACGCATTTCTGGTACACTGGCCCGGCTCGATCGTGGGGTTCATCTTGGCGCGGCTGTTCTCGGCAAACCCGGCCTTCTGCCCGGTGCCTCGCGCCCATAGTCGGAGACCCACGATGACGAACACCCATCGATTCCTCCATCTCGCCCCTCGTGGCCTGCTCTCGCTCCTCGCGATCAGCGCATTCGCCACGCCCTCGAACGCCCAGACCATCGGGCCAGACCTCGTCAACTCCAGTCTCAACGACGTCGCCATGAACGGCACCAGCGCCGACGGCACCATCACCGGCTATTCCAGCGGCAACGTCACCTGCAATCACGGCGACATGAACCTCGACACCTCGCCCAATACATCCGTCCGACCCATCGTCGGCATGAACATGTATCGCTACGTCCCCGGTACGCTCAACGCCTTCCAACAACTCGGCCAGGGCTGGGGAAAATGGGTCGCCCTACCCATCAACGGCAGCCACGCCTCGTGCGGCGGTTCATGCATCGGCGGCGGCGTCGGCAATATGCCCCCCAACTGCGCCGATCTGTATGGTTCGGGATTCAACAGCCCGGGGGGAATGTGCCCGCGCTCCCAGGTCAACGGAACGCTCGGCACGCTCGCCGGAGGCCGCGGCTCCAATACCGGCGAGGCCAGCATCTCCACTCGTGTCCAGGTCCCCACCTCCGCCGTCACCACCCAGCCGCTTGGCGTCGTCTACTTCTTCGAGACCGTGGACTCGCTTCCCGCTGACGCGACGTATGTCCGCCCAGGCCAGACCGTCGCGATCAACGCGATGAACAACGCCACTAGCCAGCAGATCAACATCAACCCGACCACCAAGCAGGCCACGCTCGTCGGCGGCTCAGGTGCAGGCGGGGCCCAACTCGTCCCCGCGATCGCCCGCTGGGCCGAACTCGATGACGATGTCGTCCTCGTCACCGCCGACCACGACGACACCCCCAACCCCAACGCCTCCTTCCCCAACACCTTCATCCGCTCACGCTTCTACCTCGCGGGGAAGGCCACCGATCTCGGCGACGGCTCGTGGCACTATGAGTACAACGTCTACAACCTCAACTCCGACCGTGCCGCCGACACGCTCCACATTCCTCTCCCCGCTTCCGCATCATTGAGTGGCGTGACCTTCCACCACCCGCCTTCACACTCCGGCGAGCCGTTCAACAACGAGGCGTGGACCAGCACCCGCAACGCCGACGAACTCATCTTCGCCACCGAAAAGTTCGACACCAATCCCAACGCCAATGCGATCCGTTGGGGCACGATGTACTCCTTCGGCTTCACCACTGACGTCGCGCCCGCCCAGGGCACACTCTCGCTCGATCTCTTCAAGCCTGGAACCATGACGTCAATCCAGGGCGATGGGCTTCCCGTCCCCGGCGTGCCGACGTGCCTCGCCGACGTGACCAACGACGGCGGCGTCACCATCGATGACCTGCTCGAATACCTCTCAAGGTTCAGCTCGGGCACCATCAACGCCGATCTCACGGGTGACCAGGGCGTCACCATCGACGACTTGCTCCTCTACCTCGAGCACTTCTCCGCCGGCTGCTGATCGTCAAGGACTACATATCAGTGATCATGCCGCACCCCCGGACGCAAGAAACCCGGGGGTGTTTCAACGTGTGCGCCATCAAAGCAGCACAAAGACACGAGTTGCGTGACACACCAGAATCGCTCGCCGTGAGCCCTCCCCGGGTACCCCACACTCCGTGTGGGCTACTTCATCTACCCATACTCGCCACTCCATCACACAATCAACAGACGCAAGGTGCGTCGGGTGGCAAGCACGGCTCCTACCGGCTTGTTTTCTTCTCACGCTCACCCGAAGGCTCCACACTCACGGGCCTCGCCACAGGCCGCTTCAGAAGCGACCACGGCTCGACCGGGCTCCACGATGCGCTCACCGGCGTGGTCTCGACCGCACCGATGCCCATGCCCGCAACGATCGGATCCGACTCGGCTCGTCCGCCAGTCCACGACATCGCCGGGCTGGTGCTCTGGAACACGGACGACAACGCCGGGAACACGGGGTTCCACCCCATCGCACGCGTCACACCCGCTTTCGACGCCCGAACGTCACCGATCTCGAACGATGGGTCGTACCTCCGGCCGACCGTCCCGAGCGACAACGCGGTGGAGATTCCGATACCGCCGTTCACTCGCTGATGAGGACTTCCCATCTTTGCCGCAATGGTTGCGGCCGTGGCCGGTGCCGACGCGCTCGTCGTTTCGTTCTGGAGAGCCGCCTCGAGCGCGACCATGGGCGTACCCGTGGGAGCGCCAAGGCCCTGGACATACATCACCAGCCCCGCCGCCACGAGGACCGACGCCGCCAGCATCACCCTCGTCGCCACGATGCGCCGGCGCGTGCTGGTGTTGAGAAACGGCTTGGCGCGATGGGCCGCACCCAGAATCGGTCCCGTCAGGTCGGGCGTGTCCACCGGATCCTTCAGCGTCGCGAGCGCGCGGCGGAGTTCGAGGGCGCCGCGTGCGGTCCGCGGATCGTCGCGCAGCACACGCTCTAAGTCCTCCCGGCTCGACAGACCGTCCCACGCGTCCATGATCGCGTTCAGGCGGTCCGCCTCGGGCTCTCCGGTCGTCTCTTGAATCGTCTGCGGTGAATCGGTCATGACGCACAATCCTCGGGGAACACAACCCAATCCCCATCCATAGCGCCGGAATCGGCGCGCTCATCCACGAGCAGAAGTTCTCTCAGTTTCAATCGCGCCCGATGCAGGTGGCTCTTCACCGTCCCCTCGGGCATGCCCAGATGCTGGGCCACCAGCCACACCGGCCAGTCGTGCTGATAAAACATCAGCACAACGGACCGCTGCACCTCGGTCAGTTCCAGTATCGCCTGCTCCATCTCGCCGCGAAGGCGTGCGCGCTCGTCACGGTCAACCCTAGTCTCAGCACCTTCCGCGCCACCTCGAGCCGTCTCGAGCATCTCGTCTGACGCACGGACCGCCGATCGTCGTTCCAGATGGTTGTAATAGGTCCGCCGAGCGATCGTGAAGAGCCATGTCGAGAAACGGAACTGGCTGTCGAAGCGATCCAGGTTCGCCAGCGCCTTGACGAACGCGTCCTGCACGATGTCCTCCGCCAGGTCCCGCTTGCCGCACATCCGCAGCATGAACGCGAAGAGCGAGGCCTGGTGCGCGCGCACCAGCGACTCTGCCGCGCTGCGGTCCCCCCGCAGGCATCGACGGATCACTCGCCGTTCTGTCGCTCGGCTCATAGAGGCCATGCACCAGACTCTACCGACGACCTGCTTGCCCGGTTGCGGCAAGGAATATGTGAATTCGGCCTTCCAAAACACAAACGACCGCCGGGGGAGTCGTCCCGGCGGTCGCAGGAGCGTGGTATGTAGACGCTGGTTGCCTTGTGTGAGTGGTTCTGCGTTTCAGGCTGCTCTGGTCCGACGCTTGCGCATCGGTGTGGCGGCGGTGGCCTTCAACTTCTCTGCCGGGATCTCCGGGATTTCGCCCGTGAGTTGCTCGACGAGTTCGAGGGGGTCACCGGCGTAGAGGTCCGCGCCCATCTCCTCGGCGAGGCCCTCGGCCCGCTTGAAGACGCCCGCGCCCACGGCAATTTGGGTGTTCGGGCTCGCGTTGATGGTCCGGATCGTGTCGATCACCTCACGGATCCCCGGAAGGTCCGACGCCGCCGACGCGAACATGACGACGTAGTCCGGACGGAGTTCGTGGACCTGCGCGAGGATCTCATCGCTGGGAAGCCCGCCGCCGGCGAAGCAGACTCGCATCCCGCGGGACTCGATAAGATCGACGGCCATCTGGGCGCCGAGTTCCTCGCCCTCGGACGAGCCACAGCATGCGAAGACTGTCTTGGCGGTGCCGTTGGTCTGTGAGAGACGCCGGGCGTTCTGGTCCACGAGCGTGCGCAGCAGGCGCGTCGCGTAGTGGTAGCCCATCTTGGAGAGTTGATCAGACCTTCTCAGGCGATCGATCATCTCGTGCGCCGGCCAGAAGATCATCTCGATCATGTGCTCCGCAGAGAGATCGCCCGCGGCGGCATCGATAATCGACCTTGCCTCGCGCCGGTCGCCATTGACCAGCGCCTCAAAGAATCGTTCCAACGTGGCCTCGTGATTCATCACCATGCTCCTGAAGTGGGCGTCGATGCGGCTCCGCCGAACCTGCCCGTCGATTCCGTCGCACGGTGACTCCGCAGCCGTGGACCGAACGCGACCAACGCGTCGGCCACGCTGCCTATCGACCTTGGTGCCGAGATGCACAGGAGTTCTGAGGGGTCTTGCGCGGGACCGATAACACCCGCGCACATTCCGCGCCCTGGAAACGAAGCCTCAACGTCCGGAAACAGGCCGAACTGCCCGATAACACGCGCAGATCCCCATGGTGAGGGACCGGCACTCCGCCGACGTGAACCCCGCCCCGCGCAAGGCTTGCAGCATCTCGCCACGGGACATGAACGTGCCCACGCTCGCGGGGAGGTACTTGTACGCGCCGGAGGTGTCGCGCGAGATCATGGTGGCTGTGAGCGGCATGATGCGCGCGCAATAGAGGCGGTTGATCCAGCGACCGATCGAGAAGTTCGGCTGATCGAACTCGAGGATGACGAGCCTGCCGTTGGGACGGAGGACGCGGAAGAACTCCGCGATCGCGCGCGCCGGCTCGGCGACGTTGCGGATGCCGAAGGCGATCGAGACGATGTCGAACGACTGATCCGCGAAGGGAAGTGCCATGGCGTCGGCCTGGAGGTACTCGATCTTGCGCGCAACCGCGGGGTCGAGTTTTGCCTGCTTGGCGCGCGCGTGGTCGAGCATCTCGGCGGTGAAGTCCGCCCCCAGCACTCTCGCGGCACCGGACCTCGCGAAGGCCTGGGTGAGATCGCCCGTGCCACAGGCCACGTCGAGGACGTGGTCGTTGGGCTTGACACCCGCGATTCGCACGCCGGTTTTCCGCCATGACTGATCGAGCCACAGCGAGTGCAGGCGGTTGTTGAGGTCGTACGACGGCGCGATGGCGGCGAACATCCGCCGGACCTTGTCGGCCTTCTGCTGGTTCGCGTGCGGACGGGCGAGTTCGGCCTCGGTCCAAGCGGGGGACGCCTCCGTGGCGTCACGACCGGGCGGCCGGGTGCTCGAACTATGATCGCTCGTGTCGCTGGGGTCGGAGGTCTGGTGGTCCATGGCGGGCATCAGGTTGATCGTACGACGGGCCAGCGATTTGGACATTCTCGGTGGTTGAAAGTGCTCCATGGTTGGATCTGTAAATGGAGTAGACACAGGCGAGACGCCTATGCCCCGAGATGAGGTAGGTCAGTCTGGAAAGGCTCGAGAGTTCGCTCTCCGGGGAAGGTGGATCCCATGCGATTCATGTCGATTCAAGGCGGATTACACGGCTGGCGTCTTGGCCTCGTCGCGGGCATGGTCACGACGGTGTGCGTGGTCGGTCTAGGCGGGTGCGTCACGAACGAGGCGACGGGGCGGAGCATCTTCGCGATGTTGAGCCCGCAGGAAGAGATCGCCCTGGGCACCGAGGCCGCGGGCCAGTTCACGCAGGAGTATGGCGGAGCGGTGAAGAGCGCGCCCTTGAACCAGTATGTCACGAACCTCGGGCAGCAACTCGCGAGCAAGACCGAGGGCGATTACCCGTCGTATCCCTGGGAGTTCACGCTGCTCGACAGCGACGTGGTCAACGCGTTCGCGCTCCCCGGCGGCAAGGTGTTTGTCTCGAAGGGGCTGGCGCGACGACTGACCAACGAGGCCCAACTCGCCGGCGTCATGGGGCACGAGGTCGGACACGTCACGGCCCAGCATGGCAACCAGCGGATCAGTTCGCAGACCGCGTTCAACGTCGGGCTTTCGGTGGCGGCGGTCGTCGTCTCGCAGAGCGACAACAAGCAGGTGCAGGACTTTGGGGCGTTGGGCATCCCCGCGCTGCAGATCGGAGGGAACCTGGTGATGCTCAAGTATGGGCGTGACGAGGAACTTGAGGCCGATCGGCTCGGCGTGCGCTACATGACGCGCTGCGGGTACAACCCGATCGGGCAGATGCAGGTGATGCAGTTGCTCGCGAGCCTCTCGGCGAACTCGGAGAGGCAGCCGGAGTTCCTCTCGACACATCCGGACCCGGCGGCCCGAGTGGCCGCGATCCAGTCGATGCTCGCCGGGGAATATGCCTACACGCAAAACAACCCCGAGTTCCGGCTCGAGGAGCAGCGGTTCCGCTCGCAGTTCCTCGCGACGCTCGCGAAGACGGAAGGACGCGGGTGGACCGAAGGGGTAGTGAATGCCGGGGTGGTCGGGAGTGAAGATCCGACCGCGGTGTTGGGACCACCATCGATGTGGTGTGCGCATTGTGCGGCGGAGGCACGCGACGCAAAGAAGGCATCGCCGACGGCTCACTCTACGGTCGAACGAACGCGGATGAAGGGGTGGTAGTGGAGGTCGGCACAGGCGGGACGCCTGAGCCACGAGGATGTGGAGGAGATCACGATGGCGCGAATGGTGAAGCACGAGGGGACGGGGCCGATCAAGATCGATCCGAACTCCGAGGGTGAGGGGGCGTGGCCTCGGGATGACCATGGAAACCTGAAGCCGGTGTTCGTGTGCGCGTGCGGGCTCTCGAGCAAGTTCCCGTTCTGTGATGGATCGCACAAGCAGTGCAAGGCCGAGGTCACGGGGAAGGTGTACACCTATGACCCAGTGACGAAGCAGGTCACGTCGGAGGGGGCGTGAGCGAGATTTGGTTGGTTCGAATTAATGAAGAGGTCGATGAAGGAAGATGAGGAAGCACCACGCGGAGCGTGGTGGTGCCCAAGACCAGTTGGCGCAATCATCGCACGCCCATCGCCTTGAGAATCGCGTCGAGATTGTCGGCGACCTTGATCGGTGGATTGCTGATTCGGCCATGCGGCTTCGCGTGCGAGAGATCTACGGCGGCGGCCTTGGTGTCCAGTCCCGTGTGATACGCGACGGTCACGTCGGGATCTTTCAGCAGGTGTCCGGTGAGGACGCAGGCGACCGTGTCGGTGGGCTTGATGAGGCCTTCCTTGCGGAGCATTCGCACGCCGGCGACCGAAGCGCCGCTTGCCGGCTCGCAGCCGAAGCCGTACTTGCCGACGAGAGCCTTGTGCTCGACGATCTCGGCGTCATCGACGCTGCGGACAACGCCATTCATTGCCCAGAGGGCACGGAGCGCCTTCGACAGATTCACCGGGCGGTTGATCTCGATCGCGGTCGCGACAGTCTTTGCCCGCTCGTTCGCGGCGTCCATGCGTGCATACTCGCGTGCAACGGCCTCGTGGTCGTACCGCCCCGACAAATCTGGGTTGATGCTGGCGGCACCGGAAGCGGGCGCGTTTGAGTTCGGCGTCCACTTAAGGCCCAGTTCATTCACGACGCGGTCGAGTGTGCGTGCGCCTTTGGCCTGGATAACCGCGAGACGCGGGACCTTGGTGACCAGTCCGAGCGCCTTGAGTTCGAGGAAGGCCTTGGCGAAGGCGGAGCAGTTGCCGAGGTTGCCGCCGGGAACGAGGATCCAATCGGGGACGTGCCAATCGAGCCCCTCGAGGATGCGGAGCATGATGGTCTTCTGGCCCTCGAGGCGGAAGGGGTTGATGGAGTTCATGAGGTAGACGCCGACCTCGGGCATCTTCTCGGCGATGTGCTTGACGCGGGCGAGGCAGGCATCGAAATCGCCGGCGACCTGGAGCGTTGTCGCGCCATACTCGAGGGCCTGGCTGAGTTTGCCATAGGCGATCTTGCCGTCGCCGATGAAGACGAAGCACTTCATTCCGGCAAGGGCGGCATAGACGGCGAGGGCCGCGGATGTGTTGCCGGTCGAGGCGCAGGCGACGCGGGTGGCGTTCACCATGCGGGCGTGGGTGAAGCCCGCGGTCATGCCGTTGTCCTTGAAGGAGCCTGAGGGGTTGAAGCCCTCGTATTGCAGCATGACGCGCCCACCCTGGTCGATGTCCATCCCGAGTTCGCGGGCGAGGAGGTCGGCCCGCTGGAGATTTGTGCGACCTTCGCCGAGGGTGACGATGTCGGCCTCGCTGGAGTAGAACGGGAGGAGTTCACGGAAGCGCCACACACCGGAGAAATCGAGCATGGACGTGGTGGGCGTCTCGCCCGCGGCGGTTCGTGGGCCACGTGTGCCGCTCCGGGCCTCGAAAGTCTTGAGGGTTGGGATCGCGTCGCGGCGCCACTCATAGGCGGCATCGAGGAGTTGCCCGCACGACTTGCACGCGACGAGGACTTCGTCCACGGGGAACTCGGCCTTGCAGTCGGCGTTGATGCAGCGCTGGAAGGCACGGGCCACGGGATTGCCGGACGCGACGTGGCGAGGGGACGGTTGTGCGGCGGTGGGCATGGGGAATCGTACGACGAGACTGGCATAAGGCTAACGATTGGTCATGGGCGAGCAACGCAAGGACCACAAGGACGAAAGCGACACGTTGGAAGGGACGGGCGGCGGGCGCTCGTCCCCGCTCGATGACGCCGATCGCACGACGCGGACGAGGCCCCCGCGCCGGCTCTGGCCCTATATCACGTCGTACCTCATGCTCCAGACATTCGTCGCGATGGTCGTCTCGACCATCGTGCTGGGAAACACAACACCCACACCCGAGGCGATTCGATCGGGGTTCGTGTACGCCACGGAGAATCTGGAGGGTGCCGTCGGGGCGTTCGCGGTGGCGGTGCTCCAGTTGTGCTTTATCGTGCCTGTGCGAAGGCCGGGCGAGCGCGACGACGCGCGGGTCTCGTGGTGGCGCGTGCTCGCGGCGGGGCTGGGCGTCGGCGCGTGCGTGATGGGTATCGGGCTTGGCGTGCTGCACGTGCTCCAGGTCTTTGACGTCTTCCCCTTCACGGACGATCGCGATCGAACGTGGTGGTTTCTTGGTGGGATGTTCGTCATCGGGCTGCCCCTGGCCATGTACTTCAAGCGGCGGTTCCGGGGCGGGATGCCCGTGACGTTTTCGCTCATGGTGGCGGGCATGGTGTGCGGCTTGCTGGTCGGCGCGATGGCGGGAGCGGCGCTAGGCGCCTGGGGACTCGTGACGAGCGACTCGCCAGGCGATCGGGTGGCGGCGACGTCGATCGTGGCGAGCGTGATCGTGGGATGGATCGTCGCGGCGCCGCTGGTGATGGCCTTCATGCGAAAAGGGCCTTCGACACTGCTCGTCGAGTTCCGCCTGGCGCGCCTGGCGCAACGCCTCTTCATTGGAACGGCGATCGAGGCGCTCGCGATCCTGCCGATCGACGTCATGGTGCGGCGGCGGACGAGTTGCTACTGCAGCGAGGGGACTTTCTGGTCGCTGATCCTGATGGGCACGGCGGGCCTGCTCGCCCTGGGACCGATGGCGTTCCTCCTGCCGCTGGGACGGCGCCGCCAGAGATTGGTCGACGGGTGCTGCCCGGCGTGCGGATACGACATGACCGCGACGCCCAAGGCGGAGCGTTGCCCGGAGTGTGGCGTCGGGTGGCGTGCGGCGCGAGAACCGTGATCAATCGACGGCAAGGAGCGTGCCGGGCGAGAACTTCGATCCCGTGTGCTCGAGCATCCGGTTGAGGGCGAGCAGGGCGGACTCGCGGGCATGGGGGTGAACCTTCACGACGTTCACCGGCTTTGGCGAGCCGTCCTTGCTGAAGGCGCCGGCGAGGTGGTCAAGGACCCAGAGCAGGTGGGCCTGATCGATGCGATACATCGTCGTGCAGAGGCACTGGCACTCCGATAGCATGCGGACGTGGACGTGGCGCTTCGCGGCCTCGTGGGCGAGGCGGTTCACGAGGTTCGTCTCGGTGCCGATCGCCCAGCGGCTGTGCTCGGGGGCCTTGCGGATCGTGTTGATGATGAACTCGGTTGAGCCTGAAAGATCCGCGAGATCAACGACGCTCTTGGAGCACTCGGGGTGGACGAGGACTCGCGTGGGTTCTTCCTTCGGGTGGTCACGATTGTGCGCCCGGATCGCGGCGACGTGATCGGGGCGGAAGAGTTTGTGGACCGAGCAGTGACCGGCCCAGAGGATGACACGCGCGGTGAGGATCGCGTCGGGTGTCGACCCGCCGAGGGTTTGACCCTTGCGCGCGAGTTTGGGGTCATAGACCGTGGTCTCGCGATCGGTGTCGATGCCATACGCGGCGGCGGTGTTCCGGCCCAGGTGCTGATCGGGAAGGAAGAGGATCTTGATGCCGGCGCCGGGTTCGAGGCCTGCGGCGAGCGGCTCGGTGCCGCCGTTCATCGCCCACTGGAAGACCTCGTGGGCGTTGGACGACGTGCAGCACGCGCCGCCGTGGTCGCCGACGAAGGCCTTGATCGCGGCGGTCGAGTTCACATACGTGATGGGGATCACGCGCCCGTTCCAGCCTTGCTCGCGGAGCGTCTCGTGGATGGCATCCCACGCGATGACGGTGTCGTCGTACTGGGCCATGTCCGCCATGGAGCAGCCGGCGGAGAGATCCGGGAGGATGACGTCGATGTGCTCGGGCGTGAGCATGTCGGCGGACTCGGCCATGAAGTGCACGCCACAGAAAACGACCCATTCAACGGGTGGCTTCCCCGCGGCCGACCCGCTCGATTGCGTCGCAACCTTGGCGGCGAGTTGGGAGAGTTTCAGCGAATCGCCCGTGAAGTCGGCGTGTCGGATGACCTCGTCGGTCTGGTAGTGGTGCCCGAGGATGACGAGTCGTGAGCCGAGTTCCTGGCGACGGCGCGTGATCGCCGCTGCGAGTTCATCGGCGGACGCGGTCAGGTATCGATCGGGGAGTGAGGGCTGCCACAGCACGAGAGGTGTCCTCCGTGCGATGGTACGGTGACTCGAAGGGCGAGGTTCTTGGACGTGCGCGACGGCTTACGCGGCGTGGTCGAGGCGCTGGTCGGCGGGCTTGGCCTCGATGAACTGCACGCCGAGCATCTGCTCGCGAGAGTCCGTCGGGAGAACCCGCACAACCTGGGCGTGGAGGGCGGCGTTACCCACCAGGATGTGCTGCCCGCTCCACGCGATCACAAGGTCCAACTCGTCTGTCGCGGCGATCGGGCGAGAACTGAGCACGCGGACGAGCGCCCCGCCCGAGGAAATATCGCACAACAGCCCCGCGAGATAGCGCTGCGTCGGCCTGTGGAAGACCTTGCACAACTTGCTCGCGTTGCGGCGTTCGAACTGGCGTCGATCGTGCGACGTGGTCGCCATGTCCAGACTATCGACCATGCCGGGCGTCGGCTTTGGTGGGTCTATCCCGAGTGGCGAAGTTGGGGATCGGGCCGCATTCGTGGCGAATCGCCGCACTCCTTGCGATGCGATTATCGGGCGTCGCGAGCCTTCCGGAGAAGATCGCAGACTTCTCGGACGGCTCCCTTGCCCCCGGGGTGTCGCGTGGCGAAGCGCACGCGAGTCAGAACATCGTCCCAGGCGTCGGCGACGGCGATGCCCAGACCGACGTGCTCCAGACACTCGAGGTCGTTGACGTCATTCCCAACATAGCAGATCTGATCGAGGCGGAGGTTCTTCTCCTTAGCGACGCGCTCGAGGACGGGGAGTTTGTGGACCTGCCCCTGGATGCAGGGGATCTTGAGTTTGTCGCAGCGGCGCTGGACGACAGGGTTCTCCTCCATGGAGAGGACCATGACTTCGACGCCGACTTTCTTGAGCATGCCGATCCCCATGCCGTCGGACCGGTTGCAGCGGACGCGCTCCTGTCCATCCTGTGTCACGATGACGGCGTTGTCGGTCATGACGCCATCGAAATCGAAAACGACGAGTTGGATGTCGCGAGCGATTGACTCGGCGCGCGCACGCTGGCGCTCGAAGAAAACACCGCGGAGAAGTCGGGCGAAGTGATTCGGACTCTGGTGGAACGTCGGCCAGGGGTGGGCGATGCAGCGCACGTCACCAGGCGGATCGGCGAGACGAGCACGCGAGGTGGCAAAGGCGGGATAGTCCATCGCGGGCTGGATGGATCGCGCGTCGGGGGAGAGCGAGATGGAGCCACTGAGCGCGGGCGCGAGGGCTGCGGAGGTGCCGGCGTTCGCGAGGAGCCAGTCGAGATCGTGGCGTTCGAGTCCGACGAGAAGGGGATGGATGACCGTGACGAGGTCGCTCGGGGCGAATGAAAGTGCGTCGCACGCGTGCTCCATCACGTTGCTCGTGCCGATTGGACACTCTTGAAACTCGGCACTCGCGCGACGGGCCATCGGCTCGAACTCACGCGGGGCGACGAGCGTCGGAGACGCGCCGTGCTCATGGAGCGTGCGAAGGGTTTCGCTCAGCACCGTCCCGCCGGCAATGGGCGTGGCGAGGAGAGAGTGCAACGCGGGGCGATCGTGCGGAACAGGAACAATCATGCGTGGGCTGGTCATCGAGTGACCGTATGCCGGACGCGAACGGGCATGTGCTCGTGATCCGCTCTCAGCCGGCGCGGCGTCTAGCGGATTGGACGCCGACGTGCTCTGTGCCCACATTCAACGCAAGGGCGTGGACCTCGAGTTCACGGGGCAGGATCGCCTGGATGCCGAAGCGGGCGCGAGTGACGCGTGAGGCGGCCGTGCCGAGCATCTCGCGCCAATCGACGTCGTTGAGCAGTTCGCCGATCGCGGTGGCGAAGGCCTCGGGGTCGCTAGGGAGGCGCAGGCCCGTCGCGCCGTGCTCGACGACATCACCAAGGCCCGGCGTGTGGGCGACGATGACCACGGCACCGCTGGCCATCGCCTCGAGAACAGTCTTCGGTTGGCCCTCCAGGTCCGACGCCTGGGCGTAGATCGTGCAGCGCGACATGAGCGACAGCAGATCGTGATGGGGCATCCGCGGGAAGAACTCCACGGGCGCACCGAGCGACATCGAGAGTTGCTCGAGCGTCCGCTTCTCCGGGCCCTCGCCCACGACGACGAGTTTCACCTTCTCGCGTTTGTCCTCGGGAAGATCGGCGATCGCCCGGACGAGCAGGTCGACACGCTTGCGCGCGATGAGTTGTCCCGCGAAGAGCACCAGGCCCGGATCGCGATCGGACGCCGGGACGGGATCAAAGTCGGTGAGGACGTAGTTCGGCACGACGCGCGTGCGCGCCGGGTTCAGCCCGTACCGCCAGGAGAGATCCGAGACCATCTCGCTGGTCGTGCCCACCACAACATCGGCGGCCTGGCAGAGGAGGCGCTCGCGAAGTCCGGCGTCATCGGCGGCCTCGGAGTGCGGGCCATGCTCGTGGGTGACGAAGCGTGTCCAGAGATAGCCGCCTCGAGCGACGAGTCCGACGTCCTTGCCCTGGAGTCGGAGCCACTCGGTGAGCCGGACGGCCGCCTCGCCGCCGACCATCTGGTTGGTCTTGACGACGACGCGGCGCGCGTCGCGGAGTTTTTCGTTGACGAGTTCGGGGAGTCGCGCCATGTACTCCATGATGTTGATCTGGCGCTCGTTGCAGACGAGGTGGACCTTGGCGGCCTCTTCGGGCGTGCAAACCTCGCGCAGGGTGTTGAGGTCCTCGGCGTCGCCGTAGGTGACGAGCACCATCGACCCGTAGCGTTTGAGCACCTCGCGGTACATCGCCCATTCGCGTCCGAGCAGGCCGGCCTGCTTCCAGCCCTTCAGGGACATCCCGAAGGTGAAGACAAGGACGAACGCATCGGCTACATTCGGCGGCACGAGGGACTCCCTGAGCGCCCGGGCCACACCCAACCCGGGCGAAGCCGCCAGCGCGCGACATGGGGCCTGTATCGGCGAGCGCGCACGGGCGCTCCAGCACAGGTCCGGCAAGGCGGGTGGTTCGGGAGGGAGTGGCAGGGCTGGCCCGAGAATCAGCCTCGTTCGAGTGCCCGGAGCGGCCCTGCCTTAACAAGAGTCTCCTCCCATTCGGCCTTTGGATCGCTGTCGGCAACGATCCCGGCGCCCACGGCGTACTCGACCTCATTCCCCCGAATCAGGGCCGTGCGGATCGCGACGTTCAACTCGAGATCGCCATTGTTGAACATACCGCCGACGCAGCCGCAGTAGGGCCCGCGCGATCGCCCCTCGAGTTCATCGATGAGTTGCATGACGCGGATCTTGGGGGCGCCGGTGATGGAGCCTGGCGGGAACGTGGCGGCAACAAGCGTGTCGAGATTCGCGTCGTCGCGCATCGTGCCCTCGACCGTCGCCGTGGCTTGCAGAATCGAGGTGCCGATCCCAGACAAGGGCGACAGCGCGCCATGGCGCTCGATCGTGCGGGGTGAGGCGACGCGGACGGAGCCAACCTCACACACACGCGAGAGGTCGTTGCGCATGAGGTCCACGATCATGTGGAGTTCGGCCCGCTCCTTCTCGCTCGACCAGAGCTCGTCGCGTTGTTCGAGCGATCGGCGTGTGCCCTTCATGGGGCGCGTTCGGACCCGGCGCGTGCCGGCATCGAACTCAAGGAACAACTCCGGGCTGGCGCTGGCGACGGCATGACAAACTCCGGCATCGTCCCACTCTACATACGCCCCATGCCAGGGATCGGCCGCCTCAAGCAGTCGCGCGAAGACACCCCGTGCCGAGCCGACGAGCGTGGCACGCATCGCGTGGGTGAGGTTGATCTGATAGCAGTCTCCCGCGGCAATGTGCGCCTTGGCGCGGGCAACGCCAGACATATAGGCCTCGGGTGCGGTCTCGATGCGAATGTCGCGCACGCCCGCGGACACCACGGGGCTTGGGGGCGTCAGGAGCATTCGGGTCGCTTCGACCTCGGCGAGCGCTCCCGTCCCCCACCACGCTCCGTGTTCGCGATCGTGGATCAGTTGATCGCGGGTCTGAAACGCGGCAACGAGCGGCCATGTGGCACGATGTCGGCTGGAGGCCGTCGACTCAAAGGCCCCCCCAAGGTCGTACGAGAGCATGAGCAATGAGGTCAGGGCGACTGGCTCGTTGTACGACTTGGGATCGGTGTCACCTGGCGACTTCGCGGTCGGGCGAGATGTCTGGCCGATCCTTGCCAGCAGGTCCCATGCTCCTTGGAATGTCGTCTCTCGTTGGAGCGCTCCAGGCCGAGCGAGATACGACCAACGACGAGGCGAAGTCGGCGTCGAGGCAGCCGGAAGCACGCCCAGAGACCACGCTTGTGGCCAACGGGCCAAAATGTCGCCAGGAGACAGTCCATCAAGGTGAGGCAACCGCGTCGGATGCCAAACCGCCGGGGAGCACTCAACGGGGTTCTCGTTTGTGGTGGAAGTCACGATTCGGCCTGATGTTAGGGTGATCCTATCGGGCACTTTTCTGGGGATTGCACCGGGCTCATTGTCGCCCGTGCGCGGTAAGTTTCCTACACTTCCGGGCGCACCAACACACGGGAGAATCCCGGCGGGCCGCCGCTGCCCAACCCATTCGATCCTCGCAGGAAGTGTCCCCACGGAGCCGATCGCCACGACCAACGGCGGTTTGGGATCATTCGTACCCCTCCGGGTCCAATCCCAGACGACGAATGAACTCTCCAGAGCACGGCCCGCGGTCGGTCCCAACGTCCGATTGAGAAAGGTTCAGTTGTCATGCCCAAGTCGTTGTCGAAGTCGTCGAGCAAGTCCACCGTCACCCACGCCGCGCAGACCGGCTCGAAGAAAGTAGTCAAGAAAGTGGCCAAGAAGACCCACGTCCTCGGCGAGGTCGGCGCCGCCGCCCCCGCCCCGATCATGCGGAACAAGCCGGGCAAAATGGTCTACTTCTTCGGGAAGACCAAGACCGAGGGCCGCGCCGAGATGAAGCTACTCCTGGGCGGGAAGGGCGCGAACCTCGCCGACATGACCTCGATCGGGCTCCCCGTGCCCCCCGGGTTCACGATCACCACGGACACGTGCGCGGCCTATTACAAGGCCGGACAGCGCCTCCCCCACGGGCTCATGAACGAGGTCCACAAGAACATCGCGATGCTCGAGAAGGAGACGGGGAAGAAGTTCGGCAGCAACGACAACCCTCTCCTCGTCTCGGTGCGTTCGGGTGCCGCCGTCTCGATGCCCGGGATGATGGACACGATCCTGAATCTGGGCCTGACCGACGCCGCCGTCGTCGGCCTCGCGAATGCGACGGGCAACACCCGCTTCGCGTACGACGCCTACCGCCGCCTCATCAACATGTTCGGCGACGTCGTCATGGGCGTCGATCACCACTATTTCGAAGAGGCCTTCAACAAGATCAAGCGGAAGTACAACGCCACACAGGACACCGATGTGCCCGAGCAGGGCATGGTCGAGTTGTGCGAGGCGTACAAGGCCGTCTATCAGCGCTATGTCGGCGAGGTCTTCCCCCAGAACCCCTTCAAGCAACTCGAACTCGCCATCGAGGCGGTCTTCAAGAGTTGGAACGGCGACCGCGCCATCTCGTACCGCCGCATCGCTGGCATCCAGGGGCTCAACGGCACCGCCGTCAACGTCCAGACCATGGCCTATGGCAACATGGGTGATGACTCGGGGACCGGCGTCGCCTTCACGCGCAACCCCGCCACCGGCGAGAACGAGTTCTATGGCGAGTTCCTGATCAACGCCCAGGGCGAGGACGTCGTCGCCGGCATCCGCACGCCCCAGAGCGTGGACCAGATGCCCAAGTGGAACAAGAAGGTCTACCAGCAACTCCTCGACATCAAGACCAAACTCGAGAAGCACTACCGCGATATGCAGGACATCGAGTTCACCATCGAGCGCGGCAAGTTGTACATGCTCCAGACGCGCAACGGCAAGCGCAACGGCGTCGCCTCGGTGAAGATCGCCTGCGAGATGGTCCGTGAGCGCCTCATCGACGAGAAGACCGCGATCCTCCGCATCCCCGCGCAGGATCTCACGCAACTCCTCCTCCCGAGTTTCGACCCCTCGAAGAAGAAGGTCGAGGTGCTGACGACGGGCATCCCCGCCAGCCCCGGCGCGGCCGTGGGCAAACTCGCCTTCACCGCCGCCGAGGCCGTCGAGCGCGCCCACAAAGGCGAGAAGGTCATCCTTGTCCGTCGCGAGACCAGCCCCGAGGATGTTGAGGGGATGCACTCGGCCGTGGGCATCCTGACGAGCACCGGCGGACGCACCAGCCACGCCGCAGTCGTCGCGTGCGGCTGGGGCAAGTGCTGCGTCGTCGGCGCGGGAGAACTCCAGATCGACGAGGCCAAGGGCACGCTCACCGTCAAGGGGAACAAACTCTCCCGCAACGATGTCGTCTCGCTCGACGGCGGCACGGGCGAGGTCATGGTGGGCGAGATCGCCACCGTCGAGCCCAAACTCTCCGGCGACTTTGCGACCGTCATGAAGTGGGCCGACAAATACCGCAAACTGGGCGTTCGCACCAACGCCGACACCCCCGAGGACGCCGACCGCGCCCGCGGCTTTGGCGCCGAGGGCATCGGCCTCTGCCGCACCGAGCACATGTTCTTCGAAGGCGACCGCATCAAGTCGATGCGCGAGATGATCCTCGCCGAGACGCTCGAAGCCCGCGAGAAGGCGCTCCACAAACTCCTTCCCTTCCAGCGCGACGACTTCATCGGCATCTTCACCAGCATGAAGGGCCTCCCCGTCACCATCCGCCTCATCGATCCGCCCCTCCACGAGTTCCTCCCCCACGACGAGAAGTCACAGAAGGACATGGCCCAGCAACTCGGCGTCTCGGTGGACAAGGTCAAGAGCCGCGTCACCGCCCTCCACGAGATGAACCCCATGCTCGGGCATCGCGGCTGCCGCCTCTGCGTCACCTATCCCGAGATCCTCAAGATGCAGGTCCGGGCGATCGTCGAGGCCGCCATCGACTGCCTCCGCGACAACCTCAAGGTCTTCCCGGAGATCATGATCCCCCTCGTCGGCACCAAGACCGAACTCGACGCGCTGCGCAAGCAGGTCGAGGAGACCATCGCCGCCGTCAAGACCGAGGAGGACTACCGCCCGAAACTCGACATCAAGATCGGCACGATGATCGAGATTCCGCGGGCCGCCGTCACCGCCGATGAGATCGCCCAGTCCGCCGACTTCTTTTCCTTCGGCACCAACGACCTCACCCAACTCACCTTCGGCTACTCGCGTGACGACGTCAACACCTTCCTCCCCGACTACCTCAGCAAGGACATCCTCCCCGCCGACCCCTTCCAGACCATCGATCAGGGAGGCGTGGGCAAACTCGTCAAGATGGGCGTCGAACGAGGCCGCTCTACCAAGGCCGACCTCAAAGTCGGCGTCTGCGGCGAGCACGGCGGCGACCCCAAGAGCGTCCACTTCTTCCACAAGGCGGGGATGGACTACGTCTCCTGCTCGCCGTTCCGCGTCCCGATCGCCCGCCTCGCCGCCGCCCAGGCCGCGTTGATGAAGTGATCGAGTGACGAATCTGTTTTCGAGGAACACCCACGCGCCGCCGCGTGGGTGTTTTGTTGGTGGCCAGCCTCTCCTGGGGCTGTTCTCCTCGCGCTCGTCTCTCATGCTGGTGGCAGACGTAGTCTGTTGCACACGAGAGAACGAGACCCAATCTCACCTGGCCTATCGCCGTCTTCACAAGTCTCCGAGTACGCCCGAACATCCTGCAAGAACCAGTCCCCGCCGCCTCCGCCCCTAGAATCCCCCACCAAAGGAGGCACATCGATGGCGTACTACTTCAAACTCGGGAACCTCCCCAAGCAGCGGCACGTCCAGTTCCGCCGCCCCGACGGCGCGCTCTATTCCGAGGAACTCTTCGGGACCGAGGGCTTCGTCGGGCCATCCAGCACCATGTACCACATCCACCCGCCGACCCAGGTCAGCGGCTGGAAGACCCTGTACAAGACCAAGCCCGAGTACGTCGAGGAAGACGTGATGCGCATGCGTCACGCCAAGACGGCCAAGATGAAGGCCCGCGGCGACTCCGTCACCGGACGCGTCGTCCTCTATGGCAACGGCGACGTCGAGATGTCCGTCTGCGTCCCCAAGGACGAGATGGACTATCACTTCAAGAACGGGCAGGGCGACGAGTGCCTCTTCGTCCACTTCGGCAGCGGCACCGTCTACACCATGTTCGGCACGCTGAAGTTCGGGAAGAAAGACTACATCGTCATCCCCAAGGGGACCATCTATCGCATCGAGTGGAACCCGCTCAAGGACACCGACCGCCCGGAGAACTATACCAAAGACGAGATGCCATTCGGCAAGTTCGTCTGCTTCGAGACGGCCAACGGCAGCCACATCGGCCCGCCGCCGCGATATGTCAGCAAAGCGACCGGCCAGTTCCTGGAGCACTCGCCCTATTGCGAGCGCGACCTCCGCGTGCCCGAGTTGCCGCTGACCTTTGACGAATCGGGCGAGTTCGAGGTCCGCATCAAGGCTCGCGACTGCGTCCACTCGTACATCTACTCGTACCACCCGCTCGACATCGTCGGGTGGGACGGCTGCTACTACCCGTACTGCTTCAACATCGACGACTTCGCCCCGATTGTGGGCAAGTTGCACATGCCGCCGCCGATCCACCAGACGTTTGAGGGACACAACTTCGTCATCTGCTCCTTCTGCCCGCGCGTGCTCGACTTCCACCCCAACGCCATCCCGATTCCCTACAACCACAGCAACATCGACAGCGACGAGATCCTGTACTACGTCGAGGGGAACTACAAGGCGCGCCGGGGCATCGAGGTCGGCTCCATCAGCCTCCACCCGCAGGGCATCCCCCACGGCCCGCACCCGGGCACCGTCGAACTCAGCCTCGGAAAGACCTTCACCGACGAGTTGGCCGTCATGTGCGACACCTTCCGCCCGATGTTCCCGACCAAGGCCGCGCTCGACATCGACGACCTCTCGTATCCCGAGAGTTGGCGTGCCGACCACCATGCCCCGCTCCAGCAGCGCAACAGCGTGAACGGACACCCGCCCAAGCCCGACCCCAATCGAGTCGGCAACGTCTGGGCGACGTGAGCGATACACAACACACTCAAGAGAACGAAAGAGAACCCCACACCCGCGTGGGGTTTTTCATTGGGCTTGGATAGCAGGCAGTCTCAGACGAGCAGGCTCGCCGGCTTCTCGAGCATGCTCTTCACCGTCGCGAGGTACCTCGCCGCCATCGCCCCATCGACCACGCGGTGATCGCTCGACATGGTCATCGACATGACCTTCGCCGGGACGACCGTGCCGTTCTTCACGATCGGCTTGTCGAGGGCGGCCCCGACGGCGAGGATCGCGACATTCGGCGGGTTGATGATCGCCGTGAAGTGGTCCACGCCGAACATCCCGAGGTTGGAGATGGTGAACGTTGCACCCTCCATCTCCTGGGGGGAGAGTCCTTTGGCCCGGGCCTTGTCGGCGAGTTGCTTGGTCTGCGACGAGATCTGGCGCAGGCCGATCGCGTCGGCGTTGCCGATGGTCGCGACAACCAGCCCGCCGCCCTTCGCCTCGTCGAGCGCGATCGCCACGCCGACGTTCACCTCGCCCAGGATCTCGATCGACTCCTGCCCCCCCACACCCTTGGTCGCGACCCACCGGCTGTTCACGAACGGATGCTCGTGCATCGCCAGAGCGCACGCGCGGACGAGGAAGTCGTTCACGCTCAGTTTCACGTTCTGCGTCGCGAGTTGCTCGTTGAGTTGCTGGCGGAGCGCCAGGAGCGCGTCCATCTCGACCTCGACCGTCACCTGATAGTGCGGGATGGTCTGCTTGCTCTCGACGAGGCGTGTGGCGATCACGCGACGTATGTTGGAGAGCGTCACCGTGCGAGCGGCCAGCACCGGAGCGCTCGACGCGAACGATGGCGAAGGGGCCTGGGCCGCGCTGCCGCCGCGACCCGGAGCGCTCTTCACGCCGGTGCCGCCGCCACGGATGGCTTCTTCCACGTCCTTGCGGACGATGCGTCCGCCCGGGCCGGAACCTTCAAGCGAAGCCAGATCGATCCCCGATTCCTCGGCGATCTTCTTTGCGAGCGGCGAGGCGAAGACGCGATCGTGGGCGCCGTGCCCGACGCCGTTGGACGTGTGCGACGTCCCGCCGGCCGGGCGATCGATGACGGCGGTCGATCCCGCGCCACCCGACGCACCGCCGGCGTTGGATGTGCCCGCGCCCTCGGCCTTCGCGCCCTTCGCGGGGGCGGCACCGCCGGCACTCGCTTTGATCTTCGACGCGTCCTCGCCCGCCTCGGCGAGCACCGCGATCACCGTGCCGACGGCCACCGTCTGCCCCTCGCTCACCCCGAGCGAGGCGATCGTGCCATCATCGAACGTCTGCAGTTCCATCGTGGCCTTGTCGGTCTCGATGTCCGCGATGACATCCCCCGACTTGACCGCTTGGCCTTCCTTGACGTTCCATTTGACGACGGTCCCCTGCTGCATGGTGTCGGACAAGCGGGGCATGGTGATGGAGATTGACATCAGACGATCCTCAGAAATGACCTCGATCCAACGTGACCGACACCTCTCGCCACCGTGTTACGCCAGCGTCTTCCGCACCGCCGTCGCGATCTTCTCCTTGTTCGGGAGATACGCGTACTCCAGGTTCTTGGCATACGGCGTCGGCACATCCTCCGTGTTCACCCGCACCGGCTGATAGTCCAGCCAGTCGAAGCATCGCTCACAGATCTGCGTCACCACCTCGCTCGCCACACTGGCATAGGGCCAGGACTGGTCCACCACCACCACGCGCCCGGTCTTCCGCACGCTCGCGATGATGGAATCGATATCAAGCGGGCGGATCGTCCGCATGTCGAGCACGTCGCACTCGATACCGTCCTTCGCGAGTTCCTCCGCGGCCTCAACGCAGAAGTGCACCGGCCGCCCGAAGGAGACCAGCGTGCACGCGTTGCTCTCGCTCGCGGCCTCGCGCACGAGCCGGGCCTTGCCGAAGGGGATGTAGTACTCCACCTCGGGCACATGGGCCTTGTCGCCCAGCATGCGCTCGCTCTCGAGGAAGAACACGGGATCCAACTCGCGGATCGCCGTCTTCAGGAGGCCCTTCGCGTCGTACGGGTTGCTGGGGATCGCGATCTTCATCCCCGGCACGTTGCTGTACAGCCCCTCGACGCACCAGGAGTGGGTCGAGCCTAACTGCCCGCCGGCGCCGTCGTTTCCGCGGAAGACGATGGGGCACCCCCACTGCCCGCCGGACATGTACAACATCTTCGGCACGTTGTTCAGGATCTGGTCCGCCGCGACAAGGCTGAACGACCACGACATGAACTCGATGATGGGCTTGAGCCCGTACATCGCCGCCCCGACCGCGAGGCCCGCGAAGCCGTTCTCGCTGATGGGGCTGTCGATAATGCGCTGGGGCCCAAACTCCTCGAGCATCCCCTGGCTGACCTTGTACGCCCCGTTGTACTGGGCGACCTCTTCGCCAAGAAGGAAGATCCGCGGATCGCGTCGCATCTCCTCGCTCATCGCCTCGCGGAGCGCCTCGCGGAACTGGATGACACGATCGCCCTCGCGCGGCGGCAGGGGCTTCTCAAAGTCGGGCAAGGCGGGAGGATTCAGCGTGCTGACCATGGACTCGGTTTCCGTTTCTCTTCAATGTTCGAGTGGCGCGGCGATCGGGCCGTATCGTGGATATCGGCCTCTCATGCCCCCGGGATTCGCGCAAGGCGACGGGGCACGCCAATACTGTCTACGACCAGCCACGATCGTAGCGTCCCGAGTCGTTCCCGGGGGTTTTGCGGGGTCAAAGCAAACGGCGGCGGGAGTGCATCCCGCCGCCGTCGCATGGGTGATCACAGAGGTCCGCAGGCAGGCTTCGCCACCCGCATGGCGGGGTTAGCAGCCAGCGTTGAAGCGCGTCAAGTAGTAGAGCAGGTCGTCGATGGTGACGCCGCCGTCACGAGTTCCAGTGCCCGAACCGTTGTCGACGTCGGCGCATCCCGAGCCGGTTCCGAAGATCCCGATGTAGTAGAGCAGGTCGTCGACGGTGGCGCCGCCGTCGGGCGTGCCGTTGCCGCTGCCATCGTCCACGTCGGCGATGCACGTCGGCGCGCCGGGGACGGGAAGCCCGCCCACGCTGACGGAGGTCGGCGTTCCGGGCTTGAAGAGGCCCATCGAGACCGAGCCCGTCGTCGGAGCCGAGGTGGACGTGAACCAGAAGTTGTACATCGTTCCCCAGCGCAGGGCGTTGGTGTTGGGGTTGTCCTCGAACTTCTCGGGGCTGGCCCACGTGACGCTGCAGTTGCTCACGCCGCTGTTCCATTCGGTGTTGTCATAGGGATCGTCGTGATAGTCCACCGAGTGGAAGCCGATGTTCGTCACGATCGACCCCAGCGGATTCGGCACGCTGAGCGTCGTGCCCGCGCGGTCGGAGTTGAGGTTGTACACGGCATAGTCGTACATCCACGTCCCGTTGCTCAGGTCGGTCGCCTTGCCGCCGATGAAGTACCGTCCCTCGCCGGGAACATCCACGGTCTGGATGACGACCGAGGTGTCGGGCTGATTGAGTCCCAGTCCGTGGTCGCGCCAGGCGAAGATCGCCGCGGTCCCTTCCTTATCCACGTCGGCGAGGCTCCAGACATAGGTCGGCGTGGCGCCCGTCCGCGCCACGCTCATCACGCGGTGCGTGGCGTTGTTGAGCTGCTGCGCCGGCTCCTCCTCGGCACACACATACAGCCCCTCGCCGATGAAGATCGCGTTCGGGTGGTTCGCCAGGCTCATCTCGCTCTCGTCGATCTGCACGCGACGCCAGATGGCGTTGCCTGTCCCGCCGGGGATCGCCGTGAAGGTCCCCTCATAGGGATTGATCCCCGAGCGATTGCCCAACCGGCTCTGCCCGCCGTTGAACCCGCTGGAGTAGGTATCGCGGCAGCCGGGGCGGAGCGTCCCCGCCGGACCGGCCGTGCACGTCCCGCAGCCCGACCCGTTGGCGACGCAGCACCCGTGCTTGGCGTTGCCGATGCCGATCTGCATGAGCCGGCCATTCTCGAGGCGATACGCGTTCATCGCCAGGGCCGGCGTCCCGCCGTTGATCCAGGCCAGGGGCGCATCGCCGAGGTTGCACGTCTGGCTCCCCCACGCGTAGCCGTGGACCGTGCCGACGGGGCCATAGTGCGAGGCGCTGTGCATGCTCTGGTGGGTGATGTCGGGCCCGCCGAGCGCCGTGGGGGCCACCGCCGCCAACGCCGCGGCCACGCCACACATGAGGCCTGCGCGGACCGACACACGGGAAACGTCACGAATCTGTGCCATGGAGAACTCCCTTCAATCGGGCCCACCGCGCGAGCGAACGCCACGCCCAGGCCCCAAGCCGAACCCACGAAGGACGAGACGCCCAGTATACAGGGAAACCCCAGGGGGCACAACCCGTCCCCCCACCCCACCCCACCTCCCCCACCCTCCCCCCCCTCGTCGCGCCCTCACGAATGCCGATTCACGAATCACCCTTGGCGGGTGAGGTCGTGCCGTGTCGATCGGCCGCGCCCACGCAAAGGAGGGGGTCGGGTGGGCCGGATTGGACGGTCTCCAACGGTTGCATGGATGAGCAGGGGTCGTCTGAGTTCGAGCCTCGGGCGACGTGCCCGGATCCGCTCCCGTCCTGGTGGGCCAACAAGCCCCGAAACCGACCGGATAACCCGGGAACATGCAACTTTTCCCCGGCCCGGCGCTCCTTCAGGCCGGCCTGGCGCTTCTTCGGGCTGCCCCGGCGCTCCTTCAGGCCGGCCCGGCGCTTCTTCGGCCCGGCCTGGCGTTCATTCGGGCTGCCACGGCGCTCCTTCGGGCTGCCCCGGCGCTCTTTCGGCCCGGCCCGGCGCCGCGCCGGCCAGGGAGAGTGGAGCGCTGGATCGGGCTGACCACGGACCATCAGCGGCTTTGAGACCACGGGTCCCACAGGCACAACCCCCCCTCCCCTCCCTCGTACCCCTCCCTCGTCCCCCGTCCCCACAGTCGAGCACCCGCGAAAACCGAATCGCGAATCACGAACCATCCCGTGCATCCTTCCTCGGCCATTGGATCGTCGGCCACGCCGTCCCACACTCGGGGCAGCACGCCCCGGGGACGCCCACTCTGGAGTAGCCGCACGAGAGACACCGCCCGGAGGCCCGCCACACCCGCCGCCTCCAAGCCCGATTCATGTCCACCACCACGCACGCCACGCCCAAAGTGATGCACACGAGCATCACCGCAAGCCACACATCCGCCATCCGGCCCACGGTGCCGCTGGACGGAGACGACCGCACCGCCACGGTCAGGGCCCGCAGGAGGCACAGCACGAGTCCGATCGACGAGATTCCCACTCCGAGGTAGAGCCAGGCACGGTTCAGCATGGCCATGCACCCCGCCCCCCCCGCTCCCCCCGCTCGCCCATCGCGCCCCCCGTCGCGCCCCACGGCTACCCGTTCTTGCGTTCGAAGTCGCGCATGAACGAGGCCAGGGCCTCGACGCCGCTCATGGGGAAGGCGTTGTAGACGCTCGCCCGCACGCCGCCCGTCGAGCGGTGGCCCTTGAGTTGGTCCATCCCCGCCGCCTTGGCCTCCTTGACGAACGTCTCGTCGAGGGCGGCGGCGTCCTTCACCTTCGGGTTCACCTTGAACGAGATGTTCATGAGGCTGCGGCTGTCCTTGCGCGCGTGCCCCACGAAGAACTCCGTCGAGTCGAGCACGTCGTAGATCACCTTCGCCTTGGCCATGTTCCGCGCGTGCATCTTCGCGAGGCCGTCCTTGCCGCAGGTCTTCTCGATCCACTTGAAGACCAGACCCGCGACATAGATCGGGAAGACCGGCGGGGTGTTGTGCCGGCTCTCGTCCTTGGCGTGCGTGGCATACTTCAGCATCGTCGGGAGCGGACGGACCGCTTCAAGCAAATCCTCGCGGATGATCACCAGCGTCGTCCCCGCGATCCCGATGTTCTTCTGCGCCCCGGCATACACCATCCCGAACTTCGAGATGTCCATCGGGCGCGAGTAGATGTCGCTGCTCGCGTCGCAGATCAACGGAACGCCCTCGGGCGTCTTCGGGGAGCGGAACGTCCCGTCGGCGTGGCGCCACTGCGTGCCATAGATCGTGTTGTTCGAGCACATGTGCACGTACGCGGGCTTTCCCCCCCCACCCCCCGCATACTGAATCTCGTTGTCCGCGGGGCAGAACGCGTGGTTCACCGTCCGCCCGTCCCACGCCTCGTGCACGTTCTTCGAGTAGAACTTCCCCTCCTCGAAGGTCTTCTCGGCCCAGTACCCGGTCGTGAGATACTCCGCGCTCCCGCCGTCGGGCAGGAGGTTCGCGGGGATCATGAAGTTCTGGCTCGTCGCCCCGCCCGTCAGGAAGAGGATCTTGTAGTTGTCGGGGACGTTCCCCACGCGCCGACACGCCGCGTGCGTCTCGGCCCACATCGCGTCGGCCGCCTTGCCGCGATGGCTCTGCTCGGCGATGCCGATCCCCGTCCCCATGAGATTCATGAGGTCGTCCTGGGCCTCGCGGATGACCTCCTCGGGGAGCACGCCCGGCCCCGCCGAGAAGTTGAACGCCCGCCCGGGGCTCAGGTGATCGATGTCCACGCCGGGCGAGGACGAACGGACGCCGGATGCGTGTGTGGTGGTCATGGGGAACACTAGGCAATGGAAAACCAAGGGCCGTGGCCCTTCTGCCATTGCCTATGGCCCATTCCCTCTTCCCTACTTCTTCAACACCAGCGTTCCGACAATCATGTCGTGCAGGGTCTGCTTCTTCTCGGTGAAGGCGCCCATGATGTAGCCGATGGAGAGAATGAGGGCCGAGATGATGCTGGCGAAGTACCGCCCGCTGGCCTTGCCGAAGGAGATCCGATCCCCGTTCATGTCGGTGACGACCAGGCCGCACGCCTTCTTGCCCAGGGTCGCCTGCCACGACGAGGACTCGAACTTCGCGTAGTAGAGCCACTGCATCACGACCGTGGCCACCCAACTGAGGAGCGCGAGGGCGATCGCGGGACCGGCATTCTGGTTCCCGCCGCCGCCATTCGACGAGACCGCGAGGACGCCCCCGAGCACCGCCATCAGAATCAACTGCACGATGAACCCCGCGACCCACAGGATGATCCCGTCGATCAGCACCGCGCCGAAGCGGATCCAGAACCCGGCATAGTTCATGTGCCCGCCGACCATTCCCCCCGCCACGCCGATCTGCCCTGGGGCCGTCGGCGGTGCGGCGTGGGTCCCGGCCTGGGCCGCCCCCGCCAGCGACGCCTGCAACTCCGCGACCGTCCGCGCCGCGACCCAATCACCCATCCCCTCGCGCCACACGAGCGTGTCAGGCCGCACCTGCCCCACGCGGATCAGTTCGACCAGCCGCGCCATCGGCACCGGCCCAAACCGCGACGACCCGAGCGCGTAGTACCAGCCGTCCGCCCCGCCAGCCGAGCCATCACCCGCCATTGGTTGCTGCATGTTCATGGGGGGAATATATCGGAAAACCCGTCGTCGTGGCGTGAACGGGGGATGAGGAGGACGTTGCCACATGACCACATGACCACATGAAAAAGGCCCCGGAATCCTCCGAGGCCTCGTGACTCGATGCCCTCGTTGGCCATTGGGCCATGTGTCCCTTGGGCCATGTGAGGCCTCCGGCCTCTACGCCGCCTGGGCGATGAACAACGCGCCGCCGGCCGCGTGGCCGAAGCGGACGGTGAAACTCGCCGAGGGCTGGCCCTCTTCCTGGCCGCGGCGCGGGATCACGATGTACGCGATCGTCGCGGTCCCGGCGGGGATGGACTCGTCAATAAACTCCTTGCCGCCGACGGCGTCGACGAACTCGAAGGCGCCGGCGCCGTTGAACTGCCGCATGACGCGATAGGTCGTGTTGCTCGCGCCGCGCGGCCCGGTGCCACCAAAGTCCGGCCCTACCCACGCCACCACGCCTCCCTCAACTCCGCGTCTCCCCGGATTTAGGTGCTTGTCCACCGACAAGGTCGGATCCAATCTGGCAGCCCATTGACCTCGCACTGAAGTCCAAAGGAATCGGACTTCAGTAGCGCGGTGACGTGAGATCGGTGCCACGCTCCCTCCTTAGCATGAGCAACATGATCCCGACACCCAGCGAGGAGAATCCGGGCGCGGGGATCGACGACGCGATGCGGAAACCAAGGTCGTACGTACTGAGACTCGGGAAGTCTGATCCATGATTGTAAATTTGATCTGAGAGTGGGGCCTGAGCAGTTGCCCAAGCGCTGCCGTCAAAGAACCTCCCGATTGGGAATAGACCCGAAGCGAGTGCGACTGTCTCCGTCCACTCCTTCGTCCCCCCCGCGGTATCGAGAAGCCCCCACGGGCTTGTCACGTCGGCGTACGCGCCGAGGGGGATCGTGAACGGCGAACTCCCGGTGAAGTTCAGGCCGTCCCAGCCCGCGTTCGCCTGCGCCAAAGGGCCATTGGGGTCGGGCGCGGGAACCACGCCCACGCCCCCGGCCCGCACGTTCATGCCCGCGGGGCCGTAGGCCGGGGCCGTGTCACTCGTCGTGGAGTAGGTCCACCACCCGCCCACCGTGCCGTCGCCGTTGGGCCTGCCCGGGTCGTAGTGCGCCGCCTTGAGCCACTCGTCCCACGTCGGGATCCAGTACCGGGCGCCCTCGTGGTGCGTGAGTTGATCCGTGAAGATGCTGCTTGAACCCAGGTACCCGAACGTGCTCACGTCGTAGGCGCCGTTGAGGAACGCCTCGCGGGTGGTCTGCTTGTCGTTGTGCAGCCAGTTGCAGTACATCGCGGCCATGCGCCACGAGATGTTCCCCGTCGGGAGCATCGCCGACGGCGGCGTCGTCGTCCAGCGGCGACCGCCGGGCACCGTCGGCGTCGTCTCGATCCCGCCCCAGAACGTCGGCGGCAGAAGGTGCGGCAATCGGTCGCTCGCCGGCCGGTCGTACGCCGCGTTGAAGAACTCCACCCACTGCCCGCTCGTCACCTCGAGTTGCCCGATCGAGTACTCGTACCCCACCGAGCCACGCCCGACGGCGCGATCACCCGGCGTGCCGTTGCCCGCCCACGCTGGGTTGTTCACCGCCCCGATCCGCACGAACTCGATCCCGGAGTTGGGATCTACGAACGGTGTGGGAGGTGTGGCGAGGGCGGGGGGGGCCGGGGGGACCAGCATCGCGAGGCCCCAGAGGGCCCATCCTGCTCCTGAGACGTTCACCACGCCGCATGGCCGGTTCACGTGTGCCTGGCGCAACGAATCACCTCCAAACCCCGTCCTCACGGAGAATGTGCGCCATGTTTTCCAGAATGCCAACCAAAGTGGAGCGATTTTGTGTGCCTTGGCTGCAGTTTCACAACTCCAGACCTTCCGTCGGCCCATGGAGCCGCACGAGGGGAGGGCCGGGCGTTGCGGGCGAGGGACCACGCGTCCGGACGAGGGCCATTGTCCTATTGCCGTGGGGGCGGGGGGGGGGGGTGTCGCCGCGAGTCGCATCGCGCGGTGGGACGGCACCTCATGGTCGCCCCTGGGCACGGGCAAGAGCGCCACGACGCGTGCCCTCGCTGGCGTGTGGGGAAGGTGTGATCCTGTTTTCGGCGCTCTTCGTCGGCTGCCTCGTGCCGACTGATGCCGGGCCGCGATGATCCAGATTAGGCGGTGGCACCTCGATCCTGGCAACATCGCACGACTCGACGCGCCAAGCGAGTCGAGCTGAGGGGCGTGTCGTCAGTTGTTGGCGTGGCTCGCGGCAGGAGTGATCTCGACGACGGACCAGCCGGCGCCGTCGGGCCAGGCGGTCTGGTTGTACCCATCGAGTTTCAGATGCTGCGCCGTCGCGGGATGGTCTGGCGTGGACCGGTGCTCGGCGGGCTGGTTCACGGTTGTCGTGTCCTGCTGGGCGCGAAGGAAGAATCGCCACGAGGCGAGCTGGCGGTTCTGCCCCGGCTCGACGATGGGGTGGTCCTCGGTGGCGTCGGGCCGGGGCGGCGGCTGGGGAATGGAAGACTCGAGACGCTCGAGGAGCGAGACGCGCGTGCCCTGCTGGATGACCAGCGCACGCAGATTCGAGCGCGCGAGGCCATCGCGGCGCACGCCGCCGGCGTCCACCAGCAGCGAGTCCGCGACGCTGACGCCGATGAGGTCGCCGGTCGCGAGGTGTACCTCGACGCAGGCGTCCTCGCCGACGCCGATCCCGAGTCGCGTGCCGCTGGCCTCGAGAGCAGCGACGAGTCGGCCGAAGCGGTGCCTCTCGAAGAAGTGCGAGTCCGTGATCGCCCAGGGGAGAAAGCCCATGCCCTTGCCGATCCGCGGGCCAAGGGGTGGCCGCGTCGATTTCTCGTCCGCGTCGTCGTCGGGGCCCTTGCTCGTGCGCGTGGAGCGGATGCCCAGCGCCTCGGCGCTGCGCCCCGTCAGGAACATGGGGTCGGACATCATCGCGTCGCCGGCGCTGGTCCCGGCGATGGTTCCGCCGCGCGCGAGCAGGCGCCGCATCGCGAGCGACTCGGGCGTGTCCGCGTCGTCCTTGAGGTATCGCGCCGTGATCCGCTTTTGGTCGCCGCCGGTAAAGAACATCGCGTCGGCGGCGTCCACGAGCGCCACGGTCTCCTCGGTCGGCGTCTCGCGCGTGATGGTGTCGATCCGGCACGTTGGGCAATACGCAAGGATGGACTCGGTCTTGCCCTTGGAGTTGGCCTCCTGATCGAGGCTGGCCGCCGTCGCGATGAGGACGCGTGGCTCGCGTGCGGACCCGGCGCTGTGCCGCGCCAACTCGATGAGGCGCTCGTAGACAGGTCGATTGTCGTCGTCGAGCCCGCCACCGATGATGAGCAGGTGCCCCGCGCGTCCCGCTCCCGCACGGGTGTCACGGCCACTCCCGCGACCATGGGCGTCGTGATTCGACGCGCACGCCGCTATGGCCAGCGCTACAAGAACTCCCACAACGCCGCGAAGAGCCGAGTTGATCTTCATGGGACGATCCTAATCCGGGCGGAACGCAACGACCAGACGACCCTTCGGTTGCTCACCAAGGCGAATGGGCCGGGCACGGTTGCAAGCGACTCGTCACGGCGCCCGCTGGCTCGTACACGATGGGAACTCGCGAGTCGCTCTCCTCAGCTGCATGTTTCCACAGCATTGATCTCTGATCCATGTGCGGTGGTGAGGGCACAGTTTTCCGTACCTCGCGGCCGTTCGTCCTCGGATCGGATCGACCTCCCTCGAGTTTCCGGACGCAGGGTAGTCTTGCATTTTTCCGCTGCTCAGGTACGATTCTCCTGTGCGCCGAGCGCGTGCCACGGCCTTGGTTTGACCGCATAGAGCTTCCTCCTCGCGCCTCGGTCGGCACGCCTGAGTTCGTCCACGTGTCGTGCCATCCTCGCACGTGTGTCCGCGCGTTCCAACGCGGTGCTCACTTCGACCTAGGCCGCGAACCGCAGTCCATCAAAGAAAGTCCTTCATAGCCGATCCAATCACGCCGTCCTCGGGAGGGACCATCATGAGTCGTGGCATACTGATCGTTGCGTTGACGACCTTAGCCCAATTCGCCAGCGCCCAGTCCCAACTCCAGTCCACATCGCGCGCGGTCTCGGAGGCGTTTGGGCCAGGGCCCGGCGACGTGTCGGCGGACTCGGGGGTGCTGGCCGTCGCGCCGGCGAGCGCGATCGCGTCGGCCTTTGACAACAACGTGGAACGCGGCGCCTTTGGGTCGTGCCTCGCCGAGTGCGACGCGGACTACTCGGGGTTCCACTTCTCCGCGACCGGCACAGGAGAGACCACCGGCGCGGGCATGTTCCTGTCCGCATTCGGCACCGGCGCCATCAGCGATCAGATCACCATCACATCCACGACGCTCCCCGTCGGAACGCCGGTCATGCTGCGGTTCACAGCGGCCACGACCGGGCACGCGACCGTCACCGATCAGGACCCGCTCGTGAATGTCGTTGCGTCGGTCGGACTGTGCACCTCTGGGTTCTTGTCGGGCTTTGGGTCTCTCTCCCAGACATGCGCCTCCAACGTGGGCGCGACGTTCACCTGGTCGCGGACGCTCAACGTCACGCTCTCGGCCAATCGGCTCAGCGGCAGCGGCCCGATCATGTCAGGCATCTCGGCCGATGTGCACGTGCTGCACACCATCGAGGTCCTGACGCCGGGCGCGCTCGTGACCGCGCAGTCCGGCCATAACTATGCGCCCGCGATTGTCTGCATCGCCGACGTGGACGACGGCACGGGCTCGGGCACGCCCGACGGCGGCGTCACCATCGACGATCTCCTTTACTACATCCAGATCTTCAACCAGGGACTCGTCGCCGCGGACGTGGATGACGGCAGCGGCACCGGCACCACCGACGGCGGCGTGACGATCGACGACCTGCTCTACTATCTCACGAGATTCAATGCGGGCTGTTGAGTATGGAACCTCATCATGTCGAACTCAGTTGTAGCGACTTGGACCTTTCGATTTCTCGCTCTACTGGTGCTCGTGCCCGCGGTCATGGCCCAGCACGTGAGATTCACGCAAACGACAGACTCGATCACATTCGACACCGCCTGCCTCAATGTCACGAATCAGATCACCTACGAGGCCGTGCTCCGTCTGAACGTCCCCCAATCGCAGGCCACAGGCATGATTTACACCGAGATCGCGCCGTTCTGGTTTGATCGCCAGTTGGCGGTGGGTGCCACGACCGTCTATGAGTACACGCACCCCATCGATTCCGGGATCGGCTGGTCGGTCCCCGCCGATCTGGGCTTCGGCGTCTGGAGGCACCTCGCCTTCTGCTACGACGGCAGCGAGGAACGCTTCTATCTCGACGGACAACTCCTCGACTCACGCCCACGATCGGGCGCGATCGCTACGGCGTGCTCATCCTCACCACCTCCGGGCAACGGCGCACTCGGGCGCGTCGTCCGCCAAGGGTCCATCATCAACACCTCGTTTCTCGGCGATCTCGCCTGGTTCCGCGTCTCCTCGGCCGCGCGTTATGAGGGCGTGTCGTTCTCTTCCCCGGGACCCTCCGACGCACCCTCTTCCGACCCGGACACCATGCTGCTCTTCACGTTCGGCGATTGCTCGAGCGGGACGATCCTCGACCATGGCCCGCTCGGCCGCAACGGAACACTCGGCGGCATGGGCGGAACCAACCCCGGCCACTGCTGCCCCGCCGACCAGGACGACGGCAGCGGTACCGGCACCCGCGACTCCGCCATCACCATCGACGACCTGCTCTATTACTTCGGTGTCTTCAACGCCGGCGCGATCGCCGCCGATCTTGACGACGGCAGCGGCACCGGAGCCCGCGACGGCGCCGTCACCATCGACGACCTGCTGTACTTCCTCGATCACTTCAACGCGGGGTGTTAGGCACGCTCCACACGAGCCCTGGCATCAGATCCATGCAGTTGATATGGACACGCGAAGCGATCCGGGGGCCATCCCACCGCGTTCACGCCCTCCCTCTCCCTCTCTACCACAATTTGCCCCGATTGACACGCGGGTCGTACCGAGGTAGTTTGGAGGAACCATGAACCCCCGCGCGTTTGCCTTTGGTGAGGGCCAGGACCCACTCGTCATGATCTCGGTCGTGCTGTGGACCCTGCTCGAGGTCGCCAGCCTGATCGCCGCCGTCGTTCTGATCTTCACGTCTCCGCGCCTGCGTCGTGCCGCGATCCTTGTCGCCATCGCGATGGTCCTGTCGCTCGTCGCCCGCTGGGTCTCGGTGGCCTACATGCGATACGTCATGACCACCGACGCCGACTGGGCGATGGGCGGCGAGAACGTCTCGAACGCCATGCGCTGGGGCGGCTTTGTCTTCGACAAACTGGGCCTTGTCTCCAAAGCGCTCCTGATCCTCGCCGCCTTCTTCGGCGCACGATCCGTGATCGCCGTCACCGGCGGGACCACCGACGCGACCCACGGCGTGGGCATGGCCTCATCCAACGCCACTTCGCTCTCCGGCCACACCGGATCTTCCGTCCCGCTCATCCCCGCATCGTCCACGCCCATGCCTTCGCTTCCTCCCCTCACCAAGGGCCTCCGCGTCGGCGGCCTTGTCCTTTCCGCCGTACTTATGTTGCTCCTGACCGTCCTAGCTGTCGCCCTCGCCCAGGACCGAAAGATGGCCAACGCGGCCTTCGGGATTCTCGCTCTCGCGTTCCTTCCCATGATTCTCGTCATGGTCCTCGTCACGACGACGCTCCACGCGGCGTGGAAGACGATCGCCGCGCCGCCCACGGGGTGCGGGGTTCCGGGCCTGGCCCGCACGACCCCCGGCAAGGCCGTCGGCTTTCTCTTCATTCCCTTCTTCAACCTGTACTGGGCCTTCCAGGCGATTCCCGGGTTCGCCACGGATTGCAACCGCACGCTCGAGGCGATGGGTCACGCCCACCCGTCGTCCCCACGCGTCTCGCGCGGGCTGGGCATCGCCTGGTGCGTCTGTTCCATCCTTGGGATCATCCCCGTCGTCGGCGTCGCCGTCGGCCTCGCGGGGCTGGTGATCGTCCCGCTCTTTCTCTCGCAGGCGATCACCGCCGCCAACGTGATCCGAGCCGCCAGCCGTGGGGCGTGAGGAGCCACGGGCGATGCCAGTCAAGGCCGAACGCAGTGAGCCCAGAGGAATGAAGAGGAAGACGGAGGGGACATTCGGGGGAATGGGCAACGGCAGAGAAGACCGCGCGGCGATGGCCTTCTCCACGAGTGCCGAATCACCAATGCCGCTTCATGAATGAAGACGGCCAACGCCGTCGCCCCGTTTACGACCTCCACCACGTCGTCGAGCCGTAGACCGCGTGGCCCTGCAACTGCTCGGCGATCCGCAGCAACTGGTTGTACTTCGCGTTGCGGTCGCTGCGGCATGGGGCGCCCGTCTTGATCTGACCGCAGTTGGTCGCAACCGCGAGGTCCGCGATCGTCGCGTCCTCGGTCTCCCCCGAGCGGTGCGACATCACCGCGGCGTACCGGTTCCGCGTCGCGAGGTTCACGGCCTCGAAGGTCTCGCTCAGGGTCCCGATCTGGTTCACCTTCACGAGGATCGCGTTGGCGCACCCTTCCTTGAGCCCGCGCTCGAGGAACTTCCGGTTGGTGACGAAGAGATCGTCGCCGACGAGTTGGACCTTCTCGCCCAGGCGCGCGGTCAGCTTCTTCCAGCCGTCCCAGTCGTTCTCGGCCAGGGCGTCCTCGATCGAGCGGATCGGGTAGTTCTCGCACCACCTGGCCCACATGTCGATCATCTGGTCGCTGGACATGACCTCCTTGGTGGACTTGAACATGCAGTAGCCGTGCTTCTTCTCCTTCTCGGCCTCGTTCCAGCACTCGCTGGTCGCGGGGTCGAGGGCGACGAAGACCTGCTCGCCCCACTTGTAGCCGGATTTCTTGACGGCCTTCTCGATGATTTTGAGGGCGTCCTCGTTGCTCTTGAGGTTGGGGGCGAAGCCGCCCTCATCGCCGACGGCGGTGGAGAGACCGTCGTCGTGGAGGACCTTCTTGAGGGCGTGGTAGATCTCGACGCCGGCGCGGAAGCCCTCGCCGAAGGTGTCGAAGCCCCAGGGCTGGATCATGAACTCCTGGAAGTCCACGGTGTTGTCGGCGTGCTTCCCGCCGTTCAGGATGTTGAACATGGGGACGGGAAGCGTCTTGGCGGACGACCCGCCGAGGTATCGATACAGCGGCAACCCGCTGGCCTCGGCGGCGGCCTTGGCGACGGCCATGCTCACGCCGAGCGTTGCGTTGGCGCCGAGATTGGCCTTGTTGGCCGAGCCGTCGAGGGCGATGATGCGGGCGTCGATCGCCTCCTGCTCGCGGGCGTCGTGGCCGAGCAGTTCAGGCCCGAGGCGTTCGTTGACGTTGGCGACCGCTCGCAGGACGCCCTTGCCCCCCCACGCCGTCCCGCCGTCTCGGAGTTCGACGGCCTCGTTCTCGCCGGTGGACGCGCCCGAGGGAACGGCGGCCCGGCCCAGGGCCCCCGAGTCGAGGAGCACATCCACTTCGAGCGTGGGATTGCCGCGGCTGTCGAGAATCTGGCGGGCGTGGACGGTGGTGATCTCGAAACTCATGGAAGGCTCCATCGGATTCGGTGAGGGTTGGATGGCCAGAGCGAGGATCGGCGTGCCGAATAGGGCACGGGCGACGCACGGACAGGATACGACGCGCGATCCGCCCGGAGCGTGAAAGGCCGATCCACGAACGTCCGATCCATGAACGAAGGGGCTCAATCTCGTCGGCCACTCGCGTGAACGGGGCTATCGTTGGGACACAGGCGGAGACCTGGAGACGATGCCGACCCCTCCACCACCTTCCACCCCTCCCACGCCCCCACCCTCTTCGCCGCAGGGGCAGCCATCGTTCGCCCAGCGCGCCCAGCGACTGAAGGCCGATCTCATCGAGCAGGCGCGCCGCGTCCAGGCCCTGAGCGAGGCGGCGTTCGAGGCGGTCTTCACCCGCAACAAGCCCCTCGCCGACCGCGTGCCGCAACTCGACGACATCATCGACCGGGCCGACGTGGCGATCGAGAAGGCCTCGGTCGCGCTCCTGCTCGACGCGACCGCCGCCCACGCCACCATCACCGAGTCCAACCTTCGACTCATCCTCACGATCGTGAAGATCAACAACGAACTGGAGCGGATCGCCGACGTGGGCGTGGACCTCGCCGCCCTCACTCGGGCCAACGTGCCCAACGCCGCGCCCCTTCCCGCCTTCCCCGACACCTTCCGCGTGATGGCCAACAGCGTCATCGGCATCCTGCGCGATGTCTCCCAGGCGCTCCTCCACGACGACCCCGTCCTCGCAAAGGTCGTCCTGCAGAGCCAGCACACCGTCACGGCGTTCAAGGACGCCCTGCTCCGCGACGCCGAGGAGAAGATCTCCAAGGCCGCGATGCCCCTCGACTTCGCCTTCCAACTCCACGAGATCGCGGGCCTCTGCGAGATCGTCGCCGACCACTCGACCAACATCGCCGAGCAGATCATCTATCTCACGACAGGCGCCATCGTCCGCCACGAGGCGACGAGCTGGGTCGAGGTTCCCTCGGGTGCGAATGCTGGCGGCAGCCCGGCACCCGCGCCAAAGAAGCCCTGACCGACTCAAGCAATACCGCAACAGATCTCGCCGAGACCCCGTAGCGCCCGCTCGAACTCTTCGACCGGCGTGAACACCCCCGGACTCAGCCTCAGAACCCCCTGTGGCGATGTGCCCAACGCCGTGTGCGCCCCCGCCGCACACAGCAACCCCGATCGCGAAAGCACGCCGAACTCCTGCTCCAGAATCGCCGCCAGTTCCGCCGGCCCCACGCTCTCGTGCGCGAACGAGAAGACCGGCACCCGCCCGCCCGGTCCTGATTCCCTCCCCGGGCCGATCATCCTCATCCCCGGCATCACGCCCCGGCGACAGACGAACTCCACGCCGCACGCGACGAGTTCGGACTCATGAGCCGCGATGGATTCCACCGATCGCTTCTCGATCCACTCGAGACTCGCAAGCAGTCCCGCAAGCCCAAACACGTTCGGCGTCCCCGCCTCGAACCGCGTGGGCATCGTCGTGGGCTGTGACTCCGACTCGCTTCCCTCGCCGCCCGTGCCGCCGACACGCCACGCCGCAATCCGATCCTCCACGCCGGGCCTCACGTACAACCCGCCCGTGCCGCTGGGGCCGAGGAGGCCCTTGTGCCCAGGAAACGCCACAAGATCGACGTGGAGTCTCTTCACGTCCACCGGCATGTGCCCGATCGACTGGGCCGCATCCACCAGAAAAAGCACGCCCCGCGCCCGGCACGCCTCCCCCACCGCTTCCACGGGCTGGATCGCCCCCGTGACGTTGCTCGCGTGAGCCAGGACGACGAGCGCGGTCTCTTGCTCCATCGCGCCGATCACGTCCGACGCGCTCACGCGTCCCGCCCCGTTCGCTCCGACGAGAGTCACCCGCGCCAAACCTTGCTGTTCCATGAGTCGGAGCGGGCGGAGCACCGAGTTGTGTTCCATCACGCTCGACACCACATGCACAGAGCGGGTTGTTCCATCGCGGTCTCTCGACGCCGCCCTCAGGACGCCCTGGATCGCAAGGTTGATCGCATCGGTCGCGCTCGCGGCCAGCACGATCTGCCTCGCCTGCCCGCTCACGCCCAGAAGCCGCGACAGAGACTCTCGCACACGCTCGAGGGTCGCCGTCGTCGCGAGACTCTCGGCATAGCCGCCGCGCCCGGGCGAACCCGGCGACTCCAGCGCGCGGACCATCGCCTCACGCACGCCGGGCGCCTTGGGGAAACTCGTCGCCGCGTTGTCCAGGTACACGCGATCCACGCCGGGATCCTACGAACCCGTCAGCACGAAACCGTCAGATCGTCATCGCCGGTTTGGGCTGGGGCTTGGGCGCCTTGTAGAACGGCATCGCCACCACCGTCGCCTCGAGCGCCCCGCGTTCGCCACCCGGATCGACTTGCAGAGCCGTGCCCACGGGCGTGTGTTCCACGTCCACGAACGCCATCGCGATGCACTTCTCCAGCGTCGGGCTGGGCGCGCCGCTCGTCACCACGCCGATCTCCTTCCCGCCGCTCCTGACCTTCATCCCCTGGCGTGCCGCACGCTTGCCCGCGATCTCCAGCCCGACCAGTTTCTGCTTTGGCCCGCCCTCGCTCTGGGTCTTCTTGAGTGCATCCAGCCCGATGAACTTCTCGCCGCGATCCATCTGGTCCTTGTCCATCGCGATCGCGAAGTCCACGCCGCACGAGAGCGCGCTGATCTCCTCGCCTAGTTCGTGCCCATAGAGCGGCATGCCCGCCTCCAGCCGCAGCGTGTCGCGCGCCCCAAGCCCGATCGGCTTGATCACCGCGTCGGGCCCGTCCATCGGGACGCCCTGCAGCATCATCTTCATTGCCATCGACACCGCCGACGCTGGCAGGATCGCCTCCACGCCGTCCTCCCCCGTGTATCCCGTGCGGCTCACGATGATCTTCACGATCAGAAGGTTCTTCGTCGCAAAGCGATACCGCTTCAGCGTGGGGACCTCCTTGCTGAACTTCGAGACGAGGTCCATGACCTTCGGGCCCTGCAGCGCGATCATTGCCGAGTCCATCGTCTCGTCCTTGATCTTCACCGCGAAGTCCGATGCCGCGCGGACCTGTTCGAAGTGCCCCAGCAGTTTCTCGCGGTTCGACGCGTTCACCACGACCAGGAACTCGTCGTCATCGATCCGGTAGACGATCACGTCGTCCCGCACGCCCCCCCGCTCGTTGCAGACGAGTGAGTACCGGCACTGCCCGTGGTCCATGTCCATGATCTTCCGCGTGCACAGACGCTCCAGCAACCGGCGCGCGTGCCGACCGCTGAAGCGCACCCGCCCCATGTGCGACACGTCAAAGAGACCGCCGCGCGTACGGACCTGCTTGTGCTCCTCCTGGATTCCAGAATACAGGATCGGCATCTCCCACCCCGCGAAATCCACGAGGCTGGCCTTGTGATCAACATGGAACTGATGCAGCGGCGTGCGAAGCACTGTGGAGATCTCCTGGGAGCGTCTGGGAAGCCGAGCCGGCCGAATGGATCACACGCGGTGACCGCCAACCGGACATCGTACGGCGATCAATCCCGCCCGGAGAACCGGCGCGTCTCAGGATCCATTCGACCACGGAGCGTTGTCGATCAGCCGCACTGTTCCCAGTCTCGCCGCGATCAGCGCCCGCGCGGGCCTGCCCACCTTCACCTCGAGTAACGACGCCGCATCACGGACCACGGCATACTCCGCGATGATCCCCGCCTGCGAGAGCGTCTCGGCCATGACCTGCTCCGCCCTTCGTGGATCCTTCATCATCGAAACCTGACGCAGCGCCCAGTTGAGCGCCCCGGCCCGTGCGCGATCTTCGGATGTCAAGAGCCGATTCCGGCTGCTCATCGCCAGCCCGTCCGCCTCGCGCACCGTCGGCGAGGCGACGATCGCGACGCCCAACTTCTCCAGGCGGACCAGACCTTTCACGACCTGCAACTGCTGCCAGTCCTTCTCGCCGAAGATCGCCGACGCGGGCCTCACGAGTTCGAAGAGCCTCTCGACCACCTGGCACACACCCGCGAAGTGTCCGGGGCGGAACCGGTCTTCGAGGTTTGGCATGGTCGCCACGCCGGGCATCCGATGTGCGCTCTCGACCGCGCCCCTCGGATATACCTCCTCCACCGCGGGCGCGAACACCACCGACGCCCCGGCCTGTTCGCACACCCCAACATCCGAATCCAATGTGCGCGGGTATCGCTCAAAGTCAGAGGCCTCGTTGAACTGCGTCGGATTCACAAAGACGCTCACGACGCACCCGCCAGAGAGCCCGCGCCGTCGCGCCAGATCCGCTCCTCGTGCGATGAGGTCCGCATGCCCCGCATGCAGCGCACCCATCGTCGGTACGAGCACCGACGCGCGCGCACCGGCGATCTCTCGAAGTTCCTCGGCCGTGGTCACGACTCGCATGGGACCAATCGTAACCCCAACGCCACAACGCTCGCTCAAAGCCCAGTAAACTACGCGTTGTTGCGCCCGAGTGTTGCCATCCACTCGTCGATCAGCACCTGGTCGGGGAGCGGCCTCAGATCGATGCCCAGACGGTGCATCCCGTCCGTGTCATACTCGCACGACCCGACCTGCCCAAACAGGGGCGTCGGGCGATCGTCGATCATGTGCACCGCCAGCAACACCAGACGACCGATGTGGACCATCCGGCGCGACACAAAGACCACCGAACTCCGACCCAACTCCTTCCCCTTCGCGCTGAACCACGCGCCGGGGCGAAGCCGATCGTCGATCTCCGTCACCTCGAGTTCGGCCTCAAAGGTGAACATGCCCGGCTTGCCCGAGCGGGCGGCCCGTGGAGTCGTCGCTGGCGCGGCACTCGCCCGCGCCGGTCCCGACCGACCCGGTGGCGGCGGAACCGCGCTCGGACCCATCGGTCTCGACACGCCGTTCCACCCGGACGTGCTCCGAAGAATGTGAGGTTGGCCCGATTCGCGTCCCACGACTGAGCCCATCGGCGGTTGGTTGCGCGAAGTTCAAAATGGGCACCCGCCCACGATTCCCGGACCAGGGCGATCGGTCCCGACAATCATTGTCGGTGCCGCTCAACACGTCAGAAGACTGGACCAGACTCCTCCTGCATGCCGCGACTCAGGGCCTGCCCGCAGAGTTGCGCGACGCGCCAGTATCGGGCTGTGCCGCGCGGCAGTTTGTGGACCGGTTCTCGGACGAACTCGGTCACCGCCGAGCCCTGGATCGTCCGCTCCTCTCTCGACTGCTCGGTCTCGATCTGAACACGCCCGCATCGCCTGCTGGAACCGCCGAGCGTTTGTGGTGGTTGGTCAGTGGTGGCCGCGAAATCGACATTGACGCGCGCGCGACAGGTCCCTTGTGCGACGCCGAAGAGCGGTTGACGATCGAGTCGTGGACGGAGGACGAACTCGCCGGGCTTCATGCGCTAGCGGACCTTGCTGCGGCCGGGCGTCACGACGCGTGGCGGCGCGCGCGCCACCACATGCATTGGCTCACCGCGGAGTTGCAGCCGGACAATGCAACGGCCCATCCGTGGGGGGTGCACGCCCTGGCCACGCTCGCGATCGTGGAGCAGAATGCCGAGGCACGCCACTACGCCGAGGCGCTCGTGCATCACTCGTTTGTGAATCTCGGTCGGCCGGATCGGTTCTCGGCGTGCATCCTGTTCGATGCCGCTCGTACGCTCGACGCGCTTGTGCGAGTTGCTCGCGTCAGCAGCCCTGATTGAAGCGGAGCAGGTAGTAGAGCAGATCATCGATGGTCACGCCGCCGTCGAGGGTGCCCGTGCCCGAGCCGTCGTCCACATCGGCATCAACCAGCCCTTGATTGAAGATAGAGAGGTAATAGAGCAGGTCATCGATGGTGACGCCGCCGTCGGGCGTTCCGGTGCCGCTGCCGTCATCGACGTCGGCGACACAGGTGGGCGAGGTCTCATCGAGGCGGAGGAGCCAGGCCTGCGTGCGACCGTTAGGATCCACGCCGTACCCCACGATCGATCGGCCATCGGAGGAGATCCCGGTGGCCTCGATGAACGTCCAGCCCGCCACGATGGCGCCGCCTGCGCTGGCGACATCGATGAGCCGTCGCATGCCGTCGGTTGGTGTCCAGAGAAACGCCTCACTGCCAGCGTCGGTCGTCGCACGGCCCACGACGACGGTGCCATCGCCTGAGACCGCGCGGGCCACGCTGTCCACTGGGCCACCAGCCAGATCGCCCAGAGGCGTGATGGTCACGCCGACGCGTCGGAACGCCTCGCTCCCGTTGGAGGTCGTTGCCGCGCCCACGATCGTCGAGGCGTCGGTGGAGATCGCGAGCGCCCGCATGTCGCCCGTGGGAATGAGGCGGGGAAGCGATGCCGGCGTCGAGAGGAGCCAGACGAGCGCGACTGTGCCAATCGAGTCCAGGCCTTCGCCGACCGCGAACTGACCATCGGGCGTGATGGCGTTGGCCGATCCGAGCGTCACTCCCGCGGGGAGCGAGAGCGAGGCGATCGACGGATTCCAATCGCACGCGAGCACACCCGGACCCGCGGCACTCGAGCCAACGACTCGCGAGGCGTCGCTCGAGATTCCTGTCGCGACGCTGAAGTAGACCCCACCACTGAGTTCGCCCAGTTGCTGGAGCGAGCCACCGACCCAGCGAACCGCCTCGCTCCCTTGGAATCCGGCGCTCTGCCCCACCATGATGCCGGAATCGGTCACGGCGCTGGCCGATGCCTCGTACGTCCCGCCGGCGAGTTCGGGCAATGGTTGCATGCCGTCGGCTTCGGTCCACATGAAGGCGGCTGGACCTGGTGTGATCGAGGCCTGGCCGACGATGATGGTGCCGTCAGGTGAGATCGCGTTGGCGCGGCTGAATCCCGGCGCGGGGGCGAGATGCCCAAGGCCCGTGAACGTCGCACCGGCCCACGCCTGCGAAGACACAATGACCCCAAGCGGGAGGCACATCCAATACAAGATAACGCGGGTGGACGCCATGCCTGCCCTCCGTCGGGCCGACGCTTACCTTCGCGTCGGCACGAACACCAGGAGTTCCGCCGGGACGTCCCTGATCCCTCGCCTCATCGCCTTCCCCACAGCATAGCGCAGCGAATCACGACGGCGTTTCTCGACGCGCTCGGTGATCGCGATGCCCTGGCGGGCCATTTCCTCGAGCGCGAATCGCCACGCGTGGTACTCCTCGAGGCATCGCGGCTTGTAGGCCCCGATACCGATGGCGTGGTGTCCGATCTCATGAAGAAAGATCGCCGCCGACATGGGGCCCTTGGGCTTGGGTGACTCGATCAATCGCACGACCTTGCCGTCCTGATAGGTGACGGTCCACGCGACACCAGACATGGACGATCGCCAGCGCCGGACGCGCACGCCGTGGGTGGCGAGCATCTCGCGCGTCATGCGTTCGTAGTTCGCGGCCGCGCCGTTCATATGTGATGCGGCTTTCACGCTCCCACCGGTAGGAGACTTCCGCCGTGTTCTCGATGGTGCTGATCGTGCGGGCCCTATCTCGGGTGCCGCAGACTTCATTGGCTGGGAAGGCGGCGACGGTGGATGGACCTTGGCGCGCCCTCGTGGCTTGTGCCGCCCGAGTCCGAGCACATAGTCCCATAGCGTCGGGATCATTCCTTGGGGTCCATCCATGACGAACTGAAGCGTAGCGGGAATACGCCAGACCCCGCGATTGTTCCAGTGTTCATCACGGCGTGCCGGCAACCTCGAGCCTCTCGCCATCACGCACGGTCCTGCCTCGTGCGAAGTCCGCCCAGGGCATGGCGCGTTTTCCAGCGGGGTGGACCTCGATGAGGCGCAAGGCAGTGGAGTTCGCGCAGGTGACGAGCCCATTGGTCGCGTCGAAGATCGTGCCTGGCTCTGCACCATCCAGGCGCTTCACACGATCTTCTTCGACCAGCGCCCTCAGGAGTTTCAGCGGCTCTTCCCGGAATGACGCCGTCACCGTCGGCCAGGGGTTGAGGGCGTGGATCTGTCGCACGCACTCGATCGCATCGCGATCGAAGTTTGGTACGCCATCGGCCTTGGAGAGTTTCCGGGCGCGCGTCACGTGACCCTGATCCTGAGGTTCGCCCACGAGCGTTCCCGCGAGATGCCGATCGAGTACATCGTGCACGAGTTCAGGCCCCATCGAGGCGAGGCGATCGTGCAGATCACCCGTCGTGTCGGTTGCAAGGATCGGCGTGCGTTGACGCCCGAGGACAAGCCCCGCGTCCATGCGCTGGGCGAGCGTGATCACGCTATTGCCGGTCTCGGCGTCGCCCGCGAGGATCGCCGCGTGGATCGGGGCGGCCCCGCGCCAGCGCGGCAGGAGCGACGCGTGCAGGTTGATCGCGAATCGATCCTTGAGGAGTTCCTCGCCGAGTTTCTGCCCGAAGGCGATGACGACGATCGCGTCCACGTCTCTGGTTCTCTCGCGGATCTCACTGCAGGCCTCGCCCTTGTTCACGTCCTCGAAGCGGCGAAGTTCAAGCCCGCGAGCCGCCGCCTCGGTGGAGATCGGCGTCGGTGTGGGCTTGCCGCCGCGTCCGGCCGGGCGATCGGGTTGTGAGACGACAAGCACGATCTCGTGGCGATCGGCGAGAGAACGGAGCGTGGGCACACCGAACGCCCCCGAGCCGAGGAACGCGATCCGCATCGGACGACGGCGGTCGATCGTGCGTGTGATCACTGGGCGGCCTCGCGCTCCAGGGCGCGGATCGCCGAGCGGTTCTTCAGGCGGTGAATCTGGGGCATCTTGTCGATGATGAGCGCGCCGTCGAGATGGTCGTTCTCGTGCTGGAGGCACCGCGCGAAGAGGCCCCCGGCACACTGGGTGAACTCCGTGCCATCAAGCCCTCGGGCGCGAACCGTGATGAGGGCCGGGCGCTGTACCGGACCGCGGATATCGGGGAGGCTCAGGCACCCTTCCTCCTTGGACTCCAAAGGGCCTGCGGCGTCGAAGAGCACCGGATTGATGTAGACCATCGGCCCCTTCGTCGCGGTCATCGGCTCGACCGACGCGGATCGACCGTCGTCCTCGGGGATCTCCACGACAAACATACGCCAGGAGAGGCCAACTTGCGGGGCGGCAAGGCCGATGCCCTCTTCCTCGCGCATCAGGTCGATCATGCGGGCGGCGACCTCGCGGACCTCGTCCGTGATGGAGGGCACGTCGCTCGCCCTGGCGCGCAGGACGGCCGCGGGGTAATGGACGACATAGAGCGTGCTCGGATCGACCGGCATGCCCGATCGTACCCGGCGCGTCACCACAACCCAAACCGTGCCCGATCGTGGGTAGCCAACCCGCGTCAGATGCTTTAGAATCCGCACTTGCCCGGCCCGCCAGCGCCGAAGCGCCGGCCGAACCGCACGAGACCTCCCACCGCACCCACGCGGAAGGATCCACACCTTGGCGCTCTTCCCCTGGAAAAAGTCCGCAGACGAAGGCAGCACCCCGAGCGAGCCGATCACCTTCTCGCCCGAGAAGGCCAAGCGATTCTTCGATCACGCCCGCGTCGTGGACGAGGCGGAGAACTACGAGTACGCCGTCCAGTCGTGGCTGAGCGGGCTGAAGCAGGACCCCACCGCGATGGATGGTCTGGAGGGATTCTTCTCTTCGATCGCGAAGTTCCTCGGGACCGCCGCCGCGAAGAAAGGCCTGAGCAAAGAGGTCATGAAGAGCGTGGGCGGGCGGACGCCGCTCGATCGATACCTCGCCTCGCTCGTGGACTGGGGGATGAAGCCGACGGACGCGGGGTGCGCGGTGAAAGCGTTCGACAGCGCCGTCTCGCTGGGTCTGGAACAGCCCGCGGACTGGATCGGGCATCGAGCCCTTGGTGCCGCGATGCGTGACAAGCCGCGGAAGGACCTCTTCCTGAAACTGACCGAGGGGTTCGAGAAGATACGGAACTATGAGCGAGCCGTCGTTGCTGCCGAGCAGGCGAGCAAACTCGATCCATCGAACGGCGACCTCTCGGCGAAGGTCCGCTCCCTCGCGGCCCAGGCGACCATGACGCGGGGCGGCTTCGACCAGTCGGGCGAGCAGGGCGGCTTTCGCCAGAACATCCGCGACCAGTCCAAGCAGCGCCAACTGGAAGAATCCGAGCGCATCGTCAAGACCGAGGACACGCTCGACCGGCTCGTCGCCGCGGCCGAAGAGGACTATCGCACCCGCCCCACCGATGTCCCCGCGATCGAGAAACTCGGGAAACTCTGGGCTGAGCGCGCCAGGGGCAACGACGAGGCCCGCGCCATCCGCCTCTTCATGGACACCCACGAGAAGACCAAGCAGTTCCGGTTCCGCGAACTCGCGGGCGATCTGAAACTCCGCCAGGCCCGGCGCGAGGCCCAGTCGCTCAAGGAGGCCGCCACGGGCGGAAGCCCAGACAAGCAGACGGCCTTTCAGGACGCGATGAAGCGTCTGGGCGACCTCGAGGTCGAGGAGCATCGCCTCCGCGTCGAGGCGTATCCGACCGACATCACCCGCAAGTTTGAACTCGGGCGGCGGCTCTTCATGACCGAGCGGTATGAGGAGGCGATCCCGCAACTGCAGGAGGCCCAGTCCGACCCGCGCAGCCGTCTCCATGCGCTCAACATGCTCGCCCAGTGCTTTCTCAAGATGGGTTGGGTGGACGAGGCGATCGAGACCTTCCGCAATGCGCTCGCCGGCAAGGAGGTCATGGGCGACACACAGATGGAACTGCAGTATGGCCTGATGACGGCGCTGCAGGCCAAGGCCGAGAACGAGCGGGATCTGCCCTGTGCCGAGGAGGCCGAGAAACTCGCGAGTTCGATCGCGATCAAGCAGATCACCTACAAGGATGTCCGCGCCCGGCGCGAGACGCTCAAGAAACTCGTGCTGGAACTCAAGGCGTAGCGATTCTTCGCCATTGCGCGGCGACGAAGCATAAAGCCCGACCGTGAGGCGCGGCTTTCATCGACTTCCGATGGATCTCAGGGCCCTCCCTTACGATCGGGCTGCTTGTTGCAATGCTTGCCCCGGCACATCCCATTCCTCGCGCAGCACGTCCCAGCCCAGTGTGTCGGTGTAGCCGATCCCATCGATCCATCGATCGAGGCGCGTGTGCTGCGACTGGCGGAGACCGAGGCGTGTTGGAATCGCGCACGAGGTTGTGTTGGCCGCCGAGGCGAAGATGTGCACGCGCCGGAAGCCGAAGCCGCCCGACGACTGGTCCATGAACAACCACGAAAGCATCGCGGCACAGGCGCGCGTCGCCACGCCCTCGCCTCGCGCGCTCTCTCTGAGCCAGTACCCCGTCTCGGCGTTGCCCATCGTCGCATCCACACGGTTGAACCCCGTGCCGCCGAGTAGTTCATCGGTGCGGGCGTCGAAGATCCCGACGACAAACCCCATGGTGGCGCCGAGTTCGGGATCAAGGACGTTTTCCCTCGCCCGGGACATCAGGCGGATCGAGTCCATCGCGGCTTGTGCCGAAAGGTGCTGTGTCGCCGCCCAGGGCAGCCAGGGGTGGAGCGTTCCACGCGACGAATCCACGCCTTCAAAGAGTGACGGTGCGTCAGAATCCTCGTAGACTCGGAGCAGCAACTCACGCCGGCCTGGGACCGGTCGCACACCGAATCGCGTGGGCATCGGCGTGGGCGCGCACCACCGCACCGGTCTCGACGTGCTCTCTCGCTCGTGTTCTCCGGGGCCTGCCATGGTCAACAATACAACGTGCCCGACGACTCGCGCTACGCCCGCCAGCGAATCCTGCCCCAGATCGGTGACGTGGGCCAGACGCGACTCTCGCGCGCCCACGTCGCAATCGTCGGCCTTGGCGCGCTCGGGACACAGTGCGCCGACCTCCTCGCCCGCGCCGGCGTCGGGCGACTCACCCTCATCGACCGCGACATCGTCGAACTCACCAACCTCCAGCGTCAGACGCTCTTCAGCGAGGCCGACGCGGCCCAGTCGCTTCCCAAGGTTGTCGCCGCCGCCCAGCGACTCCGTGAGGTGAACCACACGATCACCATCGACGCAATACCCGCGGACGTGCGGGCGTCAAACATCGCCTCGCTCCTCGCACTCGATGAACCTGGATCGACTCTCGCGGATACGAAATCTCGCGCCCGCCCGACGCTCCTCCTCGACTGCACCGACAACTTTCAGACGCGATACCTTCTCAACGACGTCGCGGTGCGATTCTCACTGCCGCTCATCTACGCGGGCGTCCTCGGCACGAGCGGCACGCAGTTCACGATCCGCCCCAGCCCCCTCGCGAACGCCTCGCCCTGCCTTCGCTGTGTCTTTCCCGATTGCCCCGCGCCGGGCACGACGCCCACGTGTGAGTCGGCTGGCGTCCTCGGATCTGCGGTCGGCGTGATGGCCTCGCTCCAGGCGAGTGAGGCGATTCGGACCATTGTCGATCCCAACACCACAAGCGCACGCCTGCACGCGATCGAGGTCTGGCCGTTTGGTGTGCGGTCGATCGACCTGGGTCCGCCGAACCCTGAGTGTCCGTGCTGCGCCCGTCGACGGTTTGATTTTCTCGACGCGAACCGGCACGAATCGCAAGCCGAATCCACGCTCTGCGGGCAGAATGCCGTGCAGATAGTGCCGATGTCGCCTGCCAGGATCGACCTCGCCACCGTCGCGAGTTCGTGGCAGTCCGCGACCGGCGTGAAGACTTCAACGGCCAACCGTTTCTTCGCGCGACTCGAACTCGCCGACCACGCCCTCAGCCTCACGCTCTTCCCAGACGCCCGGGCCATCGTCCAGGGCACGACCGACATCACCATCGCGAGGAATGTGTATGCTCGATACGTGGGCCTGTGAGCGGCATCACAAAGATCTTGACCAGAAGAATCAGAAAAACGAAGTCGTACGAGAAGCAGAAGACACAGGCGGGACGCCTGTGCCACGAGTTTGCGTAGAACATTCCACTGCACGCACATCGGATCCCGGAACTCACCCATGGGCCAGATCGCCGAACTCACGCTTCCCGCCGCCAATCGTGTCCGCGACAACGCCGTCGCGCTTTGTCATGGAGTCGATCCGAAGGTCGCAGCGCACCGCCCCACCTTCGAGCGTGTTGGCAAGCCAGTCACGATCGAGACCAACCACCCGGTCTTCATCCTCGGGCATCTGGCGATCTACCCGCCGATGATGCTCACGCTCCTTGGTCTCGACGCGGCGAAGGTCCGCGTCCCCGAGTCCTACACCACGCTCTTCGGACGCGGGGCCAAGAGCCACGACGCCCGTCACATGCCCGAGGGTCTCGCGTATCCGTCGTTCGACGAGGTGCGTGACGCGTTCATCGCCGGTCACGACGCCGTCGTCGCCGCGATCCCGACCATCGACGACGCGCTGCTGCTCTCCAACACGCCCAAGGACTCGCGATACGCCGAGCGCTTCCCCAAACTCGGCCAGGTCTTCCAGTTCTTCATGCTCACCCACCCCATGCTCCACCTCGGGCAGTTCAGCACCTGGCGCCGCTGCATGGGCCTGGGTCCGTCGATGCCCTGACAATCGGTGGCACCACTCTCCAGAGTGGTGATGAGGCCCTGGTAGCACCGCTCTCCAGAGTGGTGTCCTCATCCTCTCACAAACGGATTCGACCGCTTCTCGCGCCCGATCGTCGAGGTCGGCCCATGCCCGGGATAGATCACCGTCTCCTCGGGAAGCGTGTACAACCGCTCGCGGATCGACCGCTCGAGCGTCTCGAAGTCGCACCCCGGGAAATCCGTTCTTCCGATCGACCCCGCGAAGAGCGCATCGCCGACGAACGCCACGCCGCCGCCTTCGACGACCAGCGTGATTCCCCCCGGCGAGTGCCCCGGCGTGTGCCGGACTTCCAACCTCACGGCACGCTCGCTCGATCCCCCCGAGTGCGAACCATCGAAGATCTCGACGATCTCGCCATCCTTGAGCAGCCGATCCGCCGGCGGGGCCGTCACCGGGAAACCGCCGAGCATGCTGAGGTTGAGTTGCGGATTCGTCAGCCACTCGCGCTCGGCCTCGTGGATCATGATCGGCGCCTCGGGGAACGCGCTCTTGATCGCGCCCACGCCCGCGATGTGGTCCATGTGCGCGTGCGTCAGGATGATCGCCGTCACGCGTGCGCCGCGAGACCGAATCGCCTTGAGCATCCGCTCGGCCCCCATCCCGGCATCCACGACCACACATTCGCGCTCACCTTCGGGGCGGTCAAGTTCGCCCGCCGGCCACACGACCATGCAGTTGGTTTCGAACGGTCCCAAGGTGTGGACCTCGATCTCCAACGGTCTAGGGCGATGGATCGCCGAGTTCCCCGAGGATTCTGGAGGGTTGGGCATGGGCGATACTATTCGTGACACCGCGCGTGCACCGACTCGCGCGGCATCCACAGGAATCACCTCCATGCTCATCCGCAACATCAACGACGTCCCCATGGCCCCCGTCAGCATGCCCGGCGTGAACGGCGCGACCATGGCCATCATGGTCGGACGCGAGGACGGCGCCCCCAACTTCGCCCTCCGCCAGTTCAAGGTCGAGCCCAAGGGAAACACGCCTCGCCACAGCCACGACTACGAGCACGAGGTCTTCATCGTCGAGGGCGGCGGCACGGTCCTCCTCGAAGGGGCCGAACGCCCCGTGAAGTCGGGCGATGTCGTCTATGTCCCCGCCGACCACGAGCACCAGTTCAAGGCCGGCGACACGGGCCTGCGATTCCTCTGCCTCGTTCCAGTTCATCGCAACTGCGGCGACCCCACGCCCGGAAGTTGAGGAGAGGAAATCGACCTCGTCTCGTGGCACTGGCGTCCCGCCTGTGACTTCCTTCTCCTACATCACTTCCCATTCCCTCCCATGATCCATGCGAGAGTCCTGATCTCATGCCCGAACCCTCCGATCCACCACGCACGCTGACTTCTCGCCCCTCCACCGGCGACGGCCTTCCCCTCGCCCTGATTCTCACCAGCCTCTATCTCGCCCTCGCCGCCCTCTCCGCGTTCCTTCTCCCCGCCGACCCATCCTGGGTTCGGCCCCTCGCCGCGATCCTCCTCCTCGCCCTCGCGCCCATCGCCTTCATGCTCACGCTCCTTTCCGCTCGTCTCAAGGGCACGGGCGCCATGCTGGCCCGCCTGAACGAACTGCGATCTACCACGCTCGACCTCGCCGATCGTGCCGCGCTCAGCGACACCGCCCGCCGCGCCCTCTCGCGCCATGCCGAGCGCGACATCCTCGTCGAAGCCATCGAGGCCGACCTCGCGGCCCAGGACTGGGACTCGGCCCTCGCCCAGATCGCCGTGCTGGGCGACACGTTGGGCGCCCGCACCCTCGCCGAGACCTATCGCCAGAGGATCCATGACGCGCGCTCGGGCGCGGTGGACGCCGCCCTCGACGCCGAACTCGCCGAGTTCGAGCGTCGGCTCTCGCTCCGCCACTGGCAGGCCGCCCACGAGCGTGCGGCACGCCTCGCGCGGCTCTACCCCGACTCGCCGCGTGTTGTCGGGCTCATGGAGCGTCTGACGCGCGCGCAAACGCTGTACAAGGTCGATGTGGAGCGCCGGTTCCTGATCGCCTCGCGCGAGGATCGGCCCGACGAGGCATTGGAACTCCTGAAGGAACTCGACCAGTACCTGACGGAGGTCGAGGCCGAGCCGTACCGCGAACTGGCGCGGGGGATCATCTCCAAGGCCCGGGAACACCTTGGGGCGGACTTCAAACTCGCGGTCCAGGACCGCCATTGGGAGCGTGCCGTCGTGCTGGGCGAGCGGATCATCGCGGAGTTCCCCAATAGCCGCATGGCCGCCGAGGTCCGCGAGATGATCGACCAACTCCGCGCCCGCAGGGCTGGCCAATCCCAGCCCACGTTCAACCAGTAGGACCACCCCTCCACCCCGCCCCACTGGATTCCACACCCAAATCCCCCGTTGTCTTCCTGTGTGGACCCTCAGTCTTCCTCTGCGTTCGCCCTCCCTCCCCCGCCCCCCCGCCCCCCCCGGCGAGCGGAACCCGCTTAGTATTTCGCCCACACCGGAATCTGTTCGCGTTCCCCGAACGGACGTGCGGCCCGCCGCCCTTCTCAAGAAGATCACACGACGTGTCCAAGGTCACGACGACGAACTCTGATATCCGCCCGGCATCTCGAGCCGTAGCCGTATCGCGGCCGCGCGTCGCCGCGGCCTCGACGGGACTGCGTGGGGCGCTCATCGAGTCCACCAAGCCGCGGATCGTGCGGCTGGTCGTCATCACCGCGTCGGTCGGGCTTGGGCTCTCGGCCCTTTCCCATGGCTTCAAGGATTCCGGTGTTCCCCCCCTCCCCGGTTCCTCGCTCGGCTGGACGGATCCCTCCGGTCTCGGCCTTGTCCGCCTGATCCTGATCACCATGATCGGGACGGCCCTCAGTGCCGCGGGGGCGAACTCGATCAACCAGTGGATGGAGCGTCACCGCGACGCCCTCATGCCGCGGACCAAGCGTCGCCCGCTCCCGACGGGGCGTGCCGAGCCGATGCAGGTCCTCGTGTTTGGCGTATTCCTCAGCGTGCTCGGCGTGATGACGCTGCTCCTGCTCTCGACGCCGCTGCCGGCGCTCCTGAGTGCGACGTGCGTTCTCGTGTACGTGCTGCTCTACACGCCGCTCAAGCCCGTAACGCCGTGGGCCACGCTCATCGGCACGATCCCCGGCGCGCTGCCGCCGCTCATCGGATGGACGGCGGCGGGGGGGGGGGCGGGGGGGGCGGGGGGGGCGTCGGATGCGCACGGACTTTCGGCCCTGTGGGAGTCCGGCGGGCTCTCGCTCTTTCTCCTCATGACCGCGTGGCAGATGCCGCACTTCATGGCCATCGGGTGGATGTACAAGGACGATTACGCGATGGGCGGATACAAGATCCTCCCCGTCGTCGATGAGACCGGACGCAGGACGGCCCGCTCGATCGCGCTGTGGACGCTCGCCCTCTTCGCGCTCTCCTTGCTTCCGGCGTGGATGATGCCACGCTGGGTGGGCCTGCCCTACGTCGTCGTCGCCTCGGCGGCGGGCGGCGTCTTCGTGGCCCTCGCGCTGCGGCTTATCCGCGAGCGCACCCGCGAGAACGCCCGGGCGGTCTTCTTCGCCTCGATCGCCCACCTCCCGCTCATCCTCCTCGCGATGGTCGGCGAAGCCCTGGTGCGGGCGATCCTGCGCTAGTCCCCCGCTCTCCCCCACCCCCCTCATCCCAACGCCACCAGCAACGATCCCAATTTGGCCATTTGGTCATTTGGCCTTTGGCCATTTCCCCCCGCCCCCCACGTCCCCCCCGATTATCTCGCGGGAATCGCCGTTTCCCTGAACGAACTTCAGACAAATCACCCCTCGCGGAGGAGTTTTCTTGGTGCAGAAATCATTTCTCCAATGAGAAAAACGATTTCTCGTGGTGCAAAAACGATTTCTAGGGGACGTGGAATCATTTCTCGGGGACCACAAACGATTTCTCGGGGACGAAAAATCATTTCTCGTGGTGCAAAAACGATTTTCTGAGGACAAACAATCGTTTCTGGAGGACCACGAACGACTCGATCTTGGCCACAGCCGATCGCCCGAAGCCCTCAATCGCCAACTCCACACCGCGCACGAATGGCCGAGGGGCTGGGCCTGTGCCATGTCCCGATGTCCCCATCACTGAAGTCCGGAGGAACCGGATTTCCGTGCCACGCTCTCACTCACCCCGCCAGAAGTAGAATAGAGCATGGCGAGTTTCTCGTTCATTGAGCGGAGACAGATCGAGCAGTGCTTCGGCATGGGTTCGGGATACGTGCTTGATTTCTCGAACCAAACATTCGAGGAGTTCATTCAAGACGCCGTCGCCCGCAACATCTACAACGGAAGCTATTCCGGGCAAGGGTCGTCAAAGGCGAATCACCTCCGCGCGTTCTTCGCGGCGGAGCCGGATCACGTTGTGGGGGCGCTGATCGGTGCGCTTGTAGAACACGCTCGGACTGTTTCCACCCCACCCGAGGCCAACCTGCTCGATTCGTGCCAGTGGATCGCCGACCGGTTGAAGCAGAGCGCGCCCGTACTCGGCAACATCGCGACGAGCACAGATGAACCGACATTCGCGGCGCTGTCGAGGGCGGTGCGACACGCGATCGAGTTGAACCAGCCCGAGACTGGGCTCGATCGGTTGCATACGTACTTTGTGACGCTCCTCCGGCAGACGTGCGAGAAGCGCGGTGTCCAGACGACCCGCGATGAGCCAGCCCACAGCGTCCTCGGGAAGTACGTGAAGTTCGTCAAGAACAACGGCCATCTCCACTCCGTGATGAGCGAGAAGATCCTCAAGTACGCCCTCAGCACGATGGACGCCTTCAACCACGTGCGGAACAATCAGAGCCTTGCGCATCCGAACGAGATGCTCAACTCGGATGAGGCCTTATTGATCTTCAATCACGTGGTTGCCATCGTGAACTTCATCCAAGCCATCGAGCACCGGATTGACCGCTCGCTACCGGTTACGGCAGCCGCTCTGGATGAATCCGACATCCCGTTCTGATAGCCGGGCTGGCGATTCCGGTGCAGGGTCTGCCGCCGTCCGCCCGGAAGGCAGGGGCGTGGCACTGAAGTCCGGTTCCTCCGGACTTCACTTCGAGTGTCACGTTGAGCCGAGTGCCGTGGGACGGGCGGTCCTGCGGACGGCGAGCCCGCCCCACGATGGAGCGCACAACCCGAGGCGATGGCTCGGAGCCGCCACGCCATCGGGGCATCCGATATCTCACTATCTCCGACGTGAACCGCCTGAACCCCCGGCACGTTCACTTCTCGCGCCCGCCCCCCCCGCCCCCCGCGCCCCCCGCGCCCCCCCCACGATCGCCTCGATCTCCCTGACCCCCTTGGGGATCGCCGCCGAGAGGTTGGTGGAGCCTTTGGGCGTCACGAGGATGTCGTCCTCGATGCGCACGCCAATCTTTTCGCTGGGGATGTACAGCCCCGGCTCGATGGTGACGACCATGCCCGTCTGCAGGGGGAGGTCGGGGTTGGCGTCGTGGACCTCGAGCCCCAGGTGGTGCCCAATGCCGTGGATGTAATAGTCTTCCAGATTCGCACGCTTGAAGACCTTGCGTGCCGCGGCGTCCACCTCGTGGATCCTTACGCCCGGGCGGATCGCGTCGATCGCGGCCCGCTGGGCCTCGAGGACGAGCTCATAGATCTCGCGCTGGCGGGGCGTGAACGTGCCGCCGACGGGGTACGTCCGCGTGATGTCGGCGCAGTAGCGGTCCACCCTGGCCCCCGCGTCGACGACCATGACCTCGCCGTCGTACACGGTCTGGTCGTTGGCGTTGTAGTGGAGCACCGTCGAGTTGAGCCCAGCGCCGACGATGGGGTTGTAGGCGTTGCCGTTCCATTGGCAGTCGTGCTCCATGGCCCACGCCTCGCACGCGCCCTCGAAGGCGCGCTGGAGGGTGCGCTCATTGGCCCTGGGTGTGAGGGCGCCGGTGAGGGCGAGAAGGCCCGCCGCCGTCGCGTCGATGGCGCGCTGCATCGCGGCGAGTTCGGCCTTGGACTTGATCGATCGCAACGTGGGGAGGAGGTCGGTCTTGTCCTCGACGCCGCACCCCGGCACGCGCTCCATCACCTTGCGGAAGACCGCGAGGTCGGCACTGACGGGGGCGTCGTAGACGCTGAAGGGGTGGAGGCAGGCGAACTTCTTCCGTTTCCTCGCGATCGCGGTGAGAAGGCGCGCGAGGGCGGTCGTCCGCATGATCGTGTCGATCCTGAGTTTCGATTTGAGTTCGCCGCCGATCGGCTCGCGGTAGCCGTCCCAGGCTTCCATCTCCGGATTGGCGGGGCGAAGGAGGAGCGTGACGCGTTTGGCGGGGTCCTCGGCCTCGGGGTCGAGCAGGAGCACGGCCCCCGGCTCGTCGAGGAGGCCCGTGAGATACTCGAAACTCGCGTCGGGCTGGAACGTGCCGTGGAGGCCGGCCCCGCCGCCGTCGGGCGAGGCGAAGATGAGTCCGATGGATGACTTCAGTTCACGCAGCACGCGTTCGCGGCGCTGCGCGAACTCGTCCACAGGGATGGCCCCCCCGGCTGTGCCTGGGTTGCCCGGATTGGCCAGTCCGCGCGGGGCACGTTCGGAGGCCTGGGACGAACGTCGGGAATCACGAGCGGGCATGTGGTGGCTCCGTGGATGTGGGCACGCAGGACGATCGACTCTGGTCTCGTGCGGCACCGCTGCGGGCGTGCCGCGCGAGAACAACATCACGGTAGCGGACGAGACGCCGCGACGCGTGTCAGCACGACGTCACGGGCCGTGACGCGGAGTTCGACCCCGGCCAATCGAATCCCGCGCGGGCGGCGTTCGTCGTCCAGGATCAGAGTGGCGGCCTTGTTGAGCGTCCGGGCGGAGAGGCGGCTGGCGCGTGCCCCCTTGAGCAGGTCCATCGCCGCCACTTTGATCACGCCCGAGAGGACGCCGCGCGGATGTGAGCGGAGTTCTGCCCGCGTCCAGCGGATGGATGCTTCCACCCCCCCACTCCCCCCCACGCGCACACCACGTTCGACGATCGAGGCACACTCGTGGTCAAGCAATCTCCCGGCCGCCCGGAGGGCCGCAGATGAAGCCGCGAGGTGCTCGAGAGGTGAAGGGTTCTTTCCGCCTTGCGCGTCTCCGATCTCGCGAAGGATCGGCAGCACGCGATGGCGGATCGCGGCGCGCAGTCGCGAGGTGTCCGCGTTCGTCCGGTCGATCGCCCACGCGACGCCGTGGGCCGAGCAGAGCGCCTCGGCCTTCGCCCGCGTGATCCCGAGCATGGGGCGGATGAGCGTGACGGCTTGACTCTCGAACGGCTCCGACGCTTCGGGTCTCTCGCTCGCGATCGCCCGACGCTCGTGCAGCCCGGCGAGGCCCGTCGCGCCGGCGCCGCGCAGGAGACGCATGAGGACCGTCTCAATCTGGTCGTCGGCGTGGTGGGCGGTCGCGACGAAGAGGCATCGCTGCTCTCGCGCCATGGCCTCGAGCACCCTATAGCGTGCCCGGCGCGCGTTCGCCTCGGCATTGCCCTTCATCGCTTGCACGTGGACGTGGCGCTCGACGAACTCAAGACCAAGTGATTCGGCAAGCCGCCGGGCGATGTCGCGATCGGCGAGCGACTCGTGCGCCTCGCGGAGATCGTGCACCACATGCCCCACCACGATCCTCGCACGTTTCGCCCTCGTGGCGAGCGCGAGAACGAGCGCACACGAGTCGGCCCCCCCCGAGCAGGCCACCAGCGTCGGGCGCTCCGCGTCGCGGACGGCACGTCCACCGGTCAGGCGTCGCCAGGATGAAATGATGTCGCGGATGGTCGCGGCATCGTCGCGAGAGGGGCGCTCGACCGTCCCGCTCGCCTGAGTTTGTCGCGTTCCGGGCGGATTCGGCACCCGAAGCCCATGCGAAGCCCCCCCGCCCGCGGGATGGTCACCGATTGGAGTGTGCGTGTGCCCCGTCACGCGGGAATCATAGAGAAGGATCGCCACGCACCGGTACGGCCGACACGGGCGCAAGAAATGCAGAGTTCGTCCGGCGCTGGCCGATGGTGCTGGATCATGACGCTCCCGGTTCATCCTGTTCTTGCCGAGGTGACGCCCCTACCCGGCGTCCTTGCGCTCGAGGCCGACATGCGAGGCTGGATGGTGATGGGGATCCTGCTCATCGGGCTCGGAGTTGTCGTGTATGCGGCATGGCTGGCACGGCGTGCGCTCGCCGCCCAGCAGCCCACTCGACCAACACCAACCGAGCGCGACGTCGAGTCGCTGGCCCAAGCGATAGCAAAACTCTACGAGGTTGCCCAGGTGCAGGCGCGCGAGATCGTCTCGCTCAAGACCACGCTCGCACGAATGGAACGCGAGAACGCGGCCGCGAGTGCCGTCGCCCGCGCGACGGAAATGGCATCCCGCGAACGGGACCGGCACCACGATCGCCAATACGACGATCGCCACGATCAGCTCGCACCCACCGGCATGGCCGAGGTGAAGCCGATGCCACGTGCTGGTGAGCATGCCCCGGAGTGGACAGGCGATCGTGCTCAGAATCAAGGCGAGCGTGAGTTGCAGGAGCGGCTCGCGACGACCGAGTCGATGTCCCGCGAACGTTCGCCGGCCTCGACCACACCCACGATCGATCCGCTGCATCGCACGATCCACACGCTCAGCGACGAGGGGCTTTCGCCCGCCGAGATCGCGACGCGCGTCGAGCGGCCGGTCGGCCAGGTTGAACTCATCCTCGCGTTGCGGCGGGTCCTCTCGCCGGCGTGACGCGGGCGCGGATTCGTCGGCTCACCGACGAGCCGCGTCGAGGGCAAGGATCTCGAACACGATGTGGGCCGCGAGAAAGGCTGTGATCCCTGCGGGATCGCGGTCGGGGAGGACCTCGACGACATCGGCGCCGACAACGTCGATTCCTTTGAGGGATCGCAGGAGTTCGAGCGCCTCGGTGGAACTCAGGCCGCCGACGTTGGGCGTGCCCGTGCCCGGCGCGAAGGCAGGATCGATCGCATCGATATCGAAGGTGAGATACGCCGGTCGCGAGCCGATCTCGCGGATCTTCGTGGCGAGGGAGCGCGTGCCGACGTCGGTCGCGATCTCCTCGCGTGTGAGGATCGTCACGCCGTGGTCGCGGGCGAACTCGAGATCCGTCGGCGTGTTGAGCGGCCCGCGCACGCCGATGGAGACCATGGCCCTCGGGTCGATCAACCTCTCTTCGATCGCACGCCGAAAGGGCGAGGCGTGCCCCCATGATTCACCCCAGACCGCGTCGACCGTGTCGAGATGGGCGTCGAAGTGCACGAGCGCGAGGGGCTGGCCGACGCCCGCGTGCGTCGCCTTGATGTTCGCGTACGCGATCGAGTGGTCGCCGCCGACGGCAAAGAGTCGCGAAGGGTTCCCGGGTCCCCCGTTCGACTTGGCCTCACTCGTCGCCCACGCCGCGATCCGCTCGAGTGTTTCCTTGAGTGCGTACGGCTGGACCGGCGCATCGCCCGCGTCTGCGATCGAGAGTTTCTCGACGACGCTCACGCCATGCGTCATGTGGTACGACTTCACGTACTGCGATGCGTCGCGAACGGCACGCGGGGCAAAGCGCGCGCCCGGGCGGTAGGTCACGCCCGAATCGAACGGCACGCCATAGAGCAGCCAGTCGATGGGCCTGTGGTCGGCGATCACATCCACAGCCCGCGGATACCGGCAGAAGGTCGAGATTCCCGCGAAACGAGGCGTCCGACGCGGATCGGGAAGGATGGTCCGGGGGCTCTTCGGACTGCTGCTGTTCATCGGCATGGTCGAGGGTAGTCGCCACGCGGCCGGTCGTGGCCGACACGCATCCCCCGCCGCGTCGCCGATATGCTTCGTGCACGTGGCGCAGCGTCGGATTCTGCATGACGAGTACTTCAAGAGGGCCAAGGCCGAGGGCTATGTCGCGCGCTCGGCGTACAAACTCCTCGAGATCCAGGAACGCTCGAAGATCGTCCGCCCTGGAGATTTCGTGCTCGACCTCGGCTGCGCCCCGGGCTCGTGGCTGCAGGTCGTCGAGAAGATCGCGTGTGCCCCGACAAGAAGCGGGCGACAGGGCGCCGCGGTCGGCATCGATCTCAGCGAGACGACCGCACCCCTCGGGCCTCGCATCGCGACGCTTCGAGGCGACGCGTTCACGACACCCGTCGCCGAGTATGCCGCGGCTGTCGCCGACATCACGGGGCACACGCCATCGCCCGACACGCTCTCCGCGGGACTCTTCAACGTAGTTCTCAGCGACATGGCACCGAGCACGAGCGGACACGGCGACGACCTGATTTCGGCCCGGCTCTGCCGGCGCGTCCTCGACGTCGCGATGGACGCGATCGTGCCCAACGGCAATCTCGTGATGAAGATCCTCGAGGGCGCGGAATATCCGGAGGTCCTCCGAGAGACCAAGGCGATGTTCCGCGACGCGAAAGGCTTCAAGCCCAAGTCCAGCCGCGATGTCTCGCGTGAGATGTTCATCATCGGGCTCGGCTTCAAGGCCGCGAGGAACCTGACGCACAAACCGCACCCCGGCGCCCCCCTCCCGGAGACGCACGCCGACGGCGGAGGCGGCTCGTGACGTTTCTCAGCCCCGGAGCCGCGATTCTGGCCGCCGCGATCGCCGGGCCGCTCCTGCTCGCGATCTATGTCTTGAAACTCCGGCGTCGCCCGGTCCGCGTCTCGAGCGTGATCTTCTGGGATGAGGCGACACGCGACCTCGAGGCCAACGTGCCCTTCCGCCGCCTGCGATCGAGCCTGCTCCTGCTCATCCAGGCTCTGATTCTCGCGTGCCTCGTGCTCGCGGCAGGCCGCCCCGTGCTTGGATCATCGCAGGGCGAACGCCTCATCCTCGTCATCGACGTCTCGGCCTCGATGAGCGCCCGCGACGGACCCAACGCGACGACACGTCTCGATGAGGCCAAACGACTCTCGCTCCGCGTCGCCAGATCGAACGCCGGCGGCATGCTCTCGCGGATCACCGGCGGCGGCGGGTCGGTGGGCGTCGTTCGCTTCGCGGCGGATGCGGAAGTCGTTCAAGCCTTCACCGCCTCGACCAATCTTCTCCGCTCCTCAATCGACGCCCTCGAGCCGACCGACCAGCCCGGCGACCTCGCGAACGCGCTCACGCTTGCCCGATCGCTCGCCACCACTTCAGGCTCGGATATGTCCTCCGAAACCGAGTCACCCTCAAGCGAGGGACCGACCACGGCAAGGATCATCGTCATCACCGACGACGCGGCCACAGTTCCAATGGACCCGTCGATCGAGGTTCTCTCGATCGCGCCCCCGGAGGGTGAATCTTCGCCGCCGCCGGGCGTGTCGCCCTTCAACACCGGGATCGTCGGGATCTCTGCAACACGCCGTGCCAACGACCCCTCGAACGCGATCCTGTTCGTCGATGTCCTCAGCACGGCGAAGGAGCCACGCGTCGTCGAGTGTCTCATCCTCGTGGACGGACGCGACACGACGTCGGCCTCGATCGAACTCCCAGCGTCCACAGACAAGCCGGCGCGTTCAAGCGCGACGATCGCCGTGCCGCTTCCTACGGGAGGTCTGGTCACCGCACGCCTTGCCGAGCGGGATCTTCTGGAATCCGACAACGCGGCATCGATCATGGTCCGTGAGCCCCTGAGCCCCAGCATCGCGCTCATTCGGGCCGAATCATCGCAGACCGTCGGACTCGGTTGGGCTCTCCGCGATGTGCTCGAAGAACTCCGCCCCGAACGACTCGATATCCTCTCGCCCGCCAACTACCTCGAGCCGAGCGCAAAGGACGCGATCCACGCCGACCTCGTCGTCTTCGACGGGTGGACGCCACCAAGTCCGGCCCCGGGTGCCACGCTGAGTTTCGGCTCGACCGGCGCGATCCCGGGCGTTGGTTCTATACCCCTCGACGCGCGCGCGACACGGTCCGTCGTCCTGTGGGAGCGCGACCACCCGGCCCTGCGCGCCCTCTCGCTCGACGGCATCATCGCCCGCATGGACACCCGATGGTCGTTGGACACCTCCCCCGCGCCAGAGTGGACGCTCCGCGAACTCGCCTCATCCTCCGATGGTCCACTCATCGTGGAGGGCGACCACGCGCGAGACCGGCACATTGCCTGCGCGTTCCGTCCGGAACTCTCCAACTGGCCCCTCCAACCCGCGTTCGCGCTCTTTGTCGCTTCCGCCGTCGAGTATCTCACACTCGATCGACTGGGCGGGGTCTCCATGTCGTACTCGACGAGCGACCTCATCCGCATCGACGCGGGCGAAACGCCGATCGCGATCGAAGGGCCGATCACGCGCACACACGCCGGCGGCCAGCCCATCAATGGCCAGAGGGCGCTGGGCACGCTTCCCAAGGCCGGCGTCTACACCGCCACAACCGATGGCACAACCACTCTCATTCCCGTGAATCTCGTGAACGGAGCCGAGTCCGCGATTCCTCTCACGAACCGCGAGGGCACAACTCCACCCCGACGGCCCGCGGCAATCAACGACGACCGCTCGTTCTGGCCCTGGCTTGTGCTGATCGCGCTCGTCCTACTTGGCGTCGAGTGGATCGTGTACGCACGACGCACGCGGGTCTAACGGCTTCCCGTGGTCCACGCCCGTGTGTCGATCGCCGCCCGCCCCGGCTCGCGCTGCCAGGGGAGCATCGCGCGAGGCCATGACGTGCGCCGTCCCGTCGCGTCCGTGCGGACAACACTCACGAGCAGCGTGCCATCGGGCGCGATGCACTCCTTGGGCACGGCTAGTCGGATCGACCACGTTCCCGCCCCGCCGGCGATTGCCGACACCGACGAGCGAACCGTCGGCGTCTCGACGATGTCCGTCCGGCGCGCTTCCTCGGCGATCTGGCCGGCGCGATTGACGCGAAGGACACTCCGGGGATTGCCGAAGGGGCCGAAATAGAACCGAACTTCGTCATGACTCGCCCGGTCCGCGCCCTTCGCCGAGTCGTCGGCCTTGGGCGAGTCGAATGTGCACGTCAGGACGACCTCAAACGTCGGGCCGGTGTGCTGGGGGCCCTCGAACGTCCGTGCCTGGAGCATGCCCCGGGCCGACCACGCATCGGGAGCGATCGCGGCCTGCCCATGCATCCAGTGGTCCATCGACAGTTCCCGGAGCATCGGCCCGATCGCAAGGCCCGGCGGCGTGACGGGTGTCGCGTTCCACGCCACGGGCAACTCCTTGGACCATGAGCCAAGGTGCGCCTGGGGCACGCGAGGTCCGACCGCGCCGGTTCCCGCGGGCGGGCGCAATGGAATCTGGAGCGTCTTTCCGGGATCGACCGTCGTCAGCACGGGCTTCTCTTCGGTGCTGGCGCTCGCCGTCGTCCACGCGAGCGTGGCTAACGTCGCGAGGTTGGCGATGCCGATGGTCGCGACTCGCCCCTCCGCAGAGGAATCCGAAAGCCCCGCATCATCGACTATCCACGCAACCGCGGGCGCCCGCCTGTCCAACCAACGCTCGACGGATTGCGTACGCGAGCGTGCCGTCGCACGAGGGTCGAGGATTGCATACAGAAGTTCGTCGAGGGGTGCGTGCTCACTCGGCCAGGCGGGCGCGATGACGCTGCCTCCAAAGTCCACGACCGACGTCAGCGCGCGCCGGAGTCGCTCGCACAACCCGGCGTCGTCCTCCCATAGCCGTGCGAGCGCCACCGCCCACCGATCCTCGTTCTGGCGCGCGATCGCCTCGGCCACGCGCGACTCGAACGCCTTGACCGAGCCCACGCTCTGGTGCAATGGCCGCAACCCATCGGTCAGCATCCGATATCGCCATCGCCCCAAGGGGTTGCGCGACTCGGGCCAGGAGAGCGCCGCGAAGTTCTTGCTCGTCGCGAGGTCGAGCGACATCGTCGCCTCCCAAGGTCCACCAGCGTCGAGGAGTTTGGGGTTCGAGCGTGCCGAGTCTTCGGCCGAGGTCAGCCAGTTCACGTCGATCTGCTTCGTGCGGAAGCGGATTGTGCTCCCGGGGCGGCCCTCGGGGACATCGATCACCAAGACTAGACGCGTTGCGGGACCGGTCCGGAAGGTCGTGAGGTCGGATCGGGTGAGCGGGCGATCGACCCAGATACCCGGAAGCGGCAGCCAACGGTCCGCGTTGAGATCGTCGCTCGCCACAGGGGACGGGATGATTCGCAGCTCGTGCAACTTCACCGGGCACAGCGACCCATCCTCGAAGACCGCGGCCACGACACCCTCGGCATCCACGCGAAGGTCGCTCAGCCACTCATCGCCGATGGGCACAACCTGAGTCCGCCCTGCGATCGCGTCGAGGCGCGGACGCGACTCGGTCGGAGTGCGCCCCGGGCCGCTTGAGCATCCAGAGGACAGCGCGACGACGAGGGCGAGCAACACACCGATCAGAGGTCGAAACACATCACGCATGTCAGACTCATCAATGGTTCGCGAGGGATCAGTTCGCCTGGAGGGGCAGGGTCTGCACGAGGTTGCTCACGATCGCATCGGCGGTGATCCCCTCCGCGTGGGCCTCGAAGTTCAGGATCAGGCGGTGACGCAACGCCGCGAGCGCCACGGCCTTCACGTCATCGATCGCCAGCGACGGCCGTCCCGAGAGGAGCGCCTTGCACTTGCCCGCGAGGACGAGCGACTGAGCCGCACGAGGCGAAGCACCCAGACGCACGTACTGCTCGACCATCGGCGAAGCGAACCGCTCCGCGCGACCGGCGTGCGTCGCGAGAACGAGTCGCACGGCAAAGTCGCGCACATTCCCGGAGACGGTCACATCCCGCAGCGCTCGCTGGTGGACCAGGATCCGCTCGGCATCCAGCGTCGGCTCGATCGTGGGATCGTGCGCCCCCGTCGTCCGCTCGACGATCAGGCCCAGTTCCTCGCGCCCGGGGACGTCGACCAGCACCTTGAAGAGGAATCGGTCCAGCTGGGCCTCGGGAAGGGGATACGTCCCCTCCTGCTCCACGGGGTTCTGCGTCGCCATCACGAGGAAGGGCTTGGGGAGAACGTGGGTCTCGCCGCCGACGGTGACACTCCGCTCCTGCATCGCCTCGAGCAACGCCGACTGCGTCTTGGGAGTGGCGCGGTTGATCTCGTCGGCGAGCAGGATCTGCGCAAAGACCGGGCCTTTCTGAAACCTGAACTCACGAACGCGCCTCCCAGAATCGTCCTCGTGCTCCGCGACGACCTGTGTCCCCGTGATGTCGGCGGGCATGAGGTCCGGCGTGAACTGCACGCGGTTGAACGAGAGCCGCATCGCCCCCGCGAGCGATCGGACCAGGAGCGTCTTCCCGATGCCAGGCACGCCCTCCAGCAATAGGTGTCCGCCCACGAATAGCGAAATGAGCGCGTGCTCGACAACGTCGGCCTGGCCCACGATGACGCGTCCGATCTGCGCGCGCACGCCCTCGAAATCGCTCCGGAATTCCTCGATCGTCCGCTCGGCAAGACGGGCGGGGGAGTCCTGGGTGTTCGGAAAAAACAAGGGTGAACTCATCGCGGGCATCGTAGTGCCGTGTGCGCGACGGCCCTTACGCGTCGGATGCCTCGGTCGGCGGGCGGTGCCCGTTGGCTTTCCAGCGGCGCATGGCCTCAAAGGCGGCAATATCGGCAACCATCGTGCGCTTCAGAAACGACTGGATCTTCTCTCGTTCGGCGGCCCAGAACTTGTGAGCGGGACACCCACGCTCGTCGCAGCAATCGGCCTCGGCGAGCATACAGCGGGTCTGGATCACCGGGTCGTCAAGGGCGACGCACACGTCATGCAGCGAGATCTGCGTGGCCGCTTTGGCGAGCGCCACTCCTCCTCCAACCCCTCTTTGGGTGGTGACCAGTCCTTTCTTGGCGAGGACATGGATGAGCTTGGCGAGGTACGGTCCGGGAACTTCTGCAGCGTCGGCGATGTCCTTGACGAGAACTGCTCTGCCACCGGCGGATGCGACGTAGCCCATGGCCGTGATGGCGTATCCAGTCCCTTGGCTCAGCATAACTTAGGCTCCGGAGTATCGACTCCTAAATGACCCGAGCATCGGCAATAAAAACCAAACATAATCCAACAATCTCGACTGAGATGCCTTGATATGTTTGACAGAAAGCGACCAGAAGATATCTTGACATATTTATCCAGAAAGATATCGTCATGTCAAGACGATATTCGGATCGTTTTTTCTTCTATTGACCGGTTTGATCATGAGGAGATTGGTCCATGTCCGCATCCTCTGCCCACGCCCCTGTCAGCGCGTCGCGATCGCCGGGGCTGGAGTCGTTCTCGTATGACGACGCCATCGTCCGCAAGTTCCTGCTCGCCACGGTGGTCTTCGGGGTCGTGGCGATGTTGGTGGGCGTGATCGTCGCGATCCAGCTCGCGTTCCCGCAGGCCAACGTGACCGAGTACGGGTCGTTCGGACGATTGCGTCCTTTGCACACCAACGCGGCGATCTTTGCCTTCGCGGGGAACGCGATCTTCGCCGCGGTGTACTACTCGACTCAGCGGCTGTGCAAGTCGCGGATGTGGTCGGACAAACTGAGCAACCTGCACTTCTGGGGGTGGCAGGCGATCATCGTTGCCGCCGCCATCACGCTTCCCATGGGAATCACGCAGGGGAAGGAGTACGCCGAGCTCGAGTGGCCGATCGATCTGGCGATTGCCGTGGTGTGGGTCGGCTTCTTCGGGGTGAACTTCTTCATGACGTTGAAGAACCGGCGTGAGCGTCACATGTACGTCGCGTTGTGGTTCTATATCGCGACGATCGTCACGGTCGCCGTCCTGCACGTGGGCAACAGCATGTCGCTCCCGCTCGCGCTCGTCGAACTCGCGCACGGGCGGATGCCCAGCGGCTCGGACTGGATGAAGAGCTGGTCGATGTACGCCGGCGCCCAGGACGCGATGATGCAGTGGTGGTATGGGCACAACGCCGTGGCGTTCTTCCTGACGACGCCGTTCCTCGGGCTGATGTACTACTTCGTGCCCAAGGCGGCGAACCGTCCGGTGTACTCGTATCGCCTGAGCATCGTGCACTTCTGGTCGCTGGTCTTCATCTATATCTGGGCCGGCCCCCACCACTTGCACTACACCGCGATCCCCAACTGGGCAAGCACGCTGGGGATGATCTTCTCGGTCATGCTCTGGATGCCGTCATGGGGCGGCATGATCAACGGCCTGCTCACCCTCCGCGTCTCGTGGCGCGACATCACCAGCGTGGATCCGATCATTCGGTTCTTCATCCTCGGCGTGACGTTCTATGGCATGTCCACCTTCGAGGGACCGCTCCTCTCCATCAAGAGCGTCAACGCCCTCTCGCACTACACCGACTGGACCATCGCCCACGTTCACTCCGGCGCGCTCGGCTGGAACGGGATGATGACGTTTGGCATGCTCTACTGGCTCTTGCCCCGCGTCTTCCAGACGAAACTCTGGAGCACGAAACTGATGGCGGCCCACTTCTGGACCGCGACCATCGGCATCCTGCTCTATGTCATCGCGATCTACACGGCGGGAATCACCCAGGGGCTCATGTGGCGTGCTTTCACCGAGAACGGCGAGCTCCAGTACCCCAACTTCTTGGAGACCGTCCTCCGACTCATGCCCATGTACTGGATCCGAGTCCTTGGCGGGACGCTCTTCCTCTCGGGCATGATCCTCGCGGGCGTCAACATGTTCATGACCTGGCGCACGCGTCCGTCGACGTACGACGTGCCCGTCCACGAGGCCGCCCCGCTCAGCGCGACGTTCGTGGATCCCCCGGTGCCCACGAGCCGGCTCGAGGCGAACACCGACTTCGCCAAGGAGTTCGACTCGAAGGTCATCCAGGGCTGGTTCCACCGCGTGTGGGAGCGCAAGCCGATGAAGTTCACGGTGTTGACGATCGCCGCGGTTCTCGTGGCATCGCTCTTCGAGCTCATCCCGACGCTGCTAGTGGGCGGGTTCATTCCCAAGCTCGCGCAGGTGAAGCCCTACACGCCGCTCGAGCTCGCCGGACGCGACGTGTACATCGCCGAGGGCTGCTACAACTGCCACTCGCAGATGATCCGCTCGCTCTTCGCCGAGACCGAGCGGTATGGCGAGTTCAGCAGGCCCGGCGAGTCGCAGTATGACCATCCCTTCCAGTGGGGCTCGCGCCGCATCGGCCCGGACCTGGCGCGCGAGGGCCTGCGTCAGTCGGCGAGCTGGCAGGCCGACCACCTCTACAAGCCCCAGGACCTGAGCGCCGGCTCGATCATGCCCGCGTATCCGCACCTCTTCACGCAGGACCTGAACTTCGACGCGATCCAATCGCGTGTGAACTCCATGGCGATGCTGGGCGTGCCGTATGGCGACATGATCAAGGAGACCAACGCGACCGAGCACGCGCGGATCCAGGCCAAGGAACTCGCGCAACTCATCGCGGTGCAGGGGAGCCAGGCCGCCGCCGATGGCAAGAAGCTCGAGGACAAGCGGGCAATCGCGCTGGTCGCGTACCTCATGCGTCTGGGCGTGGACTTCTCCAAGCCCGCGCCGGCGGAGACGCCGGCCGTCGCCGATCAGCCCGGCGTCTCGACCCCCGCAACGCCGTCCGCGTCTTCTGACGCACCGCACCATCAGGAGGCCAGCCGATGAGTCTCAGCGAGATCATGGGGTCGCTCCAACTCTGGATCTTCCCCGTTGTGTCCATGGTGATCTTTCTCGCCGTCTTTGCGGGGGTGTGTGTGTCGATCTTTGCCCGGCGGTCCAAGCAGGCCGCCGGCGAGGCCGCCCGCATCCCGCTCGATGACGCGCCGATCGTGAAGAACTCAGGAACCCATTCGCCCCTCGCGCCCTCCACAGTCTCGGGCAAGGAGCACGCATGAGCACCCCCCCCACCACCCATATGCAGCAGACTTCCAGCACCCCGCCCAAGGACCACCTGAGCGATCACGAGTACGACGGGATCCAGGAGTTCGACAACCCCACACCCGGGTGGTGGCACCTCATCTTCATCGGGAGCGTGGTCTTCTCGCTCTTTTACTACGCGTTCTGGGAGATGAGCCCCCTGGCCCCGACGCCCCAGTCCGAACTCGTGCGCCAGAACCTCGTGAAGGACCGCAAGATCTTCGGGAGCGTCGGCGACATCAAGAACAAGCCCGAGGACCTCTTCAACCTGATGAAGAACGACTCGCTGATGCGTGTCGCCGAGTCGAAGTTCGCCGCCAACTGCGCCCAGTGCCACGGGCCCACAGGCGGCGGGATCAACGGCGTGAACCTGACCGACGACTCGTACAAGAACGTCAAAGTCATCTCGGACCTCTACACCGTCATCACCAAGGGCGCCAACAACGGCGCCATGCCCGCGTGGGAGGCGACGATGAGTGAAAAGGAGCGCGTCCTGATGGCCGCGTACACCGCCCGCCTCCGCGGGCAGAAAGCCGACAATCCCAAGGGACCCGAGGGTGTACCGATCCCGCCCTGGACCCAGCCCAAGAGTTGATCGCGTCGTGCGACCATGTGGGCGTTGTGTGCATTTCCGAGTGTGAGTTGACATGGTCGCACCATCGCAGTCGAATCCCGAGCACGCCCCGTCCGCCAGGCCCGAGGGGACGCTCCCACCCGATCGCATCTCCGTCCTCTCCACGCTCCGTGACGACGGCTCGCGGCGGTGGCTGAAGCCCAAGCCCAGCCCGGGAAAGTTCTGGAATCGCCGACGGGCTGTCGCCTATTTCCTGATCGCGCTCTTTACGGGCATCCCCTATATCAAGCTGGGCGGGCACCCCATCATCCACCTCGATGTCGCCCATCGAAAGTTTCACATCTTCGGCACGACTTTTCTCCCGACAGACACGCTCTTTCTCGCGCTCCTCGTCCTCAGCGTCTTCGTCACGATCTTCCTGCTCACGGCCTTGTTCGGGCGCGTGTGGTGCGGCTGGGCGTGCCCGCAGACTGTGTATATGGAGTTTCTCTTCCGCCCCATCGAGCGGTTCTTCGATGGCACGCCGGGGCGCGCGAAGAAGGGCTTCCTTCAGACCACGCCTGTGGGCCGCGTGCTGAAGTACATCACGTTCTTCGCGATCTCGTGCTACCTCGCGCACACGTTCCTCGCGTACTTTGTCGGCGTCGATCAACTCCGCGTGTGGGTGACGCGATCGCCCTTTGAGCACTCGAGTTCGTTCCTGGTGATGGCCGTCGTCACCGGGCTGATGCTCTTTGACTTCGGGTTCTTCCGCGAGCAAACGTGCCTGGTGGCGTGCCCCTACGGGCGTTTTCAGTCGGTCTTGCTCGACCGCAACTCGCTGATCGTGAGTTACGACAACCGGCGCGGCGAGCCGAGAGGCAAGGCCAGGAAACCCGCGAACTCCAGCGACGTCTCGCTGCCCATTGCGCAGGGCGACTGTGTGGACTGTGGCCTGTGCGTCGCCACATGCCCGACGGGCATCGACATCCGCAACGGGCTGCAGATGGAGTGCATCCACTGCACCCAGTGCATGGACGCGTGCGATGCCGTCATGACCAAACTCGGGCGCGACCCGGGATTGATCCGCTACAGCAGCACCGCCCGCAACGAGGGCGAGGCCCGCAAGCGCGTCCGCCCGCGCGTCATCGTGTATCCCACGATCCTGACCATACTCGTCACCACGCTCGGCGTGCTGCTCACGCATCGAGACCCTGTCGACGCGACCATCCTCCGTGCACGTGGCATTCCCTTCACAGAGTTGGACTCGGGCGACATCGGCAACAACTTCTCGATCAAACTCGTCAACCGCCTCGACCGCGCGACAAGCGTCACGCTCACGCCACACAAGGGCATCACGGGAATCATGGGCGTCTCGGGCCCGATCGCGCTTGAGGTCGGCGAGTCCAAGTCCGTGCCGGTGATGCTCGTGGCGCCCCCCGAGGGCTTCCGTTCCAGTCGCCTCGCCGCCGAGGTTCTCGTGACGGGCGAGGAGAAGTTTGAGCACGCGTTGTCGGTCTCGATGATCGGGCCGGCGAAGAATGGAGCGGTCAAGAACACCCCGCCTTCGAGTCCCACCACGCCTGGCACGCCCGAAACCGCGCCCGCGACGCCCTCGCCATGAGCAAGTTCCTGTTCATCGCGTTCCTCGCCGCCTTCGTTCTCGCGAACGTGGGGATCGCGACGTGGACCATCGTGGCCGCCGCGCGTCATCCGGATCCTGTCGTTCATGCCCAGTCCACGACCGATCCCAAGGAGATCACCGCGTACGCCAAGCCCGCGTCGACGCTGCGCTGGCATGCGGTGCTCGAGACCGATGCCGGGGCATCTCGCATCCGCCTCGTGGACGCCGACGGCACCTCGATCCGATCGGCCATGCTGTGGCTCGAGTCCGCCGACGACACCTTCGCGCTCGCGGCCGAGTCCGAGCCGGGCATCTATGTCGTTCCCGCCGGCGTCAAGCCCGATCGCTTTGTGCTCCGTGCGTATGGCATCGCCGCGACCGGGACCATCACGACGGAGGCGCCGCGATGATCGCCCTTGCATTGGCGGCCCTCGTCGGCGGACTCGGCGGCAGCCTGCACTGCGCGGGGATGTGTGGGCCCATCATGATCGGCGCGACCGTGCCCCTCACCGTTGGGGGCAGCCCCACGCCATGCAACGCGCGCGACACCCGTCGAGCCACCATCCTCTACAACGCAGGGCGCGGGCTCTCGTATCTCCTGCTTGGCATCGTCGGCGGTGCCGTGGGCGGCGCGGTGAACATGCTGGGCGATGCGCGCGGGCTATCAAAGGCGGCCGCGATCCTCTCCGGGTCGATTCTCATTGCGTGGGGAGTGCTCGCGCTACTCCGCACCACGCGGTGGGGTGCGCAGACGCTCGCGCCGTACTTTGGCGTGCCGCGTCCGATACGGTCGCTCATTGCACGGCTCCATGCTCGCGCCGGCTCGCCACGTCTCGCACCCGCGGCTCGTCCATTGCTCATCGGCGCGTGCTCGGGACTCATCCCCTGCGGCTGGCTGTATGCCTTCCTCACGTCCGCCGCCGCCACGGGATCGTCGCTCGAATCGGCGACGCTCATGCTCTGCTTCTGGCTCGGGACGCTTCCCGTGATGGGGTCGCTGGGCCTGGTCGCGTCGAAACTCTCGTCGCGCGCCCGGCGGGCGCTCCCGATCGCGTCGGCGGTCGTGGTCGTCTTGATGGGCGCCGGCGTGATCGTGTGGCGGGCCGCCCCACTTGCCGGGACTCCCTCGCCCGATGCCGCGCCGATCTGCCACGGAGACGCCCATGTCGCGCGCGCCGGCCACTAGTTTCGCACGGGTCGAGCGCCAATCGGATCGTGCGGCCACGCCGATCTCCACGAAGAGCACCGTCGCCTGCGCCCACTGCGGCCTGCCCGTCCCCGGTGCCTTCCGCGCCGATCCCGACACGCCATCGTTCTGCTGTGCCGGATGCCAGACCGCCCACGAGATCATCCACACCTGCGGCCTGGAGCGATACTACGAACTGCTGCAGAACGCGGCCAATCCCGTCCTGACCAAAGGCCGCTCGTTCGCTGAGTTCGATGACCCGGAGTTTCTCAAGGCCTCGGTCGCCACCACGCCCGAAGGCTTGTGCTCGATCGAACTCGTGCTGAGCGGCGTGCACTGCGCGGCGTGCGTGTGGCTCGTCGAACGCCTGCCCCGCCTCGCGCCGGGTGTCCTCAGCGCCCGTCTCGACATGCGCCGGTCTCGCGTTCGACTCGCGTGGAACCCGGGTGCCGTCGCGCTCTCCACGATCGCGCGCACGCTCGACTCCATCGGCTACACCCCCGCGCCCATCCGCGACGCCGCCTCACAGACCCTTCACCTCCGTGACGATCGCGCCCAACTGATCCGCCTCGGCGTCGCGGGCGCCTGTGCCGGCAACGTGATGCTCTACGCGATCTGCCTCTACGCGGGCGTGCTCGAGGGAATCGAGGCGGGGCACGCCCTGCTGTTTCGTGTCCTGAGCCTTATCGTCACCACGATCAGTGTCGTCTGGCCCGGGCGTGTCTTCTTCCGCAGCGCCCTCGCCGCGATCCGCGCCCGCACGCCGCACATCGACATCCCCATCGCGCTCGCCCTCGCCGTCGGATGGGCGTGGAGCCTGTACTCGACGGTCACGCGATCCGCGGATGTCTACTTCGACTCGCTCGCGATGCTCGTCTTCGCGCTGCTCGTGGGTCGCTATATCCAGTCGCGCCAGCAACGCCGCGCCCACGATGCCGTCGCCGCCCTGTTCGCGCTCACGCCCACCTGGGCGCGTGTCGTCGAGGATCGCACGACGCGGGAGGTCGCAACCGAATCCCTTGCCATCGGCACGCTGATCGAGATCCACCCCGGTGAGGCCGTGCCCGCGGACGCGACCATCACAGCCGGCGCATCCCACTTCGATCGATCGCTCCTCACCGGCGAGTCGACACCCATCGAGGCGATGCCCGGCGGCACCATACTCGCCGGAACAACCAACCTTTCGTCCACCATCCGTGCGACAGTCGTCGCCTCAGGGCCGGCCACGCGTCTGGGCGCGATCACGCGACTCATGGAAGACGCCGCGACGCGTCGCGCGCCGATCGTACAACTCGCCGACCGCATCAGCGCGATCTTCGTCATCGCGACGATCGTCCTCGCGATCATCGCGGCAGGCGTCTGGGCCCATGCCGGCGCCTCCAAAGCGATCTCGCAGGCGGTGGCAATGCTCGTCGTGACATGCCCGTGCGCGCTCGGCCTCGCGACGCCGCTGTCGTTGAGCATGGCGATGGGCAAGGCCGCCCGGTCCGGCGTCCTCATCAAGGGCGGCGATGCGCTCCAGCGCCTCGCCCACCCGAAAACCATCATCCTTGACAAGACCGGCACGCTCACTCAGGGCCGAATGTCCATCGTCGCGCACGCAGGCGACATCCGCGCCCTCGCCCTCGCCGCCGCACTCGAACGCCACTCCAATCACCCCATCGCCCGAGCGCTCGCGGCGTATGAGCACGCCTCCCCGCTCGATCCAACCGAGGTGCACGCCGAGCCGGGACGGGGCATCGAGGGGCATGTGGACGGCTCGCGCGTCCTCGTCGGCCGCCCCGACTTTGTTGCCGAGCGATCAGAGAGTGCCGCATCATTCGTCGATTCGCTCGCATCGTGGACGAACTCGGGTCACACACCGATCCTCATCGCGATCAATGGGAATGTCAGTGCCGCCGTCGCGCTGGGCGATTCCGTTCGTGACGAGGCGTTGGCGACGAGCCGGTTGCTCCGCCGCACGGGGGCGAGTCTCATCATCGCGTCGGGTGATCACCCCGCGGTCGTTGCCCGCGTTGCGAGCACGCTCGGCATCGCGGACGCCCACGGGCACATGGAGCCCGAAGACAAGGTGCGACTCGTCGAGACGCACCGCGGGCACGGCACCGTCGTGATGGTCGGAGACGGCGTGAACGATGCCGCCGCCCTCGCCGCCGCCGATGTGGGCATTGCGGTCCGCAGCGGGAGCGACGCGAACACCGCCCGCGGAGTCGAGGCGTCGATGGCCGCCGCCGACGTCTCACTCGCCACGCCGGGAATCGGCCAGATTGCTGAGGTCCTCACCGCGGCTCGCCGAACGATGCGCGTTATCAAGCGGAACCTTCTTATGTCGCTCGGCTACAACGTGATCGCCGCGTCGGCGGTGATGCTTGGCGTGGTCACGCCGCTCTTTGCCGCGATCCTCATGCCCGTGAGTTCGCTCAGCGTCCTCGCCCTCGCGACGATGTCGCGGACGTTCGACGTGCCGTCGCCGGCTCGGTCCGGGCAACCGGCCGCACGGAGGGTCAGCCCATGACGATCCTGTATGTCATCGTGCCCCTCGCGTTGCTCTTCGCCGGTGCCGCGGTTGTGGCGTTCATCTGGGCAACGCGCGACGGACAGATGGACGACCTCGACACGCCGCCGGTGCGGATGCTCGACGACGACTGAGACTCGACGCAGTACACACTCTCGTCGCACCGGCGTCCCGCCGTATGTGCCCAGTCATCATCGCGCATCCGAGCGGAACAGCACCGCCACATGGTTCACATTCGACCCCGTGGGCCCGGTACGAATCACACACCCCGCCGCTTCGAGCACGCCCGCCGAATCATGCTTCTGAAGTCCGCGTGCCGCATCGATTCCGCTCGTTGATGCAGTATCTGCGGTGCCGCCATCAACCACCGCCCCCGCGTTTGCCGTTGGCCCATCCACTCCATCGGTGGAGAATGCCAACACGCCGACGCCCTCATGCCCCGCGAACTCCAGCGCCGCGGCGAGCGCGAACTCCTGGCTCGGCCCGCCACGACCAGTTGACTGTCCGACATCGACGATTGTCTCACCACCCAGAATCCACGCGAGGCGTCCACTCGCCGAAGCCTTCGCATGGAACGTCTCACGCACCCATCGCTGCGCGACCGTTGCCGCGTCACCCTCGACGCCGCCGCAAACGTCGATGACCGTGAACCCGCTCGCTTCCACGGCCTTCCTCGCCGCGTGAAGTGCCGTCGTGTTGTTCCCCACGAAGGTGTGTCGAACCCGGGAGAGGCGCGGGTCGCCGGGCTTGGGCGTCTCTTCAGCCTCGCCCCTCGTCCCGCGTTCGAGCATGCGCACAACGCCCGCGCCCTTCGACTCGTCTCGCAGGCGATATCGCGTGAGGACGCCGAGCGCCTCCGCGAAGGTCGTCGGATCCGGCGCGCACGGCCCGGACGCGATGGTGTCGAGCGGATCGCCGATCACATCGGAGAGCACGAGCACCTCGATCGCCGCCGCATCACACTTCGCCGCCAGCCGCCCGCCCTTGAGTCGCTCGACGTGCTTGCGCACCGTGTTGATCTCGCGGATCGTCGCTCCGGCACGCATGAGACGCGAGGACACCTCCGCGATCTCGTCGAGCAACACACCATCCATCGGCAGCGTCAGGTGTGCCGAGCCGCCACCGGACACGAGCACGAGCAGTCCCTCATCCGCCGAGACTCCTCGAACGAACGACTCCACACGTCGCGCCGCCTCCACGTTCCGTGGCGTCGGCCTCGGGTGATCCGCGAACATCACTTCGAAAGTCGACGGAAGCACTCCTTCCCAGTCTCGTGGCACAGGCGTCCTGCCTGTGCCTACCCCTTCTCCGTTCTCATCCCCCAACCGCTCCCCCGCGACCACCACCCCGTCCACCAATCTCGGCCCGAGCACCTCCACCGCCCCCCTCACCATCCCCGCCGACGCCTTGCCGAACGCGGCAACCTTCCACGCCCGCCCCTCAAACTCCGCAACTCGCGCCCTCAAGGCACGTTCCACCAATCGCCCCGGCTCCACAGACTCCAGCACCTCGCGCACCACGCGATCACACACCGCCCGCAGTTCATCACGCCACGCGTTCATCACGCCCTCGTGCCCGATTTCGCTCTCGGTGTGAGCCGCGACAACCGCTCGATCGCCGCCTCCATCGTCTTGGGTTTCTTGCAGAACGCGAATCGAACCAGGTGCCGCGCGTCACGCCCATCGAGATAGAACGCGCTCGGCGGGATCGCCGCCACGCCCACCTCGCGCGTCAGTGTCCGGCAGAAGTCCCAGTCATCCTCGAACCCAAACGCCGAGTGGTCCGCCATGATGAAGTACGACGCCGCGGGCACGTAGACCTTGAAGCCCTGTCTATCCAGAGCGCCCGCCAGCAGATCTCGATTGATCTTGAGCAGCGACACGAGCGATTGGATCGAGTCCTTCCCGTTCGTGAGCGCCACCGCCGCCGCGTGCTGCAGGGGTGTCGCCGCACCATACGTCAGGAACTGGTGGGCCGCGCGCACGCCCGCCGTCAACCTCGGCGGCGCCACCACCCATCCGATCTTCCACCCCGTGAGACTCAAGGACTTCCCCAGGCTCGACATCGTCACCGTCCGCTCGCGCATCTTCTCGAGCGTCGCGATCGGCACGTGCTCGGCACCCTCCTCATAGATCAGGTGCTCGTAGACCTCATCCGTGAACGCCAGCAGGTCGTGCTCCACGCACAGCCGGGCGATCGACGCCAACTCGCTCCGCGTGAAGACCTTCCCCGTCGGATTGTGCGGCGTGTTGATCAGGATCGCCCGCGTCTTCGGTCCGATCGCGCGCCGGAGTTCGTCCTCATCGAACCAGAATCCTTCGCGTGCGCCGACGCCCCATGCCTTCGGCGGTCGCAACTTCACCACTCTGGGCACCGCCCGCGCCATCGCCAGGCACGGGCGATACGAGTCATAGAACGGCTCAAAGAGAATCACCTCGTCACCCGGGTCGAGCAGCCCCAGCATTGTGGACGCGATCGCCTGCGTGCACCCCGTGGTCACAGTCACCCACGAGTCCGCCTCGATCTCACCCAAAGCGTCGAACCCGCGCTCACGCCACGACCGCGCGATCGCCTCGTTGAGCGCCGGCACGCCCATCATCCGCGCGTACTGGTTGTGCCCCGCGTCGATCGCCTCCTTCGCTGCCTGCTTTACAAAGTCCGGCCCGTCGAAATCCGGGAACCCCTGCGCCAGGTTCACCGCCTGGTGCTTGGTCGCCAGGCCCGTCATCTCGGCAAAGACCGACGTCCCAAAGGGCTTGAGCGCCCCGCTCACTCGCGTCCGGCTCGTTCCATCCGTGTTCGACATGCCCACAGGATACTCGATTCGCTGAGTTCCACCGAACCCAAGCGGACGACCACCCCCCCGCGGCCACTACCAGCCATCTCTGCGTCCCCCCTTCCCCCTCCCGCGCAGGATCGCGATGATCACCGGGCCTCCCACCAGCGAGGTCAGCACGCTGATCGGCAATCGCCCGAACTCCGGCATCGCCTCCCGCAACGCCGCCACCGCCAGATCCGCCCCGATCACCAGCGCCGCCCCCACCACCGCGCTCAGCAGCACCAGCACCCGATGCGATGGACCCACGAGTCGCCGCACGACGTGCGGCGCGATCAGCCCCACGAACCCCACCGACCCCGCGAGCACCACCGCGCTCGCCGCGAGCACGCCCGACGCGACGAACAGCATCGCTCGCAGCCGCCCCATCGCCACGCCCACGCTCCGTGCCTCATCCTCGCTCAGACTCGCGGCGTCCATCGCCGGCCCCAGCCACACACCAACACCCACGCCGATCGCCACGACCACGGCACAGGCCATCGGCGTCGCATCTGTCACTCGAACATCGCGGATCGATCCCGCCAGGAGCCGCATGATCTCGACGCCGCCATCGGGCATCAGGTTCCGGATCACCTCTGTTCCCGCCGCGCAGAGCAGCCCGACCACCACGCCCACCAGAATCAGCGTCACCGGCTCGAGCAACCCGCGCCGCTGGCCAAGCAGATACACCACGGCCAGCGAGCCCAGTGCTCCGACCACCGCGGCCCCCACGGTCCCAAACGCGAGGCCCCCACTGCCCCCGACCCCGCCAGCCCACGCGCCGTACACCGCGCCCGCGACGCCCAGCCCCGCCCCCGACGACAACCCAAGCAGGTCCGGGGCCGCGAGCGGATTGCGCATGAGCGCCTGCAGCATCACCCCGGACACCGCGAGGGCCGCCCCGACGAGCGCCCCCACCGCCACGCGATTGGCCCGCAACTGAACCACAACCGCACTGTTCTCACTGCCCCCTACCCCAACGCCCCCCCACCCAACCCCCGCCAACCCCCACACCCGCGCCGCCGCCACCACGACAAGCACGGCGACCATCGCCACGCCCCATCGCCACACCAAGGTCGTCGATCGCCGCCCGCCATCACCCATCGTGTAGGCTAGGGAGGAAGGCACCAGGCATGAGGCACTGGGCATTGGGGATCCGGAATGAGGCCTTGATTCAGAGGGTGCCAGAAGTAGATCGTGCCATGTCAATAGTCCACATGTCCAACACCTCACCCCGATGGCGATCGCCCAATGCCGAGTGCCCAGTGCCTAGTGCCTAGTGCCAAATGCCTCCTCCTGCATATCATCGCCCCCACGCCTTTTTTCGGGAGTCTTCTGTGGCCCTTTCCACCTCCATCCGCTGCCGCCTCGTCACGCCCACCGCCTCGCTCCTCGATGAGCAGGTGACCTACGCCTCGATCCCCGCGTGGGACGGGCTCTTCGGCGTCCAGGGCGGGCACGCGCCCCTCCTCGCTCGCCTGGGCACCGGCGAACTCCGCCTCGACTTTGCTGACTCGGGCAAGGGCAAGGGCGGCCGGCGCAGTTACGCCCTCGACGGCGGCTTCGTCCGCATCGTGGACAACCAGTTGACAATCCTCGCCGAGCGCGCCGTCGCCGCCGAGCACGTCGTCGTCGCCGACGTCGAGAAGAACGTCAAGCAACTCGAGTCCTCCCCCGCCACTGACCGCCGCGCCCGCGATCTGTCCTACGCCCAGACCCAGTTGAACCTGGCCAGGGGCAATCGCGGGATCTGAGGACGAGGCAACGGGAACTAGGCATTAGGCATTTGGCACTGGGCATCAGGTCGGGTGGCGTGGGTCTGATTCTGTCTTGGGTGGCATCAGTCGGCCGCTCTGGGCCGACTGATGCAAGGCCGCGATGACGACGAATCGTCGTCGGCACTTCGACACGAATGACACGGCACGACTCGACGCCTCCCCCCACCCCTACCTCACCCCACCCCAAAGCCACATTCAATCGTCAGACCGGCCTTCGCCCAGGAGACATGCATCATTCCCTGGTGTTTACCCTGGGATGGCGTGCGCCAACTCGAGTCCAACGCGCGCTTTCTCGGAGTAAGCGCGCGTAGCGCCGCGTTCGACGCGCGCCTTTCGGCACAAACTGCGCGTTTCTTGTCGGAAAACGCGCGCGGGCCGACGTGTCGCACGCGCTGGGGCGCGCCCGGCGCACGTGGACTCTCGGCAGGCGCGTGATGCCCCGATCGGCGCACGCGACGAGATGGAGAAGGCCCGTCCGAATGGAACGACCCCATTCCCCCCTCCCCCCCTCCCCCGCTGACGTTGCCTTGAAGGGAACACGGGAGTGGCCACGAAGGCGCGGGGAGAGGCCCGCTCGGAGTTCGGGCCCGCCTCACCAGTCACTCATCGCCATGGGACGCGGCGGGCGCGGTCTCGTCCTTGGCGTCGGCGTCGTCTGGCTTCGTGTCGTCTGGCTTCATGTCCTCGTCCGGCGAGTCCTTGGTCTTGGCCTTCGACGCGTCCGTATTCCGCACACCTTTCACCGGCTCGAACTCGGGAAGTGGGTGGCGAACGTCGGTCCGCGCGAGGACCGTCATCGAGGGATCGACGACGGCGCCGACGACGCGCGTCTCAAAGTGCCTCGTGATCTCGACCTGGCGCTCGTCCGTCGGGATCGTGAGCCACTGCGTCGTGTCGTCGTCGAGCGTGACGCGGATGGGAAGTTCGATCGCGAAAGCAGGATTGTCGGCGTTGATCGTCTGCGTCTGCTCGACGCCCACGGTGAGTTCGCTGGTCTGCGTGTTCCAGGCAAAGTCGATCGCGAGCGCCGGCATCCCCGGGCGGCGGCACCACTGGTCGAAGAACCGCTCGAGGCTCTGGCCGCTGACTTCCTCGAAGACCTTGCGGAGGTCGTCGGTCTCGGCCACCTTGTCCTTGAAGCGCTGGACATAGAGGCGAAGCCCCTTGAAAAAGAGATCATCGCCGAGGCGCTCGCGGAGCATGTGGAGGACGCTGGCACCCTTGGCGTACGGATCGTCGAGTTTCATGAAGACGCGGTCGGGGTCGTTGTAGCGCTTGGAGACCATGGGCGGGTACATCGGGGCGTATCCGCGGTTGCCCCGGCGTTGGCTTCTGGCAAATCCCGCGACGGACTTCAGGTACCTCGCCCGGGCCGCGTCCTTGCCGCCTTCTTGCATGCCAAGATATTCCTCCCAGAGGCACTCGGCGTACGACGCAAATCCTTCATTGAGCCAGATGTGCTCCCACGAGGCGCAGGTGATGAGGTCGCCGAACCACTGGTGGGCGAGCTCGTGGCAGATGACATCTTCCCAGCGCTCGCGCGACCCCGAGGCCGTGCGGATGGTGTTGAAGGTCGCGGAGGTGTTCTCCATGCCCCCGGCGGCGAAGTCGCGAACGAGCGCCTGCCCATACTTCGCCCAGGGGAACGGCTCGGCGAAGAGATCTTCAAAGTACGCGACCATCTCGGGCGTGCGTCCGTAGATCTCGCGGACCTCGTCCTCGCTGCCATAGGGGCAGTACACGGGCATGGGCAGACCGGGGCGGGCGGAATCCGGGCCGCCGACGTCGATGACGCTGCACCTGGCGACAAAGAGCGCAACGAGGTAGTTGGCGTGGGGCCGGGACTGGAGCCAATGCCAGGTGACGCGCGGCTTGCCGCTCGCGTCGGGCGTCGAGGCGTCCTTCTTCGACAGTAACGTGCCATTCGAAAGGACCTCGTACCCCTCTTCGACGGTGACACGCATCTCGGTCGAGAGGCGGTCGTGGGGAAAGTCGTGGCACGGGAACCAGCGCGAGTTGAGTTGGGCCTCGCCCTGGCTGTGGATCTGGGGGAAGGAGTCGGTGGCGCCCTCCTTGGCGGCCTTGCGGGGCGGGGAGTAGGTCAGCCCCTCGCCCGAGCGCACGCCGGGGGCGTCGGGGGAGTAATCGAGTTCGTACTCGAGCACCAGGGCGACGGCCTCTCCCGCCAGCACAGGCGCTGGGAACTGGATCGTGACCGAGCCGCCGGTCTGGGTGAAGAGGCAGGCTTGGGTCTCGCCGAGAGCCGAGCGGGAATCGGGCGCTGGGGTGCCGAGGCGGGCGGTGCGGACGTTGGGACCCTTGCAGTCGAGCGTGATCGACTCGCGGGCCTGGGCGATGGGCGTGAAGACGAGCGTCTCGGTCGCGGTGAGGAAGGCCTTGCCCATGTCGGGAATGTCGAGGTCCAGCGTCATGTGCTGGAAGTCGAAGAGGCGATGGGGCGGATAGCGGTTGTTCTCGCGACCGGTGGCCTCGTCGATGCGAAGGTCCACCGGGTTGCGACGGCTCGGGGTCGCGGGGTCGGGCGCGGGCTGGCCTTGGGAGACCCCGGCGAAGGTGTACAGGATGGTCAGGGCGATCAGGACGATGGAACGCCGGGTCATGTGGAACCTCGTGTGGGGGCCGAACGCCATGACGACGCGTGTGTCTTGGGGCGCGGATCAACCGGGATCGACGCTACAACGCGTTCGGCCCCGCAACTCTATGGGAGCGATCGACGGCATCCGTGTCACGACTCTGGAACGGACAGTGACTGATGTCGGCGAGGCTGAATCGTGGCGTGTCTCATTGGACCTTTCGGGACGGGCCGATACACTCTCCCATGCCCCCCCAGCCGCCGAGTTCCGCCCCGGGCCACGCCTCGGGATCGTCGTCCCCTGCGCCAAATCGTGACGCCGGACGTTCGACACCCCCGCCCAGGGGCGCGTTCACAGGTCTGGCGGCGCTCGCGGAATCGACGGACGAGTCGGAGTACTACAGCCCCATCCCCAAGGGCTACCAACGCGGCTTCCATAAATATGTCGTCGTGCTGGGCACGGTCATGTCGGGCCTGGGCAAGGGCATCTTCGCCTCCAGCGTCGCCAAGATGCTGAAGGACAAAGGGCTTTGCGTCGCGCCCATCAAGATGGAGGGGTACCTCAACCTCGACTCGGGGACGCTCAACCCCTACCGCCACGGCGAGGTCTTCGTCCTCGACGACGGGACCGAGTGCGACATGGACCTGGGGACGTACGAGCGCCTCCTCGACCAGAACCTCTCCCGCTGGAACTTCACGACGTCGGGCCAGATCTTCGCGGACATCATCCATCGCGAGCGCCAGGGGCAGTATCTCGGGCGTGACGTGCAGTGGATCCCGCACGTCACCGGCGAGGTGAAACGCAAACTCCGCGAACTGGCCGTCCGCGGCGACGGCACGAGGCCCGCGGAGGTCGTCTTCATCGAGGTCGGCGGGACCGTGGGCGACTATGAGAACGGCGTGTACATCGAGGCGCTGCGTGAACTCGCCTTCGAGGAAGGCCCCGGCTCGGTCTGCTTTGTAGCGTTGACGTACGTCATCGAGCCGCCGGCTTTGGGCGAGCAGAAGTCCAAGGCGGCCCAACTGGGCATCAAGCGATTGATGGAGGCGGGGATCCAGCCGCACCTGATCGCCTGCCGGGCGACGAATCCAGTGTCGACGAAGGTGATGCAGAAGATCGCGATGTTCAGCAACGTGCCGATGCGTCGGGTCTTCTCGATGCACGACCGCGAGAGCATCTACACGATCCCCGAGGAACTGCGCCAGGAGGGGATGGATCGCGAGGTCCTCTCGCTCCTCAACCTGCACGACAGGGTGGATCTGGGCACCGAGGATCGCGCCCGACTGGGCTGGACGAGTTTCGTCAAGCAACTCACGACGCCCAAGAGCAGGACCGTGACCGTCGGCCTGACGGGGAAGTACGCCCACCTCCGCGACGCCTACGCCTCGATCGACAAGGCCCTCGAGCATTGCGGGGCCCACCTGGGCGTGGACATCGACATCCGCTGGATCGAGACGACGCAGATCGACGACGCCTCCGCGGGGCACGCGCTGGCGGGACTCGATGCCGTCATCGTGCCCGGCGGGTTCGGCAGCCGAGGCGTCGAGGGGAAGATCGCGTGCGTGCGCCACTGCCGCGAGACGGGCCTGCCCTATCTGGGAATTTGCCTTGGATTCCAGGTCGCCGTGATCGAGTTCGCGCGGAACGTCCTCGGGCTGTCGGGCGCCTCCTCGACCGAGTTCAACCCCGACTCGCCGCACAAGGTCATCAGCGAACTCCCCGAGCAGAAGAAGATCGAGGGCCTCGGCGGGACCATGCGTCTTGGCGCCCAGGACGTCTCGATCTCCCCCGGCACGCTCGCCCACTTCCTCTTCGGTGGGAAGTCGAGCATCCGCGAACGTTTCCGCCATCGCTATGAGGTCGAGCCCGACTTTGTCGAGCGATTCGAGAACGCCGGGCTCATCTTCTCGGGTCGGCATCCCTCGCGGCCGATCATGCAGGTCCTCGAGCTCAAGGCCGAGCCGGAGGCGGATCCGGCGGCCTCAACGCCCCGCGTCACGCACCCCTTCTTCATCGGGGCCCAGTTCCATCCGGAACTCACCAGCCGCCCGGTCCGCCCGCAGCCGATGTTCATGGGCCTCGTGGCGGCGGCGATGACGCGAAAGTTTGGACGCTCGCTCCACGAGCCGATCCACGCCGAACTCCCGCGCTGGCTCCGCCCCACGCCACGCAACTCACACCAGCCGGCGTGATCGCGGGCAACCCGTGCCCGGCGATTCCCCCCAACACGACCGCGACGGGACGCCGAGGCCGAGCCACGCCTCGCACGTGCCCCGCCTCTTCGATCAGGTACTCCAGACCGATCGCGGCGTTTCCGGCACAGCACGCGTGCTCTTCTGGAACATCCTCCATGGAGGCGGCCGCGAACGCATCGCCTCGGTGGCGCTCGCCATCATGGATCACCACCCCGACGTCGTCGTCCTCTGCGAGTTCCGCCGATCGATCGGTGGTCAGATTGTCGGCCTGCTCGCCGACCGAGGCCTATCCCATCACCACGCGACCAAACCCGGCACGACCACAGCCGGGCAGAGCCGAAACGGCGTGCTCATCGCATCGAGGTGGACGATCACGCCGGGCCATCAGGGCGTCTTGGGGGCGAAGTTCCCCGGGCGATGGTTGGATGTCGAGATCGCCGAGTTAGGGCTGGCACTTTCGGGCATCCACGCCCCGGACGACACTTTGGCAGGAGCCAAAGCCGAGTTCTGGAATGAAGTGATCGCCCTCGCCCGCGTTCGGACGGTCGAAGGTCGGCCGTGGCTCATCGCCGGCGACGCCAACGTCGGGCGTCACGGGATTGATGAAAAGGGCAAGACGTTCCGATTCCCGGCGCTCCTCGGAACGCTCGTAACCCTTGGAATGGCAGACCTCTGGCGAGATGCGAATCCCGATTCCCGCGAGGTTTCATGGCGTTCGGGTGACGCAAGCGGGACTCGGATCGACGCCGCGTTTGCCTCGCCGGCGCTCCGTCCGCGGATCATTTCGACGCGGTTTTCCCACGCCGAACGCGAGAGCGGCCTGTCGGATCATTCCATCCTTCTGGTGGACATCGCCCCCCAACCGGCGGAATTCCGGGGAGAAAACGCAAAATTTCTGCATCCCGAAGAGGAAAACATGTAGCCAAATCGCTCCAACCACCGAAAAATCCAGCGGAAAACCGGCGTGTTGCCGGACTCGGCGCGAACGCCGATGGATTGAGGGAAACGAGTCGTCCGGCCCAGGATGGTCCAGACCGGGCGCCTCGATCACAGCCAACTTTGGAGAAAGTCATGGCCAAGAAAGCCAGCAAGTCGAAAGCAAAGTCGTCCAAGCCCGCCAAGAGCGCCGCCAAGCCCGCCGCTCCCAAGCCCGCGAAGATCAGCGCCGCTCCGAAGATCCGCTCCAAGAGCGAGGTCTACGGGCTCATCGCCGCCCACACGGGCCTCGCCCGCAAGCAGGTCTCCGAGGTCTTCGACACCATGCAGCAGATGGTCAAGGTCGATCTCAACGGCAAGGCCGGCATCTTTGCCGTCCCCGGCATGATGAAGATCGTCTGCGTGCGCAAGCCCGCGACCAAGGGCGGCATGCGTCCGAACCCCTTCAAGCCGGGCGAGATGATGGAAGTCAAGGCACGCCCCGCGCGCAACGTCATCAAGATCCGTCCCCTCAAGGCCCTCAAGGCGATGGTCTGAGCGAGACACCCCGGCATCACGCCGGACTCTGCGACCAAAGGATGCCGGCCCACACGCCGGCGTCTTTTTTTCATTGACCGATCGCAATCGCATAGGCTTTTCAGTTCACGCGAGCAGTTCTTGCGCGGTTCGACTATGAACCTGTGGTCAGTTCCGAAAACTCGCGACTTCGGCTGAACTCGTTATCCAGACGCGTCGATGCTCCTTGTGCTCCGGCACCCACAGCGCCGGGCATCGGTCCACAGACCAAGGGAGAAAGCCGTGCCCCATCGAAAGACCCGCGATTCCCGCCCCGCCCACGCCTCGAGCCACGCGGACACGTCGTCCCCGATCATCGAGACCGCGCGCCGTTCGCCGAGGTCCAAGGTCGCGCTCGCCGAGTGCCGAATCCTCCTCGCGACAGACTCGGAATCGGTCCGCGAGCGCCTCATGTCCACTCTCCAAGGCCGTGTACAGGAGATCGCCTCTGTCTCCACCGCCGTGGAAGCACGGTCGCGGCTCGACCAGATGCGGGCGTATGACGTCCTCCTCGTGCACGATCATCTTCATGCGAGCGCGGAACTCCTCGCCCACGCGGCCGCTACACGCAAGGACCTCGTCTCGATCTATCTCGCCGAAGCGGCGGCGCTCGACGAAGCGGTGCTCGCCATGCAGGCCGGGGCCGCGGATGTCCTCTCCCCCTCGCTCGCTTCCGCCGAACTCGCCTCGAAGATCGAGTCGTCGCTACGCCGCCTTCGCGAGGATCGCGATCTCCACGCGGGCGTGCAGCGCCGGGCCGATCGTCTCGTGCGTCTCTGTCGCGTGCTTAACTCGCAGCGCCGTGAACTGATGTCCCAGGTCGTCTCGCTCTGCGACGATCTCCACAAGGCCTACGAGGAGATGGCCGGACAGTTGGAACGCGGCACCTTCGCCGGAGCGTTCAACGCTCTGGTCCGACAGGATCTCGATGTCGAGTCGCTCCTCCGCACGGTCCTCGAGCATCTCCTGCCACAGACCGGCCCGACCAACGCCGCGATCTTCCTCCCCGCGTCTTCCGGCGACTTCACCCTCGGGGCGTACATCAACCACGATCGTCCGCGTGCCGACGTCGAGATGACCCTCGACACCCTCGCCGCCACGCTCGCCCCCGCCTTCGAGCGCCACACCGCGATCGAGGTTTTCGAGGACGACAACGCGCTCGCCCGCCACATCGCCTCCGACGCCGACTGGCTCAAGGACTGCACGAGTGCCGTGATTCCCTGTCGCCACGAGGGCGAGTGCCTCGCGGTGCTCCTGCTCTTCCGCGACTCGCGTGTGCCGTACCCCTCGACGCTGATCCCCACGCTCGAGACCGTCCGCGAGGTCTTCGCCTCGCAACTCGCGCGGATCATCTCGACTCACCACCGCCACAAGCCCGCGAAGGAACTCGATTTCCTTGATGGCGTCGACTTCGACACCGACTGGGACGACGACTCCCAGGGCGGGTTCGACGGGCTCGACGACCTGGCGGCGTAAAAGGCGCCTAGGTCGCTCGGCCACAGTCGCGAGTGTCCCTACACGAGTACTGGGGCCACACACGCCCTCTCGACTCCATCGAGTTGGCGCGTGGTCACCACATCGAATTCGATCCTCCGACCAGCCCGATCTCCCAGCCGCGAAACCGGCCTCGGACGGCTCCCAATGAGCATGTGACATAAGATACCGCGACCGGGCGCAAGGGCCCGGCGCACAATGCCACGTCGGCATGGGAGGTGGACATGTTCGACGCAATGCTCGGCGGAAATGCTGTCTGGTTCGGCGTTCCGGCGCTCATCGGAACGGGCATCTTTGCGATCCGTTTGGTCCTGATGTCCGTCGGCGGCAGCGATGGCGATCTCGATCTGGACATCGATCCGGAACTTCCCGCCCATCACGATTCCACAGCCGGATTCAAGGCGATCTCGTTCCAGAGCGTCATGGCCTTCGCCATGGGCTTCGGCTGGGGCGGGCTTGCCGGGCTCAACGGATTCCATTGGTCGGTCCCGGGATCGGTCGGCCTGGGCATCGTGTGCGGCATCGGAATGGTCTGGCTGCTGGCGATCCTGCTCAAGGCCGTCCACGATCTCCAGTCGCACGGGAACATCTCCATCGCCGACGCGTTGGGCAAGGAGGCCGACGTGTATGTCTCGCTCCCCGAGCACGGCAAGGGCCGGGGACAGATCCGCGTGGTGATCAACGAGCGAGCGAGGTTCCTCAACGCCGAGTCCGATTCCCTCGCCGCCCCAACGTCGTCTCGCGTCAGGGTCGTCCGCGTCAATGATGACAACTCGGTTCTTGTCACACCGGTCTCGACCTGACCGCACCATCCGTCCATTCGTCCATGCCGACGATCTTCGTTCGCCACGATCCGCACGACTCATGTAGGAGCGACCGTCCATGACGCAGATCACACCATCGGTTCTCGGCCTCTCGTCCACACTCGGGGCGCCCGGCGCGGGCGATTCGGTGCTCTGGACGCTCGGGATCGTCGTCGCGGCGCTCTTTCTGCTCCTCTTCTTCACCATTCTCATCACCCGGTACTACCGGCGCTGCCCGAGCAACCGCATCCTCGTCATCTATGGTCGCGTGGGGCGCGACAAGTCGTCCAAGTGTCTGCACGGCGGCGGAGCGTTCGTCGTCCCGCTCGTCCAGGACTACTCGTATCTCTCGCTCGAGCCGATCGTCATCGACATCCCGCTCGAGGGGGCGCTCTCGCTCAACAACATCCGCGTGAACGTCCCCTCGACGTTCACCGTGGGCGTCTCGACCGATCCGGTGCTCATGAACAACGCCGCCGAGCGGCTCTTGAATCTTCCCTCGCAGCAGGTGCGCGAGCAGGCCCAGGACATCATCCTCGGGCAGTTGCGCCTGGTCATCGCGACCCTCACGATCGAGGAGATCAACAAGGACCGCGAGAAGTTCATGACGCTCATCAATGAGAATGTCGCGAAGGAGGTCAACAAGATCGGGCTCGAACTGATCAACGTCAACGTCCGCGACATCACCGACGAGTCGGGGTACATCCAGGCCATCGGAAAGCGAGCGGCGGCGGAGGCGATCAATCGCGCCAAGGTCGAGGTGGCCGAGCAGGAGCGTGACGGCGCCGCCGGCGAGGCCGCCGCGGTTCGTGAACGGACAGTAAAGGTGGCGGGCGAACAGGCCGCGGCGATCGAGGGACAGAAGCAGGCCGAGCAGCGAAAGCGTGTCGCGGTCGCCGCCCTCGAGGCCGAAGCGATCAAGGGCGAAGTATTCGCGAAGCGAGACCAGGAGATCACGGTCGCGCAGCGTGAGGCCGAGACGATCGCGTCACGCAAGATCGCCGAGCAGGAGCAACGCATCCGCGTGGCGGAGGCCGAGTCCCAAGCCGTCGTGGGGGAGAACACCTCACGCGAGCGGATGGCCCAGTCTCAGGCGCAACTCGCCGAGATCCAGGCCGAGGCGAAGCGCCGCTCCGACGTCGCGACCGCCAAGGCGACCGAGGCCATCCTCATCGCCGAGCGTGAGCAGGAACTCGCCCGCCTCTCGAAGATGCAACTCGCGCCGCAGGAGGTCGAGAAGAAGCGCATCGAGATCGCCGCCGAGGCCGAGGCCGAGCGCCGCCGCCGCGAGGCCAAGGGCGAGGCCGACGCCATCCTCCTGAAGTACGAGGCCGAGGCCGCCGGCGTGCAGAAAGTCATGGAGGCCAAGGCCGAGGGCTATCGCCAACTCATCCAGGCCTGTGGTAGCGATCCGACCGTCGGCCCGACCCTCCTCCTCATCGAGCAACTTCCCAAACTCGTCTCCGAGCAGGTCAAGGCGATCCAGGGGCTCAAGATCGACAAGATCACCGTGTGGGATCAGGGTTCAGGCGCGAACGGCACAGGCCGAAACGCTACCGCCGACTTCCTCTCAGGCATGATCGGCTCGCTCCCGCGCCTCCACGAACTCGCCCAGCAGGCGGGCATCGAACTCCCCTCGGCGCTCGGCAAACTCAATCGCCGAGCGGGCGTTGATGGACACGTCTCGACCGAGCCCGAATCCAACGGCAAGGCCGAGGCACCACGGAAGCCCGGTCGGGCGGAGTAAGGGTTGAATCGCCGGGTGGCGATTGAACAGTTGTGAGCCTGTTGAACGCCGGGCTCCTATCAAAAACCTTCCTGCCTTCTCGCTACACTCTGAGATGCCCGCAACTTTGACCGACTCCATGCACAAGCCGATCGCCTCGATCATCGCCGACGAGCTCCCAGAACTCGTCACCATCCGCCACGATCTCCACCGTCATCCCGAACTCTCGTTCAAGGAATCACGCACCAGCGGCGTGGTCCAGCGAGAACTCGCCGCGCTCAACATCGAGCACAAGCCCGGACTCGGAGGCGGCACGGGCGTCATCGGATACCTCCCCGCCACCTTGCCCCACGGCAACGACCGCCCCGCGATCGCCCTCCGCGCCGATATGGACGCGCTCCCCATCCTCGAGCAATCGGGCAAGCCCTACGCCTCGGTCTCGCCCGGCGTCATGCACGCCTGCGGGCACGATGGACACACCACGATCCTCCTCGGTGCCGCTCGCGTCCTCATGAGCGTCCCGCGCCCAAGGCCCGTCCTTCTCGTCTTTCAGCCGGCGGAAGAAGGCGGCGGCGGCGCGGACGTGATGTGCAAAGAAGGCGCCCTCGCCGGCAAGAGCAAGGGTGGCCTGGGCAACCCCGTCGAGAAGATCTTCGGGCTCCACGGCTGGCCCCAACTCCCCTTGGGACGCATGGCCTCACGCGTCGGCCCGCTCCTCGCCGCCGTCGATGACATCGAGGTCACCGTCCGAGGCACGCAGTCCCACGGCGCCTACCCCCACTTCGGGCGCGACCCCATCGTCACCACCGCCCACATCATCACCGCGCTCCAGACGATCGCCAGCCGCAACGTCGGCCCGCTCGATTCCGTTGTCGTCACCATCGGCGCCATCCACGCGGGCACCGCCAACAACATCATCCCCGAGAGCGTCCACTTCATCGGCACGATCCGCACGCTCAAGGACACGACCAAGGCCGTCGCCCGCGAGCGGTTTGTCTCCATCGTCGAGGGCGTTGCCAAATCGATGGGCTGCCACGCCGAGGTCCGTTATACCGACAGTTATCCCGTCACCGTGAACGATCGCGAGGCCACCGAGGACTTCTTCACAGTCGCCGACGCCGTCGCCGGACGCGACAAGGTCGATCGCCTCGAGAACCCGACGATGGGCGGCGAGGATTTCTCGTACTACGGCCGCCACGTGAAGGCCGCGTTCTTCTACCTCGGCCTTTGCCCCCCCACGCTCCCGCCGGGCGTCGCGTCCTTCCCGACGCTCCACCAGCCCAACTTCGACTTCAACGACGACGCGATCCCGATGGGTGTCGAGACGTTTGTTCGCCTCGCCACTACGGTCTGATCATCGCGACTCACGCGGTTTCTAATCCGCCGTGCGCGGATCGAATGGGCCAGTACTCGAGTTCGATCTCGTCACGGATCGGCAGGCCGTTCGACGCCACGAGCGGCACGAGCTTGCCCATCTCGCGAACACGATCCATCGCCCCGGCGTGCACCGCGACAATTCGCCACCCGCGACGCTGGTAGAACCCCAGCGCCCGAAGATTGTCGTTCGTCGTCGTGAGGATGAGCCTCTGGACTCGGAAATCAATCGCCCAGTCCGTCGCGGCGTCAAGAAGCGCCGCCCCCACGCCCGCACTCTCGTGCTCCGAAACCAGCGTAACGACCTCGCCGAACGAAACCCCATCACGCGTGTATCGCACAACCGTAACATGCCCGACGAGCGGTGCGCTCACCTCGGCACCGGCCATCCGTGCGACGAATCCGTCAAGCCGCCGAGTGTCGTAAGGAATGCCCAGCGAGTGGACCTCGGGCGATGAGAAATGCCGCGTCGCCTGCGACACAACGAACTCGCGCGTGGCAGTCGTGATCGGCTCGATGCGGATCGCCCGCCGCGCCGAGCACCACGAGAGCACCTCGCCCGCGTTGCGATCGGGCGGGAAGATCGGATACCACACCTTTCGTACACGCCAATCACGAAAGATACGACGACGCGAAATTGCCCAGTGTCGGCGCCTCATCCGCGCCGGCTCCAGATACCACGCCATCCGTTTGATCAACGTGCTCGGACCCCCGCTCTCCACGGGCCACTGAAACGTCGGCAGCCGCATCGCCCGCGTCAGCCGCAACTCGCAATCGCTCAGCATCGGGAACGGCACATGATTCCGCGTCACAAACTCGCGCTGGTGCTCGCTCGTGCTCGTGCTGATGCCATAGACCTCGATGCCCAGCGACCGGAACTCGCCATGGAGATCGCAAAAGCCGCAGGACTGGGGCGTGCACCCTCGCGCCCCCGGAACGCTTTCCCACTCCTCGCCCTGCGGCCCAGAATTCGGCCGCTCTCCGGGCACGCCCGTTCGTGGATAAAAGAACAACACCCGCCCCACAACACCGCTCGTGGCGTCGGGCACCTCATCCATCGCCACCATCCGCCCATCGGTCGCCATCAGCGACACCGCCGGCGGCGAAGTTCCGAGAATGTGCATCGCCGCCCCATCATCTGTGGGGATGGGCAAGCCCGTGGGCAGAACTCCGGGATCAGCACGGTCGGGTTTCACCACGAAACTGTATCAAGGGGCTCCAACCTCACATGGGTGATCATGGCGTCGGGTATACTGCTCACACTCCGTGGGTGGAGGATGCGCCGGGCGCCCCGATGGGCCGACTGGCGAGAGCGATCGGAGTTTTCACGATGAGCGTCACGATGTTTCGGCTTTCGGCCGTAGGTCTGGTCTGTCTCTGTACACCTCTCGCCCGCGCCGAGGTGCGATTCGTCAACATCGCGCTCACATCGGGCACCGACACCGGCGCGTCGTGGGCCAACGCCTACCGCGGCACGGGCGCCCTCAACCGTGCCCTCGCCGACGCCAACCCCGGCGATGAGATCTGGGTCGCCGCCGGCACCTATCGCGGCGAAGAAGACGCCACGCTCTCGCCCGCAGCCTACACGCTCCGCACCGACATCAGCCTCTATGGCGGCTTTGCCGGAACCGAGACCGCGCGCAACCAGCGCGATCCCGCCGCACACCTCTGCACCCTGAGCGCCGACGCCAACGCCGACGACAACGCCACCCTCAACCTCGCCGACAACTACGCCCACGTTCTCGAGGCGACCGGTGTCGTTAGCGGCGTGATCGTCGACGGCTTCACCATCACCGCCGGGAACGCGGTCGGCGTCGGCTCCAATCTCGATCGCGGCGGCGGCGTCCTCCTCGTCGACGGAGCCAGCGCCACCTTTGCGAACTGCACCTTCACCAACAATCGCTGCACGTTCGGCGGCGGGGCCGGATACATCAACACCGCCGTCGTCTCATTCACCCGCTGCACCTTCGCCGACAATGTCGGTGGCAGTTACGGCGGAGCCTTCGACACCAACAACGGGTTCACGACCTTCGTCGCGTGCCGATTCCTCGCCAACACCGCGGGCCGCGCCGGCGGGCTCGAGGTGTACGGCTCCAACGGCATCAGCACCATCCGAAACTGCTCCTTCATCGCCAATCGATCAATCGGAGCCGGCGGCAATAGCGGTGGGGGCGCCCTCTGGATCGGCCAGGGCGCCCAGGCCACGATCACCCATTGCACCATCACGGCGAATCAGGCGATGCAAACTTCCGCCGGTGGTATTCGCCTCAGCGGCGCCTCGGCCGTCGCCATCCGTGGCTCCATCCTCTGGGCCAACTCGGGCACCGGCACCAACCAGAGCACCTGGCAGATCGGCGGAGGCGTCCCCACTGTCCGTTTCTCCTGCATCCAGGCCTGGGCCAGCGGCGGCGAAGGAATCATCACCGCCGATCCGCTCCTGCTCCCCACGGGCGCTCTTCGCTGGGGCTCGCCCTGCATCGATGCCGGAGACGGCACGGCACTCAACGCGAGCGACACTCTCGACCTCAACGCACACCGCCGCGATCGAAACGACCCCGCCAAGCCCGACACAGGGCTCGCGACAACTTCAGGAAAAGTCCCCGACATCGGAGCACTCGAGTTCCAGGGAAGTTCCTGCATCGCCGACCTCTTCGGTGGCGGCGACGCGAACACACCGGGCGAGCCAGACGGCGGCGTCACCATCGATGACCTCCTCGCCTATCTCGAAGTCTTCGCCAGCGGCCAGGACCTCGCCGACGTCAGCGGCGGCGGAACCGAGGGCACCCCGGACCAGGGCGTGACCATCGATGATCTGCTCTATTACCTCGAGCGGTTCGCGGCGGGGTGCTGAGAAGCACATTCACTCCACCGTAACGCTCTTTGCCAGGTTTCGTGGCTTGTCCACGTCATGCCCGCGGATCACCGCCGCGTGGTACGCCATCAACTGCAGCGGCACCACCGCCAGCATCGGGCTGAGCGGCTCGGCGATGTCGGGGATGTACAGCACGTCCTCGGCATACTTCTTGATGTGCTCGTCGCCCTCGGTCGCGACCGCGATCACGTGCCCGCCGCGAGAGCGGACCTCCTCGATGTTGCTCATCACCTTGTCGTACTGCCGCCCCTTGTTCGCGATGAAGACCGCGGGCATCCCCTCGTTGATGAGCGCGATCGGCCCGTGCTTCATCTCCGCCGCGGGCATCCCTTCGGCATGGATGTACGAGATCTCCTTCAGTTTCAGCGCCCCCTCGAGCGCCGTCGGATAGTTGTACCCGCGCCCCAGGAAGAGCCAGTTCTCGCGCTCACAGTACTTCTCCGTCACCTTGCGGATCTTGTCGTCCTGCTCCAGGACGCGCTGGATCTTCTCGGGAAGCGCCTCGAACTGCTGCAGCAGTTCCGCGCAGTGGTCGGCCGACATGAACCGACGCCGCCCCATGAACAGCGAGATCATCGTGAGCACGCCGACCTGCCCGATGAAGGCCTTGGTGCTCGCGACGCCGATCTCCGGGCCCACGCGGAGGAAGACGCCCGCGTCGGTGTCACGCGCGATCGACGAGCCGACGACGTTCACAACGCCCAGAGCCATCGCCCCGCGATCACGCGCCTCGTGCAGTGCGGCCAGAGTGTCCGCCGTCTCCCCCGACTGCGACACCGCGATCACCACCGTCCCATCCTCGATGATCGGGTTGCGATAGCGGAACTCGCTCGCATACTCCGCGATTGCCGGCAGTTTCGCGAGATCCTGCAAAAGGTACTCGCCGATCATCGCGGCATGGAGGGCCGTGCCCTGCCCGAGCAGCACAATGCGGCGCGTCTTGGTGAGTTCCTTCGCCAGGCCCGCCAACCCGCCCAGGACGACCTTCCCTTCCTTGGCGTCGATGCGCCCGCGCAGCGTGTTCGCGACAGACTTGGGCTGTTCGAAGATCTCCTTCTGCATGAAGTGCGAGTAACTGCCGAGTTCGATCTCCTGGAGCTCGAGTTCCAGTTGCTCGATCTTCGGTGTCACAGGCACGTTGTGGATCGTGCTCGTGCGGAAGCCCTTGGGCGTGATCCGCACGACGTTGTAGTCATCAAGCGTGAACGCGCGCGTCGAGTGCGAGACGATCGCCGACGCGTCCGATGCGACGACGTACTCTTCCTGCCCGATGCCCACGATGAGCGGGCTTCCCTTTCGCGCCACCACCAGCGTCCCAGGCTCCTTCTCGCAGATCACCGCGATCGCGTACGCCCCGGTCACCTCGCGCAGCGCGGCCTGCACCGCCCGCTCCAGGTCCCCCTCGTACAACTCGCCGATGAGCATCGCCAGCACTTCCGTGTCCGTCTGGCTGCGGAAGGTGTGCCCCTTCTCCTCGAGATACGTCTTGAGCGCGGCATAGTTCTCGATGATGCCGTTGTGAATGAGTGCGATGCCGACCTTGTCGTCGGTGTGCGGGTGGGCGTTGGCCTCGGTCACGCCGCCGTGCGTCGCCCAGCGGGTGTGGGCGATGCCGAGCGTCCCCGACAGCCCGCCGCGCTCGTCGAGTTTCGCTTCAAGATTCGAGACGCGTCCGACCGCGCGCACGACGTCGATCGACCCTGCCGGATCCATGATCGCCACGCCCGCCGAGTCATACCCGCGGTATTCCAGGCGCTTCAGCCCCTCAACAAGCAGAGACTGGCACGGATTGCTCCCGACGTAGGCAACGATTCCACACATGGACGAAACTCCAAATCACAACGCCCCAAGGGCTTGCGACACCAGACTCTAGTCGTCCGAGAACCCAAGTCCCCGGCTGAGTCTCCCAACCACACTATTGCACACCATGATCGACACGAGAAGGCCCGCGCGCTCTCACGAAACACCGTACGCCGACCGATAACCTCATCGACAGACCACACGATCACCCCACCACAACGCCCCGCATGCCTCGCAGGTTCGCCACCGACCCGAATCACGCTCGATGTTCACCGCCCAAGCCCATTCCTTCGTCCAGCAGGCCCGACTCGCGATCACCCTCGCCTGGGTCGCCGGCTACACCAACGTCGTCACCCTCATCGTCCTCGGCACCGCGACCTCCCACGTCTCCGGCACAGGCTCCAAACTCGGCGAGCACGTCATCGAAGGCCAGTGGAGCCTCACGCTCATCATGCTCTGGCTGCTCGCCACTTTCGCCATCGGCGCACTTATCTCCGGCCTGGCGACCGAGCACGCACGACGTCGAGGCCGAGAATCCATCTATGTCCTCCCAATGGGTGTCGAGGCGGCCTTCCTCGCCTTGCTCGCCCTCACGCTCGAACTCGCCCCACAGGGTTCACTCTCCGTCGCCACCACGTCCCCGTGGTTCTTCCTCGCCTCGGCGATCGCGTCCATGGCCATGGGCCTCCAGAACGCCACCATCACCCACATTTCCCATGGAGTGGTCCGCACCACCCACGTCACCGGCGTCGTCACCGACATCGGCCTCGAGGCCGCGAGACTCGTCTTCGACGCGAGCGCCAAGGACCACCCGCCCCTTGTCCAACAGCCCGCGAGCAAGCGCATCGCGCTCCTCGCCTCGATCCTCGGCTCATTCGTCCTTGGCGCGGCCCTGGGCACCCTCGCCCACGAGCACATCACCAAGGCCGTCATGGTCCCGCCCGTCCTCTTCCTCCTCTGGATCATCGTCCAGGATGTCCTCCGCCCTATCGCCGAGATCGAGTCCTCCACGCTCCACAACGCGTCGTCCGGCCTCGATCTCCCCGCTTCCCTCGCCGTGTATCACCTCCGCTCCGAACGCGGCTCGACACGCCTCCCGGACCTCTCCCTCTGGGCCGAACGTCTCTCGCCGGCGATGCGTGTGGTGCTCCTCGATCTCCAAGGCCTGCACGAACTCGACCAGGACGCCGTGCACGAACTCGGCGCGCTGGCGGGCCTACTGGCCACTCAGGAGCGATCGCTCGTGATCGCCGGCCTGCATCCCCGCCAGTTCCAGCAGTTGCTCCAGGGCCTCCCCAAGGGCACGCTCGATCCCCTGGACCTCTGCCCGGACCTCGAACTGGGCCTGGCGCGAGCCTTCAACCACCTCGCCTAACCGAGCCTGTCCTGAGAAGCCCACACGCCGCGGCATGGATTTCCGCCACGCACGCGCTATTCTCATCCAGTTTGCGCGCTGAAGGAACTGTGGCACGGATCACAGCCCTTCAACAGGCCGCATTCGTGACCTCTTTGGCCAGTTGGTAACTTGGCCGTGTGGAACTTTCGAGTCATCGCATGCCCAAACGCACCGACATCAAGACCATCCTCGTCCTCGGCTCCGGACCCATCGTCATCGGCCAGGGCTGCGAGTTCGATTACTCCGGCACCCAGGCCTGCAAGACCCTCAAGCAAGAGGGTTACCGCATCGTCCTCGTCAACTCCAACCCCGCCACCATCATGACCGATCCGCAGTTCAGCGATCGGACCTACATCGAGCCCATCACTCCCGAGGCCGTCCGCAAGATCATCGAGAAGGAACAAGCCCTCGGTCCGCGCATCGACGCCATCCTCCCCACCCTCGGCGGGCAGACCGCCCTCAACTGTGCCTGCGCCCTCTACGACAACGGCACACTCCAAGAGTTCGCCATCGAGATGATCGGCGCCAACCGCGAGGTCATCCACCGCGCCGAGGACCGCCAGGCCTTCAAGGACATCTGCGAAGGGATCGGGCTCAAACTCCCGCGCGCCAAGACCGTCAAGACCCTCGCCGACGCCGAGGCCTTCCTCGAGGAGATCGGTCTCCCCGCGATCATCCGCCCCGCCTTCACCCTCGGCGGCTCAGGCGGTGGGATCGCCTACAACCGCGAGGAGTTCAAGGACATCGTCTCCCGAGGCCTCGCCGCCTCCATGATCCAGCAGGTCCAGATCGACCAGTCCGTCATCGGATGGAAAGAGTTTGAACTCGAGGTCGTCCGCGACCGGAACGACAACTGCATCATCGTCTGCGGAATCGAGAACATCGACCCCATGGGCGTCCACACGGGCGACTCCATCACCGTCGCGCCCATCCTCACGCTCACCGACAAGGAATACCAGGCGATGCGCGACGCCGCATTCGCCGTCATGCGAGCCGTCGGCGTCGAGACGGGCGGGAGCAACGTCCAGTTCGCCGTCAACCCCAACCCGACACCGGGCCCCGATGGCAAGAAACCCTTCGAGATGGTCGTCGTCGAGATGAACCCGCGCGTCTCGCGCAGTTCGGCTCTTGCCTCCAAGGCCACGGGATTCCCCATCGCCAAGATCGCCGCTCGCCTCGCCGTCGGCTACACCCTCGACGAACTCAAGAACGACATCACGGGCACCACCAGCGCCTGCTTCGAGCCCACGATCGACTATGTCGTCACCAAAATGCCCCGCTGGACCTTCGAGAAGTTCCCCGAGGCCGACGAGACCCTCACCACCCAGATGAAATCCGTCGGAGAGGCGATGGCCATCGGACGCACCTTCAAGGAGAGCCTCCAGAAGGTCATCCGCTCCATGGATGTCAAACGCTACGGCCTGGGCCTCGACCGCAACGACAAGTGGCTCGAAGCGATGCGCGCCGTCGAAGAGGGCCAACTCGTCCTCGATGTCATGGGCAATCCGGCCCTCAACGCTGGCCCGACTCTCCGAGGCGGGGCTCAAACTTCACCCTCCTCCACCGGCCTGCGCACCGCCGATGGTCAGCCCCTCGAGTGGCCCGTCTCGCACGAGACGCTCGTCCGCAAACTCGCCGTCCCAAGCCAAGGCCGCCTCTACTACATCCGATACGCGATGAAGATGGGCTGGAGCATCGAGAAGATCCACGAGTTCACGCGCATCGATCCGTTCTTCCTCGACCAGATCCAGGAACTCGTGCAGTTCGAGGACGAACTCTGCGACTATCGCACGCTGCAGGACGTCCCCAAGGACGTCCTCTTCCGCGCCAAGGAACTCGGCTACAGCGACGCCCAACTTGCCAACCTCTACCTCGAGAAACTCAACCCCGAATCCATCCTCCAGGTCCGCGAGCACAGAAAGAGCCTGGGCATCACGCCTGTCTACAAACTCGTGGACACCTGTGCCGCAGAGTTCGAGGCCAAAACACCGTACTACTACAGCACCTACGAACGCGGCTCGTGGCGCAACGGCAAGGACACGCCCCCCGCCGACGAGGTCCGCCTCACCGATCGCCCCAAGGTCGTGATCCTGGGCGGCGGGCCCAACCGCGTCGGCCAGGGGATCGAGTTCGATTACTGCTGCTGCCACGCCGCCTTTGCCGCAAAGGAACTGGGCTTCGAGTCCGTCATGATCAACGCCAACCCGGAGACGGTGAGCACGGATTATGACACGAGCGACCTGCTCTTCTTCGAGCCGTTGACGCTGGAGGATGTGCAGAACATCGTGGACAAACTCTCCGGCGAGACGACCAAGTCCCTCGTCCGCGGCCTCATCGTCCAGTTCGGCGGCCAAACCCCCCTCAACCTCGCCAAGGGTCTCGTCGCCGCGGGCGCGCCGATCATCGGCACCTCCGTGGACTCCATCGATCGCGCCGAGGACCGCGAGCGCTTCGATGAGGTGCTGGAGAAACTGAGTCTCCGCCGACCGCCCGCGGGCATCGCCCACTCCATCGACGAGGCCGCCAGCGTCGCCGGCGAAATCGGCTACCCCATCCTCATCCGCCCCAGTTACGTCCTCGGCGGGCGCGGCATGGAGATCTGCTCCGACGAGCGATCTCTCCGCAACTTCATGGCGACCGCCCTCGAGACCAGCGGGCTTGATGACGCGCCCGTCCTCATCGACAAGTTCCTCGACGGCGCCATCGAGGTTGATGTCGACGTCGTCGCCGACTATGACGACACCCGCCCCGGCGAGCACGCCGCGATGGTCTGTGGCATCATGGAGCAGATCGAACAGGCCGGCGTCCACTCGGGCGATTCCGCCTGCACCCTCCCGCCCGCCTCGCTCTCACCCGACATCACCCGCAGGATCGAGACTCTCGCCAAGGACCTCGCGCGGGAACTCAAAGTCTGTGGCCTGATGAACATCCAGTTGGCCGTGAAGGATGGCGAAATCTTCATCCTCGAGGTAAACCCGCGTGCCTCACGCACCGTCCCCTTCGTCAGCAAGGCGACGCACACGCCCTGGCCCGCCCTCGCCGCCAAAGCCATGATGGGGCGTTCGCTCGCCTCCCTCGGCGCGAAGGAAAAGCCCATCCGCGGCTACCACGCCGTCAAAGAGTCCGTCTTCCCCTTCAACAAGTTCCCGGGTGTCGATGTCGTCCTCGGCCCGGAAATGCGCTCCACGGGCGAGGTCATGGGCATCGATCGCTCCCTCCCCATCGCCTACGCCAAGAGCCAGCAGGCCGCGGGCAACGAACTCCCCACCTCGCCCGACGAGGGCGGCGTCTTCGTCTCCGTCCGCGAGGCCGACCGCGACCGCGTCGTCGAGCCCATCCGCAAACTCATGAAGGCCGGCTACAAGGTCTTCGCCACCGAGGGCACCGCCAACCACCTCAAGGAGCACGGGCTCGAGCCGACAACCCTCCAGAAGATCGGCACGGGTGCACGCCCCAACGTCCTCGACATGATGAGCAACGGCGAGATCGCACTCGTCGTCAACACGCCCACGCGAACCGGCTGGAAGACCGACGAAGGCCGCATTCGCTCGACGGCCGTCAAACTCAACATCCCCATGATCACCACCGCCACCGCCGCCCACGCCGCCGCCCAGGCGATGGACGCCCTCCGAGAAGGCGTCTGGGGCGTCGCGGCACTGCAGGACTACGAACGACTCAACACGGCACACCCCGACACCAAGCCCTTCGACGCCGCTCTCAAGCCCACCAGGCCGCTGGAGTCCCCGAGACGCTGACGCCCCTGCGTTCAACTCGCCGATACTCTACTCCATGCCGAGCCACGCACGCGCGCTCACCCTCGCCCTCACGGTCGCTCTGATATCTCGCGCTGGTCTCGCCGAGCCGCCGCGTGATCCCAAGGACGATCCGCAACTCAGCGACCCCAGCATCGACCAGTCGCTCCTGGAGCAGCAGCGCCGCCCCGCCCCAAGGAGCAACGCCGCGCCGCTCACGACCTCCACCCAGCCCTCGGCCGTCCCCGCCGTCCACTCACCCGCCACCATCGGGACCGACGAGCTTGCCGGCGTGGACTATCGCCTCCCCGCGCCCACCATCTACCCCGAGGGCACCTTCATCTCCGCGCTCGCGGGGGTCCTCGTCCCCACAGCGACCAACGACTACGTCGTCGTCCCCGTCGTCGCCTCCACCGAGCCCCGCCGCATCGCCCCCTTCGTCCTCCTCCCCAACCAGAAACTCGACCAACTCGCCACGCTCACGAGCAAGGCCAAGGACAAGCCCACGATCGAGGTCGCCGGCCAGGTCTTCGTCTACCGTGACCGGATGTATCTCCTGCTCTCGTCCTTCTCTCTCGCGCCACGACTCCCTATCGACGAGTCCACCCCGCCGAGCGACAATCACGCCGAGCCGACATCCGACGAGAACGCTGCAACGTCCGACACCGACTCCTCGACTCCAGACCCCGCTCCACCCAAGCCGAAACTCAACCCCAACGTGGACGACATCATCAAGTCGCTCGAGTCCGCCGGCAACGCCGCTCAGCCGCGTGCCTCGCGCCCTCCGTCACCATCACCCACCTCGACCGACGCCTCGCCCACCTCCCCCACCTCCATCATCACCACCTCATCCTCCGCCCTGCGCGAGGGCCAACTCGTCACCCGTCGACGAGGCCGAATGGTCCGTGGACAACTCGGCGGTGTCGCCTTCGTCGTCGACAACGACCCCGACTCCCCGGCGATGGCCCCCGTGGGGCTCCTCCCCTGCCGCCTTCTCGAAGAGATGGAACGAGTCACCGGCGAACGAGGCGAACGACTCGCCCTCCGCCTGAGCGGCCAGGTCACCACCAGCCAGGGGAAGACCTACCTCCTCCCCACCATGTTCCAGATCGCTCAGCCGTCGCAGGTCCGCCCGCTCAACTAAGTCAGGCTTCTCTCACGCGTGCGTCGCCGACGTCCCGCCGATCGGGTCGTCCGCCAGCGCCATCGCCTCGCTCGGCGAGGTCCGCACACGCTCCCCGGGCATCGGGTTGAATCGCGAGCCATACAGCGGCACGCGCTGGTTGCTCATCGATTTCGGGATCAACGGCTGCACGAGCACCGTCGCCGCCGCCACGCCGAGATTGAGCAGCAAGACCGGCACCAGCCCCGTCTGCCCCATGTACACCAGCACGCTCACGCCCACCACCAGCACGAGCGCCACGGGGATCACCTGCTGCCACGCCATCATCATGATCTGGTCATACCGAAGCCGCGGAATCGACCAGCGGATCACCATCATGAAGCAGATCACCAGCACGACCTTCGTCATGTACACCACGATCTTCAGCAGCACCGCCCCGAATCCGACGGCCTCAGGACTCAGCCCCGGCACGAGCGGCAGGTGGTACCCGCCAAAGAACAAGAGCACCAGGAACGCCGAACTCGTCACCATGTGCGCATATTCAGCGAGGAAGAAGAGCGCGAACCGCATCGAGCTGTACTCGGTGTGGTACCCGCCCACCAGTTCCTGCTCGCACTCGGCATTGTCGAATGGCGCCCGGTTTGCCTCGGCCAGAATCGCGATAAAGAAAATCAACGCCACCAGCGGCTGGCTCAAGAACAGCCATCCATGCTCCACCTGATGCCGGATGATCTGCTCAGGGCGCAGCGTCCCCAGCACCAGCAAGACCGCCAGCAGGCTCAGCCCCAGCGGGATCTCATACGAGATCATCTGGGCCGTCGCCCGAAGCCCGCCCAGGAACGAGTACTTGTTGTTGCTGGCCCACCCACCCAGCGCCACGCCATACACCCCCAGCGAGGCGACCGCGAGGAGGTACACGACGCCGATCCCGACATTGGCCCCCGTGACGTGCACCACGCCCTCAAAGAGCCTCGTCCCGAAGATCGTGCCATCCCACTGCCCGCCCCAGGGGATCACGATGAACCCGATGAGCGCCGGCACGATGATGATCGCCGGCGCAAGCGTGAACAGAATCTTGTCCACCCGCGTCGGCGTGTAATCCTCTTTCAGAAAGAACTTCAGCCCGTCCGCCAGCGGCTGCCCCAGCCCCAGCATCCCGCGCAAAGCCTTCAAGAACGGCAGGCCGAAGTCAAACCCCACGCGATTGGGGCCGATACGGTCCTGGATATACGCCGAGATCTTCCGCTCCAGATAGATCAGGTACGCGACCGTGAGCAGAATCACGTGCACGATGATCGCCATCGTGATCACCGAGACGATGAGTTGCGGCGTGACGAAGCTGGGTAGATCCATAGGGAACAGAGTGTAGTTCCCTCTCGGCAATCACGCGAACGTTCAGGTCTTCCCTCCCGCTATGACGCCGGCGATTGCCCCTTCGCCCGGCGCACCATCTTCTCCCACGCCAGCTTTGCCAAGGTCCGCCCGCCCAGCGTGTCCGCCACCGCCACCCGATGCGCCAGCGTCGAATCCCCTCTGGCCTCAGATTGCCCGATCGTCGCCGACTCACTCAAGGCCGCCGTCACCATCGCGAGATCCTCGCGCATCGTTCCGCCATATCGCGTGATCAACGACCGCACCACCCACCCCGGTGCCGGCCCCCACGCCGCCGCCGGACACTCGATCAGGCTCTCCGCGAGCACCACGCCACGCCCAAGCCCCTCGATCGCCCGCCACAGCACGCCGATCTCCGCGAGTTCACCCAGCGAGTGGTCGAAGATGTCCACCAGGCTCCGCCCCGCCGCCACACGCACCAGCGCCCGCGTCGGCCGGGTCCCGTGCTCAAAGATCCAACTCTCGGGCATCGTGTCGAGCAGCACCGGGACAAGCCGTCCCTCGCCGCGCTCGTCGCGCTCCGTCAGCCACGTTGCCGCGAATCCCGCGGAGGGCGTCCCTTCCAACGCATGCCGGCACGTCCCCAGCCATTCCGGACTCGGCACGTCCCCAGCGTGCAGCACCGCCAGCGCGTCGCCCACGTCCGCATCCAACGCCGAGACCACGTTGCCTCGCACATCCCGCACATGTCCCGCGCCAATATCTCGGGCGAGCAGTGGCATCTCCTCCGCTCGAGCCGTGCCCACCACGTACAACCCGTCCCCCGGAACCCACTGTGAGCCAACCGCCTCGATCGTGCGCGCCAGCAACTCCGGATCCCCGTGATCCACGATCACCAGCGTCGTCGAGAGATGCTGCGCGTCTCGCTCGGGCCTTCGATGCCGCATCGACACCAGCCGCTCATACACCGCTGGAAGCGACACCTCGACATCAGGCGACACCTCCCGGACCTCCCCACTCTCTCGCCCTCGGCCGCCACCATCAAACTCCTGATCCACCCCACCTCGTGGCACAGGCGTCTCGACTGTGCCTACTCCTTCCCCACCGGTATCTCTCGAGCCTTCGCCGATCGCCACACCTTTCCCGCGTCGCGCCCACCCGATCGCCTCCACCAGCCCCCGCACCGTCCCGTCGTACAGCCACGCTCCATCCACCCCCTCGAACAGTTCCTCAAACGCTGCACGCCTCGGCACCACCACCGGCACGCCCGCCGCCAGCGCCTCGTGGGCCGCAAACCCAAAACTCTCCCAGCGGCTCGGAAACACCGCCACATCCGCGCGGGCCAACTCATCGCCGATCACCGACCGGGGCACGCGACCCACAAACTCGAATCGATCTCCCAACTCCATGGGAATCAGCGAACGAAGGTACTCCCCATACGTTCCCCGCGCCGGCGAGTCGTCCTCATCACCACCCACAAGCCGCACACGCCACTCGTGGGCTCCCTCCCGCATGAGTTCCACCGCCGCCACGACGAGGTCCTCGACCCCCTTGATCGGCGCCATTCGCCCGACATACAGGATCGTCGAGCCGTTCACCTTTGCACCCTCGCCCCTTCGCGCGGGCCGGCGTGCCACCATCTTCTCCGCCTCCACGCGCGAGACCATGATCCGGTCCTTGTGGATCTCCCATCCGAGAGCCCGGAGTTCCATCGCGCACGATGTCGTGTGCGCCAGCACCGCGTCCGCCAGCTCACACGACCGCCGCTCGAGCGCGTGCGCCATCCGCCGGTTCTCATCAAAGTGCCGGGTACCACACGCCTGATCGAGCACACGGAGCGACGAGTGCAAACGCACCGCCATCACCGGCCCGCCGTCGTCGCCAGCAAACCCTCGTGCCGCCAGCGTAAACGCGCCAAGCCCGCAGAAATCATGGAACTCCACGACGTCCGGCCTCTCGCGATCGATCAGCCGGCGCACCCCGCGCCACACGCGCCACGAGTCACGCGCAAACCACGCCAACTCCGGCACCGCCTCCCCCACGCCCTCCCCACTCACCTCGTCGATCCCCGTGATGGAGAGTTGATCGTCCCTGATCTTCCACGCGCGCGCGTCACGCCGAAACCGATCCACAACATCTCCCGGCTGCACCAGCAAAATAGAGATCGAATGCCCACACGCCGTAAGTGCTCGAACCGCGCGTGCGATGAACACTCCCGCACCGCCCGGCAGGGTCGGCGAGATCTCGTACGTCACAAAGCAAACACGTGCCATCAGATACCCCGGCCGAACGTGCCCACGAACGATTGAGTACAATTGTCTCCGCTTTAGCCCCGCGAGACAACCCCCAACGCGCCAGGTGCGTCATTGAGTCTCCAACCCGTCCATTCCGTGTACCGCTCGCGAAGATCGGCCACGATCTTCTCGGCAGAAAACCCCCGATAATCAATCGGCTCCTTGAACGTCACCCGCGATCGACTCCGACGCGCAAGGCTTGCCCACGCCGGGTCAACCTGGGGCGTCCCTTCGATCACCACTGGCAAAACTCGCGCGCCAGTCCGCGCCACCAGCAATCCCACGCCCGGCAAGAATGGCAAGATGCACCGCGCCGGCCTCTCCAATCGCCCTTCAGGAAACACGCCCAGAACGCCGCCGGATTCCACGTATCGCAACGCCTTGCGCGCGCTCGCTCGATCGTTCCCCGCGCGATTCACGGGGATGACCTCCGTCCAATCCCAGAACGCCCGCAACGACGGCAGCATCATGTCCATCGCCATCATCCAGCGGATCTCGAACGGGCACGCCGCCTGCACCAACAACGGATCGATCCCGGCGGTGTGATTCGCCACCACAATCAACGGCCCCGGCTCGCGCCCCGTGGGAATGTGCTCCACACCCTCAACTTGAAGTCCGTGAAACCACAGCGCGTACGCGCGCATGCCGTGGTACAGGATCCCCGTCGCCGCATCCTCTCGCGGATTTTTGAGTAGCCCTCGGCACACCAGCGCGTACCCCACCCACAGCAGGGCGAAGAGCACAACACCAGCGGGCCACGTCATGGGGCGGATGTTAGCGATCAATTGCAAACTTGCCGCCAACCGCCGAAACCTTCACTCTCTCTAACAGGTCCCAACCAAGTACGGCAGGCCAGGCTATCCTCAACCAGTCACCGACGGATCGACGACATGGCGGATCTCTGGCAGGAAACTCGTGACCGTGCGCGCAAGGGTGTACGCCCCTTGGCCTTGCGTATGCGCCCCCGCACCCTCGACGAGTTCTTCGGGCAGTCGCATCTTCTTGGCCCCGGGCGATTACTCCGGCGGATGCTCGACGCCGATGCGTTCACCTCCATCATCTTCCATGGACCGCCTGGAACCGGCAAGACGACACTCGCCGAGTTGATCGCGTCCCACACCAAGCGTCACTTCGAGCGTGAGAACGCGGCAAGCGTCGGCGTGAAACGAGTCCGCGACATCATCGACGAAGCGGTCAAACGTCTCGAGTACGAGGGACGAAGGACCATCCTCTTCCTCGATGAGATCCATCGCTTCACGCGCGCGCAACAGGACGTGCTCCTGGGCGATGTCGAGCGCGGGCTGATCACGCTGATCGGGGCGACGACGGAGAACCCGGTCTTTGCGGTCAACTCGGCGCTCGTCTCTCGCTCGACACTCTTTCGCCTCGAGGCCCTCTCGGTTGAGGAGATCTCGGGCGTCATCCGGCGGGCGATCGTGGACGCCGAGCGTGGCTATGGCTCACTCGACCTCCGTGTGGACGACGACGCAATCCACGTCTGGGCGACCAAGTGCGACGGCGATGCTCGAAGGGCGCTCACGGCGCTGGAAGTCGCGGTCCTGAGTTCCCAGACAATGGCGTCGAGCACCACACCAGGAGCATCACGACATGGGACTGATCTTCGAGCTGCTGGGCGAGATCCTCACCTCGATACTCGACGCGCTGGGGGCGAACCGTCTCCTGAAGAAGTGGCGGGGCTCGCGCGAGGCGCCAGGACGCAAGGAGCCTCCACCACGATCGTGATCGATCGAGCGATCGCCGAGGACTCCATCCAGCAGAAAGCGGCGGTGTATGACCACACCGGAGACGAGCACTACGACGCGATCTCCGCGATGATCAAGTCTGTGCGTGGCGGTGATCCTGATGCCGCGGTGTATTGGATCGCGCGCATGCTCGAGGCGGGCGAGGACCCGCGCTTCATCGCCCGGCGGCTCGCCATCCTCGCGAGCGAGGACATCGGCAACGCCGACCCGCGCGGAATCATGGTTGCGACGGCCGCCTGGGAGATGACCGAGCGCGTGGGCATGCCCGAGTGCCGCATCACCCTCGCCCAGTGCGCCATTTATCTTGCGTGCGCCCCCAAGAGCAACGCGTCGTACGTCGCGATCGATGAGGCGATCGCCGATATCCGCGAGGGGCGCACCATCCCCGTGCCGATCCACCTGCGCGACTCGCACGCCCCGCCGGCCGCCGATGGCCGCGCCCATGGCACGGGCTACGAGTACTCGCACGACAGCGAGAACGCGATCTCCGGGCAGGACTACCTCGGCGTCGAGAAGGCGTACTTCCGCCCCACCGATCGCGGGCACGAGCGAGCGATGGCCCAGCACCTCGAGGCCCTCCGCAAGGCGCGCGAGGCTCGTCCATGAACGATTCGCCCCAAGACCCGACCAAGGCCACGCTCCGCGCCGAGGCTCGTGCCAGGTTGCGATCGATCGATGCGATCGCACTCAAGTGCGCCTCGGCCGAGATCTGCCGGCGACTTCTCACCCACGACACACTGTTACGGGCCGAACGCATCCTGCTGTTCGCGCCGATGCGTGGCGAGATCGACCTCCGCGAGGCTGGCGTCGAGTGGCTCCGCCGGGGTATCCAGGTCGCGATTCCCCACTGCGACTTTGCCAAGGGCTCCATGCTGGCGGTGCCGATAGCGGATTGGGATCACGACATCGCCCACGATGACCGCGGCGTGCCGGGGCATCTGGCGCTGCTCTCATCAACGCCAACACAACCACAAATCATTGTGCCACAGGTTGTTGTGACCCCCGGCCTGGCGTTCGATCCTTCGGGCAGACGCCTGGGGCGCGGGGCCGGGTTCTATGATCGCTTCCTCGCTCGATGGAGGCTGGAAACCCGCTCGTCGATGGCCCGCGTGATCGGCGTGGCGCTCGACGAGCAGGTCGTCGATCGCGTGCCGATCGACAGCCTCGACGAACGCGTGGATGAGATCGTGACGCCAACACGAGTGATCGTGACGGCGGCTCGCGCGTAGGACTTCGGCCGATCTCCGTCGGCCAATCGCTCACGGAAGGGATATCGATGGCACTCCCCTCGCAAGGCTCGCGCTCCCAGGTTCGCACGACCGCCCAAACGACACGCTCCATGCGCGCCCCGTGGGCCAAGCCCGCCGCCATTGGCGTCCTTCTCGTCGTCGCGCTCGTCGCGATCTGGTTCCTGGGCAAGGCGCTCCCCTGGGGCAAGAGCCAGGAGGGCAAACTCGCCGACGCCTCCAAGCCCACAACCACCAGCACCGCCGGCCTCGGCTCATCACCCACGCCCGCGATCTCCAACGCGACCAGGAGCGACTCCAGCCCCAGGCCAAAGCCCGTGGATGTCACCGCGCTCGGCACGCCGCCGAACAACAACACCAGCGTCACCGACACGACGCCCACCAAGCCCAACACGGACATCCCCACGCAGCCCGTCGTCGAGCCGACGCCGATCGCGCCCAAGCCGGCCGAAACGGCTCCACCGGCCCTGCCCCCGGTCGATCCCTCGCTCATGGCCGTCCAGACCATCCTCGAGGACGCCCAGCGCGCGCTGAAGTCCAACAACCTCGTCGAGGCCCGCCGGCTCTTCAGCAAGGCGCTCACGATGGACAAGATCACCGCGAGCGAGATCGACTCGACGCGCGCGAGCCTCGCCACGATCAACGACGAACTGGTCTTCTCGGCCAAGGTCTACACAGGTGACCCGCTGGTCACGACCTACACCGTCGAGACGGGTGATGCCCTCACCAAGATCGCCCGCAAGGCCGAGCTCGCCACCGACTGGCGCCTCATCGCTCGAGTCAATGGCGTCCATCCCGACCGCCTCCGCATCGGGCAGAAACTCAAACTCGTGCGCGGGCCGTTCCATGCCGTCGTCCACAAGAAGGCCTATCGCATGGACGTTTACGCCGGAAGCCCCGACGAGCCTGAGAACTGGCTCTTCATCCGCTCCTTCAAGGTGGGCCTGGGCGAGGACAACGGCACGCCCGTGGGCGACTTCGTCGTCCGGCGCAACAGCAAACTCGTGGACCCCAACTGGACCAACCCTCGCACCGGCGAACGCTTCGACAAAGGCGACCCCAAGAACCCCATCGGCGAGCGCTGGCTCGGCCTCGAGGGCCAGGGGAGTGCCGCCACCGTTGCCGGCATGGGAATCCATGGCACGATCGATCCCGACAGCATCGGCAAGAGCTTGTCCATGGGGTGCGTCCGGTTGGGTGACAAGGACGTTGAGATCGTCTATGAGTTGCTGGTGGAGCAGGTGAGCCGGGTCCGGATCGTGGCGGAGTGAGTCGACTTTCGTGCCGTAACTCCATCGCCCGCCTAGGGTTGCTCCCCGGAATCTGAGGCGACAACGCCGCACCACCGCGCCGTTGAATGCCGAACAGAGCCGGGTGAGCACCGCATGCACACCAACCCACCCCGCGATCCTTCGCGAATCGTCGTCCTCGGCGCCGGCCCCACCGGGCTCGGGGCGGCGTATCGACTCCAGGAACTGGGGCACTCGGATTTCGTCGTCTATGAGGCGGGCGATCGCGTCGGCGGGCTTTCGCGGAGTTTCACCGATCCCCAGGGCTTCACGTGGGACATCGGCGGGCACGTGATGTTCAGCCACTATCGCTTCTACGACGAGGTCTTCGAGCGGATGATGGGCGATGACTACTCGCTCATCAACCGCGAGAGTTGGGTGCGGATGATGGATCGGTGGATCCCGTACCCGTTCCAGAACAACATCCGCCACCTGCCGCGTGAGGTCGCGTGCGAGTGCCTGCTCGGGCTGGTCCGGGCGCAGGCGTCACGCGAGGGGGCGCTCGCGAGGGCGCGGACCTTTGCCGAGTTCATCGACGCGGTCTTTGGCGAGGGGATCGCGACGCGCTTCATGCACCCGTACAACTTCAAGGTCTGGGCGCATCCGACCTCGATGCTGAACAAGCACTGGATCGGCGAGCGCGTCGCTGTCATCGATGTCGAGCGGGCGATCCGAAACGTCGTGCTCGATCAGGACGACTTCGGCTGGGGGCCCAACAACCGGTTCAAGTTCCCCCTGCGGGGCGGCACGGGCGAGTTCTACCGCAGAATCGGCGAGTTCCTGGGGACGACCACGAAGCACGAATCAGCGAATGAGAGGATCGTGCTGGGCAAGCGTGCGATCCGCATCGATCGCCACGCCAAGGTGGTTCATTTCGCCGATGGCACTTCGACCCGATACGACCATCTCCTCTCGACGATGCCCCTTGATGTGCTCTGCACGAGTGTCATCCCGGACGCCCCGAAGAACGTGACGCAGGCCGCGTCGTCGCTCCTGCACTCCTCCGGGCACATGGTCGGCGTCGGCCTGAAGCGCCCCTGCCCGAGCACCAAGAGTTGGATGTACTTCCCCGAGGACAACTGCCCCTTCTATCGCGTGACGTACCTGAGCAACTACTCGCCGTTCATGACGCCCGATCGTGAGACGCACTACTCGCTCCTCTGCGAGACGAGCGAGAGCACGCACAAACCGGTAGACGGCGCGACGATCGTCGAGGAGACGATCTGTGGTCTCGAGGCGGCGGGCCTGCTCGAGCAAGGTGAGCGCGACGACATTGTCTCGACCTGGCACTACCACGCCGATTACTCATATCCCACGCCGAGTCTGGATCGCGACGCGATTCTGGCGGACGTCATTCCTTGGCTGGAGTCGCAGGGCATCCACAGTCGGGGTCGCTTCGGGATGTGGAAGTATGAGGTCAGCAACACCGACCACTCGCTGATGCAGGGCGTGGAACTCGTGAATCGGCTCCTGTTGGGCGAGCCGGAGACGACGATCGGGCTGACGTATGCTGTCACGACGGATGGACGAGAAGCGGCCACTCACCACCGTCCAAGTCCCGCCGGGTCCGGCGACCCGGGTCCGAACGAGTTGCGAACGCGCGAAATTGAGGTCAAGGATGGTCCGAGAACCGCACATGCCACCCCAAAGTCGCTATACTCACACGGCCTCTCGGAAGACGAACTTGGAGTGAGCGGCTCCGAGGGGTGACACCAACCAGAATTTGTACGCTGGCGCATGGATGGGCAAGACAGCGCGGCGAAGCGAGGGCGAAATCCTCTCGCTTGTTTGCGTTCGGTTTGTCATGCGTTTTGCGTGAGCGAAGAACGACACGTTGCGGAAACTCGTCGTATGTATGTGAAAAAGGGCAGTTTACGACAGATTCAAGGGTTTTCTCGGGCGTGAATGTGGGAAAGATTTGCTCAAATTGCAAAACTTTCCGTAGAAATGGTTGGCGATTCGCCAAACATAGCGCACATTCCTGCCATCAACGGGTGCGAAGCGCCCGAGCGAGGAGGTCAAGGATGACCGGTTCCGAACTCGGCACCAAACGGGTACCTTCCACAGAAGGTGAAGCCGTTGGGCGCACAACTTGGGGGTCTATGACCAACCATCGGCGACGTTCTGGCCGAGATGGAGATCGGGCAGGGTCATGAGCGCGCTGTCACGCCATACCGAAATTCCGGTTCTCGTTCCGGACTGGCACGCGGATGTCGTGCAACTCCTCGACGAGCACCATCTGGTCGCCTGGTCAGACATGCCCAAGCGACGTATGCAGTTCGCGGTTTCTCTCGGGCGGTTCCTTTCCGCCCTGCGAGACACCGAGGTCTGCATGTTCTATGGGCGGTTTATCACCGACCTGGACTCGTTCTGCTATCAGTTGGAGCGGAACCTTCCCGGGCCTGGGCTGGAGCGTCGTCTCGACGGGCCGGCGGGGATCGCATCGCTGCTGCGCGGACGGGCTTCGTTCCGGGGTCGTCCGGAGACCAAGCACCGGTTCTACATCTGGCACGACGCCGACATCCTGCTCCAGCGCGATCCGGTGCTCTTCGGGCAACTCGTGGACACGCTCAGCGGCGTCGCCGCGGAGGCCGAGTTCACCAGCGACGATCTCCTGCTCATCCACCGCTCGGTGTACGTCGGCGGCTCGGCGCTGGACCTCTACTCCGAGGATGCGACCGGGCAGTTCAAGACGTGGTACAACGACGGCCCGCCGGGGCACGACGTCGAGCCGTTCTGGCAGATCGTGACGGGCGTGGAGCGCCCGCCTTTCCTGCGGTACCGGATCGACTGCCTCAGCCCAACGGACGCGGAATAGGTCTGAGTATCTGCGCGGCTGCGATCAGCACCCAGCCTGGAAACGCTGGATGAAGTAGAGCAGGTCGTCGATGGTGACGGCGCCGTCTTGTGTGGCCGTGCCTGTGCCGTTGTCCACGTCGGCGGCGATGTCGCCCGACGCAAAGATCGTTAGGTAATACAACAGGTCATCGATGGTCACGGCGTCGTCGGGCGTGCCGGTGCTGCTGCCATCATCAACGTCGGCGAGGCAGGATTGATTCACTGAGGCGACGAGGATCGCCATCGCCGGGAATCCGGACTGGTCCGGATCGCGGAATCTCACGCCGAGCGCCGCGTCACTGGAGTCGGAGAGGCCGCTCGCGGCTGGTGTGGATCGGAAGGCAAAATCGCTAATGACTCGGAGGTCGCTAGTGTCGGGCGCGGGATCCACGTCGATGGTGTCGCCGACGCGGATGATCTGATGGAGGGTTCCCGAGGCGTCGCCGATCCACACGCCGTTGGCGGCGGCACTTCCGGGGATGGTGACGGCGGCGGGGATCGCGATTCGGCTTGAGTTGTTCAGGGTTGGTCGCTGGAAGAAGTTGAAGGTGCTTCCTGGGGGCGCGCCGGGTGCCGGGTCACCGGTACGCACGAGCAGTTGGAGCGAGCCGGAGAGGTCCGTGTAGATGGCCCGGCTGCCATCGGCGAGACGCGCCTCGAAGGCGATCCGGCCTGAGTCGCTCATGGTGAGGTTTGAGAACGCGCCCTGGGTGGCGAAGGTTGTGGCGGTGCCGATCGCGGGCTCGCCGTCGGCGGCGATGAGGCGGATTCCGGCCGTGAACGATCCTGCGAAGACACCGATGCGGATGATGTTCGAAGGAGGTTCTCGGAAGCTTGCGAGGAAAAGTGTTTGGCCAGCGAAGTCGATGCGCATGTCGGAGAAGAGGATTCGGCTGATGGCGGGCGCGGCGACACCGGGCACGGACTCCGAGGCCTGATGGACGAGCGACTCGGTGGCGGTGCCGGCGTGGAAGATCGCCGAGTCATTCACAGTCGAGGTGATTCCCGGGCCCGAAAGTCGGGTGACGAATACAACATCGCCCGGATCATTGAACCCGAACTCGAGGAACGCGCCGTCGTCGGCGTGGACGACGCCCGCGGGCCTGCCCGGGACCTGTCCGCCTTCGCGCGCGAGCAGCGCGATCGATCCGAAGTTGTCACTGAAGATCGCGTGGTCGTCGGTCGCCGTGACGCCCGTTCCAGCCAGGGTGGCATCGAAGGCGATGTGCGCGTTGTTGTTGAGATAGAGTGAGAACGTCTGCGGGTCGAGGTCGCCATAGGTCGCGCCGGCGGCTCCGGGTGCGAGCATCCCCTCTCGAGCGGCAAGAGTCAGGCTCCCCGAGGTGGTGGTCCAGATGCCATAGTCCGTGACAAAGGGGCCGGACTCGGTGCGTGCGACGAAGACTACGTGCCCGACCTCGTTCAAGAGGGGCGGGTGGAACTGCCAGAAGTTCACGCTGGTCCCCGGCGCGGCCCATTGCTCCCGAGCGATGACGTGCAGGCCTGCTGTGTCTTGCTTGCACACCGCGGACCCGGCGAGTTGGAAGCCCTCTCGGAAATCCGCTCGGAACGCGATATCTCCCGCGGCGTTGATGGCAGGTCCCGTGTTCCACGAGAAGGCGTTGTTCGAGGTGTCGAAGGAGTTGAAGACAACGCCGGCGGGTAGCCCCGGGACCGGAGCGCCAGAGACCACCATGGTTCGATACGTCACCTCGGGATCCGCGCCCCACGCGACTCCACTCCATGCGATCAGACCCGCCACCGTCACGAACCGCCGCACGCGATCGCCGACTCTTGCCGTAGACATGATTCTCTCCGTGTGTCCACCACCAAACTCCACGGAACAGTATCACGATTGCGATTGACGAATCGGGTGGCGAGGTACGCGTGCTCGCCGCTCAGCACCCGGCCTGGAACCGCTGGATGTAGTAGAGCAGATCGTCGATGGTGACGGCGCCGTCTTGTGTGGCCGTGCCTGTGCCGTTGTCCACGTCGGCGGCGATGTCGCCCGACGCAAAGATCGTTAGGTAATACAACAGGTCATCGATGGTCACGGCGTCGTCGGGTGTGCCGGTACTGCTGCCATCATCAACGTCGGCGAGGCAGGAGCCGCCCGCGCCGAGGACTTCTCCCTTGAGGATGAATGGGAGTTCGTAGGCTCGGCCTTCGGTGACGCCGGCGACGTAGCCCTCTCGGCCTTCGAACCAGACACGCGGGCCGGCGCTGCTGCCATCAATGGAGTTGAGGAGGCGAGCGTTGTGTCCGGTGACGGCATCGCGTGGCGAGACGAGAGGCGTGAAGACATTCTGCGATGGACTCGCGGCGCCGGTGAACGACCACTGGATCCAATACTCGCCGGGCGCAAGGCGGGCGTTGTTGGGGAGGCCGTCGAGCGAGACGGTGTAGGCGTAGACGGGTCGGACGGTGGTGGTGCTGGAGATGCTCTGTCGATGGCAGACGAAGACGCCTCCGCCAAGGTCGGCTGGGTCGAGCACAAGGGGCGACTCGAGCACGGGCGTAGGGAGCGGATCGGGGGGGGTCTCGGGCGAGTCGGCGGAGAATGGAGCCGCGGTCCAGAGATTCACCTCGATGGAGGTCACGCTGGGCGAGGTCTGGCCGCTTTGGAAGGCGAAGACGGTGAGCGTGTCGAGGTCCCAGCCCTGGCCTGCGGACTCGGGGACGACAAAGTTCTCGGCGACGGCGACGCCGACGGGGACGGTCGCGCCGATGCCGGTGGTGCTGAAGTTGAAGGTCGAGCCTGGGATATTGAACTGGTCGCTGTTGCTAATGGGGAGGCCGTCGATGGAGCCGGTGCCGCCGGTAGGGTTGGTGATGATGGGCCCGTTGTCGTGGAGGACGGATTGGGCGAGAGCGGCTCCGGGTGAGGCAAGCGTGCCGACAATGACCAGCGCGTGGGCCGACACACTCGTGCAAACTCGACGATCCATGGCGTCATCTCCTTCTCATCCCTCCACGAGACGAGGCCGGACTCTACGCGATCGCCTGGCACGCCGTGAACGATCAGCAGCCAGCGCTGAATCGGTCGAGGAAGAAGAGCAGGTCGTCGATCGTGACCGCACCGTCGCGGATGCCCGCTCCGCTGCCGTCGTCGAGATCGGCCTGGAGTGTGCCGGCGTTGAAGACACCGAGCATGTAGAGCAGATCATCGATGGTGACGGCGGCATCGGGGACGCCCGCGCCGCTGCCATCGTCGAGGTCGGCAAGACAGATCGCCGGCGTGTGGGTCGCGATTCCACCGATGAACGGCATGGCGATCGTCCCGTTGGGGCCCGCCACTGCACCCCAGGTGTTCGTCGCGGCGTTGTACAGGTATCGAGTGATGCCCCCCGAGGTGTGGTTGGCGATGAATAACTCTCGACCGTTCGGGGAGAACGCGCCGTCGATGGAGCCGGACGATGAGAACTGGGTGAGGTAGGTCAGGTTGTCCTCGCCATTGAACCGGAGTCGATGGACGCGTCCGGTGATGTCGAAGATATACAACTCCCGGCGGTCGGGCGTGATCTTCATGTTGTGGTTGAGTGCCGAGCCGGAAATGAGGATCGGAGAGAGCGACGTGACTGTGCCGTCGTCTTCGAGGCGGAACCGCTTGACCGTGGTTGTGGCATCGGAGACAAAGACGACTCTTCCATTGGGGTGGACCGCGATGCCGCGCGAGGCGAGGGGACTCCCGAAGGACCCTCGCGGCGTGACGACGCCGGACTCGTCAAACGAGAAGCGATAGACGCCGTTGTTGATGGTGCACGCGAACATCTCTGTGCCAGCGGCGTTGAACGCGATTTGGTGGACGCCGATCATGCCGGACGCGGTGATATTCTGGACGAGCGTCGCGCTGCCGTCGGGGTTGAGCGTGAAACGGGAGATGCTCCCCGCGCCGGTGACGTTGCCGTGGCGATTGCTGATGAAAAGATCCGTCGCGGTGCGAAACGCAGCGCCGGATGGATCGAAGACCTCGGTGACCGGGAGGTCCGCACGAGGGACGGGAACGGGGAGCGTCCCCGCGAAGAAGTCGAATCGTGAGACGGGTCGCCAGTCGGCCTGGTTTGGGTGTGATCCCTGCGGCGCCTGGGCGACGACGAGTTGATACTCCGGCGTGCCGGCCGCGAGACACGTTGAGCACAGACCGACCAATCCGATCGCGATACGACGCCACATGCGGGATCCTCCGGAGAGAACTCAGTCTACCGAAGCGCTCCGGAATCTCAAGCGAATCGGGGCACACCGAGTCCGAGAACTCACCGACGGGCGCGGTGGAGCGCCGAACGTATGGGCATCATCCCACGCGCTCGGGCTTGGATTCTCGGGCCATGAGCGATTGGATCGCCTGCACCGGGTCCAGGCCTTCGAAGAGCACGGCATGGACAGCGGCACAGATCGGCATCTCCACGCGATAGGTCTGGGCGAGGGCCATGACGGCTCGGGAAGTCTCGACGCCCTCGACAACCGACTCGCTCTCGGCGAGGTATTGCTGGAGATTCGCACCCTTGCCGATCGCCTCGCCAAGGCTGCGGTTTCGGCCTTCGGGGCTGAAGCACGTCGTCGCGAGGTCGCCCACGCCGGCGACGCCGAAGAAGGTCTCGGTGTTGGCGCCCATCGCGGTCCCGAGTCGAACGATCTCGGCAAGGCCCCGGGCGAGAAGGGCGCTCTTGGCGTTGGAACCGGCGCGAAGGCCATCGATCACGCCGGCGGCGATGGCGATGACATTCTTCACAGCGCCCGAGAGTTCCACGCCGAGGACGTCGCGATTGGTATAGACGCGCGTCCACGATGTTCCAAAGAGCGACTGGACGCGCTCGGCGAAGCGTGCGTCGTCGCTGGCGGCCACCATGGCGGCGGGAAGCCCGCGGGCGAGTTCGGCGGCGATCGTCGGGCCACTAAGCGTCGCTATGGCGCGGGGCGGCTCGTCGAGGCCATCGACGCCTTCCTTGTACAACACGTCGGCGAGGATGCGCGTCGGCGTGAGACGCGTGGCGACCTCGATGCCCTTGGCGACGGAGACGATCCCCGGGCCGCGTGCGCCGCGACCGAGAAGGGACTTGTGCTGGCACGCGAGTGTCGTCCAAGTCTGCCGGATGAACTGGGTGGGAATGGCGGAGACGATCACATCGGCACCTTCGAGCGATCGCTCTGCATCTCTCGCGATCGTTGCTCCCTCAGGTAGCACGAATCCGGGCAGGCGCGGGCTGGTCCGTGTCTGGGCCAATCGTCCGGCCTCCTGCTCGCTGTGCCCGACGTCCCAGAGTGTGACCTTGGAGACCGTGCCGCTTGCCAGGAGCATCGCCGATGAAACGAGGGCCATCTGCCCCAGGCCGAGGATGGCGACGGTGGACGGTGGTACCGGGTCCTGGCGTTCAAAGGTGTCCCGAGGCGAGGGAGGCATAGGTTGACGATAGGTTCGACGCCTGTGGATACGGCCTGCTCGGGTCTTGGTAGGGGTTCGGTCCGGAAGACGTTCTCCCACTGAACCGGATCCGCGGCGCGCCCGTAAAGTAGAGGTTCGTATCGATACGCCCCCGACCGGTACCGACTCCTTGCTCTACTCAGAAGGTGTGCCGGGAGAGTGGGCACATCTCTCATTTGATCGCTCTGGTCACTGGCCGGCGATCCTTTACGGCTTTCAGAGGACCCACCAACATGGCCGATGCCCACGCCCACTCGCACGACCACACCCACGCCGATGAGAACGGTGTCGTCTGCTGCTCCCACCATGAGATCGAGATCGAACGCTGGATCTTCTGGGCGATGGCGGGGGGCGTGCTCGTGCTTGTCGGGACGATCGCGGGGATGATCCCGGGAATCTCGCCCCTAGTCTCGTCGATCCCCGCGATGGTCGGGGCGCTCTGCCTCTCCTTTCCGCTCTTTCTCGCGGCGTTCACGGAACTGAAGACAGGGCGCTTGTCGTCGTCGACGCTGGCCGCGGTCGCGATTGCGGCGGCGCTGGCGATCGGGCAGTATGTGCCCGCGGGGTGGCTCGCCTTCATCCTCGTGGTCTTCGGTCTTCTGGTCCGTCGCTCGGCGAGCGGCGCGCAGCGCGCGATCGCCGAACTTGTGCAGTTGACGCCCGATGTCGCGCGAATCGTCGAGAATGGCACGGAGATGGAGAACACGCCGCTCGCGAGCGTGAAGGTCGGCATGACCGTTCGCGTCCGCCCCGGCGAGAACCTTCCCGTGGATGGTCGAGTCATCAAGGGCACCTCGACGCTCAACCAGGCCTCGCTCACAGGTGAGGCGGCTCCGGTCGAGGTCCAAACGGGCGACATGGTCTATGCCGGTACGAGCAACCTCACCGGCGGCATCGACATCTCCGTCACGCGCATCGGCGAGGACACGACGATCGGGAAGGTGACGCAACTGATTCGTCAGGCCGAGTCCAGCCGCACGCCGCGTCAGATGCTCATCGAGCAGGTGGCCCAGTTCTTTGTCCCCGTCGTCCTCGCGGTTGCGGCGGTCGTGTGGTTCCTGATGAGCAAGTCGGCGGACGAGGCTGTGCAGAAGTCCGCGCCGCTCACCGCGGTTACGGTCCTCGTCGTCGCGTGCCCGAGCGCGCTCCTTCTCGCAAGCCCGAGCGCGATGCTTGCCGGGTTCGCCGCCGCGGCACGCCTGGGCATCATGATCAAGCAGCCGCGATATCTCGAGACAGCAGCAAACGTCACCGCGGTCGTCTTCGACAAGACCGGCACCATCACCACCGGCAAGTTCCAGGTCACCAAACTCGCGCCGGCGAGCGGCGTCGAGGGGGCCCATCTGCTCCGCACCGCCGCGTTCGGCGAGCAGCACTCGAATCACCCGCTCGCCCAGTCCATCATGTCCACCGCCAACGCCGCGAAGGTCGGCGTCGAGGCGAGCGGGACCTATGAAGAGATCCACGGGCGCGGCGTGCGCACCAAGCGCGCCAGCGGCACAGGCGACGTCTGTGTCGGGCGCGGCTCGTGGCTCCTCGAACTCAATCCCCAGATTCAGGACGAACTCGACGTCGTCGAGACCAAGATCACGGGAATGTCTGGCGTGCACGTGATGGAGAACGGTCGCTATCTCGGAGCCGTCGGCCTCGAGGACACCGTGCGCCCGAATACCAAGTCGATCATCCAGCGTCTGCGAGAGCAGGGCGTGCGTCAGGTCGCGATGTTCACGGGCGACCGCTTGAGCGTCGCGAAGCGCGTGGGTGTTGCGGTCGGTGTCGATTCCATCGAGGCCGAGTGCCACCCCGAGGAGAAGCACGAGCAGATCCGCGGGATGGTCCGGTCGGGCCTGCGCACGATGATGATCGGCGACGGGATCAACGACGGGCCGTCGCTGGCCGAGGCCGACGTCGGCGTGGCAATGGGCCTAAGCGGCTCCGACATCGCGGCCAACTCCGCGGGCGTCGCGCTCATGAACGATGACCTCTCGCGGATTCCCTTCCTCATGGAACTGGCTCGCCGCACGCGATCCATCATCGGGCAGAACATCATCGCCTCGATCCTCATCGCGGTGATTGGGCTGGTGCTCGCGGCAACGGGGACGCTCTCCAAGGCCGCGGGGCTTGCGCTCCCCATCGCGGCGTTCTATCACTTCGCAGGCGATATTTTCGTCATCGCGAACAGTTTCCGACTCTTCCGCTTCGGTGAGGGGTACGCCCAGGCCGAGAAGCAGGAAGAGCCCGTGCTCAAGCGTCGCGCGGCGAGCGTTCGCGGCGTGAGTGCTGCGGCCCAGCCGGCATGACCCGCGACGCGGACAACACGCCCGACACCAGGGCCGTCGTGCTCCTCTCGGGAGGCCTCGACAGCGCCGTGGTGCTGGCGCTCGCGCGACACGTGGACCAGGCCGAGTGCCATTGTGTCTCGTTCGATTACGGGCAGCGTCACCGGACCGAACTCGACGCGGCGGCCCAGATCGCCTCGACGCTCGGGGCCGCGTCACATCGCGTGATTCGCGTGGATCTCCGGGCAATCGGCGGGAGCGCGCTCACCGCGGACATCGCCGTCCCCAAGGATCGCCCGATCGCCCACCACGTCGACCCCGGTGTGACGCCCAGCGTGGACGACATCCCGATCACGTATGTGCCGGCGCGGAACCTGATCTTTCTCTCGCTCGCGAGCGCGCTCGCTGAGACGCTGGGCGCCGATCGTGTGTACTGCGGCGTGAACGCGGTGGACTACTCGGGGTACCCCGACTGTCGTCCGGAGTTCATCGCTGCTTTCGAGAAGGCCGCCACGCTCGCGACTCGGGCCGGCGCCGGGGGAAGCCGCCTGAGCGTGCACGCGCCCCTCGCGACGCTCTCCAAGGCGGACATCGTGCGCCTTGGCACGCGTCTGGGCGTGGATTTCGGCGCGACGCACTCGTGCTATGACCCGACCACCGACGGCCTCGCCTGCGGTCATTGCGACTCCTGCCTTATCCGCCGGCGGGCGTTTGTGGAGGCGGCGATCCCCGACCCGACGCGCTATGCCGAGTCATCCACGCACCACGGAGCCATCGCGTGACGGTTCCGCTCGATCAACTCGATCGCACACGCCTCGGCGATGAACTCGCGCCATCGTCCGCGGGCACGCTCCCGATCGCCGAGACGTTCATCAGCATCCAGGGCGAGGGCACGCTCGCCGGCGTTCCGTCGTTCTTCATCCGTCTGAGCGGGTGCAACCTGCGTTGCGGATGGTGCGACACGCCGTATGCCAGTTGGTCGCCCGAGCAGACGCCGAGGACGATCTCGTCGCTCGTGGATGAGGCGACGGCGTCGCGCGCGCGGCATGTCGTCATCACCGGCGGCGAGCCGATGCTCTTTGGTGGCCTGATCGACCTGTGCCGGGCGTTGCACGCGCATGGTTTGCACATCACGATCGAGTCAGCGGGGACGGTCCTGCCTCCCGGCTTCGACCGCGAGCCGCCGGTGGTGGACCTGATGAGCCTCAGCCCGAAACTCTCGAACTCGACGCCGGCGAGTGACTCGGGGTGGCGCGAGCGTCACGAGAGCCGTCGATTGAACGTCGGCGTGCTGCGGGCGCTTCTAGGCGCGTATCCGACACACCAACTGAAGTTCGTGGTGCAAGGCGAGGGCGATCTGGTCGAGATCGACGGGATTCTCTCGGAGTTGCCGACGGTGCGCGCGCACGATGTGCTGCTCATGCCCGAGGGCGTCACGCCAGCGACTGCGGCGGCGAAGGCATGGATCTCTCGCGTCTGCCTCGAGCGAGGATTCCGGTATGGCCCGAGGCTGCACATTGATCTGTTCGGGAACACGCGAGGGACGTAGACCGGGCTGCCAGAATGGCTGGCGTTTCTCGGGCTGGGTCATCCCGGCGTGAAGGAGGGCAAGCAAGGGCGGAGGATTTTGGCGGAATCGCGTGGCACGCGCATCCCAACAAGGCATCGAACACCTACCGGCGGGCACGTTCGCTCGCCGTGACGCCCGCCGGCGCGCCCGGTCGCCAGCCGACGGCATGAGATGGAGAATGCACCATGGCTCGAGGGTTGGTCGGAATCGTTTCGGGAATGCTTGCTCTTCTGGGTCTAAGCGCGGGAGCGCCCGTCGCTCTTGGGCAGCCGTCTGTGGAGACGCAGGTCACGCGGACATCGGCCACAACGCATGAGTCGAGCGCGGAGACCCATGAACTCGCGAAGGACATGGAACTCGCACGCGGTCTTTCACGAGTCTTCAAGCGCGTCGCGAAGCGCGTCGAGCCGGCCGTAGTTCACATCAGCCAGTTCAATCGCGTCACACGCAGGGACATTTTCGGACGGCCTCTGATGGGCAACGGCGACCTGACGCAGACCGGCCTTGGATCGGGCGTCATCATCCGCCGCGACGGGTACATCCTGACCAACAACCACGTCGCGGGCGGGGCACAGGCGCTCAAGGTCAAACTCTTCGACGGGACCGAGCACGAGGCGAGCGTCGTCGGGCGTGATCAGCTCACGGATCTCGCGGTGATCAAGATCGATGCGAACGCGATCCCCTCGACGACGGCGATCCCCCACTTCTCTGATTCCGAGGCCCTCGATGTGGGTGAGTGGGTCATCGCGATCGGCAGCCCCTTCGGCTTCGACAGCACCGTCACCGCGGGGATCGTCTCGGCGAAGGGGCGATCGCTCGCCGACCCGCAGAGCGTCGCGTACCAGGACTTCATCCAGACGGACGCGGCGATCAACCCTGGAAACTCCGGCGGGCCGCTGCTCAACCTCGACGGCGAGATTGTGGGTATCAACACGGCGATCGCGGGCCCGTCGCGCGGATTCCACGGGCTGGGCTTCGCCATCCCCTCGAATATGGCGCGGTCGATCGCCGAGAGCCTGATCGCGAACCGGCGCGTCGTCCGCGGAGGGCTTGGCGTGACGTTCGAGACGACGAACACAGGATCGGGGCAAACGCCCGGCGTGGTGGTGGGCGAGGTCGTGCCGAACAGCCCGGCGTCGGACGCGGGGCTGCAGTCGGGCGACGTGATCGTGCGATTCAATGGCAAGCCCGTGGACATCGTCCGACTGCGCACCGAGATCGCAGTCTCGGCACCCGGCACCGACGCGGTGCTCGACGTGGTCCGCTCCGGGAAGGCCCAGCAGATCCGGGCGCGAATCGGCGATCAGGACACCATCCTCGGCATCGTGCGGCTGGACTCGCTCGGCGTGGGCGTCGTGGACTTCACTCGCGAGCAGTCGCGCAAGTTGTATGGACAGACGATCCTGGGCGCGATGGTGCGCGACGTTGATCCCGGCAGTCCCGCCGAGAGCGCCGGGCTCCAGGCAGGCGACATCGTCGTTGAGATCCTCAAGCCTATCAATGCTCGTCAGTCGCAGAGCATCGACTCGTCGAACGACCTACGCAAGCAGGTCGAGGAGATCGACGGCGGCGTGCGCCTGGGCGTGATTCGCGGCAATCGGCAGGGCTACATCGACATCAGGCCGTGAGTGTGTCGCCGAGACATCTCGCGCGGGACATCCTCACGACGGGAGCCAACCGGCCTGGTCCAGAAGCACCACGCCGATGGGGACAACCGTTCCCGAGACGAGGTTGAGCAGCACGCCGGCCTTCACCATCTGTGACATTCGCACACGCCCGGTCGAGAAGGCCAACGCGTTGGGTGGTGTTCCAGCGGGGAGCATGAAACTCAGGCTCGAGGCGAGGGCCACGGTGACGACGGCGGCGATGGGATTGATGCCGAGGACCGGGGCGGCGGCGTGCGCGACGGGGAGCATGATCGCGGTGAGGGCGGTGTTGCTCGCCATCTCGCCGAGGAAGATGGTCGCCAGCGCGACGGCCATGAGGATGAGCACGGGTGGGAGTCCGGCGAGTCCTCCTGCGCCTTTGGCGAGGAACGCGTCGGCGCCAGTCGAGCCGAGGCCATCGGCGAGCGCGAGCCCGCCGCCGAAGAGCAGGAGCACACCCCAGGGCACGCGCTCGGCCTCGTGCCAATCCAGGAGGAAGACTGGTCGCCGCGAGCCACCGGAACCCCACCCGCAGCTGGGGATGATGAAGAGCAGCACGCCCGCGATGATGGCGACGAGCGGATCGGCGAGACCGGTGAGGCGCGTGGTCACCCAACCAAGAATCGCGAGGACGAAGACTCCGGCGACGAGGCGCTCGCGCGTGGTCCACGGCGTTGGTGCATTCGCCACGGAGACAGTCGCTGGAGTGGAGAGCGTGCCACGAGTGCCCGGCGTGATGAAGGCAAGGACGATCCACGCGATAGGAAGGGCGATGAACACGAACGGCATACCGACCTGCATCCACTCGGTGAAGCCGATCGTGACGCCGAGTTCGGCGTTGGAATAGGCGGCGAGTTGGGCGATGGGTGGCGTGCCGATGATGGTGCCCACGCCGCCGATCGAAGAGCCGTAGGCCACGGCCAGGGCGAGCGCCGCGTGGAGTGTGCTGCTTGAACTTGCGTGTCGAGAGGTTGGATCGTTCGCGGATTCACCCGCGATCGCGCCGCCGACGCTGGCGGCGATGGGGAGCATCATGACGGCACAGGCCGTGTTGGAGACGACCATGCTTACAGCGGCGCTCGCGACGAGGAAGCCGAGAATGAGTCGCGCGGGCGACGCGCCGACAAGCCGCAGCACGAGCAACGCGATGCGCCGGTGCAGGCCCGAGCATTCGAGGGCACGCCCCAGGAGCATCCCGCCGAGGAAGAGGAAGACAATCGGGTTGGCGTAGGAAACGCAGACCTTCTTGAACTCGAGGACGCCGGCGAGGGGGAGCAGGGCGAGGGGGACTAGACCAACAGCCTCGACGCCGATCGCCTCGGTCATCCACCAGACGGCGACGAGGACGGTGACGGCGATGGCGCGCCGAGCCGGCTCGGCGAGATCGGGCGTGCTCGCGGCGAGGATCGCGTAGACCGCCAGAGCCAGGATCGGGCCCAATGCGAGGCGCGTCATACGGCCAATGAATGAATCCCGGCTGAGAGGTGAGGGCATCGTGGAGGAGACTATCCCGAATCCACTCGGATGGCGATATACGAATGTGTCTCTATCTGGTTCGTACTCGTCGTGCGTCCCGTGTCTTCGCGGAAGCCCAGTCACGGGTGTGTCACGCGTGGACGGAGGAACGACCCATGGGCATCAAAGTTCTGGATGTTCGGGTATCCACGACCCGATGCATCTGGTAGACTGGGTACACACGTCACGGAGGCACGGCATGCGATCACAGGGCACCGCGTCCGCCCGCGAATCTCGGGGCGGGTTCACGCTGATCGAACTTCTCGTGGTCATCGCGATCATCGCGCTGCTCATTGGGCTGCTGCTGCCGGCACTGGGAAAGGCCAAGGCCGCGGCAAGGCAGACGGGATGCCTCTCGGACATGCACCAGATGGGTCTCGCGCTGGCGATCTATACCAATGATTATCGCGAGACTCTGCCGTATCCCAACTGGGGCCCGATCGCGCAGGAGGTCGGTTGGTTGTATGGCCCGGGTGTCATTCCCCAGAACTGCACGGCCGACGATCGCAAAACCGGCGCACTCTGGGCATACCTGGAGGTGCCCGAGTCGTACCGCTGCCCCTCGCACAAACCCGACGGGCCTGATGGCGATTTCCTCGGGACCGCCCGCATGACGTCGTACATCATGAACGGCGTGGTGGTCGGCTATGGTCGCAGCCCGTTCCCATATCGCGTCCACCAGTTGCGGGGCGACGCGGTGATTCTCTGGGATGGCAACGAGCAGGTGGACTTCGGCCCGCCCTACAACGACGGCGCGTCGTACCCGCGCGAGGTCGTGCCGGGGCATCACGGCGACAGCGTGACCTGCGTCGCGATCGACGCCTCGGGCGTGGTGATGAATCGGTCGGAGTTCTTCGCGCTGCGGGACTCGGACGAGGCGAACAGGTTCTGGTGCAATCCGACGACGCCGAACGGGCGATAATCTCGCCCATTCTGGCGAACACCACGCGTTCCCCGGTCAATGGGCTTATTCCATCCGGCCACGCCACCCGATCGCTCGAGCGAGAACCAGCAGCAGCAGTGAGATCGCGATCAGGATCGTCGAGAGCACGATCGCGCGATCGAGGCTCGATTCGAACCCGACATAGACCTCAATGGGCATGGTTCGAGTCACGCCGGGGAGACTCCCCGCGAAGATCATCGTGGCGCCGAACTCGCCCAGGGCGCGGCTCCAGGACATGGCGGCCCCGGCTCCGAGCGAGCGGATCGAGAGCGGTCCGAGCACCCGCGTCAAGAGCGTCCACCCGGTCGCCCCGTCGATGATCGACGCCTCCAGCGTGTCGCGGGGCACCGAGGCGAACCCCGCACGCGCCGAACGCACAAAGTAGGGTGAGGCCACGAAGACCTGCGTGATGACGACGGCGAGGGGCGTGAAGGCGATGTCGAGCCCGCGCTCGTGCAGCCAGCCGCCCAACACGCCGGTCCGCCCAAGCGCGAGCAGGAGCGCCACGCCCGCGACCGAGGGCGGCAGGACGGTGGGGAGATCGACGATTGTTTCGAGAATCACACCCATTCGTGAGCGAGATCGCGCGAGATACAACGCCAGAGGAGTGCCGAGGACGATCGTGACGCCCAGCGAGATCGCGCTCGTCACGAGGCTGAGCACGATCGCATCACGCGTCTCTCTATGGGTGAGTTCTGTGATGATTGAACCCGGCGAGGCTCGCCCCACGAGCAGCACGATCGGTACCGCGAGCAGCAGCAAGAGCGGCAGGGCGAGAATCGTCCACGCCACGCGCTCGCGAGGAGTGGCCCCCACGGACGCGACATGATCGCGAGCAGATCGAGATTGGGCGTGCCTACCAGTGCTTTGCGTCACGGTTCCTCCGAGACATCGCGCACGTCCGCGGGGCTGAAGCCGTGCGCCGTGAGAATCCGTTGCGCCTCACTGGAGGCCAGGAACTCGACAAACGCCCTGGCGATCTCGGGCTCTTGAGCGGACGCCGTCACCGCGACGGGATAGTCGGCACGCGGCGCAAGGCGTTGGGGCAGAGGAAGGACCGTGATCTTTGCCGCGTTCCCGGCGTGAGCGTCACTCGAATACGCGATGCCCGCGTCGGCCTCCCCGAGCGCGACCTTCGCCACCACGCCCGAGACGCTCTGCTCGTAGGAGATGATGTTTGTCTCAAACACTTCGACAAAGCCGGGCCCGAAGTTCGCGTTTGTTCTCGCGGTTTCGAGCATCGCACGCATGTACGCACCCACCGGCACGGCCCGTTCCGCGACCACGATCGACACGCCGGGTCGAGCAAGATCGATGAGACCGTCGATCTTCGCGGGATTCGCACGGGGCACGATGATCGCCAGGTCGTTGTGGGCAAAGACACGGATCGAAGCCTCATCCACGAGTTTCGCTCGCAAAGCTGTGTCCATGGGTTCCCAACCCGCCGTGGCAAAGACGTCCGCGGGCGCACCGTGCTCGAGTTGGGTCACGAGTTGCTGACTCCCGGCGACGCTCAACGAGACCGCCACGCGCCTCTGCTCGCGCGTTTCCTGCACCTGTCCAGGTTCATTGGCATTCCCAGTGAGACCCGACGACTCCGCTTCTACGCGTGCTGAGCCATGACCCGTCGATTGCTCAAAGGCGTGGGCGATCTCGCGAAACGCACCCTCAAGCGACGCCGCCGCCATCACGTGAAGGGTGACGGCTTTGCTGGAGTAGTGCGCTGGACCACACGCGCCCGGGAGTGTGGCGATCACACCGGCAGCCACACAGGCCACCGTGAACGCCGGAATGCTTCGCATGCGCCGCATCGCAACTCTCGCGAATCGTGCCCATACGGACGTCGGTGCTGGACGGCGACTCATGCCCAAAGTGTAACGAACACACGCCCGGGAGACCGAGAGATCATCTGACCGGGACGCTCGTCCCACCGCGGGACCGCATACACCCATTCGCCAATCGAGTGCCCAGCAGACGCACAATAACCAGGTACACCACCGCACAATCGCCGCCGCCGAGTTCCAAAGGAGACGCACGGGCTACCGGCTCGACTACCGCGGGCGCGTTCTCGGCCGCGGAGATGCAGATCGACTCGTGCGACCCTTGTTGTCGCGGGGCTTCGGGGCGGACGTCTTTGACGCCTTCGCGATCACCTTCGGCGCGGACTTCGTGCGTGCGCGCTCTGACGCGGGCTTTGCCGTCGCCGATTTCGACGCGGTGCGTGCCGAGGCACCGGTCTTGGACTTCGCGGCCGCACCTCCGGCTCCCTTCAGCCACTCGAGTCGGCCCTTGCGCTTCACGATGTTCTTGTAATCCCACTGGATCTCGATCGACTTCTTCAGCCAGCGGGACAGAACCGTCGAGTTGATCTCGTCCGCACTCGTGTACCGCGCCTCGGCGGCCTTGAACGAGCCTTCATTGGTCAGTCCCGGCTCATCGAACGACTGCCCGCTCCAGAAGAGCAGCCGCACCGAGTCCTTGAGTTTGCTATACCCGACGATCGGATTCCCCTCGATGAACCACACCGGGTGCCGATGCCAGATCTTGCACTCCCCCCCTCCTCGACCAAGCGCTCTCGCCAGCCCGCGATCGATGGCCTTGGCGAGCGCGTCGCCGATGGCCTTGTCCTCCCCCTTCATCGCCGCGTTGTACTTCAGGATGTCCGGATGGATCGTCATGGGGGCGACTCCGTGTAGAACTCAACGTGATGGCCGGCACACGAGTCGGGACGATACGACCCGAGTCCCCCCCCGGCCTACGGCGCCTCCCCGCTCGTCATCACTGTGGGAGCCTCGAGCCGCGAGCTCGTGTCGGACCCACGCGGATCCCACGGTCGGCGACAGTTCCGGCGTGCGTGCCTTCCATGCGGCCCGCCTCGCGAGAGGACCTGCCCGCAACCCATACGGAGCAGCCCGCATGGCTTGAGAACAAGCCCGCATGGCGAGAAGTCCAGCCTGCATGGCATGAGGAACAGCCCGCATGCAGGAAGGAGCAGCCCGCGGGCCTTCCGCTCCTGGTTCCGCGCCCGCGAGTGGGGACAACGGCCCTGAGAGAAGGGAGCACCCGCGGAACAACACCGCGATCTCGAGGTGCGCAGGTCGTTGTATGGCACGGACGAACGCGAGCACGCGTGGAAGTTCTTTGGACGTGGCTTCAAGTCGCCTTCTCGGACAATCGATGGAAGGCGGGTGGCGTGGGACGGACGGGGGGGCGCTCCTGCGGACGGCGGACCCTGCCCCACGATTGGAACGCACCGCCCGATGGCGTGCCCAGAGCGGCCAACGCCATCGGGGCGCCCGGCCTACTGCCGAGTGCCGAGTGCCCAATGCCTCACCCCAACTTCTTCATCTTCATCCGGAACTCGTCGATGTTGGGGCTGGCCTCTTCCGCGACGCGGAGGGAGACGTACTCCTGCTCGACGAGTTGCACGAGGTGCTCGTTGAAGTCGATCATCCCGCTTTGGCGGGCCTCGATGCTCTTCAGGTACTCGCGGAGCTCGCCCTCGCGCGCGTCGAGGATGTGCTTGCGGACGACGGCGTTGTTCACGAGGATCTCGATCCCCGGGATGCGCGGGATCTCCGGACGCAGCGTCGGCAGGAGTTTCTGGTAGACGAAGGCCCGCATCTGGTACCCCAGGATCTTGCGGACCTGCTCGACCTCTTCCTGCTCGAAGAGGCCGTAGATTCGGCTGAACGTCTGCGTCGTGCTGCTGGCGTGGATCGTGCCGTAGACCAGGTGGCCCGTCTCGGCGGCGTGGAGGGCGGCCTCGAAGGTCTCCTGGTCACGCATCTCGCCGACGAGCACGACGTCGGGGTTCTCACGCACCAGGGCGCGCAGGGCGATCTTGAAGTCCAGGCAGTCGATCCCGATCTCGCGCTGGTTGATTGTGGACTTCTTGTCCGTGAAGATGTACTCGATCGGGTCCTCGATCGTCACGATGTGCACGGGCTTGCGCTCGTTGACATAGTCGAGCATCGCGGCGATCGTCGTCGACTTTCCCGACCCCGTCACGCCCGAGAGGAGCACGATCCCCTGGGGCTGCATGGCGATCTCGCTCATGATCGGCGGGAGGTACAGCTCGTCGAACTTGCGGATGTTGCTCGTGATGAGTCGCAGGGCCGCCGAGATCCGCCCTCGCGCCAGGAACAGGTTCACGCGGAAGCGGTTGTTGTCGTCGTAGTCGTAGGCGAAGTCCACCGAGCCGAACTTGTGCAGGTCGGAGAGTTGCTCGTCGGAGAGGATGTTCTGGGCGATTCCGTAGAACTCCTCCTGGCTCAACGGTTCGGTGTCGAGGGGCTTGAGCGCGCCGCGGAGGCGGACCTTGGGCTGCTGCCCGGACTTCAAGATGAGGTCCGACGCGGAGAACTTGATCGCCGCCTGGAGGAACTTTCCCCAGCGGGTCGCGTGCGGGTCGCTCTTCTTCCTGATGTTGACGGCGACGTGGCCGACGTGCTCGGCGCTCGAATGGGGCTCGGATTCAACGCTCATAAGGACACTCCGGCGAAGGTCTCGGACGACCAGAACTGTTCCAACCAGACTCGACGAACCGTATGGGCGGCGGCTGATGGGGCCGACGACCCCACCGACCGAAACCACTAACCGACATCAGGAACCGACCGCACGCGCGGCGACGAACCATGATAGGGACCGATGCGGTGCTACCCACCCATGGTGTCGTGGCAGGGCCTCAGGCCGAACCCGGCGAAGAAGGGTTGTCCACCGCCTCGCCCGGCCCTTCGACGCCATGCCCAACGCTGGTTGGACCTGTCTCTTCGCACGAGGCCGCCTAGTGGTTCGAGCCACTCCGGCGTTCATCAGGCCCACCCGCCCCCACTGCCCCCCTTCGCGTCACACCCCAGATCCCCACGATGCCGACAACGATCAAGACCGGGATGTATGGCACGCCGTAGCGGTCACTCGCCGGCGCCACCGTGAGGGCCGTCGCCAGCACCATCACCACGCACGCGAGACCGACCACGCCCAAGGCTCTCGCCCCGGCATCGTCCCTCGCCCGACCGGCCTGGGCTCCCGTTCCCCCTCGCCACAGCCGCACCAGCCCCGAGAAGAAGAGCACCGCGACCACCGGACGCAGCGCCTGGGCGCCACGGAACCAGTCGTTGAAGATGTGCGGCCACCAGTCCGTCCACTGGTGGTTCGTGGGGTACTCCACACCCTCCAGGATCTCCATGAGGTGGGCCTTGCCCTCCGGTGTTGGCTCATCCACGGCGGCGGCGGCTTTGTCAAAGAGCAACGTCGTGAATCGGTCGCAGTAGAGCGCCCGCATCGGCCTGGACCACCAGTCGTTCTCCTGCGCCGACCGAACCAGATGCAGGTGCCACAGGCCCGTCTGCCCAAGGAAGGAGCTCAACATGGCGAGCGCCCGCTCGGGGCCATGGCGTGCACGGTCCTCGTCGACGACTCGCTTGCACATCGCCTCGATCTCGACAAAGGGGATCCGCTCCGACTCGCCACGGCCCACGCGGGCGTTCTGCTCACGCCCGATCATCATGTAGTAGTACTCGTAATCCGTGACCTGGACGCGACGCAGCGACTCCTGCAGGCCCGACCACCCGGCGGCGTCGAGCGCCGTCGCGTTGTCGCCATCAACGACTCCCGCGTTCCACGCCGAGAGCAGGCGATTGATCTGGACCTTCGGCGAGGTCACGCCGATGACGTCGCGAGAGACGGCGTTGTACGTCACCCAGGGCAGGATCGTCGCGAGGCCCGCCACCAGCACGCCCACGCCGCGAATCACACGAGTGCGCCACCCCAACGCCACAGGCCCGATCGCCACGACACCAAGCGGGATCAGCACGAGGAGCATCTGGAAGTTCTCGCGGAGGAGCGCGCCAAGGCCGCAGATGACGCCCACGCCGGCGCACGCCCAGAGCCTTCGGCGCGGCGCGGCAAGCCCGGCCATCGCCAGCATCAGCCCCACAAGCAGCGACGCCGACAGCGACTCGCGCAGGAGATACGCCGAGTATGTCAGCAGGATCGGATGGATGCCGACAGCTCCGGCGCCCACGAGCGCCCACACTCGCCCCGCGCGGCATCGGATCAGGATGTACACGCCCATCGCGGCGAGCATGCCCACGACGAGTTGGAGCCATTTGAACCCTTCGAGCCAGTCGTCCGTGAATCGCATCACGCCCGCGAGGATGAGACTTAGCCCCGGAGCCTTGTACACCACGAGTCTCGAGAAGACTCCCTCTGTTGCGATCCCATCGGCGCCGGCGACATAGGTCACGCCGTCGGACGTCATCAGAGCGCTGGCCATCAGACCAAAGAACACCGTCACAACCACGACGAGAAAGGCCACAAGCGCCTCGGGCAGCCAGCGATGCACACGCCGGTCTCTCAACCCGAGTCCCACGCCCCACGCCACCACGCACACACCCAGGCACACGCTACATCCCAAGGCATGCACGCGCGTTTTCAACCGCACGCGACTGGCGAACTTCAGCGACCCGGATTCCTCGGCCGCGCTCTCCCATCGGCCCGTGTCACGCCGATCAAAGACGAGTCCAAAGATCGACCACTCGATCGCGCTCTCGACGATCGTGACGCTCGAGGGCGGAATCGCCGACCACTCCAGGGTGATCGATTCGAGGCGCTCTGTCGGCACTTCAGTCCGGAATCGCGTCGAGACGATTGAGCCGCGAGACGAGTCGGGACCCATCACCCACACACCGCTCGAAGGCCCGTCACCTCGCCGCGACCAGCACACCGCGACCGATTCCACCGGCCCGCTGGACTCGATCACGCCAATGGCCTTCACCGAAACCAGATATCGCGTCGAAAAGAGCCAGAGCAGTGCGGCACCCAGCAGGAGAGAGGCCGCGCGCACCCAGAGCCTCCCCTTTCCCACACGCCATGGACTCCACGCGCCGGTCCTCGGCTGTTCACTCATGGGCCGATGGTACCACAGGCCGACAAACCACGCCCACTCGGTTCATCACTCCAACCCTGCTTGGGGGTTGTTGCTTACACCCGTGGCATCTGCTGCGTCAGGCAGTGGATCGACCCAAGCCCCCAGATCAAGTCGCGGCAGTCGATCCCGATGACCTGTCGAGTGCCACCTCTCCCGCTTCCACCCCCGTCCACGTGCTTCTGCAGGATCTCCATCGCGATCCGGTCGTTCCTGTGCCCAAAGGTCGGCACGAGGAGGGCCCCGTTGATGACCAGGAAGTTCAGGTACGTCGCCGGCAGGCGTTGCGAGTCGATCTCCACGACGCCGGGCATCGGAACCGTCACGATATCGAACGCCCGCCCGTCCTGATCCTTCAGCAAGCGCGCCCGCCGCAGGTTTTCCTGGAGGACCTTGTAGTTCGCGTCGCGCGGGTCGTCCTCGACGCCAACAACGATGGTCTTGGAATCGAGAAACCTCGCGAGATCGTCGATGTGCCCGTCGGTGTCGTCGCCCTCGATGCCATCGCCCAGCCAGCAGACGTGCGACTGCCCGTAGTAATCCTTGAGATATCGCTCGATCCGTGCCCTGGACAATCCCGGGTTTCGGTTCTTGTTGAGGAGGCACTGCTCGGTCGTCATGACCGTGCCTTTGCCATTGAACTCGACGGCCCCACCCTCCATCACGATCCCGGGCTTGAAGAGCGGCAGGCCGAACTTTTCGGCAACGCGCGTGGGCACGTCGTCGTCGTCGCCATACGGCGGGTACTTCCCACCCCACGCGTTGAAGCCCCAATCGACGACCGCGAGTTGCCTCTTCCCGCGGTGCATCCGCGTGACGAACGCCGGCCCGTGATCCCGGCACCAGCACTCGTTGGTCTTGACGAAGTGGAAGAACACGCGCCGCATCGAGCGTTCATCCGGCCCACCAAAGAGCGACAATTCCCGCCGGACGATGTGCTCCCAGTTCTCGTTGGGGACGTTGATGTGGACCTCTTCACGCTGCGCGATCTCGCGCACGATCGCCGCAAGCCCCGGCCCGATCGTGTGGTAGCGACCTGGGAAACTGATCCCCTCAGGTCGAGGCCACGACAGCCACACGCCGCGCTGCCGAGACCACTCCGCCGGGAACGAATACCCCAACGCCCGCGGTGACTTCCGCTGCAGCAGGCCCTTCGCGCTCTTGACTCGTCGTGTGCTCGGCATCGTCTTGGTCCAAGGGTGGCACCGCTCTCCAGAGCGGTGCTTCTGGTGATCACTCAGTTCATCAAACTACCGATCGATAAACCGTCGCACCAACCCCCCATACGCATCCACGCGTCGATCCCGGAGGAACGGCCAGTGCGTCCGGCTGAACTCCACTCGCGACAGGTCGCAATCCACGACCGCGACCTGCTCCTTGTCGGGCGTCGCGCGGAACGCCACCTGTCCATCGGGTTGGGCGACGAACGACTGCCCCCAGAAGACCAGCCCGTCCTGGCTCACGGGCTTGCCATCCGCCCCAAGCACGCGCTCATGCCCGAAGCGATTCACCGCGACGACATAGCACCCGTTCGCGATTGCGTGCGACCGCATCATCGTCTCCCACGAGTCGTGCTGGGCCTCGCCATACTCCTCGCGCTCCGAAGGATGCCAGCCGATCGCCGTGGGATAGAAGAGGATCTCCGCGCCCTGGAGCGCCGTGAGCCTCGCCCCTTCCGGGAACCATTGGTCCCAGCAGATGAGCACGCCGATCTTCGCGTGGCGCGTCTTCCACACGCGGAACCCGGCCTCGTCCTCGCCGTCGATCGCGCTCGCCGTGCCGTGCCCCGCCGGCGCATCGCCGGGCGTGAAATAGAACTTCTCATAGAACAGCGGATCATCGGGGATGTGCATCTTCCGATACACGCCCATGAGCGAGCCGTCGGCATCGATGATCGCCGCCGTGTTGTGGTATAGACCCGTCGCCCGGCGCTCGAACAGACTCGCGACGATCACCACGCCGTGTTTCTTCGCGATCCGTGAGAACGCGTCCGTGCTTGGGCCCGGGATCGACTCGGCCAACTCAAAGAACCGGTGGTCCTCGCTCTGGCAGAAATACTGGCTCGCGAAGAGTTCCTGCGTGCAGATGACCCGTGCGCCCGACTCCGCCGCCCGCTCGATCAGCCGCACCTGCCTCGCCCGGTTCACCGATGGATCGGCGACGCACGATGTCTGCACGAGGCCGACGGGAACAATGGATGTTGAACGACGCGCCGGCCTGCCCGCCTCGCCCGTTGTCCTCGCACCACGCGCCCCCGCGGCGACCTTTGCCTTCGATGAGGTCCGCGTCTTTCGGATCGCCTTCGTCGTCCGCGTCGCCATTCGTCGCTGTCCTCCGGGTCGCGGGAATCCAAAGGCACAATGCCCATGGGATGCTCTCGCGCTGGCAGGAGGGTATCAACATAGAAAAGGCCCGGCACGAAGCCAGGCCCGATCGTGTTCTCACGCTGTCGGGTCGATCTCGACTCAGCACCCCGCGTTGAAACGGGCGAGATAGTAGAGCAGATCGTCGATCGTCACGCCACCATCGGTCGTGCCCGTGCCCGTGCCGTTGTCCACGTCGGCGTCTACCGACCCCGCGTTGAAGATCGCGAGGTAGTAGAGCAGGTCATCGATGGTCACGCCTCCGTCGGGCGTGCCCGTGCCCGAGCCGTCGTCCACGTCGGCGACGCACGTCGTTGCACCGAAGTCGATGAGCACCACGCCGTCGGCACTCGCCGCGTACCGCACCTTCACGATCACGTATCGCCCGCTCGGGCTGGCGTCGTAGCCGTCCGACACGCCGAGGATCTCGACCACGGTGTTGCCGTTCACGTCCGTCACACCCTCCTGAAGCACGAGTTCGTTATTGCGGAAGATGCCGCGGTCGCGCGTCGTGTCCGGATCGTCCCAGTCGCCGAACCAGATCACGTTGCCATCGTCCCCGATGAACACGCCACCGGACCCGAACCCCGTGAACGAGAACCCCGGCACGCCCGGGACGCTCCCGCCCTCCTGCGCGATCACCGTCGTGCCGTTCTTCAGGATCACCGTGTCGCTCGCTGTGTCCCCATCCAATATGGCGCGGATGACGTACTCGCCGTTGTTGTTGACATCGATCGGCACGTCGTTCAGGATGCGATAGTTCCGCCCGGAGATCGGGCTCTGGTCGCCCTCGCGCGCCACGAGAGAGCCATCGAGCCACACCGCGTCTCCTGTGCCGCCCGAGACCTCGAGTGTCAGCATCAGGTGGTTGCCGCTGCTGCTCCGCGACATCGACTCAAACGTTGTGCCGAAGTCGGTGATCGGTCCGGCGAGGCCAGTCGGCGTGTCGCCCTCCTTGATCAGCACGTTCTCCACAAACGTGTTCTGGTTCGGGTCATAGTCGAACACCACCACCGCGCGGTCCACCGTCGAGGCGAGGTTCGGGTCGTCCACGCTCGCCATCACGAGGAAATCGTTCGAATCGTCCGTCAGCACCTCGAAGAAGCCGATATAGGGCGTCGGATTGCCGAAGCCCGGTGAGAGCGAGACGAAACTCTCCTGGAGTACGAGCGTCTGCCCGAACATCAAGGCTGAATCCGTCGAGGTCGATCCCGTCCCCGCGAGCGTGCGGTTCCACGCCACATTCCCGCTCGAGTTGAGGTGCACCGAGTCGAAACTCGTCGCCGTCACCCCGGACCGAGCCGCGACCGGATCGCCCTCGCGCGCGATCACGACGAAGTTCCTCGTCACGACCACGTCCGAGGCTGCCGCACCGTCCGTGTCGATCTCGACCAGGTGCGACCCGCCGTCATTGACCGAGACGCCATTGAACGCCGTCGCCGCCCCCACCACGCTCGAATCAGGCATGCTGATGGTGTCGCCCTCGTGGTACAACTCGGTGATCGTCTGCGCCCGCACGCCCCCCGCCAGTCCGGCCAACGCCACGCCCGCAGCACACGCTCGAACCACCAGCCCAGTCTCCACGCTCTGGAGTGTCCTCATCATCTCATGTCCTTTCCGTGTTCACTTGACCGAAAGGGCGCTCAGCACCCCTCGCCGAACCGCACGAGGAAATACAGCAAGTCGTCGATAGTCACGGCCGAATCCGTCGTCCCCGTCCCCGTCCCGTTGTCCACGTCGGCGTCGATGCTCCCGGCCTGGAAGAGTCCCAGGTAATAGAGCAAATCGTCGATCGTGACGGCTCCATCTGACGCACCCGAACCCGACCCATCGTCCACATCCGCCACACACACGGGTCCCCCGACGCAACTCTCGGGGATGTACACCAATCCCAGATAGTTCGCCGACCCGAGAGCGCCAACCACCGTCGTCGCGCCCGTGGCGAGATCGACGGCGTACAGCGTGTCTGTATTGCTGCAGATGATGTACATCGTGTGGTTGGCCGTGTTGTACGCCAGCCCGTGCGGATTCGTCGGTCCGTTCAGATCGCCAATGTACGTCGTCGCGCCCGTCGCCAGATCCATCCGGTGGAAACTGTCGGGCGTGGTCGTGTTCGTCGCATACATGATGTCGTTGTCGGAGTCGTATCCGAGATTGGTGAACGAGAGCAGGAACGAAGTCCCCACGAGCGTCGCCGCCCCGGTTGTGGTGTTGATGGTGTACAGCCCGTTGTTGTGCGACGACACGCCATAGAGCACCTGGTTCGCGCTGTTCCATTCCAACCCGTGCATCACGATCGCCGAATCGCCATACGCCCCGATCAGTGTCGCCTCGCCCGTCGCCACATCAAGCGTGAAGAGCGAATCGAGCGAGGTCGAGGTCAGGTACATCGTCCCCGTCTGGCAGTCATACGCCAGGCCACCCGTCGTGCCGGCGTTCGTCGTGGCGTTCCCGATCGGCGTGCGCGTCCCATCGGCCATGTTCAGTTCATACATCGCGCGAGCCGAGTCAATCGCAATCATTCGGCCCTGACCGAACGCCACGCCACACAATCCCGTCAGAACCACCGCACCAACAGACATCACGAGTCGCATGATCGGCCCTCCACATCTACACCCGCACCACAACTGTTCGCCCGCCCAGATCCGCGGCATGCCACCACGAAGCCGATCGGCCCTTTGCAATCCGCCCAGACTACCAGAATCCATGAGTTTTCACAACCCGATCGCGTCTTCGCGGGGCAAAAACCGATCAACACCCCGTGTTAAACCGGGCGAGGTAGTACAACAGATCGTCGATCGTCACGCCCAAGTCTCGGGTTCCCGTGCCCGTGCCATCATCCACGTCGGCCTGCGTGTCGCCCACATCGAACAGGCTCACGTAATACAACAGATCATCGATCGTCACGCCGCCATCCGGGTTGCCCGTTCCCGTTCCATCGTCAAAGTCAGCCAGGCAATGCGCCGTCGCCTCGACCGCACCAATGTCGCATCGTGCCCCCGAGAACCCATCGCCGTCTTGTGGCCGCGCTTGCCCGCGTTGATCGATCAGGCCGCATCCCACGGGATCTCCCGCGTCGATTGCCGGGCTGCCGAACGCCGGAACGTGAGTAGGCGTCGGCCCACCATTGATCGTCAACCCCCCAAGACTCGGATCGACGCCCACGAGATCCGTCGGATCGAGGCCCGACAGTCCCGAGACATCGCCGATCAGGTTGTACCCGCTCGTGGAGATCGACCCGGAATAGTCCGGCACGAGAGGTGAGGTGTTTCCCCAAACGATTGTGCCCTGCATCACACACGGGCCGCCCGCCCACACGACTCCGCCCGCATCGACCAGGCCGTCGTTCGCCGCAATCGTCGAGGCGACCACGGTCAATGTACAGTCGACGAGGCCGGCGATCGCACCGCCGGAAACGCCGGCGCTGTTGCCGCTCAATGTCGAAGAAAGAATCGACGCGTTCGCATTCAAGCCCGGAAGCCCGAGAAGACCCACACCACCACCCTGCCCGGCGGTGTTCGCCACAAACGTGGATCGGGTCACCATGAGTTCGCCCTCGGAGCCCACGACCACACCACCACCAAGTGCGAGAGCGGCGTTCCCACGCACAACCGACTCGCGGATCTCGACCGTGCCCCCGCCCCGCACCACCGCTCCGCCTCCCGAATCATCCGGCGTGATCCCATCCGCGTTTCCGCCCTCGATCGTCAGGCCCACCAGACTCACTTTCCCCATGGTCGGTCCGAGCACCACGTGGTACGAGTTGTCGCTCGTCCCCACCGTCCCATCGTCAAGGAGCAGATCGCCCGAGAGCCGCGTGGGATGCGAGGCGGGATCGGCCTCTGCCAGGGTTCCGGCACCACCCGCTGGGAATCCGCCATGGAGTGCCAGCCCGCCCCGAGGCGAAAACGACGCCGACCTGTCCACGCCCGCCGTCGGGAGATACGTCCCTTCAGCAATCCAGATCTCCGAGACGGTCAACTCCGACTCGGCGTAGAGAAGAGCCTCCTGCACATTCTGAAACGCCGTCGCCCAGGACAAGCCATCGCCGCCCGCGAGCGCCGATGCATCCACATACAAACGTGTCGGACACAGCCCAACCTCAAGCGTCACACTCGACAACGAGACCGTGCCGCAAAGATTGGTCACGTCACATCGGATCATCGCGCCATCATCCGCCGCCTGCACACCGACCATCGTAAATGACGCCTGATCGCTCCCAACCGGCACCTCGTCACGATACCACTGGAACGAAAGCGGCCCCTGCCCCGTCGTAACGACCGTGAATGTCGCGTCCTCACCAGGACAGACCGAGATCGCGACCGGCTCGCTCGTGATCGACACCGGCGCCGCCGACGAACCGGAACTCGAAGCCGACAACGCGCCCGTTCCGCACGCCGAGATCGCTCGAACCCAGTAGAAATAGGTCGTACCCGGCGTCACGCCCGAATCGATCAACGACGCCGACGTCGGCGTGCCCACGACCGTGGCCGTGAGTTCATCATTCGTCGTGCTCCGAAGAACCTCGTATCCCGTCGCGCTCGCTTCGGCATCCCACGCGAGATCGACCTGCCCGCAGAGCGTCGCCTGGGTCGCCGTCAACCCCGTCGGAGCCGCCGGCGGCGTCAACCGCGCGCCCACACCAGGAGTCCCCACCGCCCCCGCGCCGCACGCGTTCGACGCCACAACCCAGTAGGTGTATGAAGTCCCCGCCGCTGCCGTCTCGTCGTCGAATGACGGCTCCGCCACGCTTCCCAGCGAGACCGCGCTCGCGAACACCCCACCGGCATCGCGGAACACCTCGTAGGTCGTGGCCGTCGCGCTCGTCGCCCATCCCACGACCACTCCGTCACAATCGCCTGTCGCCGCAACACCCGACACGCTCTCCGGTGCCGCCCCGAGATAACCGGTCTCGCTCGGCGCATACGCCGTCACGCCGCACGTCGTCGTCGCCCGCACAAAGTAGTAATACGTCTGCCCGGGGTTCGCCGTTGTGTCCTCGAACGACGTTCCCGAGAAGAATCCGAGATTCGCCGAGCCGATGATCGAGTCCCCAGCGCCGCGCTGCACGCGATACTCCGTCGCTCCCGGGAACGGGTCCCACGAGACCGTGACCCGGTCGCAGAACGCCCCATCGCTCGCCGTCACATTCGTGGGCACGCCCGTCAACGGACTCTTCGTTCCCACATCCGACGCGCTGAACGCGCTCACGCATCCCGCCGTCACCGTCTTGATGAAGTAGTAGTACGCCGTGGACACCGTCCCCGTGGCATCCTGATAGGTCGTCGTCGTGGACGTTCCGATCAACGCCGCTGAGCCCGAGTTGTTCACCGTCGCACGCCACACCTGATACGAGAGTGCCCCCGCGCTGGGCGTCCACGTCACTTCCACCCGATCGCAGAACGTGCTGTCCGACGCCGCCACAGTCGCTGGTGCCGAGCAGGGAATCGTGAAGTTCGTGTCCGACACGTCGAAGTAGATGTTTCCGATCGCCTCCACCCGGATCCGCGCCTGCGATGTGGGGGTGTCGGGGATCACCACCACCTCGTTCCCGTCGTTCGCCGTGCTCGACACGAGAATCGTCGGAAAGGTCAATCCGCCATCCGTCGAGAGCAGAATCCGCACACTCGCGGTGTTGATCCCGTTCGCGTCCGTCCCGGCGACATCCCACGTCACGGCCTGCGCGCCCGTCCAACTCACGTTCGTGTTCGGCGAACTCACGCGGAACGGCCCGACCGTACCCACAACGTTCAGAGTCAGGTCATCCGTCGTCACCCCTCCGCCGCCCACGCGATTATCGCGCGCGGTGATCCGGAAGTGCAGAGACCGCGTCGTCGTTGGCAGGATCTCACCCGCCGCCGTTGTGTTCGCGAGCAACTCGGCGAGCCTCGGGATCGTCCGCGTTGGATCCGTCGTCGGCGTCCGGCTGCGGATGATCGGCCCGCTCCCAGAATCGCCCGCCGTGAGGGGCTGCTGTGCCCCGAGATCCCGCTGTTCCCAGCAGTACGTCACCGAGTCGCCATCCACGTCCGAACCCGTCGCCGAGAGGGTGAACGGCGTCCGCGAGGGAATCGTGTATCCCGGCCCGGAATCCAACGTCGGCGGCGTGTTCCCAGTCGCCGTGTCAGCGGCACACGAGCCCGATCCATCCGCTCTCGAAGCGATCAGGTCAAAGGACCCCTGATTCAGATACAACTCGCCGACGTTCCCCCCCGCGATATTGTCCACGCCGCAGAACGACGAGTATGACATTACCGTCGATCCGCTCCCCGGCTCATAGGCCCCCGACGCCGAGTAGTTCGACACCGAGCACGAGTTGTTCGTCCCATTGAACGTGTGCCTCGCGCCGAGTTGATGCCCCACCTCGTGGCAGAACGTCTGCACCGTGTACGAGTCCGTCACCGAGAACGGCGACGCGCTCACGCCCCGCGCCTTGTTAAACGTGCTGCACGTCACGCCGATCGTGGCGATCCCGCCGTTCGCCGTCCCGAAGACATGCCCGAGATCGAAGTTGCCGTTCCCGATCACCAGGGGCACGTTCACCTGGTTCTCACCCAGCATCGTGCTGTTGTCGCTGTTGGTGTATGGATCCGCGACCGAGTCTGTGTAAATCAGGAGGTCGTTGTTCGAGACGAGCGTGAAACTGATCGCCGCCTCGATCTCGTACATCCCGTTCAGACGATTGACGAGCGTCGTGATCGCCGATTGCACGCCGGCAACTCCGCCGCGAAGGGCCGTGTACTCCCCCGTCGCCGCGATCGCCAAGCGATACGTCCGCAACTGAGATCCGACCCGGGGCGTCCCGGCCCGAGGCCCAAGCGACGCCCCGCCCTCGTCCTGCGTCTCGCACACCCACCCCTGCATCACCAACGCGCGCGCATCGCTGTGCCGATACACCGCGCACCGCGTATCCCCGCCTGTCACCCCGACGTTCCACGGATCGATCGACCACGCGCGCTCATCCCCGAGCACCTGCGCCCCGAACCCATCCGGAGTCATCTCGCACCGAACCGTCAGCCACGCCTCATCCACGCCCCGCCCGGCAAATGTCCGGCAACCCGACCACTTCGCCGCCAACGCCGGCTCAAAGATCGAAACCTCCTCAACCTCAAACTCGTGCATCACGCCATCGGGATCCGGCAGCCAAATCCGTACGGAGTTGTTCTCGGCATGTGATCTTCCGAGGCCGTTCGCGTCGCACCCCAGTTGCGTGCGCAACCCATCAAGATCCAGCAGGAATGCCCCGTATCGCACCGGTCGGCACCGGGGCTTGTCCAGCGCCCCGCGGTCCTCAAAGGCAGGCGATGACGTCCAGACGCTTCCAGGATCGCCCCACACTCGATCAGCACACGCCAACACACCAATGAGCGCAACCACCCACAAGACGCCCCAGCCGGCGCGTATTCCATGCCGTCCACACATACCCCTGGTCCTCCCTGCCCAACCAACGATGCCGCCCGAATGAGGCATCCCAGAATACCACACTCTGGCCCGAGCTCACAGGGCTTTGCCACGAAATTCCGCCGCGCGGATCCAAAATCGGCACGGACAGCGTTCGTTCGTATTTAGTTCGCGGGAGCCGCGCATGCTGCGGCAAAGTGCTCGGCCTTCTCACCCTCGGACAGGGCTTCCCACTTGGCCTTGCACCCGGCGCAGCAGAACCCGACCTTCTGCCCCTTGTACATCGCGGGTTCGATCGCTGGATTCACCGGGCCGCTGTTAGTGATCGCGCATCGCGCGTTCACCACACCCATCGAGGCCGAATCGCCCCGATTCTGATGGGCGCATCCCACGCCAAGCAACGCCGCCGCCGCCAACACGAATAGAGCCTTCTTCATGGAGATCTCCCTCTAACTCTGGTGTGACACCCCAACGAGATGTCGTCCGAGAACCGGACGATCGAATCATATCTCGATGGCACCGGCCGAATGGGACTCGATCTGTGTTCTGAGGAGTTCCGCGTATCGCCCCTGCCTCGCGAGCAGGTCCTCGTGACGACCCGTCTCGACGACTACGCCCTTTTCAAGCACCACGATCCGGTCGGCGTTGCGGACGGTGCTCAAACGGTGCGCGATCACGAACGATGTCCGACCACGCATGATCCGTGCGAGGGATTTCTGGATCAGGGCCTCGCTCTCGGCGTCGAGATTGCTCGTGGCCTCATCGAGAATCAGGATCAATGGATCCACCACGAGCGCGCGCGCAATCGCGAGGCGCTGCTTCTGACCTCCCGAGAGGCGCACGCCGCGCTCCCCGATCAGCGTGTCGTACCCGCGCTCCATAGCCTCGATGAACGCGTGGGCGTTCGCCGCCTCGGCCGCCTGGCGGATCATCTCCGGCGTCGCGCGTCGATCACCATACGCGATGTTCTCCGCGACCGTCCCGTCGAACAGGAACACGTCCTGCTCCACGATGCCGAGCAGTCTGCGGAAACTCGTGATGTCGATCGCCCGCAGGTCCACGCCATCGAAGAGAACTTGTCCCTGAGTGGGATCGAAGAATCGGGCGACAAGATTGCAGAGCGTCGTCTTCCCCGAACCGCTTGGTCCCACGAGGGCCACCGTCTCGCCCGGCTTCGCGACGAGGCTCACGCCCCGGATCACGTCCTCGCCAACGTCGGATGTCGGCGCGGCAGAGACGCCTTGCACCTTGTCCGGCGTCTTGGGATACGCGAACCAGACCTCGCGGAACTCGATCTCGCCGCGGGAACGCGAGCGATCGACCGGGATGCGGTCCTCATCGTCCACTTTGCCCAGGGCCTCGGTCTCTCGCGGCTCGGCGAGCAGATCGAGCACTCGATCCAGCCCGGCGAGATTCGTCTGGATGTTTGTCGCCGTGCTCGAGAGCGTCTCGAGCGGTCCGAGCAGCATGAGCAGGTACGTCGAGAACATCATGATGTCGCCGATGGTCATGTTTCCGCGAACGACCTGCGTGCCGCCGTAGACGAGGACGGCGGCAGAGGCAAGGGGGATCAACACGGCCCAGGCGATGTCCACGACACGCGACCACCACCAGACGAGCATCTCCTGGCGAGCCATGAAGTGCTGGGCGCGGGTGAAGCGTGTGCTCTCGGCGCGCGATTGGCCGAAGCCACGCACCACGCGCATCCCGCCGAAGGCCTCGGTGGTAGAGGCGTCGATCGCCTGACGCTGGGCGCCGATGTCGCGAAAGACGGGGCGTATCCGGGCGATCCATGTCTTGTGCGAGAGCCAGACTGCGGGAATAAGCGCGAGCGCGCCCACCAGCATCCGCCAATCGACCCACGCGAGCACGACGAGAGTCCCGAGAAGTTGGACGATCGCCCGCCACGGGTTGTAGATCATGCTGAAGAGCAGATTCCCCGCCTCGCCCGCGTCCTGGCGGAGGAGGCTCGACACGCCGCCGCTGCGATGGGCGTGGATGCGATGGAGCGGCAACTGCACGGCATGATCGAAGGCCATGCGCCGAAGTCGCACCTGCACACGCTTGGTCAGGCGCGTCATCTGGAAGCGCCCCCACATGCTGAAGGCGACTGTCACGAGCGCCACGATCACAAGCGCGAACCCCAGGCGCCACAGCAGCGCCTCACGCGACTGGGGAAGCGAGAAGGCCTCACGGATCCAGGGTGGGATCCCGCTTGGCCCCGGGCTGTCCGTCAGAATGTAGTCGATCGCGGCCTTGGTCGATGCGGGGGCGATGAGGCCGACGAGCGAGGAGACACTCAGGGTTCCCAGCGCGAGGACACACGTGCGCTGATGCCCGCGAAGGAGCCTCCAGAACTCCTTGAAGAGCACGAAGAACGTGCGCGATCGCTTGAGTTTGTTCTGCTTGCGCTCCGCCGCCGCCTCGAACGCGTCTGGAGGCGGCGATAAGACGGCCGGATCACTCGGCTGGTCCTTCTTCGCGGCCCTGGCTCGCTCGGCACGCCTCTCAAGATACGCCCTGAATCGTTCGCGGCTACTCGGTCCTCGTGGCAACATCGATCCCAAGCGTAGGAATCATGCGTGCACACGGGTCTTGAGTCCTCCGGCGGAACTCTTCATCCGCGGTGTCTGTATGCTTCACAGCGGGTGGGATATCGAACGTCGGGTCGTTGAGTTGTCGCCCACCATCCTGGGAGTATCGTTAATGAATCACCCACGATTGATCCGCTCGAACACACGCCGAGCGTGCCTCTCCATCGCGGTAGGCCTTGGAGTCGCACTGGTTTCCTGCGCCGGGAGACACAACGCGTCGAATCATGACCAGGCTGTAACACCGCCCGCTGATGCGCCGGCGCTCGCCGACGCGAGGCCGACAAACTACCCCGGCCTGCACAACGTCGTCACCTATCACGACGGCTTCTACTCCGGCTCCGTCCCCGAGGGCGAGGAGGGTTTCAAGACGTTGCACCTCTGGGGCATCAAGACCATCATCAGCGTGGACGGGTCCGTGCCTGAAGTAGATGTCGCCAAGTCGCACGGTCTCCGATACATCCACTTGCCCATCGGGTACAACGGCTTCGACGAGCAGCGGCGCGTGGAGATCATCCGCGCGACGCGAGATGCGCTCGCGGAGGGTCCAGTGTACATCCATTGCCATCATGGCAAGCACCGCAGCGCCGGGGCGGCCGCCGCCGTGGCCGTGGGTCTTGGATGGATGAGCACCGACGAGGCCGTGGAACGCATGCACGTCTCGGGGACGTCGCCCGCGTACATGGGACTTTTCTCGTGCGTCGAAGTGGGGACGCGACTCGATGACGAGACCTTGGACCGCGTGGACGCGAACTTTCCTGAGGTCTCACGTCCAGATGACGTGGTCGCGGCGATGGTCGTGATCGACAACGCCTTTGAACATCTCAAGGCGATCGAGGCGGCGGGATGGAGTGTCCCCAAGGACCACCCGGACCTGGTCCCCGCGGCCGAGGCCGGGCAACTCGCCGACGCGTTCCGAGTGCTGACCACCGAGAGGCACACGGCCGAGCGCCCGAAGGAGTATCTCGATTGGATCACGCTGTCCCAGACGCTGGGATCGGCAATTGAGGAGCAACTTGCCGACGGAACTATGAATCGCGAATCGCTCTCGGCGAAGATGAAGACGCTCGGCACGACCTGTAAATCGTGCCACACGACGTATCGCGATCAGCGCGCCACCAACACTTGGTGAACGGCGCGCCCACGCGGATATTGGGCGTGCAACCCCGGTCCCGATCTTCTCGACCTGTGTTGGGTCATTGAAGCGACGTGTTCATGGCCTCAGCAGCCGAGGTTGAACCGCGTCAGGAAGTAGAGCAAATCGTCGATGGTGACGCCGCCGTCGGGCGTGCCGTTGCCGGTGCCGTCGTCAACATCGGCACTCACATCGCCGAGATTGAAGATGGAGAGGTAGTACAGAAGGTCGTCGATGGTAACGCCGCCGTCGGGCGTGCCCGTGCCTGAGCCGTTGTCGACGTCGGCCACGCACGCGGGCAGCGGATTCACGACGACGACAACCGCGGGGCTGGTCCCTGAGCCGCACGTGCCATTCACCACGAGCGTGTAGTTCCCTGTGTCGCCCGCCTGGGCGTCGGTGATGACGAGGGTCTGGGACGTCGCGCCCGAGATGACCGAGCCGTGGACCGTTGTGCCGTTAGAGATCGGAACGCCGTTGTATCGCCATTGCAATGAGGCGGGCTTGGCGGCACCGACGATCGCATCGATGGTGATGGTCGAGCCGACGGTCGCGGGATTGATCGTGGGCATGACAAATCCCGGATCACACGGCTCGAGGAGCGCGGCCTGGAGCAACCCGCCCTGGTAATACCCCGTGGCGGCGATATAGCCGGTGTCGGCGATCTTGGTGCCCGAGGTGAACTGCCAGTCGAAGTCGGGGACGATGGTGTCCTCGAGTGGGTAGAGCGTGCCCTGATCCCATACCCAGCCGATCACGCCGAAGGATGTGAACAACTCGCCGACAATGCGTCCGCTGTTGTTGATGCCGAGGGCTTGGCCTGGGAAGGCGTCGCCGAAACTCCCGGGGGGATTCAGACGGATGAGTGAACCGTTCTCCCATTTCACCGGAGGTCCGAGGGCGATGAACTGGGTTCGATCCTCGGCATAGCCGCACACGACGCCCAAATCGTTGACGTCGTAGGCGACACCATTCTCTTCGGTGGTGCTGAACGTGCCCAGATCGGTCAGGACGAACCCATCCCAGATGACCGGGCGATTCCAGTTTCGGAACTCGGTGAATCGCTGGCTGGATCCCGCGATGACACCGGACTCGTTGATCCCAGTGGCGATGCTCTGTCCGCAGGGATTGAAGACGGGGAGTTCATCGATGACGCCGCCGCCAACCCAGCGGCAGGCGATGAAGTAGTTCGTGCTAATGTTGCACGAGAACGTCAGGCTTCCGGCGACCAGTCCGGAGTTGCTGATGGCCACGGCCTGCCCGCTGACAGTCGGGACGCCGTCTGGGTTGAAGGTCACGTCCACGATCCCGCCGGCGTTGGTCCAGACGAAGGCGTGATCCGTCCCGCCGACACGCATCACGCCCACGGCCTTCTGCGCGTCGTTGATGCCCAGCGCTCCCGCAGACGTGAGTTGAGGTCCGAGGACTCCGAGATCGATGAGCGTGCCGTTGATATACGCGAAGCCGTGGAGATCGGCGCCGACGACCGCGCGGCCCACGACATCACCACGATTGTTGACGGCACGGGCGCGCATCTCCGTCGCGCCGGGAAGGAGCGGGATGGGGGTGGCCTTGTACGCGGGCTGAGCGAGTGCCGGCGTCACCGCCACGATCAGACTGGCCATGGCGGCTTGTGATGTGATGCCGCGGCTCGCGCGTGATGCACGCATCGCCGGAGCCCCTCGACCTTCAACGCTGCCCGATTGGGAACTCATGGTCATAGCCTCTCTCTCGAGAACGTGGCGCTCGCCGAGCGTCGCGCCAAAGCCACCGCCGTTTTTCTCCGCAATACAGTGTTCCGCAATTCACTTGAAGCGTCAAGTGTGATTTCACGCTCAAGAGTTCACGATGACCTGCATTCTCGCGTGAACTTCCGAGAACCCCAATGATGGATCGTCCGGCGATCCATGAGAATGCACCGCACAAACAACCGAGCCTCGAACGTGAACGCCCGAGGCTCGGTCAGAACGAGACTGAGTTGGATCGAAGGCCTAGTACGCGGCCAGTCGACGGTTTGCCGGAGGCTCAGCGGCGGCGGCGAGTCGCCACCAGACCGCCGAGCGAGATCAAAGCGAGCGTACCCGGGGTCGGGATGATGTCGATCACCACGCCCTGCTCTTTCTTCTGGACCTTGGCGAAGGAGTTTCCAAAGGCCATGGCCGAGAGCGAGTTGTTCATGGAGAACGTGATCTTGGTCGCATTGCCGGGGATGCTCAGGTTTGCGAGCGCCGCGGCGATGTCAAAGGTCTTGCTACCAGACCAGACAGACAAGGCGGTGGCTCCGCCCGGGAGCGCCTGATTGAACCCAAGGGGACCAGCGAACAAGGTCTCCTGGAAGACGCTGATGGGGCTCACCGTCGCGCCATCGATCTCGATGACGCGGATGAAGACCGAGGCCTGAACCAGGATCTGTGCAAAGTCACCGGGTGCGCCGAACAGGGTGTAATCACCAGCCTCGCTCAGAACGAGCTGGTCGATCGTGCCGCCGTTGATTCCGGCGATAGTGGTGACAAGCGTGCCGTCGGTATTGTCGATCGGGCCGCCAGTTGGACTCCCAACACCAGCGACCGCGGCAAAGGCCGTCGGATTAAAGATCATCGAGTTTCCAACAACCGTCGGTGCCCCGAAGAGCGCGACGCTGGGACTCTCTGTGGTTGTGTCTTCCGTCACATTCTGGAACTGCACCTGAGTGCCGTTCAATGTGCCGTAGTTGATCGGGGTCGCGAGCGCAGTGCCAGCAACCATGCCCATAACGCCCACGATGAATGTGATTCGCTGCATATGTGTCTCTCTCTCGTGAAGGGGAACTCCCTCCACACCATCAAATTAGCGATACTCGGACCCAAATGCACGTCAATTTGATGCGTTTTTTCTCAAACTAGTAAAAACACTGGTTGCCGATTGCAGGGTTTTTATTTTGTTAGGAACTTGAACGCAGCCGCACGCCAAAACGAAGGAACCCACCTTTCGGTGGGTTCCTCTGAGTCTGCATCGAATCTCAATCTCAAGCCCGACGACGGCGAGCCGCGACGAGTCCACCGAGGCCCAAGAGGGCAACGGCACCCGGAGCGGGGACGACCGTGATGGCGCTGCCATCAACTTCCTTCTTCTTGATGAAGGCGATGGTGCCGAACTCGCTGGTGGCGGTCAGGTTGTTGCTGAGCTCAACACTCACGCGGGTCGCTTGGCCGAAGATCCCATTGCCGGCGAGGAAGCTATTGATGTCGTAGGTCTGGTTACCGTTCCAGATCGTGACGTTGTTCTGGCCATCCTCGAAGAGGTTGAACGACCCGCCTGAGGGGAAGAAGTTGAGGGCGGTGGAGAACGACAGAGGAGCGATGGCTCCGCCGTTGACTTCGGTGACGGTGATCTGGATCGCCGCCGTGACGCTCACAGCCGTGCCGAGACCGCCGCCGCCGAGGATCGTGAAGTCGCCGGACTCCGCGAAGTTGATCGCGGGGATGAAGAACCCAGGCTTGGCCTGGATATCGAGGTTCAAGGTGCCCTGGGTGGCGGCCGCCGGACCGCCGTTCGTGGACGTGGCACCGAAGTTCGCAGGATTCAGGACGATCGAATCACCCGCGGTATTGATCTGCCCGCTCCCGAAGAGAGGCACACCCGGGTTGGTCGTCGAGTCTTCCGAGATGTTCTGGAAGAGGACATTCGTCGCATTCATGTCGGGATACGTGATGACCGCAAGCGCCGACGAGGACGCGCCCGCGAGAACCGACAACGCCAGAATACCAACTGACTTCATGAGTCTCTCTCCCAAAAGGGGTCTGAAATGACCTTTTCTGCTCCTCGGGGGCCTTTCGACCCCACGTAGGACATAGATTAGCGACTTCCGCTCAATACCGGAACACCGTTTTCCCACGAATTCTCAGAACCAGTAAAACCACTGGGTTTTTATGGGGTTCCGCGGTTGGTCCACGTCGGATTGTGATAAAAAAAGCCCCGGGAGGGTTCCCGGGGCCGTTGGAGCCAACATAGAGCGTGGAAACTGGAACCGAAGCCCCGGAATCCTATTCGAACCGGATCTTGTCGGTGCCCATGGCGTCGTGAGCGTCCATACCACCGCGGACGGGGGCCTTGGGACGGCTGGGGGCAGCCTCTTCGGTGCCGCCGGCGCCGGTCGAGTCGCCCCACTGGGCGCGCTTGAGCGACAGGCCGATCTTGCGGTCGGACTTGTCGACGCGGAGGATTTTGACGTCGATCTCGTCGCCGGCCTTGACCACATCCTGCGGGTTCTCGATCTTCTGATCGGAGAGTTCGGAGATGTGGAGCAGGCCTTCGAGTTCGGCCTCGAGTTCCACGAAGACGCCGAAGTTGGTGATCTTCGTGACGTGTCCGCGGACGACCATGCCGGGCTTGTAGTGCTCGGGGATGGCGTTGAGCCAGGGGTCCTCGGTGAGTTGCTTCATGCCGAGGCTGACGCGCTGCTTGTCGCGATCGACCTCGAGGACGACGCACTTGACGACGTCGCCCTTCTTGACGACCTCGTTGGGGTGGGTGATCTTTTTGGTCCAGGACATGTCGGAGACGTGGAGCAGGCCGTCGATCCCCGGCTCGATCTCCACGAACGCGCCATAGTTGGCGAGGTTGCGGACGGTGCCCTCGAGCACGGTCCCGGGCGGGTACTTCTCCCCGACGAGTTCCCAGGGGTTCACCTCGATCTGCTTCATGCCGAGGCTGATCTCCTGCTTGTCCTTGTTGATCTCAAGGACGACGACCTCGACCTCCTGGTTGGGCTGAACGATCTCGGACGGGTGGTTGATGCGGCGTGTCCACGACATCTCGGAGATGTGGACGAGGCCCTCGATGCCGTCCTCGAGGCGGACGAACGCCCCGTACGACATGAGGTTCACGACGGCGCCCTTCACGCGGCTGCCGACGGGATACTTCCGCTCGATCTCCGCCCAGGGGCTGGCCTCGCGCTGCTTGATGCCCAGCGCGATCTTCTCCTTCTCGCGGTCGATGTTGAGGATCTTGACCTCGACCTTCTGGTCGATCTTGAGCATCTCGCTGGGGTGGTTGATACGGCCCCAGGACATGTCGGTGATGTGGAGCAGGCCGTCGATCCCGCCGAGGTCCACGAACGCGCCGAAGTCGGCGATGTTCTTGACCGTGCCGGTGACGATGTCGCCCTCCTTGACGGTATCGAGCAGACGCTTCTTGGCGGCGTCGCGCTCCTCCTCGATCAGTTTCCGCCGGGAAATCACGATGTTCCGGCGCTCGAGGTCGATCTTGATGATTTGGGCGCGGACCTTGCGGCCCATGAAGTCGCCCACGTCGCCCGGACGGCGGACGTCGACCTGGCTGGCGGGGAGGAAGACCGGCACGCCGATGTCCACGAGCAGGCCGCCCTTGATCTTGCGGCTGACGAGACCCTCGACGATGTCGCCTTCCTTCTGGGTGTCCACGATGCGCTGCCACGCCATCATGCGGTCGGCCTTGCGCTTGCTGAGCGAGATCAACCCGCCCTCGCCCTCGAGGTCCTCAAGCAGGACGTCGATCATCGCGCCGGGCTTGACCGCGGCGAGGTCGTCGAACTCCTCCTTGGGGATGAGTCCTTCGCTCTTCAGCCCGACCTCGACGACGACATCGTCGCCGGCGAAACCGATCACCTTGCCCTTGATGAGCTTGCCGGGCGAGAGGTCGGCGATCTGCTCCTTGAGCAGACTATCCATATATCCCGCCTCGCCGGCACGCTTGGTGGTGACGCCTGAGAGCATGGCATCGAGGTCGGAGTCGGCAAGGCCGAGGGATGCGATCAGCGATTCATCGATCATCGGAGCATTTCCTTCCGAAGTCGTCCGACGTTGGGCGTTGTCGATCCGTGCGACGAACCTCTGGACGTGGACGAGATCACTCACGAGCAGCACACGTTGAGGCGTGGTGAGGGAGATGGCCTTGGCCGAGAGTCAGTTCCCTGCCTTGGACGCCTCGCGCCGTATCGTGTGGTTCTGCGTCAGAATCTCGATCCACTCGCCATCGGAACGGCGCGCCGGATGGGGCGCACTCCGTCGTCCGACTTCATTCGCGGTGGCCGCGGTTGCTCGTGTCCTTCGGTGGCCGCTCGAAACAGAGCGGGCGAGCAGGTCCGGCCTTGTGTCCAACCGCGTCGGCGGGAACCTTCCGGATCTCGTTCGCAACCGAATATGGATGCGTGAGTCGAGCCGGGAGGGACGCCGTGCCCCCGTCTTGCAGGGGGACGCAAAGGGTCCAGGAGTTGTGTCCACCGATGCCGCAACACGCGGCCAGCCAGTCGTTTCTGCAATCAGAAGCGAACATGGCGTTTCGGCCCCGGCCCACCGCGACCGGGAAGAGAGTTTAGGCGAGAGCCACCAGACCCACCACCCATGACCAACACGTCATTGCTTGTTTTTGGATTTTGTTTGTATTTTTGGCAGACTTGGCTGATTCCAGAACTACAGAGTTCGTGAAGTCAACGGCTGTCCCGTCGCCGTCTCGCGGTTGCAATGGTTCCGACAAAAACGAATGAACCCACGACACCGGGCGCGGGAATCGTCACGACCGCAGCCATGAACCCGTCCACGGAATTCCGGACAAATCCGGCAAAGTGACGGCCGTCACTAGAGACGATGATGTTGCTCCCGAGCACGCCATCACTCAACGCAACGCCGTGGTGCCTGAAGAAATCCGCGGCCCGCATCGCCCCGGTCTCCTGCGTCCAGATCCAGGAGCCGAGGCCATCGGGAGTGCCGAGGCGCCCGACGAGGACGCTGCCGTCGTAGGACGCATCGTTGGGAAAGATACCCACGAAGGAGGAACCGCTGTCCCATGGCGTGGCCACGCCGTCGTGGATGACAAACCCATTGGCATAGATCGAGTGACCGTCGCCGCTGATCGTCCCGACCCCTCCGAAGATGATGGGGGCGCCGCTCGGATCGGTGAGGGGCGTCAGCGTTGGCCCGACATCCTCCCAGACCCAGGGCCGATTGTTCTGCGTCGAGTTCGGAGCCCAATCGCCGACCGCGATGCGCCCATCGCTCGAGAGGCCGGTCGTGCTGTTCCACGTGCTCCCGCCGGGGAAGGGGGGGTAACTTGTAGTATTGCTCTCGAGCGTCCAGCGATACGCCGAACCATCGGTGAAGCCACCGCCGGTGCTGCTTCCGACACCGAGCATCGCGACGGACCCGTCGAAGTTGAGATGTGACACGACGCCCGTCCGGAGTTGGCCCTGATAGACGATGCCGGGAAGGATGCGCTGCGAGCCGTCCATGTAATGCAGAGTGGCCGTTGCTCCGGTCGAGGCGCCGACCGTCTTGATCGCCACCACTTGGCCGTCCCCGGATATTCTGGCATCAGCGCCGACCGGGTACGTTGTGATCGAGCCGCCAGGAGCGTACCGAATGATCGGCGCCAGATCTGGGCCCGAGCCATTGAAAGACATGCCGATCGCGGTGCCATCATCCGCGAGATCAAAGAGATACGACTGAGTGAAACCCGGTGTAGGAGGAATGTACTCGAATGCGGGCGTCTGGGCGTGAGCAGCACCGAGGATGCCTGCGGACCACGCCAATGCCACGAAGAAACCTGCTCGCCGGCGATGGCACACCGGATTCCGGTGACGTCGACTGCGACGGGTTGCGAGCAACGCGGTGATGGACACGGGCATGAGAACGTTTGGTGAGGGAATCGTCGCCACAAAGCCACGGGTGCCGATGTCCTCGAAGCCGATGAGGCCGCCAAAGTGCAGGCCGTCGCCCGAGACTTTCAGCGAGCCAAGGTTCCGATCAAGGGGCACGTCCACGCCGTGCAGACGGAGGAACTCGTTGGCCCGCATCGCCCCGGTCTCCTGCGTCCAGATCCACGAGCCGGACAGGCCCAGGCTGCCGACGAGGACGCTGCCGTCGTACGACGCTCCACTCGGAAAGATGCCAGTAAACGGGGCACCATCGGTCCACCCCACGGCAACTCCATCGTGAATCGCGAAACCACTCGCGTAGATCGTGCGTCCATCGCCGGTGATGGTCGTTGCGCTTCCCAACACAATCGGTTGCCCGCTCTGTGTAACAAGGGATGTGAGCGTTGGCTGTGTCGCATCCCATGCCCAAGGGCCGCTGATCATGGTCGAGTTGGACGCCCAGTCCCCCACAACAATACTTCCATCGCTCGACATTCCATTGGCGTGATTCCAACTGCTCCCGCCGGGGAAGGGGGGGATCTGGGCGCCGCCGGATTCTGTCCAGCGGTACGAGGTCTGCCGGCCCTCGCCCGGGCGGTCGTAACTCGCGGCGAGCATCGCCACGCTGCCGTCGTGGTTGAGATGGGTCACGAACCCCTGTCGCTCCTGCCCGGCGAGCGTCAGGTTTGGAAGATCGCGCGTGGTGCCGTCGTCATAATATAAACGCGGCGGAGCGAGACCGCCGCTGGTGCCGATGGAGATCACACGACCGTCGCCGGAGATGACCGCACCGTATCCGACACCATACTCCGTTCGCGCTCCGCCCGGGGTGTACCGAAAGACAGGCCCTAGCGCGGAGTTGCTCAGGTTGAAGCTGTAACCCACGACCGTCCCGAAGTCAGAGATGCCCGTGACATTGGTGCGTGTGAACCCTTCTGAAGGCTCAATGAACTCGATCGAGGGTGTCTGGGCGAGGGCCTGCCCAGCGATTGCCAGGACGCCGAGAGCGCTCCCTATCGCCGCCCGAACCCAAGCCGTCCCCCAAGCCGTGGCCCAAGCCGTGGCCCGTGCCGTCCCGCTGTTCGTCTCGCACCGCATCTGGCCGCCTCCAAGCCCGGTCAGGTTGGACCCCGTCACTCTGGGGAATGTGCACCAAGATGTTGGTTTGTCAAGGAAAGTGGCCGGAATTCGCACCAGACTCACGATTCTTTGTCCGTTGCGATGAAATCCACGACTGTGTTGGCGAACCGCGTCTGTTGACCTGTGTGGCCCATAAACGTGGCGCCTTCAATATGGCATGAGTCGATCCACGGGGAGCCGGCTTCGGGCCGAGGGTGGCGATGGTGAACCGATCGATGGCGGCGCGGGTGTGGTGCGCGTGCTTGGGACCGGGGATGAATCGGCGTACATCGCGATTCGGCGGGAGATGCTTGCGGACTCGCCATGGGCCTTTGCCGCGAGTGCTGAGGATGATCGCGGGCTACAGGCGGGGTTCCTGGAGCGGATCACCCGCGAAAGGACGAACGTGATCGTGGGCGAGTATTCGAGTCAGCGCGAGGGCGAGTCCACGCTCGTCGGCGTGGCGGGCGTGCACACCCTCTCGCACCGCAAGATGGCCCACCGAGCGCACGTGTGGGGTGTGTATGTCTCACCAACCGCTCGCGGCCACGGCGTGGGCGAGCGGGTGATGCGCGGCGTGATCGACGCGGCGCGTCGCTGGCCCGGTGTCACGAGTCTGGGACTCTCGGCGAGCGTGAAATCGCTCGGGGCCATCCGGCTCTACGAGCGTCTTGGGTTTGTCCGTTGGGGCGTCGAGCCGGGCGCGGTGGTGCTGAACGGCGAGGCTATCGACGAGGTGCATCTGGTGAAGTTCCTCGATGACGGGGCCTCGCCCGAGTTCCGATCGTGACGGTTGTGCCGCCTGAGCACGGCATGGGCACGTCCGACAACTCGCAATCTGATCGTGATAACTCGGACGAGCCCTTGTCGCGGGCCGCAAATGGCGCACATTCCCCGTGTCCGGCAGGCGTGCAGACACAACTGGAGACTGGGGATGACGCGGTGCACATCAGCGGCGGCGCTCGTCGCGCTGGCTGGGCTTTCGGGCCTGGCCTCGGCGACGATCACCGGATTCTCGTACTCGGCGAGCCTGTGGGGGGCGTCCGACGCCGACCTCGGCATTGCCGGGCACACCATCGAGGACTTCGAGGACACGACGCTCGCCCCGGGGTTCCGGGTCGCGATCTCTTCGAGCATCGGAAACCTCGCGCCGACCTCGACGCTCCCGAGCCTCATGAACGCGGCGGCCGACCCCTTTGGGACGGCGTTCGTCGACAGCAACTGGGACGGCTCACGAGTCCTCCTCAACACCTTCGACAACCAGTCGAAGTATTACTACACGGCCGGGAACTGGGGCAACCTGACCATGTTCTTCGACACGCCCGTGAACTCGATCGGGTTCAGCGTGCAGCAGATGCAGCGCACGGGGACGAACCGGATCATCGTCAACGGGATCGACCGCGGCGACATGCTGAACTTCCTTGGGCTTACGGCGACCGGCCTCCGCAACGGCTACGCCCGGATCTTCTCGTTCGATGAGACGATCCAATCGGTCACGCTCACGAGCACCTATGGCGATGGATGGACGGTGGATCACGTCGCGTACGGCGTGATCCCGGCGCCGGCGTCGGCGATGGTGGGCGTGCTGGGGTTGGGGATGCTCGGCCGGCGGCGGCGATAGGACACCGTGACTAGCTGAGGGAGAAAGACTGAGGGACACTGCACCAATGAGCAGTGCGACCTCGAAACCTACAGCGCCTTGTCGGGCCGCCAGTTCTGCGCGATGGGGTGGCGTCGGCCTATGCCAAAGGCCACGGTCGTGACCTTCAGCCCGACGGCCGTCTGCTTGCGCTTGTATTCCGAGACATCGATCAGGCGAACGATGCGCGAGACGGTCGCGGCGTCGAGGCCGGTGCGCTCGACAATGTGCCTCGCGTCGAGTTTGTGCTCGACGTACGCCTCGATGATCGCGTCGAGCGCGTCATAGGGCGGGAGCGAGTCCTGGTCGGTCTGATCGGGCCTGAGTTCGGCCGAAGGAGGCTTGGTGATCGTGCGCTCGGGGATGGGCGTTTCGGCGAAGCCGAGTGTCGTGTGGTTCTGGTTGATCCATCGCGAGAGTGCGTAGACCTGTTTCTTGCGGACGTCGGCGAGGACGGCGAGGCCGCCATTCATGTCGCCATAGAGCGTGCAATAGCCGACGGCGAGTTCGGACTTGTTGCCGGTGGTGAGCACCATGGCTCCGGTTCGATTGGAGAGGGCCATCAGGATCGAGCCGCGGATGCGCGATTGCACGTTCTCCTCGGTGATGTCGGGGAGATTCTCACCGAGCGTGGCGTGGTGGAGTTCGCGGAAGGCCGCGTCGAGCGTGTGGCGGAATCCCTCGAAGGGCGGCGCGATGGGCACGACCGGGCACGAGATCCCGAGTCGTTTCGCGAGGTCGAGCGCGTCATCGACGCTGTGCGACGATGAGTAGTGGCTCGGCATCGCAACGCCGGTGACGTGGGAGGGCCCGAGGGCCTTCACGGCGATGGCGGCGGTGAGCGCCGAATCGATCCCGCCGGAAAGCCCGATGATGGCTGAAGTGAAGCCGGTCTTGCGGAGATAGTCGCGCACGCCGAGCGTGAGCGCGTGGAAGAGGAGATGCTCGTCGAAAGAGTCGATGCCGGCGTCGCGATGGATCGCAGGCGCGGGTCGCGCGGGGCGCCCGTCGACGGACGTGGGAATCCCGAGATCGAAGACCTCGAGGGTGTCGGTGAAGAGCGGCCCGGCGTGGAGGAGCGTGCCATCGGGCGCGTACGCGAGCGTGTGCCCGTCGAAGATGAGTTCGTCGTTGCCGCCGAGGGCGTTGAGGGAGACGACGTGGACGGCGTGCCGCTTGGCGTGAGCGCGGAGGATCTCGCGATGGCGTGCGCTCTTGCCGAGGACGAAGGGACTCGCCGAGGGAGCAAGGATGAGTTGGCACCCGGCGTTGGCGATCTCGGCGACGGGGTCGGGCGAGTCGTCGTATCGATGCGCAAAGCCCGCGTCCTCACCCTTCCACAGGTCCTCGCAGACAGCGAGACCGACACGAATCGTGGAGCCAGCGTGGGTGGCGACCTCAACAATGACATTGCGGGTTCCCGGCTCGAAGTAGCGATCCTCGTCGAAGACGTCGTACGTCGGCAGGAGGCGTTTGTCGTAGTAGTCGACCATCGCGTTGTTGGCGTAGACAAGGAGCGAGTTGTGGATCGGCCCGCCGTGGGTGTGGGTCCGAGTGTCCACCGGGAGCGGCACGCCGAAGATCGCGGTGAGGCCCTTGGTGAGGTTCTCGCCGATCGCCCGGGCCTCGCGCATGCAGGCCTCGATGAACCCTTGTTGGAGGAGGAGATCGCGAGGCGGATAGCCGCAGAGCGCGAGTTCGGGGCAGACGACGAGGTCGGCCTTGCTCGCGCGGGCCTCGTCGAGTCGCGTGGCGATCTGCCTCGCGTTGGCGCTGATGTCGCCGACGACGGAGTTGATGGGGCAGAGCGCGATGCGGATGGTCGTGCTCATGGCGTGGTCGGACGCGGAGCCTCGGCTCCAAGAGCGGGTACAACCTCAAGTGTGCGTGGATCGAGCGTGATGATCGTGTGGGCCGGATCAAGGTCGCGCATGGCGGCCGCATAGTGCACGGCAAAGGCCCGGACCTCGGTCACGTTCACGCCCGGCGGCGCAAAGCCCGAGCGGTCGAGGCGATCGATCTCCGCCCAGTCGATGAGAACGTGGGTGATGCGATGGGCGCGGAGCGCCTCTGGATCGAGCGACGCCCAACGATCCCACGTCGTGTTGTACATCGTCCCCGCAGGCTGGTAGAGGGCGGCTGTCCCGCCGAGGAGCGCCAGTCGACCGCCGGAGATGTTGAGTTCCTTCGTGGTCGCCTCGACGACCTCACCCGGCGTAGAGAAATACATCGCGAGCGGGCGACCCGCGTGCTGCCCCGCAAAGACCCGCACGGCGATCACACACTGGACAACGATCGGGACCCATAGCACCGCGCGGAGCATGTCTCGCGAGGGACGAGCCGTGCCCGAGTCGATGTCCATGATCTCACGGATCCGCGCGTACGCCAGGCCGATCAGCCCGATCCCGGGAACCATGAGCGGCAGGAGGAATCGCGACTGGATGTGCGTGGCATAGAGCCAGATGAGCACCTGGGCGATGAACGCCGCGGAGAGGAGCAGCACGAAGAGCCGGCCTCGCGCGAGGACGATGCCTAGGACGAGCCCGGCGAGCGCAAGAGGCCAGAACGCCCCCCACTGCGGGTGGAGCATCCCGCGGTGGACGCTTGGACGAGCGCCGGCCCGCGCGGGAATGGTTGCAGAGGTGGCCGGGTCGTTGTCGTCGGCTGTGACCAGCAGCGAGAGACGGTCAACCAATGAACCTGAGAACTGGTGCGCGTGCTCGAAGCGATTGGCTTGCTCCTGGGTCCAGTGTCCAAGCCCGAACGAACTCGTCATTGCCGGGAAGACGGGGTTGCCCGAGGCGCTCGCGTTCCGCGCGATCCAGGGCGAGAGGAGAAGACAGCCCGCGATGACGCCCGGAATCACGGCTCGGAGCCAGACTCGCGGCGAGAGCGACCCCAGAAGCAGGATGGCCACAGCAGTGCCGGCGAAGGGAAGGGCGGTGGGCTTGGCGCCGCAGGCCCCGCCGACGAGCATTGCCGCGAAGATGCCTCGGGCCGCGGGTGAGAGTCCAGCGTCAATCGCGGTCATGCACGCGCCCGCGAAGAGGGTGAGGACCGCCATCTCGTTGTACGCGAGCGAGCCCACGACGAGCGTCCATGGCGTCGAAAGAAAGAGAATCCCCGCCATCCACGCGCCCGCAGACGACGTGGCCACGCTCGCCTTGCCCATGATCAGGAGGCGACGGACCATCCGCGCCACCATCCACGCGCCCTGGAGCGTGAGCATCGCGTGGAAGATCTGGGCGCTGATCACACCAAGACCATCTCCCGCGAGGAGGCCCATGTGCCCGGCCTCATCCACGCTGGCCCTCGCCCCGCGGAGCAGCCCGATGTGGAGGAAGGCGCTCTCAACGTAACCGGGGAGATACGAGTAGACGTTGTGGTCAAAGGGCTTGATCCGCCCGAGCGCGAGCCATTCCTGCGGGAGTTGCAGGTGATACGACATCGCGTCGAAGCCGCCGAACTCGGAATCCCAGAGCCAACCCGGCGTGCTCGTGGCGGCCAGGAGCAGAATCGCCAGCGGGACAGCGCCCAGCAGGCCGACAATCAATCGACCCACAGATGACGGGCCACGGGTGGTCGGCGAGGTCGGACCAAGTGCGTCAAGCGGAGGAAGCGACGCCGATCGCCCATGCCTCGTACGGACGGCAAGGTCAACAGCCAGCAGCACAAGCCCGGCGCCCACGACCACCCTCGCGGCGGCGACGCCTAGCACACCCATGACTCCAAGGCCGTGCGAGAGCGTGAGCGAGAGCGTCAGTCCGACGCAGACGTGCACCGCGGTCCGATCGCTTGCCGCCCGCCAGAACCAGCGGAACGGACTCGCGAGCCCCAGGCCGGCCATGACATAGAGCAGCGGCGCCCACCCGGCAAGGACAAGGCGCTCAAGGCACACCTGCGTCACCGCGAGGCCTTGCGAGAAGCCGCTGATCCTCTCTGGAGTGTCGAGTCTGGACGCGCCGATCGAGCCGAGCGCGACCATCGCGATCAGCACGGCGGCGATCCAGGCGACAATCGTCACGCTTCGACTCACGCGGCCTCCAGCCGTTTGTCACCCACGCCGTCGTCGGATCGTGGGACCGGCGCCAAAAGCATATGACATCGAGGCCCGCGTGCCCGACCGATCGATGGACGCCTCCGGCTACGATCGCGTGTCATGGGCAACGCGCCGACGGAAACCCCGATCGAGATCATGGACCCGCTCTGCGCGGTCTTCCGGCGCCGCCTGCGCGAGGATGGCCTCAAATACACCCCCGAGCGGGCACGCCTGCTCGACCTCGTGATGCAGATGGAAGGGATCTTCGACCCCGAATCGCTCCTCGCCCACGCGGCACGAACCGGAACGCGCGTCTCCAAGGCGACGCTCTATCGCACGATCCGTCTGCTGCTCGACGCCGGGATCATCCAGCGCGTGCCCCTCGACGACGAGCACGCCCACTACCATGTGGTCTACGGCAAAGCCCCGAGCGACCTCCTGATCCGCCTTGACACCAACGAGGTCGTCGCGGTGAATCTCCCGGAGATCACCCGTCTGCGTGATGCCCTCTGCCGGGAGTTGGGGCTTTCGGCAAAGGGACACTCGCTGCAGATCTTCGCCGTCAAGGCGCCGGAGTCGGTGGCGAAGCCCCAGGCTCCAAAGCCGGGGCGACGGTAGGCGACTCTGGTTTCTCACCCACGCCATCATCGATGCCGAGTTTCGTGACCCCCGCCCGCGCGATCCACTCGTGGACACGCACCACCGCGTCATACGGAACATCGGGGCCGGGCGCGACAAGCACAATCGCCTCTCGCCCACCAGAGATCGCGATCTCGTCCATGAGTAACGCCTCCGCGGCATTGAACGCCACTCGCTCTCGCGTGCCGATCGCCACCACCACGGCTCCGTCGACCAAACGAAGTTCCACGCGAATCGGCCGGTGTTCCGGCGGCGGCGTGCCCGCATCGCCCGGTGCTTTCACGGGAATGGACGTCCCCAGGAACCACTCGGGCCCGAGGACCGCGGCGCTCGCCATGAAGAAGACCAGAATCACCATGACGACATCGACCATCGGCGTCATGTTCGGGCCATAGTGCAGTTCGTGCACCGCGAGGGCGTTTCGGCGTCGCATGGGTCTCATGGCGCGCCTCCCGCTCCCCCACCACCACCCTCGCCACGCTGGGCCGCGAGTTTGAGCGCGCCCAACCCAGCCTCGCGGCATTCGCCCACGATCCACGAGAGATCGCCCCACGCGAGCGTCCGATCGGCGCGCAACTGCACGTCGGGCGTCTCGCCCCTTGTCCGGGCCGACTCCACAAACGCGGCCACGCGCTCGCGGAGCATCCCACGCCCGATCGGCACATTCTCGATCACCACCTTTGGACCGTCGTCGCTCGCGAGCACGTTGATCACCAGGCGGTCATCGGGCGCCCGTGTCGCGCCGACGCCCGTCGTGGGCAACTGCACGCCCGCCGATCGATCGCTCGCCAGGCGGCCCACGATGAGATAGAAAATGATCAGGCACATCACCACGTCGATGAGCGGCGTGACATTCACCTTCGCAAAGCCCGCGTGCCCGCGAGCGTGCGGCGAGATAGGCTTGAACCGCCTTCGCACGTCAGGCTCGCTCCGTCACTCGCGATGTGGCACTCTCGCTCGCGTCCGCCGCGCCCGGGTACTTCGCAACAATCTCGGCGACCGCGCCCATGCCCCGCGTGCACAGGCGATCGACCACGCCGCGATAGATGCCAAACGCGAGCAGACACGGGATCGCGAGGCACAAGCCCAATAGCGTGTGGAAGAGCGCCTTGGAGATGCCCAGCGACAGATCCGCCGGGCCAGCCTGTCCGCCCGTCTCGCCCAGAGACGTGAATGCGAGGATCATCCCCCACACTGTTCCTGCGAGCCCCACGAGCGGCCCAAGGTTCCCGATCACGTTGAGCATCTCGATCTTGCGAAACCACCGCGAGGCCTCATCCGACGACGCGATCTCGGCGGCCTCATGCACATCGTCGGGGGTGCCGCTGCCGAGCGACCTCTGGAGCACGCGCCCCACGAACGATGAGTCGCTCTGCGCGAATGTCCGGAGTTCCTTCCAGCGACCTGCCTCGGCAAGCCCCTTGGCTCGTGAGAGCGACGCCTGCGGCACGATGCGGCTCGCGCGGATCTCAAACAAGCACTGAAAGACCACCGCCACACCCACCACCGATCCCAGAATCAGCAGGACCGTGAACGCATCAAAGGAGTCCATAAAGAGCGTCCAGGGGGTCGTAGCCGTGCCGACGGCGAGCATGAAGGCGTGCATCATGCCGCGATCGTAGCGACCGGCGTCCTCGCACTCATGGCGTCATTCCTCGTCGAGATCCTGCTCCTCAATCGCCCGCGTCACGCCGTACGACGACGAGAACCACTTGTACAGGTCGGCGTGGCGAAGGCGATCGTCGGCAAAGGGATACGACGCCGCGGTCGGCGCGACCCACGCTCCCGATGACGGACACCGGACAGGCTCGCGTTCACGAAGATGCCCAACGCCCGGACGACCGCTCCACGAATCCGGCAGTCGGATCTCGATCTCGCGAGACGATTCCCCGACAGCCCTCAATCGAACCCTCGCACACCGGCTCTCGTGCGGCAACGCCTCCGCGATCCGCTCGGGCCATTCGATGATCGCGAGCGCGTTCCCGATGGGCACGCCCGACGCGTCGAACATCGCATCCCAGCCGATGGTGTCCAGATCGTCGCTTCCCGCAAGCCGATACGCGTCGATGTGGTGGATCGCACCATCGACGCCACCAAGTCTGCTCGAATATGTGTTCGCGATAACAAACGTCGGGCTGGATGCCCCGCTTCCTCCCACCGAAAGTGCCCCCGTGAGCGCCCGGGCAAAGGTCGTTTTGCCGGCGCCGAGATCGCCCTCGAGCAGCACCACATCACCGAACGACAGCACGCTCGCCAGGCCTTGAGCCAAAGCGCCCGTCGCCTCCGGATCGCTCGTCGTGCGCGTGATGATCACGCGTGATGCTCCCAGCCCTGCCGGGCGATGTCCAACCGCGCGCCATCGTTTCGAAGGAGCACGCACCCTGTGCCCTCGGCGATGCGCCCGATTCGCGTGATCGCCACTCCGGCAAGACTCGCGGGAACCGCCGCTCCCAGATCGACCGCGAAGAGCAACTCATAGTCCTCGCCGCGCGCAATCGCCGCCAGCACCTCCGGCTCGCCAAGCGGGATCGCCCGTTCCTCGATCTCGACCGCAACTCCCGAAACGCGCGCCAAACGTCCGGCATCGATCCCAAGCCCGTCCGACGTGTCCATCATCGCGTGCAGCGACCCACCCAGCAGATCCGCCAGGGCCGACGCCACCTCCAATCGTGGCTCGAAGTCCAGGTGCCTCCCGCCCCCGGTGCCCGCCTCGAACGACCCGCCGACGACGCCCGTGACATACACCCCATCGCCACGCCTCGCGCCCGAACGAAGCACCGGACCACGCGAAGCGTGTGGCACGCCCGCCACCGACACACCAATCACCATCGGTCCATCACCGGTCCCAAAAGTCGCGATATCGCCGCCCACGATCGGGCACCGGAATCGCCGCCCCCACTCGTGCACGGCGTCCGCGAGTAAAGTCGCCTCGTCCTGCGAGGTCGATCTCGAGAGCGTCACGGTCACCATCGCCCCGATCGGCCGCCCCGCCATCGCGGCGATATCCGAGAGCGGCCTGGCGATCGCCTTCCGCGCGATGAGCGAGACATCCGTCCCCTTGGCAAAGTGCACGCCCTCGACGACTTGATCGGTCTTCAGGAGCACACACTCACCATCACTCCCCTCCCCAACGCGCACCACAGCACAGTCATCGCCCGGACCAACGACGACGCGCGGGAATGCCAGCGGGAGATCCCGCGTGACATTGGCGATGTGCTGGAGCAGCGTGTCCTCGTGCACGGAAGAATCGTATCTGCATGCCGCACACACCCACGGTCTCACGCGATCCAACGCACGACGCCGATGGAAGCCGGAATACGTCGGTCTTGCCGCTACACTGCCCGATCTCCGGCATGAAACGTGTCCACCTCATCCTGGCCGTCAGCCTCGCGACTCTCGCGAGCATCAGCGGCTGCGCCCACTCCGGCCGCCGGATCGTGACGCCACCGATCGATCTCCATACCGTCCCCATCCAATGGGGCATCGGCGGCAATCGCACGGGCACCTTCGGTATCAGCGACTCACAGTGGACGGCCATCGAGCAGACCATGCGTGACGGTCACGAGTCACCCGACACTGAGCGACGAGCCATCGCCACGACCATCGCCATGTTCGAGCAGATCGCGGGGAGGCAGACGCCGACGCACGGCGACCGCCGTCGAGGGCACAATCATCTTGGAGATCCCGGTCAAATGGATTGCGTCGACGAGTCCTCCAACACCACGCGATATCTCGACCTCCTCGCCCAACGCGGCCTCATCACCCACCACGACGTGCTCGACCCCGTCTGGCGAACCAAGGTCCTCGTCTTCAACCCCCACCGGACGGCCGTCGTCGAGGAACACGAAACCGGTGATCGATACGTCATCGACTCGTGGATGTGGGACAACGGCCTTCCCCCCGCGGTCCAGCCGCTCTCTGTGTGGCGTCGATACATCGAGCCATCACCACCCGAGGCGCACGAGATCCCGAGCGTACCTGAGCCGAGTTCTCTTGAGATTTAGAACGCCAGATTCGCGCCCAGTCGCAGGCCGAACGACGAGTAGTCGTCGCCATCATCCGCGGCCACGCCCAGTTCAAAGCCCGATCCGGCATCATTCTTGAAGCCGACGCCGCCGGCAAAGGTCAGCCAGTTGTCCACCGCGGCATCGTCGAGGAAATCGGAGTACGTGACGCCGGCATAGGTGTACCACTCGACGCCCAGCCAGTACGTCACGCGTCCGCCATGCTTCATCATCGACTGGCTCACGCCCGGATCGATCTCGTAGTCGCCGAAGGACAGTTTGTTCCCCTCATAGATCGCGTACTGGTTCGCCATCGAAAGTGTCAGCCGCTCTGTGGCGTGCCACGCGAAGTAACTCGTCGCGCCAAAGGAGTAGATGATGCCGCCCGCGCCGATATCCTCCGACGCCGATCCCGCGATCGACGCATGAGGCGTGACCTGCCACGTGAACGGCGCCTCCGATGTCGGCAAAATCACCCGGATCGGCACGCCCAGCGACACGCCAAAGTGGAAGACGTCCGCCTCCTCGACGCTGTTGTATCCGAGGAACGACGCGATCGAAACGCCCAGAGACTTCCCGAGATTCGCATCGAATGATGTCGAAACCGTCGCCGAGTCGCCCTCAAAGTCCCCGGCCTCGTACTGGCTTCCCGACACGTCGATCCGCAACTGCGGCGTCGCGCGACGCGTCGAGTCATTCCCATCAGGAATAACGACCGACGTGAACTCGTTGTTGATGCCGAATCGCTGGAAGGTCAGTTCCGCCATTCGGGCCGTCGTCGCGTTCGGGTTGCCGTCCGAGACCGCGATCGGCGTCAGGGCGTTGACCGCCTCAAAGAACTCGGCAAGGTCGTCCGCCCCGTTCTGCTGGAGATAATCGCGAATCTGGTCCTCGAGCGTGCGTGGGTCCGTCCCCGTGTCGAACGTCCGAGTGATTGTCCCATTGGGCGTGATGAAGGTCAGCGTCGCCTGCGTCTCCGCGGCGTTGCGCGTGATCGTCACCGCGTCCGCTATCCCGCCATAGTTCAACGACAGGCTCGCGTCGGTCCCCGCCAACGCGGCAAACTGAGCCTCGTTGTTCACCGCGTTCGTCACCAGGTCCACGAGGTTGTTCGCCCCCACCGGCGTGATCGGCGACCCGTTCGACGTCCCCGAGATCACGAACAGATCCGCTCCCAACGCGGCGGACGACAAGAACACGGCAAGACCAAAGGCGGCAGTCAGATTCGAACGCATGCAAAACCTCCGTGAGTGGCTGGTGTCGATGTGGACTTCCTATCGGCCACTTTCCCGGACGCCTCAAGACAACTCGGACCTTCCTTCTCTCCCGTTTCTATACTCAGGCCCCTCCTTCGGGCCCCCGCCCAAGGAGGAGTCCGTTCCAGATAGACCCCAAACACACATCACGCGCAATCTCAGCGCGTCACCCCATCCCCGGAGACCACCCATGCCCGCAGCCCCCAGCACCAACATCCGCAGCACCCTTGCCGGCGACGCCGATCGCCTCTTGGGGCACGAGTCCAAGACCATCCGCAAGGGGCAACTCCACCTCCCCGGGCCCGACTTTGTCGATCGCGTCCTCGCCGCCTCCGATCGCCCCGTCCCTGTCCTGCGCAACTTCCAGACGATGATGAACACCGGACGCCTCGGCGGCACCGGTTACGTCTCCATCCTCCCTGTCGATCAGGGTGTCGAACACTCCGCAGGAGCCTCGTTCGCGCCCAACCCCGAGTACTTCGACCCCGAGAACATCGTGAAACTCGCGATCGAGGGCGGATGCAACGCCGTCGCCTCGACCTTCGGCGTCCTGGGCATGGTCGCGCGCAAGTACGCCCACAAGATCCCCTTCCTCGTGAAGTTCAACCACAACGAGATCCTCAGTTACCCCAACACTTTCGACCAGACGCTCTACGGCTCGATCCGCCAGTGCTACGAGATGGGCGCGCTCGCCGTCGGCGCCACGATCTACTTCGGCTCCGAGGAATCCCGCCGACAAATCGAGGAAGTTTCGGCGATGTTCGAAGAGGCCCACAGCCTCGGCATGGTCACCGTCCTCTGGTGCTATACGCGCAACAACGCCTTTAAGGTGAAGGGCGCCGACGGCAAGAGCGTGGACTATCACGCCTCTGCCGACCTCTCGGGCCAGGCCAATCACCTCGGCGCGACGATCCAAGCCGACATCATCAAGCAGAAACTCCCGACGAACAACGGCGGGTATGCCGCCCTCAACGCCGGGTCGTCCGCCTATGGCAAGTGGGACAAGCGCGTCTACACCAACCTCTGCGGCAGCGACGAGAACGGCCACGGCGGGCACCCCATCGACCTCTGCCGTTACCAGGTCATCAACAACTTCATGGGGCGAGTCCCCCTCATCAACTCCGGCGGCGAGAGCAAGGGCGCCTCGGACCTCCAGGAAGCCGTCGCCACCGCCGTCATCAACAAGCGAGCCGGCGGCATGGGCCTGATCTCCGGTCGCAAGGCCTTCCAGAAGCCCATGAACGACGGCGTGAAACTCCTCCACGCCATCCAGGACGTCTACCTCGACCAGAGCGTGACGATCGCCTGAACCCCGCTCCGTTTCGGCTTATCGGATTCGATCCGCTCGTTCTCGGGCGAGAGTTGTTCAATCTGTCGTCATTGTCTGCACGAAGACCTCGAATACTCACGCCCGGACCTTGCACGAGAGGCAATATCGCGCACAATCCCATGAGGCCGCGGCAACAATCGCGGTCGGATTCGCACGTCCACTGGTTCGCACATCCAAAGACTTGGGGGGAAACACCGATGAAGCTCTCTCGTCGCGCGCTCGCGCTGGGCGTCGGCCTCGGCGCGTTGGCACTGCTCGGATCCGCGTCACTCGCCGGCACGTTCTCGATCTCGGGCTCGCTCAGCCGTGCCCATGGCAAAGCAGCGTCACAGTTCACAGGACTCCGCCCAGGCACCAAGCCCGTCGCCTCGGCGTCACGCGGAAAGATCCGCGTCACCAAGCCCGTCACCGGCGGGCGCGGTGTGAGTGTCTCCAGTTTCGATTCGTCATACGGACGATACTACAAGTCGCCGCCCTCGACACGCACCTTTAAATCCACGCTCTCGGCAACGCAAACCTCCGCCTTCGGTAAGTCGCGAAACGACATCGCGAGACGCATCAAGCCGCCCGTCCGCTTGCGGGGCCCCCAGAGCGTCACTCGGAGTTCGGGCGTCAGCACCTATTCAAAACGATAACGCCCTGTTTCGCCATCACGGCACGACCCACTCACGCCAGTCGGGGACATACGCCGGGTCGTTCTCAACACCGATCGAGCCGATCGCCGCACTGTGATCGACGATCCATTCAGCCCTCGCCTGCGTCGGCCCGGCGCTCCCGTCGGCACGCACACACACCATCGTGCCGATGACGCCACCGCGCGCCCGCTGATGCCGGAACGAAGTCGTCGGCGAGGCGTTCACACGCCACGCGGCCGACGCACCCGCCCCAGAGAACAACGTCGGCGGATCAAGCAGCGCACAGTTCCGAGGCCTCGATCCCGCGCCAAGCCCGCCAAGCATCGTGTCCGCAAACACCAGCAACTCGCCAGGCCGCCGGATCTCGAACACACGCCGCCACGGGCGAAACCCGATCGACTGCCCCCACCCGGGCGTCTTCGCGGGCGAGAGGTAGTAGCCGTTGTACCCATACGTGCTCGTCGGCTCGCGCGCCGGCCCCTGCGCGAGATACGTCCCCCACCCCTGCGACGGACACTCGTACACGGACCTGGCCCCGAGATTCGAATCGAGATACGCCGCGATGAATCCACGCGCGTGATCAACATGCCCCGTCACGCTCCCGTGCGTCCCCCACCAGAACACCTGCTCGTCATCCACCAGATCGTCGGGATGCCAGTACGCCAACGGCATGGCGCGATCACCAAAGTCCGTGGCATACCCATGCCACGCAACTCCAAACTGCCGAAGATTCGACGCACATGCGATCATGCGCGACGACTCGCGAGCCGCCACGAGTGCCGGCAAGAGCATCGACACGAGCAACGCAACAATCGCGATCACCACGAGCACCTCCACGAGCGTGAACGCCCGTAAAGCCGCCGATACTCGTTGGTTTCGCGCGTTCACCACGCTCATGGCCTCCCCCGGACGAGCAACTCTCGCTCGCGATCGCGTAGCGCGCCGACCAATACAGCTCGATCCTCACCGTCGATCTCGCCATCGCCATCGAGATCCTGTCGATGCGAGTTCGTATCCCACGCGCGGAGATCATCCGTCGTGACCCAACCATCACCATTCAAATCCGCCGGCACACCAACCGGCGCGAACGCACGCAACCCACCCGGCCCAGTCGAGAACACCCACGCCCCCCCCTCGACGCCCGCGATCGCCGGCGCGTTCCCCGTCGCCGCCACCACCTGGCGCACGAATCCCGGATCACTCGGCACCCGCGACAGATCGCATTCCATCATCGCCTCGCTCGCGCCCACGCTGCTCGTCTCGTGATCCAGCACGCCCACGAGCAGCCTCTGATCGTGCAGGAGTGCGGGCGACATCGTCCACCCGCCGACACGAAGATACTCGCCCTCATCGATCCGCACGTCGCCATCGAGATCGGTCCACGTCGCGGCGGCCGAGTCCCACGCCATCGCCGCGCTCGTTCCCAAATCATCAAAGAGTTGCAGCGTCGGAATCGAGCCAAAGCCATCCAGCCCTCCCGCGAGGATCACGCGCCCGCTCTCGACATACACCGGCACGCTCGCCGTTCGATTGCACCCCACGCTCCACGCCATCGCGCCCGAGAGCGCATCGAGTTTCACAAGATTCGCCGAGGTTCGCCCGCCCGTGAACGAGTACGACGCCGCGAGCACGCAAAGCGAGCCTTGCGCATCACGTGCCACACTCACGCCGCCAAAGAACCCCAACGGCATGACATTCTCATAACTCCACAGCGGCGTCGGCGTCACCTCGCTCGCGGCATCAATGCACAGCACACGCCCCACCCCCACGCCAAAGTCCCCCGACGTCGCCACAAAGACCCGCGTGCCCACGCCCGGAACATGCACCACACTTGGCGAGTTCCCGCTCGTGCCGCCGAGCAGCACCGACCACACAATGTCACCAGGCTCGTGCGGATTTACGCTCGCGTCGAACGCGTCCACGTTCAAACAATGTAGCGATCCATTCACGCCGAACGGGTCATAGTCCACGACATAGACCCGATCGCGGGCACCGAGTGAAGCCCCACCCGAGAACGTGCACGCCGGCGAAGCATCCACCACCGCGCGAGGCAACGTTGCCGTCCACGCGGTTGAGCCATCGCTCAATCGAATGGCACGGAGCGAACTCCCGCTCGCCACGATTGCCGTCTGGTGTTCCTCATCGATCACCGGAGTCGAGAACGAATCGAGCACCGGCGCGTCAACCGGCGTCTGCCAGATCAACTCCCCCGTGAACGCCCGCACGCCAAACACGGAGTGCGTCGGCACACCCTCGATGTCAATCGATCCCGTCGCCACCACGACCCCGAACGACACCACCACGCCCGCCGAGGGCGTGAACGCGATCGGTCTTCCCTGCATGTCCGTGCTCAACGTCCACGCGGGTGCCGCCAGATTCGGGACAAGCCCCACACCCCGCGACTCTCGAAATGCCTCGCCGCCGAGATGTGTCCATGATGCACTCGACTGCGCGCGACTGAATGTCACGGTCACGCCGAGCGCGCACGCGATCGCGATCACCTCGCCGAGTGATCTCGCTGCGCGTGCTCGTGCGCGGGTCGTCATATCTCACGACCTCGCGCGACCTAAGGCCGTCATCGAGACGCCGCATCCCGGGTATCGACTCAGGCGCTGCCGCCTCAACCGCATCGCCCCGCCGATCACCACAATGCCAATCACCCCCGGCCCAGGCACGGGCGAGACATCCGCGAGTGCATCCACCTCCACGTTTCCCGAAGCGCCTGCGGGCAGGGCGATGCGCACATACGAGATCGCCGAGAGTCCCGTTGACGCAAGATCGATCCCCACGCCCCCGCCCGAGCCGTTGTACACCGCGACGATCTCAGCAAACGTCCTCCCCGCCGGGTTGAACGCTGGATCTACCGGCCTCGTGAAGTCACTCTCGATCGTCCCTGCCACGCTCTCATACGGCCCGGCGAGATCCAGGTACCCCAGCGTCGGAAACAACCCCTCCGAAGAGAGCCCCGTCACCAGTGTCCACGCCAACCCATCAACACTCACCTCGATCGTCGCACTCGCGTTCGAGCCGAACATCGCGCCCATTGGTGTCGTCGTCCCGGGTGTGCCGCCCGTGCTGAAACTCGCGTCGATGAATCCCTGATTCCCGAATACAAGCAGATCGATCCCGAATGGATTGGCCGCATCATCTGCTACCGGCTCATCGAACGCGAGTGTCAGAAAGCCGCCAACGCCGATCGAATACACCTGGTCCGCGTTGTACGCCGGGTTGAACGGCGTCACAGGTCCGGCAAACTCGCCCGCGCCCGTCATCCGCGATGGGCTCCCCAACGCGCTCCCAGGCACGTCATACCCCAGCACGGCATCCACGCCCGCATCAAAGCCCACCACGCGATCAGCCCACGGGTCGGCCGCGAATGCGGACATCGACAACCCGAGCACTGCCCACGCGCACGCACACACACGAACTGCCATGACTGACCTGACCGCCTCAACACAGAGGCCGCTCGCCCCGATTCGCGCGGGACGGCTCCGGGACAATGTCCGGCACGCCTCGCGGAATAGAACTCGGAAGCCTCGGCACCGGAGCGGACGCCGACGTTCGCCGAGCGCCCCTGCCATGTCGCAACACGCGACCGGCCCGCGAGGGCACCACCAGCAACATCCCAGGCAGGTCTTCCGGCTTAGGGATTCGCCCGACTCACCTTCCCGGAACCTCCATCGCCGCGGCAAAGAACCGCGAGCCGATCGAGGCCCCAGTGGTCGCCGATGCTCCGAGTTCAAGACTCAAAGCACCAGCACGAGTCGGACGTCTCACCCCATACGGCGGCGCGTCCGCGGTGGCTTTTCACCACGCTTCCCTTTTCACCCGCGCCCCGCCGCGACAAGTCGCAACGAGGACGAGAGACCTGGAACGCGACCAGCCTAGCACAACCGCGACCACGGTGTCAACACCCAACGCAATGCCTCCCACCTCAACTCGCCCCTGATGCCCTCAATGCCGAAAAAACGCCCGGCCCACAATGGGACCGGGCGCCGTGCACAGTTCAATCGTCACCCCGGAAGCGCACCCCGCCTCCAGATGGCGGTACCCCCGAGCATCCGACGCGTGAGATCAGTACTTGAACTGGATCTGTCCGCGAAGCGCGAACTGACCGCCCTCGCTATCGGCGAGCAACGCCTGGTTCGATGATGTGCCCACCACCCCACCGGTGTTGGCCTGTGTATCCAGGAAGTAGATCAGATCGACCGTGAGTTTCGCCGCCTGGCTGCTGGGCGAGATGTAGTAGTTCACGCCGCCGGTCAGAGTGCTGAAGTTGTCCGCGCCGCCCATGTCATCGGGAATGACAATGTCATACCGGGCGAATGCCTCGACCTGGTCAGTCACGAAGATGTTTCCCTGCAAGAGCACACCCATGTCATCCATCGAGGTCCCGCCATCGGGATCCGTCGACCGCCACACGAACGCGGCATACGCGCCCCACCCGTCGCCCTCGGCATGCGCGTCCGCCGTGAACGACGTGATCGTGCGATCGACCGTCGCGTTGGTGCTCCCGCCCGACTCATAGTGTGCCGCCATGCCAGCCGCGCCGCCATACTCGCTCCCGCGCCACGACACAAAGTCGCCCAGACGCTTGAAGTCCGCCTTCCCCCAGCGATACTCGCCCCGGGCCGTCATCGCGAAGTCGGCCTCGCTCGCGCTGTCAAACGGCGTGTTCAGCGCCTTGCGCCCATCACTCAACGCCACCATGAACCGGTACTCGTCCTCGCTGAACTCGATCTGCAGGCCCTGCGATCGCTCCAGCGTGAACACCTGGTTGAAGACCGAACGCTCCATCGTCAGGCCCGCCGACGAACTCACGAGTTCCTCGTGAAGGAATGGCAACTTGAACTGTCCATACTGCAGCGTGACGCCATTCTCGAGTTTCACCGTTCCGTACGCGTCTGCCAGCGACATCGAGCCATCCGACTTGATCTCGGGCTGGATCTTGTACCCGAACCGCGGGTCGAAGTACGTCCCAGAGAAGTTCAACTCGATCTTGCGGAGTTGGAACCCCATTGTGGTCTCGTCGTCCGACGGCGTCACGTTGTCCCGCCGATTCAACTGAAATCGGAACTGCCACAGCGAGCCGAACTCAAAGGTGTTCGGCCCGCCGTCGGTGATGAAGAACTTGCCCTTGTACCCCGCCCCACCCACGTCATCGAGCAGACTCGACCGAGACGCCGCGTCGGCGAGGAGTTCATCGGCGTACGACCCCGACGCCGAACTCAGATCCACGCCGGCTTGTCCCATCGCGAACGAGGACACACCAGCCGCGAGACCCGCGGCCAGCACATACCACAGACTCTTCATAGATCGTCTCCTTGCTTGACGGTCAAGATATCGGCCGGCCTTGCTCGCCGACCGCCGTGTGATCCGGGCGTCGTGCCCGAAAAAAAACCGCGGAGGTTTTCACCCCCGCGGCATCTTCAATCGTATCCGCGAACTACTTCGAAAGGCCAACGGTCTTCAGGTCCGCCTTCGCCACGGCTTCGGGAACGGGGAAGTAGCCGTCCTTCACCACGTCCTCCTGGCCCTGCTTGGAGTACATGAACCGGATGAACTCCGCCCGCAGCGGCTCGAGCGCCTTGGTCGGGTCGAAGTTGACGTACACATACAGGAACCGGGCCAAGGGATACTCGCCCGAGAGAGCCGTCTCATACGCCGGCGTCACGCTCTTCTCGCCGTGCGTCGAGACCTTCAGCATCTTCGTGTCCGCCGTCGCGTACCCGATCCCCGAGTAGCCCATGCCCAGCGTGTCCGTCCCCACCGCCTGGACTACAGCCGACGAGCCAGGCTGCTCCTTGACCGTGCTCTTGTAATCCTGCTTGCCCAGCGCGTGCTCCTTGAAGTACTGGTACGTTCCCGACGCCGAGTTACGCCCGTACAGCACGACCTTCTGGTCCTTGAGTTTCGCGTCCGTCACGCCCAACTCGCCCCAGGTCATGTCGGGACCCGCCACCGAGAAGACCTTCTTCAGTTGGTCGAGGCTGATCTCGTTCAGCGGGTTGTCCTTGTTCACGAAGACCGCCAACGCGTCGATCCCCACGCGCAGTTTCGTCGGCTTGTAGCCATACTTCTTCTCGAACTCGTCGATCTCCGACGACTTCATCTCGCGGCTCATCGGCCCGAACTGGCTCTGACCCTGGATCAAGGCCGGAGGAGCCGTCGACGAACCCTTCCCCTCCACTTCGATCTTCACGCCCGGGTAGAACTTCTGGAACGACTCGTTCCAGTGCGCCATCACGTTGTTCATCGTGTCCGAGCCGACGCTCTTGATCGTCCCCGCAACGCCCTGCGAGGCCTTGTACTCGGCCAACTTCGAGTCAACCTTCACGGGCCCGGCGCCTGCGAGAAGCGTCGCCGCTCCAATCGCCACAACTGCCGTCAACATCCCACGCATCCGTCGGTTCATGTGTGTGCTCCTGGTCAAGATTTCGTCAATACACCACGCGATGCATCGTACTGGTCGCCATGGGCAGCCCGATCCGCGAGAGGCAACAAATGTCTGTCAGGATAACGTTCAGATTGCGCAAAGTCCCCAGAGTGCCGCGCAAGGTCTTTGTTTGCAAGCACCTGGCAATCTCCGATCATGCTGATTTTCCGGTGCTCCTCTCCCCCTCAACCGGTGTACTCTGACAACGAAGCACGTTTTTTTCACACGGAAGAGAGGTTCACATGAAACGGATTCGAAGTCTGTACGTCGGTGCTGCCGTGCTCCTTTCGGGACTCATGGACACATCGCTCGTGAAGGCCCAATGTACACCCACCTGGCTCAACGAGTTCCCCAGCGCCAGCCCCAACAACGTCGTCTCCGATGCCATCACCCACGACGACGGGAATGGCAGCGCCCTCTTCGTCGCCGGAAACTTCACCGTCATCGGCGGCAAGACCATTCGCGGCCTCGCGAAGTATGACGGGCACGACTGGTCCCAACTCTCTGTCGGGCTCAATGGCAACGTCTTCGACCTCGCCGTATTTGACGGCCAACTCTTCGCCGCCGGGCAGTTCACCCAGGCGAGCGGCCAGCCAGCCATATCCAACATCGTCCGCTGGAACGGCACCAACTGGTCCCCCTTCGGCACAGGCACCGCAGCCGGCGCTAACAACATCGTCAACTCGCTTGTCAACTTCAACGGCAGCCTCTACGCCGCGGGCAGTTTCACCTCGATCGGCGGCACAGCCATCAGCCGAGTCGCCCGCTGGGACGGCACCTCCTGGAGCCCCGTCGGCGCGGGCTTCGACAACACCGTGACGACCCTCAAAGTCCTCACCCGCAACGGCACACCCACGCTCTGGGCCGCCGGGAGCTTCCTGAACTCCGGCGCCACGCCCGTCTCCCGCGTTGCCACATTCGACGGTACCAACTGGGTCCCCGTCGCCGATGGCTTCAACAACACCGTCAACGCCCTCGCCGAGTTCAACGGGTCCATCTACGCCGGCGGCACCTTCACCAATTCCGGCGTCATCGCCGCCAACCGCATCGCGCGTTTCGACGGCACCTCCTGGAACGACGTCGCCGCCGGCGTCAACAACACCGTCAACACCCTCGTCCCCTTCAACAACGCCCTCATCGTGGGCGGTGCCTTCACACAGGCCGGCATCGTCGCCAACACCTCGCGATTCGTTCGCTGGACCGGCACGACCTGGCAGGCTCTCCCCACACCCAACAGCACGGTCAACTCGCTCACGCCGTACAGCGAAGGCGCCACGAACTATCTCTTGGTCAGCGGCGCTTTCTCCTCGGTCGATTCCATACCCGCCACGCGCCTCATCCTCTGGAACAACTCGGGTTGGATCCCCTTCGAGCGCGGGCTGACCTCCGCCCCCAGCGGGCTCGCCTCGCACGACTTCGGCTCCGGTCCCGAGCTCGTCGCCGTCGGAGACATGAACTTTGCCGGTCGAGCACCCGTCCAGAACGTCGTCCGATTCAACCCGACCACCTTCCAATGGAGCAACGTTCCCGGGTCCGATTTCAACAACGCCGTTCTCACCGCGGCCTCCCTCGCTGGCAACCTCTACGTCGCCGGCCAGTTCACGCAAACCACCACCGCCCCAGCCCTCAACCGCATCGCGAAGTACGACGGCACCACCTGGTCCTCGCTCACGTCCGGCTTCAACAACACCGTCAACAAACTCCTTGTCCATAACGGACAGCTCTACGCCTTCGGTGCCTTTACGTCCGCCGGCGGCGCGAACGGCATCAACCGCGCCGCCGTCTGGAACGGAACGACTTGGTCGTCTCTCGGAAGTGGGCTGAACAATGTCGTCCTTGACGCCACCGTCTACAACGGCAACATCATCGTCTGCGGCTCCTTCACCACCGCCGACGGCCAGCCCGCCCTCCGCATCGCAAGGTGGGACGGCACCGCGTGGTTCGCCCTCGCCGAAGGACTCAACAACATCTGTTATGCCGTCGACGTGTTCAACAACAACCTCTACGCCGGCGGCGACTTCACCATCGCCGGGCTCTTTTCCGTCTTCCGTTTCGCCAAGTGGGACGGCACGCAATGGACCCAGCCCACCGGAGGAGGTCCGAACGGACGCATCACCGATCTCCAGGTTTTCGACGACGGCAACGGATCCAAACTCTTCGCCATCGGACTCTTCACCACCATTGGCGCCGGGAGCATCCCCAAGTTCGCCGCCTACGACGGCACAGCGTGGTCTGCGCCTTCCACCCAGTTCGCCGCTTCGGGCGAGGCCCCGGCCTTCATGACCGTCGTCCCGCGCGGCAACACCAGCGATCTCTATGTCGCCGGAACCTTCGACGCCATCGGAAGCGCCATCCCCTCCAAGAACATCGCCCGATACGAGAACTGCGCCTCGGGATGTGTCGCCGACACCGACGACGGCAGCGGCACAGGAACCGTCGACGGAGCCGTCACTATCGACGACCTCCTCTATTACCTCACGCTCTTCCAGTCTGGCAATGCCAGCGCCGACGTCGACGACGGCAGCGGCACCGGCACCCACGATGGAGCCGTCACCATCGACGATCTCCTCTATTTCCTCGTCCGCTTCCAGGCCGGCTGCTGACCGAAATGACTCCATCGAACGCATGGGCCCGGACTCGCTCCGGGCCCTTTTCATTGGATTGCTCAGCCTCACACGAGGAAGCCAACCCACCCAGATACACTGTCGAGATCCCTATCAACGGAGAACGTCATGACAAAGTTCACATCCACACTGACGCTCAAGCGTGCCGCAATCCTCGCCGCCTCGATCACCCTCCTCGCCCTTACCGCCTGCAACACCGTCAAGGGCGTCGGCAAGGACATCTCCGGTGCCGCCGAGGCCACCGAACGAGCCATCGACAAGGCCACCGACTGAGATTTCGACCGTCTGTGCCCAAAGAACGAAACCCTCGGCCATACACAGGCCGAGGGTCCGGGTCGCGTGCCACATGGCACCGCAGAGTGATTCGTACTCGCGCCCCACAGCCGCCCAAAGCGTCAAGGAGAGAGAACGCCGGGGCCATGAGGCGCGAGAGTACTACTTGATCTTCACACGCTTCGGCGTCGCCGACACCGACTTCGGCAGGCTCAGCGTCAGCACACCATCCTTCAGTTCCGCCTCGGCCTTCGTCTCATCCACCGCACACGGCAGCGCCACGCGACGGCTCACCGACCCGACACGACGCTCCTTGCGATAGAACTTCTCTTCCTTGACCTCCTCGGTCTCCTCATGCGTCGCCGAGATCGACAGCACGCCCTCGTGCACGTCGATCTGCACGTCGTCCTTTGTGAATCCCGGAAGCGACGCCCGCACCTTCACGCTCGACTCATTCTCCGAGACATCCAGCGCCAGCGTCCCCTCTTCCAAGGCGCTCATCGTGCCGCCCTCCCCAAAGAACGGCTCCGCGAAGAACCGATCCAGAACCGACGCAAAGGGCATCCCCTCACGCGGCGCCCGACGAATGAGCATGGTCATGGCAAACTCCTTTGTCCTGATGTTCAATGTTCGTGTGTGACCGCACCGTCGCGGCCACGCATGACATGAAACAAAGCCCGTGCCAGCCACCCCCCACCCTCGCCCAACCGCGCCAATCGCGTTTCTGACGGCGCCGAGGGGCAGGACAAATGCCGTCGATGCCCGAAACGACTGCCAGCGTGCCAGGATGACAGACGATCGCGTGCGTCATCGCATCGTTCCGCCGCTCGCACTTGGACTGCCGTTCCATGCACACCGACCGCCCGGTCGCACGAACACCTTGCAACCACACTGCACACCGTCCCATATCCTCGTCCATGCCGCTCACCACTCCAATCGACCTTCGTAGCGACACCGTCACCCGTCCCACGCCCGCGATGCGTGAATCGATCGCTCGTGCTGCCGTTGGTGATGATGTCCTGGGCGACGACCCCACGGTCATTGCCCTTCAAGAACGCGTCGCCGCGATGTTTGGGAAGGACGCCGCGTGCTTTGTGCCCACGGGGACAATGGCGAACCAAACGGCCATCCGCGCCCACACCGAGCCGGGCGACGAGATCATCGCTCACGAGGGGAGCCACATCATTCACTACGAGACGGGGGCTCCCGCCGCGCTCTCGGGGTGCATGATCCGTCCGCTCGCGGGGGCGGGCGGGTTGTTCGACACGGCCGACGTCGAGGCCGCCATCCGCCAGGACTCAATCCACTTCCCGCACTCGCGATTGCTCGTGATCGAGAACACGCACAATCGCGGCGGGGGGACAGTCTGGCCCCTGGCTCAGGTCGAGCGCGTCACTGCTCTCGCCCGCGAACGCGGCCTTCGCACGCATCTCGATGGCGCCCGCCTGTGGAATGCGTGCGCCGCGACTGGTCATGCGCCCAGCGACTACGCTCGGCATTTCGACACGATTTCGGCGTGTTTCTCGAAGGGGCTGGGCTGCCCCGCGGGGTCCATCGTCGTCGGGTCACGCGATACGATTGCCCGCGTCGCCCGATTCCGCAAGATGTTCGGGGGCACGATGCGACAGTCAGGTGTGCTCGCCGCCGCAGCCTTGCACGCCCTCGATCACCACGTCGAACGCCTCAAGGACGACCATGCCAACGCGAAGCACATCGCCCAGGGTCTCGCCACGATCTCTGGCCTGCGCCTCGCGCCCGATCAGCAGTCCCTGGGCGTGCAGAGCAACATGGTCTTCATCGATCTCGACGCGTCCCTGCCCTTCGACGCTCAGGCTCTGAGCAGCCGACTCAAGGACCGCGGCGTGTTCATCCTCCCCGTCGCGCCGCGGCGACTCCGGGCCGTCTGCCATCTCGATGTCTCACGCGATGCGATAGATCGGGCCATGGAGATTGTGCGCGATGCCGTTCGCGCGGGATGAGTTCGGACTCAATCCCCCGGTGATGTGAACCAGCACAGGCGATACTCCAGGCGCCCGTCCACTATCTCGCGCACCACGTCCACGCCGTTCCACACGAGCAGGTTCCCTTTGGCGTCCCGGCTCTGCCGCTCCGGCAGCACGAGGCGCATGACGCCCCCCGATATGCCGCCCTTTCCGTCGGGCCCGAAGACCGACTTCATCATCACACCGGGCGTCGCCTCGCCCATCGGCATGGCGCGAAAGAGTGTGTACAGGTCTCGCTCATGCTCCACAAGCAAATCGAAAGCCTCTCGCGGGTCGCGGCGTGTTCGGTCGCATTCGTCACGCACACGCTGCGAGAGGACCTGATCGACGAAGAGCGCCGCGTCATTGGCCTGGAGCGTCCTGGCGACGTGGATGAGCAGGTGCCGGGGCGAGGCCGCGTGCAGGTGCTTCGTCCCGTCGGAATCTTTGGTCACGAGTTGGCCGTCGGGCAGGCCTTGCGCAGCCAGCACGCTCGAGGTGACCCCCGCTCCCCCTGCCCCCGTCACCGTCATCCCCGCCTGTGAACCTTCCAGCCCGCCCAGGAGCGGGTGATACTTCACCACGCGGATCTCGCGCTCACAACCGCCGATGAGTGTCAGCGGCAACCCCCACACGACGAGCGACATGCCCGTGGTGATTGCGTTCGCGATGGAGCGTTTGGCGTTCACTCATGCTTCTCCGCCGCGCACCGTCGCGTGGCTCGCCTTGTACTCCATGCCCATAGCGCCGCCATCCTCCCCCGCCGACCGAATCGGTTGCGCGACGATCCTCGAACGCCCGCGTCGTGAGAGATCGTGGGCCGCAAACTCCTCGCGGGGCGAGGTGAAGTCCAGACGCGCGTGGCAGCCTCGGGACTCCTCTCGCCACAGTGCGGATCGCGCGACCAGGGCGCCGACAAGCAATAGATTCTGCGCTTCCCACCCGCCTGGTTCATCGAAGATCTTGTCGAGCGTGTACCTCGCCCAGAAGTCGAGCATCTCCGAGACATCGCCCAACTTCGCGCCGGTGCGTTCCACGCCCACGTTCCGCCACATCGCCGACCGCACGCTGGACCGCACGTCGGAGAGGTCGATCTCGCCGTGGTCGCTCGGGCGGATGTCACTCACGACCGAGACCGGCGCCGGCCTCGCGGGGACGCCCCAGCCGTTGCGCAACCCGTTTGTGCCTGGTCCCCCGCCCCGCATCTCGTCCGCGACTCGTCCTGTCAGTTCGCCGAAGACCAGGCCCTCGAGCAGCGAGTTGCTCGCGAGCCGGTTCGCGCCGTGCAGGCCGCTCGACGCCGCCTCACCGATCGCGTACAGACCCGGGACGTCCGTCCTGCCGAAGGCATCGGTCATCACGCCGCCGACCATGTAGTGCATCGCCGGGTGCACCGGAATGAGATCCGTCGCGGGATCGAGGTCGAATCGCTTCAGCACGCCCGCGATTCCCGGGAACCTCGTTCCAAAGTTTGACAAGTGTCGGCAGTCCAGCCACACGTGCCGACCACCTTGCTTGGCGATCTGGCGCACGATCGCCTGGCTGACCACATCTCGCGGCGCCAGTTCTGCCAGCGGGTGGACGTCGGTCATGAACCGATGTTCCGACGCGTCGAGCAGATACGCCCCCTCGCCGCGCACGGCCTCGCTGATGAGCGCCCGGCTCGCGCCCGGCACGTACAGCGTCGTCGGATGGAACTGCACGAAGGCCATGTCACGCAGCGTCGCCCCCGCTCGATAGGCCATCGCGATCCCGTCCGCCGTCGCCGCGGGTGGATTGCTCGTCTCGCGATAGAGGACGCCCGCACCCCCCGTCGCGAGGATCGTCGCCTTCGCCCAGATCACCTGCAAGCCATGCTTTGGATGGTGCGTGATCGCGCCCATGACTGGCGCGCCCACCTCGCCCGTCGGCGTGATCAGGTCCAGCGCGAAGCACCGCTCGAAGATCCGCAGGCGATCCTTCCCGACCTTTCGCGCCCGCTCCAGGAGGCAGCGCTCGAGTTCCTTCCCGGTCGAGTCGCCACCCGCGTGGAGGATCCGCGATGCCGAGTGCCCGCCCTCGCGACCCAGCGCGATCGTGCCGGTTGAATCTCGATCGAACCGCATCCCCCACGAGACGAGTTCGTTCAGGCGTTCTCTCGCCCCGCGCACCACCAACTCGACGACGTCACGCTCGCAAAGCCCCGCGCCGGTGGTGAGCGTGTCCTTCGCGTGAGCCTCCGGCGAATCGGCGCCATTCAGGACGCCCGCAATGCCGCCCTGCGCCCATGCCGTGTTGGTCTGCCCGAACTCGCCCTTGGCGAGCAGGATGGTTTCGCCGTGTGCGCTCGCGGCGACCGCCGCCCGCAAGCCCGCGACGCCGCCGCCGATCACGAGTGTGTCCGTGAAGATCTGGGGCAACAGCGTGGACCGAAAGGGAATCAGATACCGACGTTCGTCGAAGATCGTGTCCAAATCGCGTCGCTCCACACCCGGTGTCTCAACTCACGATTGTCCGTATTCCTGGCCATGCCCCGGCGACCCTCTCCTGGTGGCACCGCTCTCCAGAGCGGTGTCCGATCACTCATCCCTTCGCACACCCACACCCCGGCCCGCACGACTCCTTCTTCGCTCCCGCCGCCACCGGCTCACGCCGCAGCACCTCGCTCCCCACCAGCCGATCGAGTTTCAGTCCCAGGAACCGCGCGTGGTGCTCGAGGTGCCACGTCGCGTAGGCCAGGATCCGCTTCAGGCTCTGCTCGCCGCGCTGCTCGTGCAAGCCCTCGCGTGAGAACGCCTCCGCAGGCAGCGACATCAGCCACATTCCGTGCCATTGCCTCAGCGTGTGCACGACGGCAATGAAACCACCCAAGGCCTGAGACACTCGCGAACGCTCCGTCTCCGCGTCGCCTCGGCGCGTCCCATCGGTGAGGCCATACACGTTCGAATCGATGAACGCGTTCTCGTCCCACGACTGCATCATGGGCCGATCCTCGCCCACCACACGTCGCATACGCGACACGAAGACCAGTTCCGCGTCGGCGATGTGTCCCAGGAGCACACGCACCGGCCATTGCCCCACGCCGCCCTCGGGGAGGAAGGCCGTGTCCATCTGTGATTCGGTCAGCAGGAAGACCCGTCGGTCGTAGTTCTCGACGCCGCGTCGGTATCGAGCGATCAACTCGGGCGTCGCGAGGCGCTCGAAGTCTTCGACGGTCGTGGGCAGGCTCATCTCGGCCTCGCAGCACCCGGTCGAGACAACGCCTTCGTGCCGTGTCTCGCCATTCTGTGCCTTCCCGCCGCAGCAACCCCCGCCGTGCCCGCCGCAGCACCCTTGCCCGTTCTTCGCATGCCCATCCGTCGCGTTGTGATCGCCCATTTCAACTCCTTCGCGGCCACTCGTGTCGCCCGCGATTCGCAGGCTTGGCGACGGCCCAACCACTGTAGTTCGCCCCCCGCCGCGCTACGGTTTCCCGCTATGACCGATCTCCCCACGCCGCCCCACCTCGCCCTTCGCGTCATTACCATGCCGAAGGACACCAATCAATACGGCACGATCTTCGGCGGGGTCATCCTCTCCTACATCGACCAGGCCGGATTCGTCGAGGCCCGACGCCACGGCGTGCACCGCTGGGTCACTGCCTCCCTTGATCGCGTCGATTTCAAGGCCCCTGTGCACTTAGGCGACACCGTGAACTTCTACACACGCACCGAGCGGGCCGGCACCAAGTCCGTCACCATCTCCATCGCCGTCGAGGCCGAACGCTTTACCACCGGCGAAACGATTCCCGTCACCACCGCGACTATCACCCTCGTCGCCGTCAACGCCGAGGGCACACCCATCCCCTTCAAGAATCCACCCACCGTGTAAGAGTGGCCCCAATGGTGGCCCGCCTCTCCAAGACGGGTCTCTCTCTCCAAGCCTCTTTGAAACCCAAGACCTCCCGTGTCCCACACCCCCATCCTCATCCTCGGCTCCGGCGTCGTCGGCCTCACCTCCGCCATCCGCCTCCTCGAGGCCGGCCACCCCGTCACCATCGTCCACGATCGCCCGATCACCGAAGGCCCGAGTACCGTGGCGCCCGCGCTTTTCACGCCCTACAAAGGCCCGCCCCACGACACGCTCGTTCGCTGGATCGAGGAATCACTCCGCACCTTTCGCGCTCTCGAGCGTTCTTCAGCGGCACACGTTGGCCCCTCCGCAGGGATCCACACCGCCCCCGTCCGCTGGTACAAGTTCTCGAAGGACTCACCCGCCGACGGACCGTGGGAACACCTGCTCAACGAGCGCCCCATCCCCATCCCGCCCAACGTCCCTGTGTCCGCCATCCTCGAGACCGATCGCCCGCACATCGACACCACACTCTACATTCCCTGGCTCCATGCCCGGGCGATCTCCCTCGGCGCCCGGTTCCTTCTTGAGCACGTGACCTCATTCGACCACCTCTTTGATCGCGGCGCACGCGTCATCCTCAACTGCGCCGGCCTCGGTGCTCGAGAACTCGCCCACGACACACGCCTCAGGCCCGTTCGCGGCATCATCGCACGGGTCCCCAACCACCTCCGTCTCACCCGAGGCGTCCACGACGACTCACCCAACGGCCTTGTCACCTACGTCTTCGTCTACCCCACCCACCTCGCCATCGGGAGCACCTTCGAACTCGACGATTGGAACACCAGCTTCACTCCCAACGAGTTCCTCCCCATCTTCGACCGCGCCCGCCGCCTTCTCGCGTACGACGGTGTCCCCAACGCCCACGAACTCTCTCCGAGTGACGCCACGTATCACATCGCCCTTCGCCCCGCACGCGTCCGCGACAGCGCCGGAGAGGACTTCACCTTCGAGGACATTCGACTCGAACTCGAACGCACCTCCCACGGCTCCATCATCCACAACTACGGGCACGGCCGCATGGGCATCTCCCTCTCCTGGGGCACGGCCCGCGACGCCCTCGAACTCGTGAGGTCATTCCAATGACCTCGAGTGTCGCCAAGGAGCCGCCACGCGCCCTTCCAAGGCTTGCCATCTTTATTTCCGGCGGCGGGCGAACCCTCCTCAACATCCACGACCACATCCAACGTGGCACGCTCCACGCCGAGATCGCTCTCGTTGTCGCTTCCTCTGAAAGTCCCGGCGCCACACGCGCTCAGGAGCGAGGCCTCCACGTCGAGATCCATCCGGGGCATCTCTCGCCCGTTGCCCTCGACGCGATCCTCTCACGCACCAACCCCGACTGGATCGTGCTTGCGGGTTATCTCAAGAAACTCCCCATCCTCCCGAGGTACCGCGGCATGGTCGTCAACATCCATCCGGCGCTCCTCCCTAAGTTCGGCGGGCACGGGCTCCATGGCCTTCGCGTCCACAAGGCCGTCCTCGACGCCCGCGAGTCGATCACCGGCTGCACCGTACACCTCGCCGACGACGACTACGACACCGGACCCATCATCCTCCAGAAGACCTGCCCCGTGCTTCCAGGCGACACGCCAGAGATGCTCGCCGCGAGAGTCTTTGAGTGCGAGCGTGAGGCGTATCCACAGGCACTCACGAAACTCCTCGGCTCCTGAGATCGAACACGTCTCCCCACATGGTCTTGGGTCCCAAGCATTGGATGTGACTATTCGTCTGCCGTTACACCGCGCGCCCTCGACGCGCGAAAGATTCCTCATGCCACACACCGCCCAATCGTTGGCACTCGCCGCACTCGTCGCCGCACTCTCGCTCGGCACCTCGGCCGCACGCGCCCAGGACGCTCCTCCGCCGCGTTCGACCGACTCACCTCCCACCAAGCCCCGTCCCGCACGCGACAAGGACACCACATCCCGCCGCGACCGGGACCGCGCCGACGAACTCCACGCCAAGGCCTTGCGTCTCGTGCTCGACGCCGACTATTCCGGATCCGAGCCGCTCTTTCGCGAACTGCTCACGCTCCAGCCCGACAGTTTCGTCATCCAGTACAACCTCGCCTGCGTTCGCGCCATGCTCGGCGATCCCGACGACGCCGAGCGATTTCTCTCCCGCGCCCTCGAACTCGGCTTCTGCGACCGCGTGCAGATCGAGCGCGACCCGATGCTCGCGAGCCTCCGCTCGCGACCACTCTACGCGAAGATCCTCGAGCGATGGGACGAGGTGCTCCGCGCCCGCCGCGACGCCGCCGTCGCCAACAACACGCGTTCCTTCCCCTCCGCGGACTTTACCGCGACCGACGACCGCGCCCGGCTCGTCTACCTCAGCGCCTTCCCGCCCGACTCCTTCGCCGAGATCCAGCAGGAGATGTCGCTCCTCGCCGACTGGGCCGACCGCCACCTTTTCCCCGGCATTCTCGATCCGACGCTCGCCGCGAGCGACGCGTGGTGCGTCGTCGTCCTCCCCGATCGCCGCGACTACAACCGCTGGGCCGCCGCAACCTTCGGCGTCAGCATCCAGAGCGAGTTCTCCACCATCGGCGGCGCCTACGAGCACGACCAGAAGCGCCTCATCGCCCAGGACCTCGGCGGCACGCTCCGCCACGAGTTCTTCCACGTCCTCCACTGGCGCTCCTGCACGCGACTCGCCCAGGTCCACCCCATCTGGATCCAGGAGGGCCTCTGCGCCCTCGTCGAGGACTACGACCTCGTGCGCACCGACGCGGGCGCGACCGACCTCGTGCTCGCCCCGTCCTATCGCACCAACATCGCCAAGCGCATGGTCGAGTCGAGGACCTATGTCCCCCTCGCCGCCCTCGCCAGCAAGACCCGCTACGACTTCCAGGGCCCGCGCCGCATGGCGTACTACTCCGAGTCCCGCGCCGTCTTCCTCTACCTCCACTCGCTCGGCAAACTCAAGGACTGGTACGCGCAGTACACCAGCACGTTCGACGAGGATCCCACCGGCGTCACGGCGATCCATCGCGTCCTCGACACCACCGCCGCCCAGTTCGACAAGGACTTCTCCCTCTGGCTCCGGCAACTCCCCTCCGTTCCCGAAGAGTCCCGCTCCGGCATGCCGACGCTCGGCGTCGAGATGTCCAACGGCACCGGCGAGGGCCCCATCGTCTCCAGCGTCCCTTTCCCGTTGCCCGTCGGCGTCGCCAAGTTCGCCCCCAACGACTGCCTCACGCACCTCGATGGCCAGCCGACCCGCGACCTCCCCGAACTCCTCCGCCGACTCGGCACGCTCGACCCAGGCCAGGAGGTCACCCTCCGAGTACGCCGCGGCAAAGCCATCCTCGAACTCCCAGCGACGCTGCTGCAACGGTGAAAGGGACGTGCCGCGGCTGACGAAGGGAAGTGCCCGCGACCGACGACGCGTCGTCTGGAGCCAAGGGCATGGCTTTTGTTCCGGACGAGGGCGATTTTGTTCTTGAAAAGGGCTGAACGACGGTCGTGCGGGGCCGTTCTGTTGTCGTGCAGGGCATTTTTGTTCTCGTAAAGGGCTTTCTTGTTCCCGTCGAGGGCTTTTCTGTTCTCGTGAAGGGCATTACGGCTCTCGTGAAGGGATTTTCTGCTCTCGTGAGGGGGCTTTTTTGTTCCAGAAATCGTCCGGAGAACTTGCAGATGCCGCCCAATGGCCTTGGAATGGGGGTGGTCGGCCATCGAGCGGAGCCGGATCGGGGCAGGATGGGCCTCTTGACGGGACCCGAACTGGCTGGCGTAGCGGCCACAATCGGGTGGGGTGTTCGGTGGCAGAGTTTGCCGAGGGGCGGGGCGGCTTCTACCATTCATCCGGATGAACGGATGAAGCACAAAGACCCCCCAAAGTCCCTGTCGAAGACCCCCTCGAAGAGCCACCCGAGAACACCCATGAGGTCCGAGGCGGAACGGTCGAGCGCGGAGACGGCTCGCGCCGGGGTGGCCTCGCGCGTGGTCTCGGTGGGCGGGGGGGGGGAGCCTTTGGCTCGGGTCTCGCCGGTGACTGAGCGACTGGCGGCGCTCAGCGAGCGCGTGCGGCTGCGGATTCTGCGGATCCTCGAGATCGAGGAACTCTCGGTGGGCGAGGTCGCGAGCGTCGTGCAGTTGCCGCAGTCGACGGTGAGTCGACACCTCAAGGTGCTGGCGGAGGGAGGCGGAGGCGGGGGGGGCGGGACGAGCGGCGGCGGATGGCTGGTGCGCCGCAACGAGGGGACGCAGACCTTATATCGATTGGTGCTCGATGATCTTCCGTTGGAGTCGCGGGCGCTGTGGCTGGTGGTGAAGGACCAGTTGATCGGCGTGGCCGGCGGAGCGAACAGTGTGAGCGATCCCGAACTCGACGAGGACCTGCGGCGGCTGCGGGCGGTAATCGAGGAGCGGCGGACCGACAGCGAGTCGTTCTTCGGGCGCGTCGGCGGCGGCGGCGGGAGCGAGTGGGAGCGCGTGCGCGAGACGCTGTATGGCTCGTCGTTCACGGCGGTCTCGCTCTTGGCGCTGGTGTGGCCAGACTGGCGTGTGGCCGACCTGGGGTGCGGGACGGGGAACGCGGCGGAGTTGATCGCGCCGTGGCTGTCGAGCCATGAGCGCGGGTGGGAGGGGGGCGTCGGGGAGGGCGTCGAAGGTCGCGTCGGCGGCGTGATCGCGGTGGACACGTCGGCGGCGATGCTGGAGTCGGCGAAGGCCCGGCTCGCGCGCTTCGACAACGTGCGGTTCGTCAAGGGTGAACTCGAGAGGTTGCCCCGGAATGTCTTTGGCGACGGCTCGGTGGACGCGGCGGTGTGCGTGCTTGTGTTGCACCATGCCGACGACCCGAAAGCGATCCTCCGCGAGATGCGGCGGGTGCTCACGACCGAGCGCGGCGGAGGCGTCGCGCTCATCGTGGACATGCTCCCCCACTCGCGCGAGGCGTACAAGCGAACGATGGGGCACAAGCACATGGGGTTTGACCCCCGCACGCTCCGCGCGTGGGCGTTGGAGGCGGGGTTCGGCTCGTGCGAGGTGACGCCGCTGCCGAGCGAGCCGGAGGCGATGGGCCCGGGGCTGTTTGCGTGCGTGGCGAGGATCTAGACAAAGAGGCGAAGAGACGAAGAGACGAAGAGACGAAGAGACGAAGAGACGAAGAGACGAAGAGACGAAGGATCTTGTTTGGTATTTTGGCCATTTGACCATTTGGACATTTACAAAGGAACTGTCATGCCCCCGACGAAAGCACCGAGTATGAAGATGAAGAGCAACAAGTCTGCCATGAGCACGCCCGATTATCGCGTGAAGGATCTGACGCTGCACCGTCTGGGCCGCGACGAGATCCGGCTCGCGGAGTATGAGATGCCCGGCCTCATGGCGATCCGCAGCCGGTATTCGAGCAAGAAGCCGCTCAAGGGCGCGAAGATCGCGGGGAGTTTGCACATGACGGTGCAGACGGCCGTGCTGATCGAGACGCTTGTGGAACTGGGCGCCGATGTGCGTTGGTGCTCGTGCAACATCTTCTCGACGCAGGACTCGGCGGCGGCGGCGATCGCGGTCGGCCCCAAGGGCACGCCCGACAGCCCCAAGGGGATCCCGGTCTTCGCGTGGAAGGGCGAGACGTTGGAAGAGTACTGGTGGTGCGTCGATCAGACGCTGACCTGGCCGGATGGCTCCGGGCCGAACATGCTGCTGGACGATGGCGGCGACGCGACGCTGCTCGTGCACAAAGGCGCGGAGTTCGAGAAGACCGGCAAGGTCCCCGCGTACAACGCGAAGAACGATCCCGAGGAATGGAAGTATGTCCTGGACACCATCCGCAACTCGATCGCGGACCGGCCCGGCCGATTCACAAAGATGGGCAAGGACATCGTCGGCGTGAGCGAGGAGACGACGACGGGCGTGCACCGCCTGTATGAGATGCAGAAGAAGGGGCAACTGCTCTTCCCCGCGATCAACGTGAACGACAGCGTGACGAAGAGCAAGTTCGACAACCTGTACGGCTGCCGGCACTCGCTGCTCGACGGGCTGAACCGCGCGACGGACGTGATGCTCAGCGGCAAGGTCGCGATCGTCTACGGGTATGGCGACGTGGGCAAGGGATGCTGCCAGGCGCTGCGCGGGCAGGGCTGCCGCGTGCTCGTCACCGAGATCGACCCGATCTGCGCGTTGCAGGCGTGCATGGAGGGGTACCAGGTGGTGCTCGCCGAGGACTACATCGAGTCGGCGGACATCTTCATCACGGCGACGGGGAGCAAGAACGTCATCACCGTGCAGCACATGGCGCGGATGAAGGACAAGGCCGTCGTCGCGAACATCGGGCACTTTGACAACGAGATCGACATGGCGGGACTCGCGAAGTTCCCCGGAGCGACGCGCCACGTCATCAAGCCGCAGTTCGACGAGTGGACCTTCCCGGCCGGGAAGGGCGTGAAGGCGCACTCGATCCTGGTGCTGGCGGAGGGGCGGCTCATGAACCTGGGCTGCGCGACGGGGCACCCGAGTTTCGTGATGAGCAACTCGTTCACGAACCAGGTGCTGGCGCAGATCGAGTTGTTCACGAACACGAAGGCGTACGAGAAGAAGGTGTACGTCCTGCCCAAGAAACTCGACGAGGAGGTCGCGCGGCTGCACCTCGACAAGTTGGGGGCGAAACTGACGAAGTTGAGCAAGGAGCAGGCGGAGTATCTGGGCGTGTCGTCGGATGGGCCGTACAAGCCGGACCACTATCGGTATTGAGTTGTAGAGTGAGAGGCACACGCGGGACGACTGTGCCACGAGTCTAAGAAAGATCAGGGCTGGAGCGTGTGCTCCAGCCCTGTTTCATTGGAGACCACGGAACGTCGAGCCAACGACGGTCGATTAGACCTCCTGCACTTCCTTCACCTTGTTGTTGGTGAGGGTGTCGACGTTCTCTTCGGCCTTCTTGGTGAGGCTCTGGATCTCTTCCTTGAGCGTGTCGATCTCGTCCTCGGGGAGGCCGCCGGTGGGGGCTTTGGCGAGGGCGTCGGCGTGCTTGTTGGCGTCGCGACGGATGTTGCGGATGGCGACCTTCTGCTCCTCGGCGAGTTTCTTGCACTGGGCAACGAGTTTCTGGCGGCGCTCGGAGGAGAGCATGGGGATGGCGATGCGGAGCTGCTTGCCCTCGGGCATGGGGTTGAGGCCAAGCCCGGCGCCCTCGATGGCGGTCTTGATCGCGGCGACGCTTCCGGCGTCGAACGGCTTGACGAGGAGTTGGCTCGGCTCGGGGACGCTGATGGCGGCGAGGGACTTGAGTTCGGTCATCGAGCCGTAGTAATCGACCTTCACGAACTCGACGAGGGCGGGGTGGGCGCGGCCGGTGCGGATGCCGCGGAACTCCTGCTTGAGATAATCGACGGCCTTCTCCATGTGCTCTTCGGCGAACAGGAGGATGGAATCGGGATCGGTGAAGGACATGGATGGCTCCTTGGCTGGTCGGGTGTGTGATCGGGTGGGGGTTGGGGCCGGTTCTTACGAAGGCAAGAGAAGGGTGCCGATGGGGTCCTTTCGGACGGCCTTGGCGATGTTGCCGTGCTTCTTGTAATCGAAGACGAGAACGGGGAGTTTGTGCTCGCCGCACATGGCGAGGGCGGTCATGTCCATGACGCGGAGGTTTTTATTGAGGGCCTCGGCGAAGGTGAGGCGGTCGAAGCGGGTGGCCTTGGGGTCCTTCTTGGGGTCGGCGGAGTAGACGCCATCGACTTTGGTGGCTTTGAGAAGGACGTCGCAGGCGAGTTCGGTGGCGCGGAGGGCGGCGCAGGTGTCGGTAGTGAAGAAAGGATTGCCCGTACCGGCGGCGAGGATGACGACGCGGCCTTTTTCGAGGTGGCGCAGGGCGCGAGAGCGGATAAACGGCTCGGCGACGGCGCGGATCTCAATCGCGGACATCACGCGGCAATCGACGCCCTCGGCGAAGAGGGCTTCCTTCAGGGCGAGCGCGTTGATGACGGTGCCCAGCATGCCCATGTGGTCTGCGGTGGCCTGCTCGATTCGGCCGGCTTCGGCGAGGGAGGCGCCGCGGATGATGTTTCCGCCGCCGACGACGACGGCGATCTGGGTTGCTCCGGTGGCGGCCTTGATCTCTTTGGCGATGGAGGAGAGTTCCTCGCCATCGATCCCGAACTGGCCTGGCTTGGCGAAGGACTCGCCGGAGAGTTTGAGGAGGACTCGGCGGTAGGGCTTGGATGCGTCGGCGTGGTTTGGCATGGTTTGGGGCGGCAGGAGCGGGATTGAGGCGATCGTGGGTGAGCGGGCGGAAGGGACTTTGCCCAAGGATATGTCTGGAAATCGGTTGGGTGGGCCGATGACGTCGAACCAGGGGCGTTTCGGCGTCGAATCGACACGTATGGGCGGGTCACGCGGTGCGCGGGTGACAGGCTGGGGGTGACGAGAGGGTTGCAACCCGGCACGGGCAATGTCTGTAGACTGTTGGGGCGGCCCCCAATGGTCGCTTCCCGCACGAGCGTTGCACCACCCGCGTGGCGGATCCTGCGAGAACGGGTCTGGAACCAGGCTTGGCGTGGGCGGCGTGACCCCGAGCATGGGCGTGCGCGAAGGACTCTCATGCCGAGTGCGTGAGCGCGTGGCGTGTCGCCGATGATGTGTGACGACGCCCGCCCGAGCGATACCCATGAAGAAGGTTGTGACGGAGTACGTTGAACTGCAGAATGACCGCGACGCGGAGGTTCCGCCCAGCCTGCGGGAACTGCTGTGGCGTTGGGGGAGGCGGGCGGCGGTTGTTGGTGTCCTGGTTTCGGTGGTCGTCCACATCCTGATGGCATTGATGTCGATGCTGATCGGGTGGGGCGGGCCAGCGGGGCCGGGGCGGGTGGACACGGAGGGGCCTGGGGTCGAGTTCGCGGTGGCGTCGGAGGAGGAGTTGGCGTCGCTGCAGGACAGTGCCGTGGCGCTTGATGCGCCGGCCGTCCCTGAGATGTCGATGCAGGAGCCTGTGGCGGCGGACCTGATGGACGCGAGCGCGGCGAGCGGGCTTGAGGGCGCGATCGGCGAAATTTCGGATATCGGCACGCTCGCAGGGGGCGGCGACGTGGGCACCTCGGGCGAGGCGATGGGCGGCGCGGGGGGCGGCGGGGCGAGTTTCTTCGGCGTCGAGGCGACGGGGAACCGCTTTGTGTACATCGTCGACGTCTCGGGGTCGATGGGCGTCGGCGGTAAACTCGATTCCTTAAAAGGGCAGTTGAGCGAGTCGATCCGGTCGCTGTCAGAGACGGCCCAGTTCATCGTGCTGCCGTATAGCGACGGAGCAATGCCTTTGGGGAACAAGACGGAGTGGACCGAGGCAGTGTGGAGCGGGAAGCGGTGGGCGATCACGGAGATCGGAAACCTGCATGACGCTGGAGGGACGGTGCCGCTGCCGGCATTTCAGGTCGCGTTCGCGATGAAGCCGCGCCCCGAGGCGATCTACTTCATGACGGACGGCGAGTTCGACCCGGTGACGGCGGACGAGATCGCGGTGCTCAATGCGAAGTTGCGTGTGCCGATCCATTGCATCTGCTTCGGGACGCGGGACTCAGAACAGGTGATGAAGCAGATCGCGGCGCTGAGCAAGGGTTCGTACACGTTTATAGCGGGGCCCCCATGAGACGAGGTGTGTGGACAGCCTCTCGTGTGGGTGTGACGGCGCTGGCGGTGTCGTGGGTGTGGGCCGCGCCTGTGATGGCCCAGGACGCTGCGCCGGTTTCTGGGAACGGGAAGGATGTCGTTGCGACGGCGGATGCCAACGAGACACTCACGCTGGTGCTGCGTGCTGGTGACGCCCGGCGTGCCGGGTGGGAGCGGGCGGGCGTCGAGTCGCTCTCGGCGGCGGGGGTAACGATCCGGCAGCGTGACGCCGACGGGAAGATGGCGGCGACGGTAATCGGTTGGGACCGGGTGGGGTTGATCGAGGGTGCCGCGGCGGGGACGGAGCGTGCGGCAAGTATCACGACGTGGCTGGAGGGCGGGCAGGACCTGTGGCGGGCGCGCGAGCGGTTGGAACGTGGCGACGTGCCCGGGGCAGAGCCACTGTTCGAGAGGGCGATGCCGATGTTTGCGCGGGAGGAAGGCCCGACGGCGGCGATCGCTTCAGCGGGGTTGGTGCGCTGCCGACTGGCGCGGGGCGTGCAGACGCTGGCGCTCGAACCCTGGCTTGTGTGGGTGGGGTCGGGTGTCCCGATCTCGGAGTTGTTCGGGCGGTCGGAGGATCGAGAGGCGCTGGAGCGCGGGCTGGAGTTTGATGCGGAGTTGGGGCTTGTGTCGTCGCTCCCGCCGATCTGGCAGAAGACGCCGGCGGTTCAGGCTCTGGCGCGGGGTGAGACGCTGAGCGAGGTGAGCCGTCTGTCTGAGGACGCTGGTCCTGCGCGACGACGCGCGGCGCACCTTGCCGGGTTGTATCTGGCGGCGGCGCGTGGGGAGTGCGGGCTTGAGGTCGGCGATCTCTCGACGCTCCTTCGTGTTGAGGGGAAGGACCCGGGGCTGTCGCTGGTGGCGAGCCTTGTGGCGGCGCGGCTTGGCGATGAGTCGGCGCGTGCCAAGGCGCGGAGTGAGTTGCTGGGCATGATCGACACGCGATCGGGCGGGTGGGTCGAGGCGTGGGCGCGTGTGGGGATCGGGCGGTCGCTGCTTCTCGAGCAGGACGAGGAGTCGCGGCTGCTGGGGATCTCGGAGTTGTTGCACATCCCCGCGCGGCTGGAGCGGCACTCGGCGGCGCTGACGGCGCTCGCGCTGGCGGAGGCGTCAACGGCGCTCGACACGATGGGCGACCAGACGGGAGCGGCGAAACTCAAGCAGGAACTGGTGATTCGGTATCCGAACAGTTCATCGACGGATTGGCTGCTGGCGAGGGGCACGGCGTCGGATGTTCCGGCGAAGGCTCCACCGAGCGTGAAAGGCGAGGGTCCATGATCGTGCATTCGACGGTGTGTTGGATGATCGGCGCGACGCTGGCGCAGGCCGGGCCTGGTGCGGCGTCGTCGCGGACGCTGTGGCAGTACATCAAGGGCGGCGGTCCGATCGGGTATGTCATCATCATGCTGTCGGTGACGGCGGTGGCGCTCGCGATCGTGCATCTATTGACGGTTCGCGACACGAGGCTCACGCCGCCGGAGGTGGTCGAGGGGCTTTCCCGGCATCTTCGCGGGAACGACATCCAGGGCGCGCTTCGATTCTGTGACACGGAGGAGAATCGCTGCTTTGTGACGAGGGTGTTCGGGCAGGCGATGACGCGGTGCATGCGCTCGCCGTTCGGATTCCTGGAGATGCGATCTGCACTCGAGGAGGCCGGGACGACCGAGGTGGATCGGTTGGGGCGGAGCACGGACGGAATCGCGCTGATCGCGCAGGTCGCGCCGATGCTGGGACTCTTGGGCACGGTCGTCGGGATGGTGGGCGGTTTCGAGACGATCAGCACGACGGAGGGGGCGGCCCGGCCGGCGCAGCTCGCGGGGGACATCTCGATCGCGCTCATCACGACGGTACAGGGGCTGGTGGTCGCGATTCCCTGCCACGCACTTTCAGTGTACTTCCGGAACAGAACACAGCGGCTGGCGCTCCAGGCGGGTGAGGTGATCGAGGGACTTGCGTCGGAGATCGAGGGCGCGGGGATGGGGCGTGGCGGACGAGCCCCCGCGCGACCGGGCGCGGCGCGTCCGGGTGTGCCGCCGGCGATGCCGCCGCAGGTGCCGCATGGCGTGGGCGCGTCCCGGGAGACCGGCGCGCGATGACACGCACCCGGCGCATCGAGGCGGGCGACGGCGTCTTCGACATGACGCCGATGATCGACGTGGTGATGCTGCTCATCATCTTCTTCATGTTCACCTCGACGTTCTCGCGCGAGGCTCGGACTCGCGTGGACCTCCCTGAGGAGAAGGGCGAGACGCTCCCCGAGGCATCGCGCGCTTCGCTGACGATCGATGTGAGTGCCGAGGGGCGGTACTTTGTCGGCGGCGAGAGCGTGCTGATGGATCGGCTCGTGCAGATCGTGGGTCACACCATCACCGAGGTGGGCGGCGCGGAGAAGGTCCACGTTCACATCCGTGCCGACCGGAGCGCCGGGGCGCACTCGATCAACCTCATCGCGGATCGGCTGAGCGTCTTGGGCGTGAAGAGTTGGCAACTGGGAACCTCGGGGCAGGGAAGTCCGGGAGGCTCGCCATGAGATTGCTCCGCAGCGTGCGCGAGGAGTCGGCAACGATGCCGTTGGTCTCGCTCATCGACGTGGTGTTTCTGCTGCTGATCTACTTCCTGGTGACGGCCCAGATCACGCCGCCGGAGAGCCAACTGGCGTCGGGGCTTCGGGCGGAGCGTCAGGGCGCTGGAGCGGGCCGTGACCTGCAGCCGCAGGTGGTGAGTGTCGAGAGGCAGGGCGACGCGGAGGTCTTCCGTGTGGGCGGGCAGATCGTGACCGATGGCGCCACGCTGACGCGCGTGCTCACGCCGCTGCCCAAGGAGGTCGGTGTGTTCGTTCGCGGATCCTCGTCGGTGCGTGTGGACTCGATCGCGACGGCGCTGCAGTCGTGCAAGGACGCCGGGTTTATCAAGGTGAGTTATGTCCCCGCGAAGTAGAGCCTGGAGCCAACTTGTTGGACTTGGCGCAGGGGCGATGCTCGCTTCCGCGGCTGTGGCGCAGGTTTCCGGGGATGCGCGGCTCGAGCAGTACCTCCGTGATCGTGGGCTGGATCGCGTGCTGGGGGCGCACCTTCGGGCGCGACTTGCGACGAGTATGGAGGCCGATCGCGTTCGGGCGGCCGAGGAACTCGGGAAGTTGTATGTGAGGCTGCTCTCGAATGTGCAGGACCCGAAGGAACGGGCGCTCGTGGAGGCACAGGCCGAGGACCTGATGCGCCGCGTGCCGGGCGCGGAGACGTTCGAGTTGCGCTTGGATCTGGCGAAGGCGACGTATTTGCGGGCCGAGGAGATCGCCGAGCGGCATCGGTTGCGGCTGGCGACGGAGGCCGAGGTCTCTGAGGCGAAGGATGTGCTCGATCGCGCGGCGGTGATCTTCCGTGAGGTCGGCGACAAAGTCGATCGGCGTGTGGCATCGCTTGAGTCGCGCCACGAGCGGGCGACCGACAGCGTGCTTGCCGAGGTGCGGAGCGATCTGGAGGACGCCCGGCGGCTGCGGTCGCTGGCGAAGTATTACTCGGGGTGGGTGAAGTACTACAAGGCGGAGTTGACAGGTTCGTCGGGCACGATCGCGTCGGCGCTTGTCGACTTTGGCATGATCCTCAACGCGACGCCCGGCAAGCCGCCAACGCTGGATCGCTTGCCCCGATCGCTTCTGGTCCATGAGCACGTGGCTCGGGCGTCTGTGGGTGTGGCGTTGTGCCTGTCGATGCAGGGGAACGACGTCGAGGCGCTGCGTTGGCTGGACGAGGTCGCGGGCGAGTCGGGCGTGCCGGTTGGTGTGGCGGAGCAGATCTTCGGGAGACGCATGGTCGTGCTCGCGGGCGCGAAGCGGTGGAGCGATGCGATGGCGCTCCTGGAGCGGCGTTTGCGCGAGGACCACGACGGGGTCGAGCGCGAACTGACACTCTCGGAGGCGCGGCTGGTGGCGGTGCTCGCGCTCGAGGGCGCGACGGCGAAGGGTGTCTCGAGCGGCACGAAACGGATGATCGACGACCTCACACAGTTGGGGTTCGGGGCGCTCATCGCGAAGGGCGAGATCGGGCACGTGCTCGATCTTGTCGCCAAGTATGGCACGGCCCCGATCGGGAGCGAGGGGTTCGTCGTGCTCTATGTGCGCGGGCTCCAGTCCTTCGATCGCGCACGATCCATGCACAAGGTTGGCGAGGACCCCGACGCGCCCTCGGCGCGGGTCTCAGTTGCCAACGAGTATCGCGACTCGGCGAAGATCTTGGAGTCAGCGATCGGGTCGTCGGACGCGGAGAAGTTCGCGAGCGAGCACTCCAGGGTGCGGACGCGGATCGGGCTGGCGCGGTTCTATGCGGGGGACTTTGGTGATGCGGCCGAGGCGTTCACGCGGGCGTACGACGCGACGACGAGCGAGGCCGGGGGCGTGCGTCGGGACGCGCTGTGGTTCGCGATCGTGGCGCTGGACATGGGGATCGAGCGCGGGAAGCCCTCGCTCGCGAAAGAGCGGGATCGTCTGGCGATTCTGTATCTCAAGAACTATCCCGCGACGGACAATGCCGTGCGGCTACTCCTGCGTCAGAGCGGGACGGAACTGATGAGCGAGGAGGAGGTGCTGAAGGTGCTGCTGGGCGTGGCGCCGGACGCGCCGACGTATGAGGCGTCGCGGTTGCAGGCGTCGCGGCTGCTGTATCGCGCGTATCGGCGGAGTGCCGCCTCGGATCGGGAGTTTTCGGCGTCGCGATTTGCGGAGGTCTCGCTTCCTGTGCTGCGACTGCTCGCGACGCGGGCGTCGTCGGGGACGGAGGAGCCATCGCGTGACGCCGCCCAGCAGGTGGTGATCCTGGCTCGACAGATTGCTGACGCGCTCCTGGCGAATGGATCCGGAGACGTGGACAAGGCCGAGGAGATGGTGCACACGGTGGAGACGGTGGCGAGTTTCCACTCGATGGACATCTCGTCGGTCGAGCCGGAACTCGCGTATCGGCGGCTGCAGATCGCGGTGGCAAGGCGGGCCGAGGATCGTGTGGAGCGCGAGTTGGCGTTTCTGCGTGAACAGGGCGGGGCGTTCGCGCGGGCCGCGGATCAACTGCTGTACAAGCGCGCGACCGACCAGTGGCGATTGAACCCCGGGTCGATGGATTCGGCGCGCGATGTCGTCCGGCACGGGCTGATGATCCTTGAGCAACTCGGCGCGGGGAACGACGCGACGCGATCGGTCGTGCGTGATCGTGTCGCGAGCGCGGCGGCGGCGATCTGGGAGAGCGAGCACGATGAACTCATGCGCGACCGCGCGATCGCGCTCGATCAGGAGGCGCTGAAGGCCGGGGCACGCACCGCCGAGACCTTGCGCCGGCTTGGCACGCTCCTGGAGAGCACGGGCGATGTTCGCGGCGCGCAGGGGGCGTGGCGTGATCTCTCGAGCGGGCTGGCAGAAGGCTCCAAAGATTGGTTCGAGGCGCGGTATCACACGATTCGGTTGCTCGCGAAACTCGACGCGTCGGCGGCCCGCGAGGCGATGAAACAGCACGTCCTGCTGTATCCGAACTATGGACCTGAACCATGGGACGCGAAGTTCCGGATGCTTGAGGTGGAGATTCCTGATGCGTCGCCGGCAGGCGCGGCACCCGCGACGCCGGGCACGAATGGATCGGGAGCCACTGGATCGGGCACGAACGGAACGGGTGCGGGGAGTGGGCCGAAATCTCCATCTCCTTCGGGCGGAGGTGCCCGATGATGGGTCCCTCAAGCGCGATCGAGCGGTTCTTTGGAAGCGGGGCGATGGAGGGTCCCTTCGCACTTCTGGGCATCGCGCCCGAGTCGTGCACGGAAGGATCGATCATCCGGGCGCTCGAGACACGACTGTCGTTGCTCGCGGCCCATCCCGAGGGCGCGACGGGCGAGGCGCATGAGGTACGGCTTGCTCTGCACGCGGCGGCGGCTCGGCTGCTCGAGAGTGCGCCCGCGACGAGTGCTCCCATGCAGGGCGAAGGTATCATCGACGCGCGCGAGGCGGCGCAACGACGAATGGACCATGCCGTCATCGCCACGCTCGCGCAGTTTGGCGGGTGGAACCGATCGTCGCTGCATCGGCTGCTGCTTGTGGCCCAGACCGTGGGCGTGTCGGCCCCGGAACTGATGGGGTCGATCCAGCGCCTGGCGACGGGGCTTGCGGTGCCTTCGGCGCCGGGAGTGCGCACAGCGACCACTGCTCCGGCGTACGCGACCCACGCCACTCATGCCGCACCGATTTCGTCGCATGGGAGTTCGATGCACACTGCGTCGCCGCATCAGCGGAGCGATTCTGGAGCATTCCCACCATCGACAGGCAGCATCGGGTCAGATGTTCAGGTGAGTCAGCCACGTTCGACGGCGTTTGCCGAGATGGGTGGAGCGGTACCAACTCCGCCAAGCCCGCTCGATGAGGTGTATCCAGAGGAACTCGAGCAAACCGACCCTGTGCGCTCGATGCTCATGGTGGCGGGCGTGCTGCTCGTCGCGGTCGTGGTCGTCGCGGTAGGTGTTGTCGTGTATCTCTCGTCGATGCGCGGAGGCTCGACGGCACCCTCGACGGGCACGACGCCGATCGAAGGGACAACTGCCGCCGACAGCACACCGAGTTCGTCCACGAACCCCACGAAACCCAGGGAGTACTTCCCCACCACGTCTTCGAAGCCCACGCCCTCGGGAGAAACGGCGACGGAGGAGACCTCTCGCCAGACGATGGATGGGCTGGTGCGCGAGATTCCGGCGATCCGGAGCGAGTTGGAGACCGATCCTGAGGCGGCGATGGCTCGCCTGGCGCGAGTGTGCGAGCGTGCGGGACGTGTGTGGACTCGGTCGCCTCTGGACCGATCGATCGCGGTGCAGAGCGCGGTCATCGAGTCGCTGTATCGAGTCTCCGATCGGCGCGAGTTGTGCGTGCGCGTGATCGACTCGGCGCTCCAGCCACTCGATCGGCTTTCGACGGCGTCGACCGCGAAGGGTGCGGCGTCGGTCCTTGCCGCAGATGACATCCTTCCGGCGATCTGGGCGTGCGGACTTGGTGCGCGGCTCTCCCGCGAGCGAGATCTTCCGACATGGGTCATGGGCGAGATCCGATCGCGCATGGGCGGCCCGGGCCTCGCGGGATTGCACGTGCGCGAGGGCTCGTTCCAGGCGGGCGCGATCGCGGCGATGACGATCGTCTCCGCTCGACTCGTCCCCAGCGGTGAGACGATCGAGGGTCGATCGTCGGAGGTCACACTCGCCTATGACCAGTGGATTCTGGGCCTGGACGCGCTTGGGCTCTCGCCCCAGGAGCATGATCGCGTCGCGCTCTCGGCGATGGAACAACTCATGCGCGGGCCCAAGGAGCCGACGCTGAGCAAGGGCGTCTTCGATGCGCTTGGGCGACTGGCTCGGGGGGTCTCGTGGAGCGCTGGACAAGGGGCACGCACGTCGCTCATCCGATGGTTCGACGATGCGACGATCAGCGAGGCGGACCTCCACGCGGTGACGTCATCGCTCCTCGACTTCGCCTCGGGAGACGGGTTCGACGTCTCGATGGTGCTCGGGGCCTCGGCGGGTCCGATCGCGCGGGCAGAAGTTCGCGATCGTTTGCGCACGGCGTGGGGGCTTGATCCGGGCAAGGGCCGTCAGGAGTTGATCGACGCGTGGCTCGCGCGGGCGCCTGGCGTGATCGGTGCCGGCTCGACCACCAACCCGAAGTTCAGCGAAGTTCTCGAGCGTGCAGCGACGCTCTCAAGACTCTCGGCGGATGCCGCACTCGCGTGGGCCGGGGAGACCGCCCCTACGAATCCGATCGATCCGACACAGATCCAACTCTCCGGCGCCCCTTCCGGTGCGTGGGCTGGGCACTCGATCACGTACACGTTGCGCCTCAACGCGCCCACGAGTTCTGGACCGTGGCTAGTGCAATACCAGTCGACGCGAGATCCGCGTGTTCGCGCCGAACTCCTGGCGTCGTACGCACCCTCGAGCGACGCGCTGGCGGAGGCCGAGGCTCGGGTGATCGTGGACGACTCGCTCAAAGGAAGTTCCACACTTCGACAGGCGGCGACTCGTGCCGTCGCGAGAAACTCCGGGCACCCGGCCTTCGTCCTTGCCTGCCTCGATGCGACGACGCTCGCACCCCTGACGCGCGACAACGCGATGTTCTTCGAGCGTATGAGCCGGACGCTCCTCCCCGCGCCGCGAGATCCATCCTTCCGCGCGATGGCGAGGCGCGGGCTGGTTGAGCGGCTCATCGAACTCACCGCCGGAGCCGATGAACTCCAGGGCGTGGACGCGCAGGCTCAGGCGCTCGCGGCGACGGCCCGCGCCCGAGCCGAGACCGCGATGGGCATCCGTCCCGTGAAACCCAACGCGTCCGACACCACGCCAACGGCGATCGATCCGAATGCGACAATGGTTGAACCGGCGGACCAGGCCGCAGACGCGCTCGTGGCGGCGTGGCGGCTCGAGGCAGATCGGCACACGCCGACGGGCGTTGAGGCGCTCTCGATCCGCGACATCGAGGCCCGCGCGTCAGCCCGATTGCGCCTAGCCGAGGGTCCGGCCCAGCGGTATGCCACCCACCAGGTCACGATCGCCGAACTCCTCGCGTACATGATCTCGATCGAGAGGCCCGGCGACTCTGGGGCCGTCCGTGGCGTGCTCGACGACCTTGGCGCGTCTCGACGCACCGCCACGCACATCGTCGAACAGATCCTCGCGGGTGAACTCGCGCACGCGAGGCTGTGGCAGGTGCGGCTGGGCGGCACGCCGTCGACCATGGCCCAGGCTGGCAACCCCTCGGGACCGGGCGTCGGCGTGACCTATGTGCTCGGGATGAACGGTTCAGATGCTGCTGTCCAACCCGCGACGCCAGCGTCGACGGATGCGCCCGCAGACACCACTCCGTCCTCGACCCCGTCGAATCCGACTCCCGATACCTCGTCCGATGACGAGGCCGCCGCACCTCCACATGCCCAGCCGCGACGCCTCATCACCTCGGCCTTTGATGAGGTCGAGCGAGGGGCGATCACGCCTTGGGCGGGGCGATTGGGCGAACTCTCACCGAGCGACGCCCGCGGGTTCTTCCTGCTCGCCGAGGAAATCGCCGACGCTGCGGGTGACGACGTGGGCACGCGCCGTCTGACGATTCGCCTGTACATCCTCGCGCTCACGCACGCCGATGATTCATCCGCGGGACGTGAACTCGCGGCGTCGGCATGTCTTGGGCTTGCCGACGTGAGCGGACGCGCGGCGCACAAACGCTGGCTGGCGGCCCTGGCTCGATCACTCGACGCGAGGCACCAGCCGATCCTCATCCCGCGCGGCGAGACGGATTTCTCCGAGGATGGTCTGGGGTATCGCCTCGCCTCGCTCATCGGGTTGATCCGCTCGGGCGATGGCATCCAGGCCCGGCGGATCCTCCAGGACACTGAGGTCCGCTCCACGCTCACGCGGCTCGATCGTCTTCTCCGCGATTCGGAGTTCCCCGGCGGCGTGCGATGGTTCGACCGCGAGGCCCGGGCCTGGCCTTGCACCGAGTGCGCGAATGACCGCGTCGTGCGGCGGGCGAGGCCGGGCGGCGATGGGTTCGACACGCGGCTCTGTCCCGTGTGCAACGGGCTCCCCGGGCCGACGCTGACTACACGTCAACTCGCGTCCCACCTGCGATTCGAGTCGTGGCTGTTGCATGGCGATCAACGCTCGTGGTCGGCCCAACTGAGTGTTGATCACGGCGAGGTCCTCCTCGATCCCGACCCCAGGGAAGTGCCCAAGGTCTTTGAGATCGAGCCGACGCTCGATGTCTTCAAAGACGGCTGGTGGACGAGCGGGGCCCGGTAGGTCGCGCGTTCGACTATCATCGGTGCGTGTGAGCCTCGGCGCCGGTCGCCGATGTACCGGCGAACTGACTTCGAGTTTGGAGACGAGCGATGGCGGAAGCGGGCAGCGTCGAGACCAAAGCGGTGGTGAGTTTCGAGGAGTTTGCGAAACTCGATCTTCGTGTCGCGAAGATCGTGCACGCCGAGAACCATCCGTCGGCGGACCGCCTGTACAAACTCCAGGTCGACGACGGCTCGGGGACGCCACGCCAGATCTGTGCCGGGATCCGCGAGCACTATGCGCTCGAGGATCTGGTGGGGAAGTCGATTGTGATCGTGGCGAACCTCGCGCCGCGGATGATCCGCGGCGAGGAGTCGCGCGGGATGCTCCTCGCGGCGAGCACTGCCGGGAAGGATGCGCCGGACCGTCGCGTGGTCGTGCTCACGACGGCGTCGGAGATGGCGCCGGGCGCGATCGTCTCCTGATCGATCACGACGACACTGCCTATTCGGGCTTGTGATCCTGCCCGTCTCGGCCGGGGCCGGTGCGGCCGGACTCGCCTCGGTCGCGCCAGCGGCGGGGCGGGCCATCGGGCTTCTCGCCGGATTCGCCTTGTTCCGGATCGGCGCGGAAGAGCGGCATGAGCAGCCGCTCGGGGCGGAACTCCGGATCGGTGATCTTGGCGACGACCTCGTCGATGCGTGCGGGGCGCTCCTGCTCGGCGCGCTCCATTCGGTCGCGGAGTTGCGTGATGCGATTCTCGAGATCACGGATCTCGCGACGTTGACCCTCGAGGCGGGCGTCCATGTGCTCGGCGAGGACGCTTCGAAGACTCATCACCGCTGCGACCTTCGCGTTCTCGTCGGGAGAGGGCGCGGTGACGGCCTCACGCACATCTCGGGCGGCGGCGAAGACCGACCAGCCCGCCTTCCACTCGCGGCGCTTCACCTCGTACAACTCGGCGTCGGTCGCCTTGAGCGCCATAAACTCGCGCACGCGCGGGGTGAGGCGGGATACCCAGCGGTCGTGCAACGATGGCGACTGCTCCTTCAATCGATCCAGAAACGCGGCGGCCTGGGGCGCCTCGACGCGCACGAACTCCAGCGTCTGCTCGGGCGAGACATCGGGGAGTGCGCCCGGCCTGGTGATGGGGCCGCCGGTGTGATCGCCCCCATGGATCTGGGAGGTCCGTGGCCTCTCGTCGCCGGAGCGTCCGTTGCCTCGGCCTTCGTGCATCTCGCCCATCACGCCTGCCGGATCCTCGCCCTTGTGCAGTCGTTCGATGGCGCCGGCGAGACGCTCGCGCTCGCGGTCGATCTCGTGGAGGCGCCGCTCGAGGCGGGCGGCGATGGCGTCGCGATCGCCGAGCGCGTCCGGACCCGGATTCTGACCCGGGCCCCGTCGCGGGCGAGATTCCGCGGGCGGGGCATCGTGTCCCGGCTGGGCGACGACGCCCGGCGTGACGAACGCGGCGAGCGAGAGGAAAAGTGCGAGCGTGGCACGCGGCTTCACGAGGCGCCTCCATCCAGGAATGTGGACCAGCCCTGACCCATCGAGTCGTGCAGGCGAGCGGTGTCGGAATACAGAAGATCGATCTGCTCGGAGGTGCCGTCGTCGAGCGCGGTGAGGATCGCGTTGGCGAGATCGGCCTCGGCGGTAATCGATGCGGCATTGGTCCCCTTGGCGATGATCGGGCCCGAGGTGCGGTGGGCCGGGCGCATCGCGAGATACACCGCACCGACCGAGGCGATGATCGCGACGGCCGCCGCCAGACGCAGCCCCTTCGACGCCGCCACTCGCGAGGGGAACGGGATCGGGGCATCCTCGGCGACTGGCCCTCGCGAAGCGAGCAGCACGGGGAGCGTCGCCCGCTCGACGCGGTCCGCGAGGCCCTGTGACACCGACTCCTGATCGGCGAGCGCGTCGAGCATCCGCTCGAGCGCCGGGTCGGGCGAGAGATTCATGAGCACGGGATCATTCGGTGAGTTCGGCATGTTTGTCATGGCGTCAACTCCTGACGCGCGTCGCAACCGGCGCGCTCGAGGATGGTGCGGAGTTTCTTGAGAGCCCGATGGTGGCGGGCGAGGAGTGTCCCGACGGGTTCTTCGAGAAGGTCGGCCATCTGCGCGAAGGAGAGTTGGGCGAAGTGGCGAAGGTGCACGACCTCCTGGTCGGCCTCGGGGAGTTCGTGCAGCGCCTCACGGAGGCGGTCGAGCGAGGGAGTGCCCTCGGCGATCCCGGCGTCTTCACTCTGGATCGTGTCGTCGTGGATCGGCTCGGACGCGGGGCGACGCTTGAGGCGGCGGATGTGGTCACGCACGCGGTTGATGGTGATCCGGAAGATCCACGCCTCGAACTTGCCCAGTTCCTGGTACTCCTGCCTTCCGAGACGCTCGGCGAGCGTCGCGAAGACCGACTGGGTGATCTCCTCGGCCACGTCGTGCGATCGACACCGGCTCTTCGCCAGGGCGTAGATGCGCTTGGTGTAGAGATGGACAAGATCATGCCAGGCACGAGGATCTCCAGAGGCGGCGTCGCGCAGCAACCTCGGCAGGTCGGAATCAGGAAAAAGGTGTTGGGGACGTGAGTCGTCCAAAGTTGCTCCATACGCCTCTTGAGTAACGCCGATCGGCACATGATATTGCTTGCCCGCGCCTCATCCGGAAGGGATTTGATCGGCGTGCGCGGACTACGCTGGTTGCATGGGCCAAGGTTCCGAGAACACCATTGTGTATGAGGTTGTGGCGACTCTGCCCAACGAAGCCGTGGCCGATCGATATGTGCGGTGGATGCTCGACGGGCACGCGGCAGCGGTCGTGGCGGGCGGGGCGAGAACGGCCCAGGTTGACCGCCTGACCGGAGACCAGGATCAGGCACCCATTCGGGTCCGGAGCCGGTACGAGTTCGCGAACATGCGCGCGTTTGAGTCGTATGTGGAGCACCATGCCCCAGCGCTCCGAGCCGAGGGTCAGCGTTTCTTCCCCGCCGCCGAGGGGGTCGATTTTTCGAGGAGTGTCTGGGCGCGATTGGGCCGGTTCGACGCCCCGGGTTCGTGAATTCGAGGGAGGGTTCGTGCGCGAGCAGAGCGACGAGCAGATCTTCGAGCGATATCGGACGGGTGACGTCGGCGCGATCCGACACCTGATCGAGCGTCATCACGACGACCTGATCCGGTTTCTGACGCGTCTGGTAGGCGATCGGGCCGCCGCCGAGGACGTGTTCCAGGAAACGTTCCTCCAGATTCACCAGAGTGCTGGGACATTCGACTCGACTCGTCGATTTCGTCCGTGGCTTTTCACGATCGCGGCGAACAAGGGGCGGGACTACCTGCGTAAGAAGGGCCGCCGACGGATGCTGGAACTCTCGGCCCCGGTCGGCGGGAACGGCGAGGACGGATGCGATTACGTGGATCTCCTCGAGATCGATGTTCCCAAGCCGGGAACGCGGGCCGAGGAGGACGAACGCAGCACGCTGGTGCAGAAGGCGCTGGACACGATGGCGTGGCCGTTGAAGGAGATCCTGTTGCTCGCGTATTTCCAGCGGCTGAGTTATGCCCAGATTGCCGACGAGTTGGGGATTCCCTTGGGCACGGTGAAGTCGAGATTGCACTCGGCGGTCGCGACGTTCGCGAAGCGCTGGCGCGAGGTCTCGCGGGGCACGGGAGAAGTGGGCGACGAGTTGGATGGCATGAAGGATGGACCGAAGGACGCGGACTCGAGTGGGGGTGATTCGTGACGGATCGTGACCCGAACCGGCAGCATGATTCGCGGGCGACTGAGGCGTGGCCCGTGCGGGCGAGTGACTCACTCTCGGTCGAGATCGACGCGTGGGTCGATGACCACACCGGGGTGCGTCAGACTCCTGAAGCGGTGCACGCGTCGAGTGAGCGCGTTGGCATCGTGGCCAGGCTTCTGGGAATGCTCGGGCTTGGGTTTGGCTCCCCTTCTACACATTCTGATGATGGCGCGAACAAGTCGGCGCTCGTGGAAGCGACGCTGGCGCGGATACTGAGTGACCGTCGCTCGAACGCCTCGACGACTGAACATGTGGACGGTCGTTCCGGCGAGGTTCTTCTCACGCCGCACGATGAGGAAGCGGTCGATGCGCTCGTGGCGTCGTCGATGGATCCGTCGCGTGTGCCGGGGTCGCTTCGAGATCGAGCGGTGAAGGCCGCCAGCCTGGGCGAACTGCTGACCAGCGGGATGGCGACGAGCCAGATCGAGCGGGCGCGGACGACCGAGCGTGTGATGGCGGCGCTCACGCGAGAACGTGCGATGGGTGCTGCCGCGCCGCTGCACTCGGCCCGAGTCTCGCGCGGGTGGCGCTGGTCGGATCTGATCTCGATGGCGGCGGTGCTGCTGCTCGGGACGGCGGTGCTCTGGCCGACGATCGCCGGTGTGCGGGCGCATGGCAACCGCATGTCGTGCCAGGACACGCTCGCCTCGGCGGGCGGGGCGCTCGCGGGATACGCGGGAGACTTCAAGGACGTGCTCCCGGTCGCGTCGATGTTCCAGGGCGGCCTGCCGTGGTGGGATGTCGGCGTGCCGAAGCGGTCGAACTCGTCGAACCTCTTCACGCTCGCGAGCCAGGGATACACGACGGTGAAGGGCCTCGCGTGCACCGGCAACGCGCACGCCGCCACGAGCGCCGCCGATGTGCTCAAGGACGACTGGCGCTCGCTCGACCAGATCTCGTACAGTTATCGCGTGATGGATCGCGCGACACCGTACAACGCGTCGAAGGGGTCGCCGAGTCACCTGGTGATCATGGCGGATCGCTCACCAGTCGTTCTGCGTGCGATCCGGGGCGAGGTCATCTTCCCCCTTGAGAACAGCCCGAATCACGACGGCAAGGGGCAGGCGGCACTCATGGGCGACGGGAGCGTGCGCTGGATGGAGACGCCGGTAATGTCCGATGGCGACAACATCTGGCTCCCCGGGAGCCTCGAGCGTGTGCTGAAGGCCGTGGAGTCGAAACTGAGCGGTCGCAAGGCCGAGCCGATCTCCGGGACGGAGACACCCGCGTCGGCGGATGATGACTTCGTGGGGCCGTAAAGGCCGGGTCTACATGTTGCCTTGCACTGTGTCGCGGGCATCCTGCTCGCGGCTCTCGAACGTCTCCATCTTGAAGTTCGGGATGTGCAGCTTTGATCGCAGGGCGTTGTCCTTGATCTCGATCACGCCGCCAGGCTTGAGGACCCACCCCGCAGGATTCTCCTTCAATACTTTGGCTTGGTCGGCGACCGCGTCGAGGTAGTCGGCGATCCGGTCGGCAGCCGCTTTCCGCATGCCGCCGCGTGTGCTCGTGGCGATCATGCCCGCACTCGAGGTGCTCGCGTTGTTCTGACGCAAGAGATCCATGGCCTCACTGGAGAGGCGAAGCGTGCGCAGGCCGAGGGCGCGGGCGGCGGCACTCGCGGTGTTCGCGGCGGCAATCCGCTCGTCCAACTGCTTCGTCGTAGGACGACGCTTCATCACCATCGATTCCTTCACCGTATCGAGTTGCGCGAGAACATTCGCGGTCTGGGCGTCGACCTCGGTCAAGAGCGGCTCGAGTACATCGGCGGCGGCCGGGTCGGTCTCGCGAATGAACGCGACGACATCGACATAGCGAGCCGAGGCGGGGGCGTGGACGGGTGTGGGTGGACGATTGGCATTGGGGATGAAGGGAGACGGAGTTGGCGGTCTGGTTGGCGCCGGCGAGATGGGCGTCACTGGCCCAGTCGGCGAACTCGGTGATGGCGATGGTGCCGGGCGCGTCGGAGGTGGCGCCGGCGCCGAGGTGGATGGCGATGGAGTTGGCCTCGCGTTGGAAGGGGCGGTCGCGACTGTGGGCGGCGTGGCGATGGGCTTCGACGGGCTGTAGAACCGGTACAACTGGAACCCGAAGATGCCACAGCCCAGAAAGAGAGGAATCGCCATGCCGATCGCGAGCATCTGGTCGGAGCGTCGAGAGATGAAGTATGCGAACGCGCCGATGCCGCCGGAGACCGCGAAGAAGACGAAGATCCCGATGACGTGGCCTATGAGGCGTTTGGACCACTCCTCGTTGTTGGCGAGCATCTGGATCGTGCTCTGGCCCGGGGCGAAGAGAACGCCGTGCATGATCACAAGTTTCCACGCCACCAGGCCGATGAGTGCCAAGGCCAGGAGGACGATCAAGGGCGACAGGGTCATCCCCAGTCGGTGGGGTCGCGGAGTCGATGGCGATGGGATTCGCGGGGTCATTTTTGGTCTTTGATTGGCAATTTCGGGTTGCGGCAAGGCTCGCCGACGGCTTGGGTGGATGCTAGTATCTCCGCCCCACTCCGAACGGTCCTGCCGATTCGGGTGGTAGATCCAAATGAACTGGAGCGGTCGATGCCCAAGAACAAGAACCACAAGGGCCTTCTGAAGCGAATTCGCGTGAGCAAGACTGGCAAGGTCCGCCACCGCTCCGCGAACCACAAGCACTTGCGCTCCGGCAAAGGTGGCAAGCGGCTGCGTCAGCTCCGCAAGGACCCGTACATGTCCAACGCGGACGCGAAGCGCCTCGAGAAGTTGCTCTTCCGTCGCCTGCGCGGTCGGAACCAGCCCCGGACGGCGATGCGTCGCAGCCCCTCCCCCGCCGCTCGCAAGGCAGCCCGGGCCGCGAAGGCCAGCGCGTCCAAGGCCAAGTAATCTGTTTGTGAGCCACCTCGGCTCGAGTCCCGCATGGAAGCGTGGGCACTCAATGAAAGTCTGATTCGCACCAGTCGGCCGGGTGAAGCGAGCGCAGAGGAGTGCTCCCCCGAGTTCGACGCCCCGGGCCCCACACGGTTGGGCGCGCTCGGGACAGTGTTGGAGGTTGGTCATGCCTCGTGTTCGCAAGGGCGCCGCTCGGGCGCAGGCTCGCAAGCGGATTCTTCGTGCCGCCCGCGGGTATTACGGCGTCAAGAGCCGGCACAAGTACCAGGCCGAGAACGCACTCATCCGCGCGGGCGTGTACCGCTTCCGCGACCGTCGCCGCCTGAAGCGCGATATGCGTCGCCTGTGGGTCACGCGTATCACGGCGGCCTGCCGCATGCGCGGGACGCGCTACAGCCTGTTTATCAACGGGCTGAAGATGGCGGGGATCAACCTCAATCGCAAGATGCTCAGCCAGATCGCCGTTGAGGATCCGAAACTCTTCGACACGATCGTGCAGACGGCCGTCAAGGCCTCCAGGGCCGAGGGCGGCGGCGGGTCCACGAGCCAGGTCACGTCGGGCGAGGGCGACATCCGAACGATCGAGGGCATCGGCCCGGCCTTTGCCGCCAAGCTCGGTCGCGTGGGCATCTCGTGGGTCAAGGAACTCCTCGAGCACGGACGGACCAAGTCGGGCCGGGCCGAGATCGCCCAGAAGACGGGTCTCTCGGAGCGGAAGATCCTCGACTGGGTCAACATGGCCGACCTGCTCCGCATCGAGGGGATGAACGGCAACTACGCCGAACTCCTGCACAACTCGGGCGTGGACACGGTGAAAGAACTCGGCAAGCGCGTCCCGGCGAACCTCGCCGCGAAGATGGCCGAGACCAACGCCGAGAAGAAGGTCTCGCCGGACGTCCCCACTGAGGCGACGGTGACCAAGTGGATCGAGAAGGCCAAGACGATGCCAGCCATGGTCGAGCACTAGGCCGATCGTTTGACATCTCACTTTGTGCGAACCAGCCCGGGTGAATCACCCGGGTTTTTTCTTTCGAGGCGGTTATCACGCCGTCGTCGCGTACAGTGGGCGATGCACTGGTGGGTGACCGACATGTGGAACTCCGACCCCGCGCTGTTCATCGCGTGGACGGTCTGGGTCATCTTCTCGATCAGCATGCACGAACTGGCGCACGGCTGGGCGGCGATCCGCCGCGGCGATCGCACGCCGATCGAGACCGGGCACATGACCTGGAACCCCGTGGTGCACATGGGGACGACGAGCCTGCTCATCTTCGCCGCCCTGGGCATCGCATGGGGCGCGATGCCGGTGAACCCGAGCCGGATGAGGGGTCGCTTCGCCGACGCGTACGTCTCCTTCGCCGGCCCGGCGATGAACTTCGGGCTGGCAATCGTGAGTTCGCTGGGCATGGCGATCGTGGCGAACTGGGGGAGGAGCCACTATCCGACCGGCGATCTGCCCCGCCAACTCGAGAATCTGCTGACGTTCTTCTGGGTCGGCGCGTCGGCGAACTGCGTGCTGGCGGTCTTCAACCTGTTCCCGATCCCGCCGCTCGACGGCTCTCGCATCCTCGCGGATTTCTGGCCACGCTTCCGCGAGTTGATCCAGGATCAGCGCTTGATGCTGCTCGGCCTCGCGGTGATCGTCTTCCTTCCGAGGATCGTCGGCGAGAGCATCTGGACGATCGGCTTCGCGATGGCCGAGCGACTCCTGAACGTGTGGCGCCTCGTGCTTGGTTGACGCTCTTCGATCACGCTGCTTCCGTGCACGACCCGGGTCTACGCTCACACGGTGAAGTACATCGTCCTCATCCCCGACGGGGCGGCGGATCTCCCCATCGCCGAACTCGATGGGCGGACGCCCCTCGAGGCGGCCCGCATGCCGAGTCTCGCGGCTCTCGCGGCGCGCGGTCGCGTCGGGTGCGCCCACACCACGCCACCGGGGTTTGAGGCCGGGTCCGATGTCTGCTCGATGTCGCTCCTGGGCTATGACCCAGCAATGTACCACACCGGACGCGCACCGCTCGAGGCCGCGGCGTTGGGAATCTCGCCCGGGCCCAAAGACTGGATCTTCCGCCTGAACCTCATCACGACGAGCAACGAGGGGACGATGGTCGATCATTCCGCGGGTGCGATCACCGACGCCGAGGCCAGGACGCTCGTGAGCGATCTCATGGCGATGTGGCGAGAGCGCGAGCCGTCGCTCGTGAGGGGTCTCACGCTCACGCCCGGCGTGAGTTACCGCAACATCCTCGTGGACGCTTCAGGGCGTTCGTACGCGGGCGTCGACGCCACACCTCCGCACGAAATTCCAGGCGAGGCATGGGAAGACCACATGCCCTTTGGCGAGGGCGCGAGCGAAGAGAGCGCCGGCGTGCTCGAGCGGCTCATGCGCCTCTCGGCCGAGTTCCTCCCGACGCACGACATCAACCTCGCGCGGAATCGAGCGGGCAAGCGCATGGCGACGATGGCCTGGATCTGGGGCGGCGGGACGCGTCCGAGCGTGCCCTCGTTCAAAGACCGCTACGGCGCGCACGGCGCGATGATCACGGCCGTCGACCTCCTCGCAGGGATCGCATCATTCATCGGATGGGATCGACTCGCCGTCCCCGGCATCACGAGTTACCACGACACGGACTATGCCGCCCAGGGCAAGGCGACGTGCGACGCGATCGATCGATACGACATCGTCTGCTGCCACGTCGAGGCGCCCGACGAGGCCTCGCACCAGGGCGACTGGAAAACCAAAGTCGCGTCGCTCGAGGCGATCGACGAGCACATCGTCGCCCCGATCGTCCGGAAGTTGGAGCAGTTCGGCGACCCTGGAACCGACGGCACCGGCGGCGGATGGCGCATGCTCGTCATGCCCGATCACTACACGCTCTGCTCGACACGCAAGCACGACGCGACGCCCGTGCCGTTCCTGATGGCGGGGGCGTGGGTGCGGTCGGCCGTTTCTCGCGGGTTCACGGAGCGTGAGGCCCTCGAGAGCGACCTCAAGATCCTCGCGGGGCACGACCTGATGGAGTATTTCCTGCACGCGGGGCTCGTGAGATCCGAAAGAGTTGGATGATGGACGACACACGACCCGATGACGCTGGTTTTCCCGAGGAGCACCCGACGCCGGGCGAGGATTCTCGCTCGCCGGAGACCAGGGACACTTCTGAGCGCGATGATTCCTCTGATGCCGGCGACGCGGGCACGCCGAAGGATCACGCCGCGCGTTCGGATGCGGATGAGTCGGAGTTGAACACGTATGCCGTCGTCGAGGACGATCGCCCAAGGCGCGTCGGCGAGAAACGGCTCCTCGATGACGTGGACAACGACGCCGACCTCACACGCGATCCGGAAGTCGAAGCAAGGACGCGAGAAGAACGCCGAAGCCAAGGCTCACATCCCAAGCCCAAGGATGGCTCAACGAAGTCCGGCGATGAGTCCCGCTGGCGCCGGGCCGCTCGGCGTGTGAACGAAATCGACATCGACGCCGTCGAGGAGGACGCGATCGTCCGCCCCGGCAAGCCCGGCTTCCAGGCGACGCTCATCATCGGCGTGTCGCTGCTGGCGATCGCGATGGTGCTCGCGGGCGTCTATGCCCCGCCCAAGGACATCGACACACCGGTCAATGCGTCGCGACGCCTCGCCCACGTCCTCTCGACGGGGTATCGGGCGCTCCTCCACATGGGCACGGGCGTCGCCGCGCTCGGCATCGCGGGAATCTGGGCGGGACGGCCTCTGGGCCGGATCGAGTTCGCGCCCGGACGGATGCTCGTCGCGGTCTCGTCGCTCCTGGCGCTCACCAGCCTGCGAACCTCCTTCGCGGGACGCTTCGATGAGATCGCCACGGGCGTGGCGGCGTATCTGCTGCTCGTGATCCTGCTCTTCCGCCTCAAGCCCTCGCTCGCGTGCATCACCGGGCTCTTCCACTTCGGGCTGTGGATGCTGATGGAGATCGGCTACATGCTCGTCCGCTGGGGGGAGACGGCGTGAGGCAAACAGGCTTGGTCAGTCTCCCGCCTCCTGTTTGTCCAGGTGCGCCCACTTGTTGAGGAGCGGCGTGAGGATCAAGAGAACTACTGCCGCCACACCCGCAGAGAGCGCGATTGGCCCAAAGACGCCTGCGTAGGTGGTCACGGTTTCTTGAGGGGACGGATACACGCTCTCGTTGCCCTTGAGCGGCCTTACCGCCGTCAGTTTCGCGATCATTCCAGCAAGATAGTGCGAGAAGGCCGTGGCCAGAAACCACGCGCCCATCACGGTGCTCACGATGCGTACTGGCGACAACTTGGTCACAAGCGAGAGGCCGACCGGCGAGATGCACAACTCTCCGGTGGTGTGCAGGCAATACCCGAGCACAAGGTACAGCACCGGCGTCATGCCCCGCGACGATGGGTTCTTTGCCGCGTACCACAACACCGCGAAGCCAAGCCCTAACTGGAGCAGGCCGAGTGCAAACTTGATGGGCGAACTCGGATCCCTGCCGCGTCTGCCAAGGTAACTCCACAGGGACGAGAAGAGCAGCCCGAAGAGCATGATGAAGATGGGGTTGATGGCCTGGAATGTCGTGGTCGGAATCTCGGTGCCTGGCAACTTCTGTCCGACATGCTCGGGAAGCACCGTCCATTGAAGATTCGGTCGCTCAGCCCCAGGTTCTTTCCCCGTCTCGGCTTTGAACCCCTCGCGGAACGTCTTGATCTCCTTGTCGATGTCCTGCATCGTCACGATCGTTCCGTCGGGGCGCTTGAGACCCACGAACGCCTGAGAGACCGGCAACTCGAGCGTCTGGCCAGCCTGGTCCTCGGTGAATCGCTCTTCGCTGACGACACGGTCGACGTTTCGATCGGTAAAGAGCGTGATCGAACTCCCCGCTTGCTCGAAGAAGGCCCAGAACAGGAGCGAGAAGAACATCAGGATGAGCAGAGTGAACAGCCGTTGACGCTCGACCAACGTCGACTTCAAAGCCTCACGGATGAGAGAGGCCAGCGCGAGAAGCCCAAACACCGTGAGGACCGCACCAGCGATCTCCGGCCTGCTCACCATGATCGCGATGACCGGGAGCGACAGGGCAATGCCCGCGTAGACGGCCCACAACGCGGAGACCCACGGCAGTACCACCGCATAGAGCGCGATGCACGCCACCACGTACCCACCTGTGCTATACGGCGCGACCGCGTATGCCAGCGCCGCAAGGGTCACGAGTGTTCCCATGTAGTATGGCATGATGTGTTTCTGGAGTGCCGGAATGGCCAGCGTTCCCATCCGATCGGGATTCTTCGAGAGGCCAACCTTCGAGGGCACGCCGCCTCGCTCGATGGCGATCGTGCTCGCCGCCGCCGATAGGATCAACGCGAGCCCGACCGGGACGTACATGTACGACATGAGCGTGTTCTCGATGCCGAACTTCACCATGCCGCCAAGCGTCACGAGCGCCCCGAGAATGATGAGCACCTGCGTAAGCCGCTTTGGAGTGACAAAGGACGCGATCCCGATGAGCATTCCTGCCGTCGCGAGTCCGAATCCGTAATGCCACCCGTAGGTCTCGCCGACATAGCCGCAGAGCAATGGCGCCAAGGCGGCACCAAGGTTGATGCCGATGTAGAAGATGGTGAACCCGGCGTCCCGCCTCCCGCTCCCGGGCGCGTACAACGAACCGACAATCGACGAGATGTTGGGTTTGAAGAATCCATTGCCCAGGATGAGCAGGCCGAGCGCGGCGAAGAGAGCCTCGGATTTCTCGACCATCATCACCAGATGACCGGCTGCCATGAGGAGACCACCAAGCACCACCGCTCGTCTCGCACCAAGCAACCGATCGGCCAAGATTCCGCCAATGAACGGGGTCGCATAGACGAGTGCGTTGTACGCCCCGTAAATCAGTGTTGCTCGCTCATCGGGCGCCTGGAGGAAACCCTTGATGAGGTAGACCTGCAATAGCGCCCGCATGCCATAGAAACTGAACCGCTCCCACATCTCGGCAAAGAACAGCGTGAAGAGGCCCGGCGGGTGCCCGAGGAACTCGGGGGAGATCTGCGGGGCGGCCTGTGGATTCGTTGACATGCGGCGTGAGTCCTTGTTGAGTCGGCCACGCGGGTGAATAAAACGGGCGCGGCGTCGGGGTCCTGTTCGCCTCCATCGGCGGGCCGGGGCAGGATACTCGACTTTCGCCCTGTTTGCGAGCGGTCCGGCACCCACCCCCCACCACACCAGCTCCGCGATAGGCGATCGGCTGGCCGCGGCTATCTGGTGTACGCCGGAACGCCCGCGACGAGCACCGACTCGATCCAGCGGTCGTCCCAGGCGTAGAGCAGCGTCGAGAGCGGGTCGGGGGCCGTGAGGGGGATTGTCGGGCGTGCGAGGATGAGGTCAGCCCGGGCGTGCGCGCGCAGCACGCCGAGATCGTTGAACCCGAGCAGTGCGGCATTTCCGGCGGTGATGGCGTGCCACGCCTCACCGGCGGTGGGCGGCTTGTGCCCGAGTTGCTTGGAGGCATCGAGCATCGCGCGCGCGACACGCACCATCGAGCGATCCGGCCCGCCAGCGATGTCGCTCCCCAGCGCAATCGGCACGCCCGCCGACGCGAGCGATCGGCGATCCATCACGCCGGAGTTCAGGAATCGGTTGGCGGTTGGACAGTGAGCGGCGATGGCCCGCGCGCGCGATAGCGTGGCCCGCTCGCCGTCCGAGAGATGGATCGCGTGGGCGAGAAGCGATTTCGGCGAGAGCAGGCCGGCGGCGGCGTAGACGTCGGTGTAGGTGGATTCCTTGTGGAGTTCGCGGACGCGCGCGCACTCGGGCACGGTCTCGGCAAGATGCGTCTGGATGAATCGCCCGGTTCTTGAGGCGAGATCGCCCGCGGTGTGCAGCAGCGCGCGCGAGCAGGTGATCGCGAACCGCGGGTTGATGGAGGGTTGGACTCGGCCTTGCGCGCACAGAGACGCACACTCGGCGATCAGGCGGTCGGCGGGACGGATGAGTTCGGCCGGCGCCTCCTGGTCCATGAGAACCTGGCCGACGTGGGCGGTGAGGTTGAGGGTCGCGAGGGTGTCGATGGCGGCCTGGGCGGCGGCGTGGTGAACGGTGGCGTAGGCGGCGAATGCGGTCGAGCCGAAGGAGATGAGGTCCCTGGCGACGCGGTGGGTCATGTTGGCGGCATGCTGGGCGTCTTCCCAACGGGCCTCAGCGGGGAAGATGGCCCGTTCGAGCCATTCGAGGAGGGGCAAACCATCGACCCCGATGGAGTCGTACTGGGGAAGGTGGAGGTGGGCATCGACGAAGGCGGGGAGGATGAGGAGCGGATTGGAGAGATCGAGTTCTTGTGACGGATCGAGTTCGACGGCGTCGATGGACTGGCCACGGATATGGATGGTGCCTGGGACGAGGCGCGTGGTGGATGGCGACTCTGTGAGGAGGAATGTGCCGGTGATGGAGTTCGGAGGCGGCATGGTGTTTGGGAGGGTACGAGCAAAGTGGGTTGTATAGTGGATGGTTGCGGGGTGCGAATTCAGGTCGATGATGAGGAACGCATGGGCACACAGCAGCGTGGACATTCGGGGAGAGGGACGCCGGGGCGCGGGGACGACTCGGGCGGCGACGATGGTGGAGCCGCGTTATCGGCCTCGGCCCGTGAGTTGATCGCGAGGTTCGAGTCGAGGTCGGCGACGATTGGTGTCGTGGGGCTTGGGTATGTCGGGCTGCCCCTGGTCCGGGCGATGCATGACTCGGGGTTCCGGGTGATCGGGTTCGACATCGACGAGACGAAGATCACGAGGTTGAAGGCCGGCGAGACGTATCTGAAACATCTGGGCTCTGGCCTCGCGAAGGAGTTGGCGCGATCGGACCGATTTGTGCCGACGACGGATGAAAGGGAGTTGCGATCGTGCGACGCGATCGCGGTGTGTGTGCCGACGCCTTTGGGGATGCACCAGGAGCCCGATCTTTCATTTGTGGAGTCGTCGTGCCGGATGGTGTCGCGGGTGCTGAAACAGGGCGGGCTGGTGTCGTTGGAATCGACAACGTATCCGGGGACGACGCGGGAGATCTGCAAGTCGATCCTGGAATCGCGCGAGGACGGCACGAGGCACGCGTGCGGGAAGGATTTTTATCTGTGCTTCAGCCCGGAGCGAGAGGATCCGGGCCGAGCGAGCGCGGAGACGCGGACTATCCCTCGGCTGGTTGGCGGCGTGGACGGGGCGAGCACGCGCGTGGGCGTCGCGTTCTACTCGGCGGCGATCGAGCGAGTGATCGGCGTGTCGTCGGCGGAAGTGGCCGAGGCGGCGAAGTTGCTGGAGAACATCTATCGCGCGGTGAACATCGCGCTTGTGAATGAGTTGAAGCCGCTGATGACGAGGATGGGCATCGACGTGTGGGAGGTGATCCGGGCGGCATCGACGAAGCCGTATGGATTCCAGGCGTTCTATCCGGGGCCCGGGCTTGGGGGGCACTGCATCCCGATCGATCCGTTCTATCTTACGTACAAAGCGAAGGAGTTTGGCGTTGCGACGCGGTTCATCGAACTGGCGGGTGAGATCAACAGCCGCATGCCGGGGTATGTGGTGGAGCGGCTGGCAGGGGCACTCAACGACGACGGGAAGGCGCTGAAGGGAGCGCGGATTCTCGTGTGTGGGCTGGCGTACAAGCCGGACGTGGATGACGTTCGCGAGACGCCCGCGGCGGAGATCATCCGCCTGCTGCACGACGCGCACGCGGAGGTGTCGTACCATGATCCGCATGTGGCGAAGTTCCCGGCGATGCGGCGGTACAAGTATCGTTTGTCGTCGGTGGCGCTGACGGCGGAGACGCTGGGCAAGGCCGACGCGGTGGTGATCGTGACGAACCACACGAGCGTGGACTACGCGATCATCGGGCGTCACGCGAGGCTGATCATCGACACGCGGAACGCGATGGCGGGGGTTGAGGGTGTGACCGCGCGGGTGGTGAAGGCGTGAGGCTTGTATCTATGACTCAGACGCGAGAATGAAAGAGTCGATGTAGGGGAAGTAGACACAGGCGAGACGCCTGTGCCACGAGATTTGGTAGTTCGATCGACGATGGCTTCAAGATGATGCGGCGAATGCACGGGGAGGCATGATGGCGGCACCGGGATCAATGAGTTCAACGGGTTCGTCGGGTCGGGTTGTGCGGGCCGCGATCGTGCAGGCGTCGTGCCCGGATTCCACGCGACGGACGGTCGAGCAGATCAAGCGCGAGATGGTCGATCGGCATGTGGCGTATGTCGCGCAGGCGGCGAAGGCGGGGGCACAGATCTGTTGCCTGCAGGAACTCTTCTCTGGGCCGTATTTCCCCGCGGAACAGGACCCCAAGTGGTACGCCTTTGGCGAGTCGATCGAGGATGGGGCGACCGTCCGCACGATGCGCGAGCAGGCGCGCAGGCACGGCATGGCGATGATCGTGCCGATCATGGAGGAGTCGATGCCCGGCGTGTATTACAACACGGCCGCCGTGATCGACGAGCGTGGCGAACTCGTGGGGAAGTATCGCAAGAGCCACCTCCCCCACTGCCTGCCGGGGTTCTGGGAGAAGTTTTATTTCTCGCCCGGCGATCTTGGGTATCCGGTCTTTGATCTCGGCTTTGCGCGCGTGGGCGTGTACATCTGCTATGACCGGCATTTTCCGGAGGGCGCGCGGGAGTTGGGGTTGAACGGGGCGGAGATCGTCTTCAACCCCAGCGCAACCGTCGCGGGGCTGAGCGAGTATCTGTGGAAACTTGAGCAGCCGGCACACGCGGTCGCGAATCAGTACTTCGTCGGCGCGATCAACCGCGTGGGGCACGAGAAGCCCTGGGAGATCGGCGAGTTCTACGGGCAGTCGTACTTCTGCGATCCGCGCGGGCAGATGGTCGCGATGGCGAGTCGTGATCGTGACGAGGTGCTCGTCGCCGACCTCGACCTCGAGCAGATTCGCGAGGTGCGGCAGGTGTGGCAGTTCTTCCGCGACCGGCGACCCGAGACCTATCGCGAGATCTCGAGGGCGGTTCGCGGACAGGGCGAGTAGGAACGCGAGGAGTCGCTCCGCCCGTGGCTCGTTCGGGTGCGAGTTTCCACGGGCCGGCGCGGATTCCTGCGGGCGGTAGCGGACGAAGGCAGGGGGCGGTGAGGGGGTCGGTGAGGGGGGCGGGTGACGGTCGCACCCTATGGTTCAGGCATGGCCCTGCTCTTTGGTGAAAAAGCCCTTGTTGGAATGGTGCACGTGGACGCGCTCCCCGGGACGCCGCGGCATCGGTTGCCGATGCGCGAGATCGTGGCGAACGCCGTGCGCGAGGCGCGGGTGCTCATCGAAGCGGGGTTTGACGCGCTTATCGTCGAGAACATGCACGACACGCCGTATGTCTGTGCGCCGGGGGTGGGTGGGGGCATGACGGGTGCGGGCGGGATGGGCGGTGGGTCCTTTGGCCCGGAGATCACCGCGGCGATGACGCGAGTCGCGGTCGCCGTGCGCGAGGCCGCGCCCCAGATGCCCTGCGGCGTGCAGATCCTCTCGGGGGCGCACCGCGAGGCGCTCTCCGTCGCGATGACGGCAGAGATGGACTTCATCCGCTGCGAGAACTTTGTCTACGCCCACGTCGCCGACGAGGGGATCATGGCATCGGCGGCGGCGGGGGACCTGCTCCGATATCGGCGGACGATCGGCGCCGAGCGCGTGCGCGTCCTCGCCGACATCAAGAAGAAGCACGCCGCCCACGCGATCACCGGCGACGTCTCCCTGATCGACGCGGCGCAGGCGGCGGAGTTCTTCGGGGCCGACGGCGTCATCGTCACGGGGAGCGCCACGGGCAAGCCGACCGACCCGCAGGATGTGGCCGAGGCGAAGGCGGCGGTGAAGGTCCCTGTCGTCGTGGGGAGCGGCGCGACGACGGAGAGCGTCCGCACGCTCCTCAAGCACGCCGACGCGATCATCGTGGGGTCGTCGATCAAGTACGGAGGGGTGTGGTCGAACCCGCTCTCGCCGGAACGTTGCCGGGCGTTCGTCACCGCGGCGCGCGGAACGTAACACCCAGCACTCCCCCCCCCACCCCACTCCCCCCACTCCTTTCCCCACTCACCTCTTCACCTCTTCATCACTCACCACGGAGGAACCACCATGTCTACCAACCAGACAGACTCCCCACCACCCAACGCTCCTCAGCCCCCCGCCATCGTCGGCCTCATCCCCGCGCGCCTCGCCTCGTCGCGGTTTCCCGAGAAGGTTCTCGCCAACAAGACCGGCAAGCCGCTGATCCAGCACGTCGTCGAGTCGGCGCGACGGAGCGCGACGCTCTCGCGGATCGTGGTCGCGACGGATCATCCGCGGATCGAGGAGGCCGTGCGGTCGTTCGGGGGCGAGTGCGTGATGACGAGCGCGGAGCACCCCAACGGCACGAGCCGGCTCGCCGAGGCCGCCGAGCGATTGGCGCTGGGCGCGAGCGACATCGTCGTGAACATCCAGGGGGACGAGCCCGAGATCGACCCGGGCGTGATCGACGCGGCGGTGGCGCGGCTGATCGAGCAGCGGACGGAGGTCGCGACGGTCGCCTCGCCGTTCGCCACGGGCGAGGACGCGGCGAACCCCAACATCGTGAAGGTCGTCCTCTCGCGCGAGGGGCACGCGCTCTACTTCAGCCGGGCGCGGATCCCGTACCCGAGGAACACGGGCGACTCGGCCACGCAGCCGCTCAAGCACATCGGCCTGTACGTCTACCGCGTCTCGTTCCTGCGGCATTACGTCGCCCTGCCGCCGACGCCCCTGGAGCAGACCGAGTTCCTCGAGCAGCTGCGCGTGCTGGAGCATGGGTACAGGATCGCGGTCGCGGTGCGTGCCGTGCACACGCAGGGGATCGACACGCCCGAGCAGTACGAGGCGTTCGCGCGAAGGGTGATGGAGATGGGTGCTTGATCTAGAAGCCTGGACAGTGTGTCCAAAGATCGAGCCACCGGCAAGACCTGAATCCGCAGTCCCAGCCTACTCTGGATCATGCCCGCCACGAAGTCCAGACCCTCGCGTGGCAAGACCACGCCACCGTACTCTCACGCCCCGCGAAACACCATCCTGCTTGGTGATGCGCTCAGGGTGCTCCACGATCTCCCGGACAGCCATGTCGATCTGACCGTGTTCAGTCCGCCCTATGACGGGATCCGGGATTACGGCAAGAACTGGAGCCTCGACTATAGAACTCTCGGCTCTGAGTTGTTTCGATCGACCGTCGATGGCGGGGTGTGCGCCGTAGTGATCGGCGACGGCACAAAGGACTTCGCCAAATCGCTAACCACGTTTCGGTGGTCCGTGGATTGGGTGGATCGCGTTGGCTGGCGGCTCTTCGAGTGTTGTATCTACCGGCGTCACGGCAATCCGGGAGCATGGTGGACGCAGCGCTTCCGCGTCGACCACGAGTACATCCTGATTTTCTTCAAGGGTGATCGACCGAGACACTTTGACAAGTCCACTCTCATGGTGCCTTCGAAGCACGCCGGAAAGGTGTACTCGGGCACCGACCGCCTCACCAACGGGGGGTTCAAGAAGATCGAGCCCAAGGCCGTGAACGACACGAAGTGTCGCGGCACGCTCTGGGAGTACGCGACGAGCAACACCGAAGGGAACCGGACCAAGCTCGAACACCCCGCGACGTATCCCGACAAACTGGCCCAGGACCTGATCGAGTGCTTCTCGAAGCCCGGCGACCTCGTCCTCGATCCGATGTGCGGCAGCGGCACGACCTGCGTGATGGCCGCGAAATCGAAACGCGACTACCTCGGCATCGAGATCAGCGAGGACTACCACGACATCGCGATGCGGCGGATGAAGGACGAGGTCGAGAATGACGCCCGGCTTTTCTAGCGACGTGTCGATTGCCAAGGCGGCACTTCGAAAACTCCCACGGGAATGGGAGGGCAAGAGATCCATCTTGGAGCTCAAGTCGGCGAACTACAACTGGAAGCAGATGGAGTGGTGGGCATTCTACTTTGAGCACCTCTGCCACGGCGTCCTGGAGAGTGAGTATTCGTTTCCAGGCGATCGGTTCGGCACGATCAGGTTCGATCTCCGGCGGTCGGTGAACTGGGATCTGAAGGCCAAGGCCATCAAGTCCGACGATCACACGTGCATCTTGAACGATTGTTCTGCGATCGATGCCAGTGTGGCGAAGTACGGCGAGCACGGTGTCATGATCGCGCTCTGCGACGTTGAATACAACGACGTCGATCGAACGTTTCAGCGTTGGCACAGTCGCCTGAAGGGCGGGCTGTCGGACTACGAGAGGAGGCGGCGTGCCCGCACTTCTGTGTCACGCTACCGCAAGACCCACGCCACATTGTCTGAGGTTCTGTTTCTTCGCTTCGACGCGGCGATCGTCAAGCGACTGGGACGGTACAACCAAGGCCGCAACTCCAACGGCAGACCTCGCCCGCCCAAGTACACGCTCGATCTCGAAGACTTAGAAGGTGTTCTCGTCGGTCGTTTGAAGTTCTGACTGGGCGGATAGCTTTGCTCGTCTTGAATCTGGATGCCAGCACCCGGGGGGCGTGGAACTGAAATCGGTTCTCCGTGCCACTGAAGTCCGCCCCCCCCCCCAGCCCCCCCCCCGTTCCTCCGGACTTCGGTGCGTGGGTCATGGATCGCGCGGACGGGTCCGATCGTCACAGGGGTACACGGCACCAAAGTCCGGGGAGGGGGGAGAACGAGGAGAGGGAGCAGGAGAGGAAGGGCCGGACTGTGGTGGCACGGTCGGTTGTATGCCTTGGCCCCGCCGCTATTGACCGTGGCGCCTCTGCAAAGGCCCGGTGCACCGCGGCGGAGCTCTGTTGTCCCACGGCAGAGCTCCGTGGCGCCGCCGCGATGCTCTGTTGCGGCAGCGCCATGCTCTGGTGTCGAGGCGCTGAACTCCTTTGCGGCACCGCAAGGCTCCGTTGTCGAGGCGTTGAACTCTGTGGCGGAGGCGTCGCGGGGCGTGTCTGCGGATCGATCTGGGTGTTTCGGGGCCATCACGACGTCCGGTGCACGTCGGATCGGCCGATCGTGCGCGGCGTGCAATCTCTTGGCAGTCCGTGACTTGTGACTTTTCCCTGGAACTCTCGGCCCTTGTCCTTCAAGTCGCCTTCTCGGACGATCGATGCGTGTCGTGGTCCCACGCTGAGGGGCGTTCTCTCGCGGACAGGGCCGACACACCCAAGGGAGCGGTGTGGATGGATGACGATGGGCGGACCCGTCGCTCACCCATCCGGCCCGCGTCCGCACCGATGGAGATTCGATCATGAGTGAGTTGCCACGCAATCAGCAGGAGTTCATCGCCTTCTGCCAGGCGCACGCCGATTTGTGGGCCGACAACGCCGCGGCCCTGGGGGTCCTTCCTCAGACCGCCGCTCTTTTCAAGACGCACGCCGACGCCGCCAAGGCGACGCTCACCGACGCCGACAGCGCCCGTGTCGCCTCCAAGGCCGCCACGCAGGCCAACGACATCGCCATGCGGATCGCGCGGAGTGACGCCGCCGATATTATCAAGACGATCCGCGCCTTCGCCGCGACGACCAACAACCCGACCGTCTACGCCGTCGCGGGGATCAGCCCCCCCTCCCCCCCGACGCCCGCGCCCAAGCCCGCCAAGCCCGAGCGGCTCCAGACGATCCTCGAGCCGACGGGCGCTCTGACCTTGGCGTGGAGCGCGAGCAACCCGCGCGGCGGGACCGTGACCTATGCCATCCGCCGCAAACTCCCCGGCCAGGCGGCCTTCTCCCTCATCGCCACCACCGGCGGCAACGCCGCCGCCAACGGACGCCCCACGGGACGGCGCGGGCTCAAGCAGTGGACCGACGAGACGCTCCCCACGAACTCCGGCGGCGTGCAGTACATCATCACCGGGACGCGCGGCAACATCGTCGGCGATCCCAGCGAGATCCTCACCGTGGTCTTCGGCACGGGGAACAGCGGCGCGTTCATCGCGTCGGCCACGACCTCGCCGAGCACCGGCGTGCAACTCGCGGCGTAAGAGGCGAGACTCGCCCCAACGAGCATACTGAGACACGTCCTGTTTGCCATAGCACCCCGTACCGGGATTCCGGTGCGGGGTGTTTTCGTGGATGAGGTCTTAGGAGAAGGGGAGGGAGGTGGGGATATATTGCGTGTGCATGGGCGACGATCCGGACATTCTCGTGGTGCTGACGACGGCTCGGACGGAGTTTGAGGCCGAGGCGCTGGCGGAGGCGCTGCGGTCAAGGGGGATTCGGGCCGAGGTCTTTGGGGGGACGGCGGCGTCGGGGGGCGGGCTGCAGTGGTACACGGCGGGGTCGGACCCGATCAAGGTGATGGTGCGGCGGGGCGACGTGGTCCTGGCGGAGCGCGTGCGGGTGTCGATCAAGGCCGACTCGGTGGACCTTGACTGGGACGAGGTGGACGTCGGCGTAGGTGAGGCGGAGGGCGGGGCGGGAGGCGTGGACTCCGAGGCCGGCACGCGGGACTCATCCCGCGCACGTGGCGACGAGGAGGTGGTGCCGCTCTCGGAGTGGATCGGGTGGCGGGTTCTGGCGGCCATGGTGGCGATCGCCGCGGGAGCGTTCATGGGACTCTTCGCGTGGACGATGGGCGCGGGGGTTTCGGCGGCGGCGCTGGTGATGGCCCTGGGCGCGGTGGGCACGCTGGTCGTGGTGTGGGTGGTGACGAGGACGCCATGAGAAGGACACGGGCGAGACGCCCGGGCCACGAGGATGGGGAGAAGAAGGGAGTGGCAGGCTTTCTCGCCTTCCCCATGAGACGGGGTAGAAAAAGACCCGCCCCCCCGCCCCCCCCCCCCCACCCCCCTCTGGAGAGACGGGCCACCAATCGGCCATTGCCTCGTGCCTCGTGCCTTGTGCCTTGTCTTACTTCACGCCGTCCTTGCTCGCGAGGTACTTGAGGAGGTCGACGCAGCGGGCGGCGTAGCCGGCCTCGTTGTCGTACCAGCTGACGACCTTGAAGAAGCGCGTGTTGAGTTCGATGCCCGCGCCGGCGTCATAGATGCTGCTGTGGTGGTCGCCGATGAAGTCGCTGGAGACGACCTCGTCCTCGGTGTAGCCGAGCACGCCCTTCATGCTCCCCTCGGAGGCCTTCTTCATCGCGGCGTTGATGTCGGCGAGAGATGTGTCCCTGGCGGTGCGGAACGTGAGATCGACGCAGGAGACGTCGGCCGTGGGGACGCGGAAGGACATGCCCGTGAGTTTGCCCTTGAGAGCGGGGATGGCGAGGGTGACGGCCTTGGCGGCGCCGGTGCTCGCGGGGATGATGTTGTGGTAGGCGTTGCGACCGCCGCGCCAATCTTTCTTGCTGGGGCCGTCCTGCGTGGGCTGGGTGGCGGTGACGGCGTGGACGGTGGTCATGAGGCCTTCGTCGAGGCCGAAGGTGTCGTTGATGACCTTGGCGATCGGGGCGAGGCAGTTGGTCGTGCACGAGGCGTTGCTGACGACGGTGTGCTTGGAGGCGTCGAAGGTCTCGTGGTTGACGCCCATGACGAGCGTGGGGACCTGGCTCGGCTCGGCCTTGGTGGGGGCGGAGATGATGGTGCGCTTGGCGCCGGCGGTGTTGTGGGCGGAGGCCTTCTCGAAGTCGGTGAAGAGGCCGGTGGACTCGAGGACATAGTGGACGCCCAGGTCCTTCCAGGGGAGTTGGGCGGGGTCCTTGATGGCCATGGTCTTGGTCGTGTGCCCGTTGACGGTGAAGGAGGTCTCGGTGGCGGAGGTGGTGACGGGCTTGCCGCCCAGCGTGAAGCGGCGGTGCATGGTGTCGTGCTTGAGGAGATAGGCGAGGTTGTCGGCGGGGACGAGGTCGTTGACGGCGACGAACTCGAGGCCCTGCTCCATCCCGATGCGGTAGACGAGGCGACCGATGCGACCGAAACCGTTGATGCCGACGCGGATGGCCATGGATGCTCCTTCAGTGGCTGGTGCGAATGGCCGGGCGGCACGGGATCCGTCTCGAGCGCCGCGGCACGACCGGACAATCGTATCACGCGCCCGCCGGACTTCCCGAATCCGATCGCCCGCGTTTCACGAGTCGCGAACCCACGACAAAGGCCCCGGCGCCCAGGAGTGGCGCGGCGAAGGAGAACCAGATCGGCTCCTTGCCCCCCGAGGAGAGGTCCTTCCCGATCTGATTGATGTACTCCATGGTGGTTTGGCCCTCGGCCTTGGGTGTGCGAGCGGGGGGATCGGGTTTGTTCATGTTCTGAACCGCGCCGAAGAGGCCATAGGCGATCATGATGCCGGCAACGACCAGGGCGGGCTTCCATGACCGGGCGATCACGCTGCAGAGCATCCCGCCGAGGACGGCGATGAGTGTGCCGCCGGCGAGCACGACGATGTTGAAGGTGGTGGTGGTCCAGTACTCGTTGGGGCGGAGGGTGCCATCGATGCCCAGGATGAGCATGGCGGCGAGGAAGAGCAGACCGATGGCGATGGAGGTGACGATGTACGAGACGACGACGGCGATGACTTGGCGAAGCATGGCGGAACCTCCGGGAATGTGTTCGGTCACGGTCGGCATCCCCACCGTGCTCTGCACCCCTCGCCAGGTATCGTAACAGAATCCGGGCCGGCGCACTACCGTCCGCGTGCATGGCGCATGACGCGGACATCGTGGTGGTCGGGGCGGGTGCGGCGGGACTCTTCGCGAGCGTGTGGGCGGCGAGGACATTTGCGGCGGCAGGATCGGGAGCGCGAGGGGATGGCCTGGCACGCGTGATCGCGGTGGATGGAGCGTCGAAACTGGGGGCGAAGATCCTGGTGGCGGGCGGCGGGCGGTGCAACGTGACGCACCACAGCGTGGACGAGTCGGCGTACGCGGGTTCGACGCGGCCGGCGATCCGCAAGGTGCTGCGGGCCTTCGGCGTCGAGCGCACGGTCGAGTTCTTCGCGTCGCGAGGTGTCGAACTCAAGCGTGAGGAGACGGGAAAGTTGTTCCCCACGACGGATCGCGCGGCGGACGTCCTCCACGCGCTGCTTGGCGCGGCCCGCGAGGCGGGTGTCGAGATCCGACATCCGTGGCGCGTGGGGCGTGTCGTGCGCGAGAGTGGCGACACGAGCGGTGGCTTCGGATTCATTCTCGAACGCGACGACGGCGCGGCGACACTCCGCGCACGCCGGGTAATCCTCGCGATGGGTGGGAAGTCGTTGCCGAAGACGGGTTCGGATGGAAGTGGGTTCGAGGTGGCGCGGTCGCTCGGGCATTCGATCACGCCGCACACGTTTCCGGCGCTCGTGCCGATGTTTCTTGAAAAGGGCGATCCGCTCACGGAGTTGAGCGGAATCACCGTGCGTGCCGGTGTGACGCTTCGCGCGGGGACCGGGAAGAAACTGGTGACGTTCGTGAACTCGGTGCTCTTCACGCACTTCGGGCTTTCCGGGCCGGGGGTGCTGGACATCAGCCGGTATTGGACGGCGGCACGATTGGGTTCGGGAGTCGGGAACGATCGACCGGATCCAGAAGCACGGCTGGAGATGAATCTGATGCCCGATGAAACGTTCGAGTCGCTCGACGCTCTGTTACTTCGTGCAGCGGAAACTGGGAGCGATTTAGGCGTCGCTCGATGGCTGGGGAACGAGTTCAATATTCCTGAGCGGCTGGCGCGGTTGATCGCGACCCAGGCGGGCATTGAGCCGGGTGCACGAGTGCGGTCGCTCTCGCGCGAGTCCCGGCGGGCGGTGGCGCGGAGCGTGACGGAGTATCCGCTGCGCGTGATCGGGGATCGTGGCTATCTCTTCGCCGAGGCGACGGCCGGGGGCGTGCCGCTCTCGGAGATCGATCTTGCGACCATGGAGAGCCGAGTCGTGCCCGGGCTGCACCTGTGCGGCGAGATGTGCGACGTGGATGGGCGTATTGGCGGGTTCAACTTCCAGTGGGCGTGGAGCAGCGGGCACGTCGCGGGAGTCTGTGCGGCGAGGGACATCGCCTCGGCCCCAACGATGGATTGATCGCCGCACGAACCCGGGTGGTGCGAGGTAGCCATGAATGTTGGACCGGGGGGGTGCGCTCGTACACTCCCCGCACATGTGGCGCGGGATCTCGCTGGCGAACAAGTGCGTGTTGCTCTTTGGCGGTGCGGTGATCGTCATCGTTCTGGCCGCGCTCGTTGTGCCATGGTTCCGCATGACGGACTTGATCGACAGCGGGCAGCGCGAACTCTCGCGGACGCTTGTGGGGCAGTGGCAGCGATGGGAGAACCAGGCGTCGACCGGCACGACCGAGGCTGGAGTGGTGGCGACCTCGGAGGAGCCGCGCACGGCATCGACCTCGGGCCTGATCGAACGGGGCGGCATCGTGGCGCGTCGACTGGACGCGGAAGAGGCCGCGTCGCTCGCGAAGACCGACCGTTTCGTGGCGAAGGCCCTCGAGCACTTCGGCGATCACCCCGAGACGGGCGAACTGCAGGTCTCGCGATGGGTCGGGACGACGCGTGAGTATCGGTATGCCTCGGCGATCCGCGGTGAGAAGGGCGAGGTGGACGCGATCATCGTCCTCGATCGACGGAGTGTTGAGGCCACAAGGCTCCTCGTGCTCAACACGGTCTTCCTGTTCTCCGCGGGTGCCGTGGTCCTGGCGCTCTCGCTCGTGGTGTTCTATGTGCTCTTGCAGAAGGTGATCCTCAGCCCGGTGCGCTCGCTGCGGGACACGGCGGAACTCGTTCGCGAGGGACACCTGGAGATACGGTCGGAGATACAGACGGGCGACGAGTTCGAGGAACTGGCCGAGACGTTCAACTCGATGCTCGCGGACATGCAACTCTCGCAGGATCAGTTGCGGGCGATCAACGCGGCCCTGGACCTCAAGATCCACGAACTCGCGACGAGCAACCGCTCACTCTATGAGACGGCGAAGCTCAAGGGGGACTTTCTTGCGAACGTCAGCCACGAGTTGCGCACGCCGCTCAACTCGATCATCGGGTTCGCGGAGTTGCTGCTCGACATCGCGCGGCATGACGCGTCCGGGCTGGCCGAGCCCGAGCCGGCGCTCCTCAAGCGGATCCGGTATGGCGAGAACATCGTCTACGCCGGACGGAACCTGCTGTCGCTCATTAACACGCTGCTCGACATGGCGAAACTCGAGGCCGGGAAGGTCGAGTTGAACCTCGCGCCGATGGTGCTCAAGGACGCGTGCGAGGCGCTCGTCGGGTTGGCGCACCCGCTCGCGGACAAGAAGGGGATCCAACTCGGGCTGGAGATGGACGAGGGACTGCCGGCGATCCGGACGGACGCGAAGCGCTTCCAGCAGGTGATCTTCAACTTTCTTTCCAACGCGGTGAAGTTCACCGAAGGCGAGGACAAGACGGGGCGTGCAGGGCGTGTGGTGCTGCGGGCGGAGCGACTGCACGGTGCCGCCCCGGGCGAGAGCGGCGAGACGGAGAAGGTGCGGGTCTCCGTCATCGACAACGGGCCCGGCATCCCCAAGGACGAGCAGGCAAAGGTCTTCGACAAGTTCTATCAGGTTGAGGGCGGGCACACGCGCGAGCACACCGGGACCGGCTTGGGGCTTGCGATCTCCAAGGAGCTCGCGGCGGCTCTCGGGGGCGAGATCCAACTCGTCTCCGAGCCGGGACGTGGAGCCATGTTCAGCCTGATCCTGCCGGTCGAGGGTCCGAGAAGCGCGGTGGAGGTTGCGGCGCGCTCGTGATGCGGCGGACACCCGAGTCTCTCGCGGATCCGCGTGATTTCGCGTCCGTTCCTACCATCCCTTCATGACCGCGATCGATACCAGGCCCGCAATCTCCACGCACGCAGCCACCCCGCGCGCGGCGGTGTACCTGGAGACCTTTGGCTGCCAAATGAACGAACTCGACAGCGAGTTGGTCATCGGACAGTTGCGCTCGCTGGGCTATTCGATGACGGAGGACCCCGAGACCGCAGGCGTGGTGCTCTACAACACATGCTCGGTGCGCGAGCACGCGGAGCAGAAGGTCTGGTCGAGATTGGGCGAACTCAAGGAACGCAAGACGCGCGAACCAGGGCTGGTGGTCGGCGTGCTTGGGTGCATGGCCGAGCGTGACGGACAGGATCTCATCCGGCGGATGCCGGTCGTGGACGTGATGTGCGGGCCTGGGGAACTGGACAAGTTGCCGGCGCTCCTCGACAACGCGGTGCGCACTCGGGCGGCCTTGATCGCGGACGTCGATGACGAGCGCGAAGTGGCCGTCGTGTCGGCCCGACAAGTGGCGTTGCAGGGTGGATCATCGCGAAGGAGCGCGACGCTCGCCGCCGCCGAGGACACACTGGAAATGCTGGACCTCTCGCGGGCGATCTCGCCGGTGGAGACGGGGGCCAAGGGGCGATCGGCGTATGTCCGAATCACGCGCGGCTGCAACAAGTTCTGCACCTACTGCGTCGTCCCGTTCACACGCGGGGCGGAGATCCATCGCCCCCCGGAGCACATCCTCGAGGAGTGCCAGCGACTCGCCGACGCGGGGGTGATCGAGGTCACGCTTCTTGGGCAGACGGTCAACCACTATCGCTTCGAGCACGGATCGAGCGTCTCGATCAACGGCGTGATGCAGCCGCAGAAGGGTCGCGTGTACGCGAGGAGCGACGCACGGCGCGACGCCTTCGCAGGGGAGCGCGTGACGACATTTGCGGATCTGCTCGACCAGATCCACGAGCGTGTGCCGGCGATCAGGCGACTGCGCTTCGTGACGAGTTACCCGCGCGACTTTGGCGACGATGTGCTGAGCGTCATCCGCGATCGTACTCGGATCTGCCGATATCTGCACGTCCCGGCCCAGTCCGGCTCGGACCGGATGCTCAAACTCATGAACCGCGGCTACAGCGTGGGCGAGTATCTCGAGTTCCTCGATCGGGCGCGCCAGTTTCTCGATCAGCCCGAGATCGGCCGCCCGCTCATGCTCTCGGGCGATTTCATCGTCGGCTTCCCGACGGAGACGGAGGAGGACTTCGAGGCGACGCGATCGCTCCTCGCGCGGGCGCGGTACAAGAACTCGTTCATCTTCAAGTACTCGCCCCGTCCGGGCACGGTCGCGATCGATCGCTTCGAAGACGACGTCCCCGAGAGCGTGAAACGTCAGCGGAACAACACGCTGCTCGCGGACCAGACCGTGATCGGGCGCGCGGCCCACGAGTCGATCGTGGGGATGGAGGTCGACGTGCTAGTCGAGGGGCTCTCACGGCGGGAACGCAAGAGGCGCGAGGAGATGCCGAGGTTCGCGGGCGTGACGCTCACCATCGGCGGGCGTCAGGCGGACGGCTCCCCCGCTCGATCAACGTGTGGAACCGCGGGAACAACGATCGAGTCGAGCGAATCTCCGGCGGATATCGACGGTGGATCCACGGTTCAGGCCAGCGGGCGAACCGATGGCGACGTAATCGTGTTCTTTGACGCGGCGAGCGAGTCCGAGGCGGCGCGGCTCGCGGGTCAAATCGTGCGAGTCCGGATCGACTCGGCCAGCGCGCTGGGCGTGAACGCGACGCTCGTGACCGTCTGAGTGAATCCGCCGAACAATCAAACCCGCATCACGCGTGGAACTTGCGGCAAGACTCGACGAGCGCCACCGCAACACTCTTGGCCAACTCACGCTGTTTCGCGTCCTTGATCTCTCCCTCGGCATCAAAGGCCTCGTGGGCCTTGGCGAGCGCGAACTGCTGGGGGATCACCAGGACCTGCACATGGGAGAGGAGTGCCCGGACGGGCGCCAAGCCGCGCAGCCCACCGAGCGCGCCCGGCGAGGCCGAGTACAGCCCGCAGACCTTGTTCAGGAAGCAGGCGTAAGGAATCTCGGGCTTCCCGTCGTATCCCATCGGTCGCGTGAGCCAGTCGATGGTGTTCTTGAAGACGGCGGACATAGTGCCGTTGTACTCGGGCACAGAAATCAGAAGGCCATGGTGATCGAGGAAGAGTTTCTTGAGTTTCTTCGCGTTCTCCGGAAGGCCCGAGGCGTTCTCCACATCCTCGTCATAGATGGGCATCGCGAAGTCGCGAAGATCGATCGTGGTGACATCGGCCCCGGCCTCGCGGGCCATGCGAGCGCCCGCGTGGGCGAGTTTCTTGCTGAACGAGCCGGTGCGGAGGCTGCCGGCGAAGGCGAGGATCTTGGGCTTGGACATCGTGGCTCCTTGAGGTTGGTCTTCGGTGGATCGGCCGTGCAACTCGGTTGCATGTTCCTACGTTGGTCGTTGAGTTGGTTCGATGCGACTCACCTCCACGAGGTTTCGCAGGAGGATTGTGTTCGGATGTGCGGCAAGGGTGGGGATGGGTTGGAACGGAGGCTAGGACGGTAGCCTTGCCGGGCGTTACGCCCGCCCGACAACATACACAACGTAATCCGGATCGAGGCGGTCGATCTCGTCCAGGGGACGCACATACGCATTCCCGAGGTGGTCCAAGGCCTCACCGAGCGAATCATGCACCTCGACCGCCTTGAACCCCGCGTCGATCATCGCGTCCTTCAGTTCCGCCATGGACCACAGACGCCAGTCATAGGTGAACGCGTCACGGATGGTCCGGGTGGTGCCCTCGGTCTCACGCACATCGAAGTGGATCACGCTGAGGACGCGGCTTGTGACCGCACTCGCATCGCGCTGCTCCCAGTGATAGGTAATCCGCTCGCCATTTGGCCCTCGAAGGTGCTTGCGCGTCGTGCCGAGGCGGAAGGCAGACTCGCCACCATAGAGATCGGCCGCCAGCACGCCGCCAGATCGAAGGCACGCGCGGGCGTGACGCAGATACCTCAGGAGCGAGGCACGATCATGGAAGTAGCCCAGAGGGAAGTTGGTCGCGGCGATGATGTCGGCCTTTAGTCGACACGCCATGACGTCACGAGCCACGACGCGCAACCGATCGCGGTGCTCGCGCGGCGTTCGTCGCTCGGCGAGACGCGCCACCGCCTGCATCACATCAACAGCGATGGCACGATGCGATGGATCCAGTTCCAACCAGCCGCGGGCGAGGGCGGCCGTCCCGGAGAAATCCTCGCGAAGGATGCGCGGCGATCCGGCGTGCACGGCCCGGAGGAATCGCGACATCGCGAGCGGCGCCGTCACCGCGAGTTCGTAGAGCGCGAAGCGATCGAGACTGGGACTCTTGCGTGGCGTCCTTCGAGGCATGGTCACGCCATCCACACCCAACGGACGAGCGTCCGCAGGTTCGGCGGCTTGCCATAGAGCAAGATACCGACGCGGAAGATCTTCGCCGCCATCTTGATCATAAGAATGACCGCAATGACGCCGATCACCGCCGAGAGGGCGAGTTGCCACATCGGCGGCGGCGAGGAGGACGTGAGCCGCAGGACCATCACGAATCCATTGACCGGCGGGAGAAACGAGAGCGCCGTCGCCAGCAGGCCATCAGGGTTGTAGATGATGGGCATCATCAGGAGCAGCGGCATCATCACCACGATCATGATGGGCATCATGAGCGCCTGAGCCTCGTGGATGTCGGTGACCGCGGAGCCCACGGCGGCCATGAGCGAGGCGATCATGAAGAACGTGATGAAGAAGAAGACGATGAGCCAGAGGAGTTTCTGGAACGAGACGATGTAGGCCAAGCCGAAGAGGATCAACCCGCCCGAGCCGAGGCCCGAGTAGATGAACAGGATCAACGCCGCGGCGGCGAGTTGACCGATCATCTTGCCCGTCATCAGTTGCACCGGGCTGACGGCACTCAGCAGGATCTCCATCACGCGGTTCGACTTCTCCTCGATCGTCGACGCGAGGAGATACTGCCCGCCCGTGAAGACGGAGATCCACAGGAGCATCATGAACGCGAGCGGGACGATCATCTGCTGGGCCGCGCCGTGCGAGCGATCGCCCTCGGCGGTCACGGCGACGGTCTTTGGAGAGTCAACATCCATCGCGGCGCGAACCGTCGCGGCGTCCAGCCCGACGTCCTTGAGCCGCACATCCACGATCGCGTCGCGGACGATCGACGAGATGAGCGCCTGCACGCGGACATCGAGATCGGGTGTGATATACAGCGTGTAGCCGCCGAACTCGTGGGCTTTGGCGGCCGTGGAACTGCCAGAACCCGGATCTTCCGCGGCCCCCGCGTTGGCGTCCAGGACGATCAGGGCAAGACGCCCGCCGGTCTTGGCCTTGGCTTCGAGGATCGGGGACTTGGCTTCCTTGATGTCCACGCCGCGATCGAGGATCCGAGCGGTCAGCGCGGGCGCTTCACCGATGACGACGTCGAGGGCGGTCTTGATGCCGTCTTGAACAGCGGCGTTGGTGTCGGCGGACGGCGATTGCTTCTGACCGTCGATCGCCGCATCCGATTCATCCATCCTCTGTGGCTCTGCTTCGGGGACGGCAACGCTCGGCATCGCGTCCCGGGCTTCTGACTCGAAGGCCTCACGCCGCGCGCGGATGGCCTCGGGCGTGATGCGCTCGGCGAGGAGCCGCCCGATGTCCCCGGACTCCGATTGGTCGATCACGGCGATCTCGCCGACGACCGCGGGGGGCTTGAGGTTGACGAGTTTCATCGCCGCCCCGACCGAGACGAGGATGATGACGGGCACGATGAGGACACCGGCGAGGAAGGCCTTGGTCAGGACCGTCGCCGTGAACTCACGCCACGCCACGCTGAGAATCCGCTGCATCGAACCTCCAACCTACCGGCTCTCGTGGCACAGGCGTCTCGCCTGTGCTCAACCAACTTCGATTTCTTCTTCAACGACCTTCCTCACGCTTCACCAGGCACCAATCCATCGATCGCACACACGTGCACGACCCCGATGCATCGCTAATCCCCCGATGAATCGCCCCGCGTCCCCGCGAGCAGGCGCACGCGTTCCTCGGGCGTGAGCGTGCCGCCCTTGACGATCTCCACGAAGACATCTTCCAGGCTCGGGCGCACGACCTCGGCCCGGGTCGCCGGGACGACGCTCACGAGTTCCGCGAGGCTCGCCGTGGCGCTCACGCCGTCGGCGAGTTGCGCCAGCACCTGCCTCGATCGTCCTCCACGAGCCGCTCCCCCACCACCCCCACCATTTTCCGCTTGCCCCTCCGGCCCGATCACACCCGACACAAACGCGAGCGATCGAAGCGAGCGCTCCGCCTCCGCCATCGACCCCACCGGATCGATCGCGACGGCCCGCGGATCGAACCGCGACCGGATCTCTTCGGGCGTGTCGTCGAGCACCTTCTTCCCCTCGTGGATCATCACCACGCGGTCGCACAAGGCCTCGGCCTGCGACATCTGGTGCGTCGAGAAGATAATCGTCTTCCCCTCCCTTCGACGCTCGGCGATGAACCCCTGCAGCATCCGCGCGTTCACGGGGTCCAGCCCGGAGAACGGCTCGTCGAGGATCAGCACGTCGGGGTCGTGGATGAGCGCCGAAGCGAACTGGACTTTCTGCTGCATCCCCTTGGAGAGTTCCTCGCTGCGCTTCTTGGCGACCTCGCCCAGTTCGAGCCGCGCGAGCCACTCGCCAGCCCGGCGATTCGCCTCGCCCGCGTCGACTCCCTTGAGCCGCGCGATATACGCGAGGAAGGCCCCGACCTTCATCTTCTTGTAAAGCCCGCGCTCCTCGGGAAGATACCCGATGCGGTCCTTGCTCTTGAGCGCCGAGTCCTTCCCCAGCACGCGGACCTGCCCAGAGTCCGGGAAGAGGATCGACATCACGATGCGGATGGTCGTGGTCTTCCCGGCGCCGTTGGGCCCGATCATGCCGATGAGTTCGCCCGCGTGGATGGTGAGGTCCAAGTTGTCCACCGCGACCTTGGGCCCGAAGGTCTTGCGCAGGTTCGAGATCTCGATGACGGGCGTGTCCAGGGGAACCTCCTGCGTCGCGATCGCGCGGGGCGTGTGTCGGTCCATTCTTCGGCGTGAGACACGGATTATTGCCCATCCACATTCAACACTCCCAAAATCACGCCGCTTCTGCTCTCACCTGCCTCCACGAACCCGCACGGCCTTCGAGCGATCGAGCGCGGATATCCTCACCCTTCCATGCCCGAGCCCGCCGCCGAGTTCCCGATTGCCGAGTTGTCGCGCCTCGCGCCGAGCGTCCCGCTTCGGGCGTTTGAGCACCTGCGCGATCTCGCCGCCGAGGAGGCGCGCCTCTCGCGCGATCTCGAGGACCCGGCGATCGCCTTGGACCACAAGCGCGTCCGCGACCTCGCCCAGCGCCGCGGCACGATCGCGCGCCTCGTCGATGACGCCCGAACCACTGCGGCCCTCGCGAAGGAGGCCGCCGACCTCCGCGCCGCGATCGCGTCGGGCGCCGACAAGGACTTCGCCGCCCTCGCCGCAGAGGAACTCCCTGCCGTCGAGACCCGTGCGAAGGAGTCGCTCGACGCCGTCCTCGCCCAACTCGTCACCGCCGACGATTCGCAGGTCGCCTCGGTCATCCTCGAGATTCGTGCCGGCACCGGCGGCGACGAGGCCAGCCTCTGGGCGAGCGACCTCCTGCAGATGTACGAGAAACTCGCGACACGCCGCGGCTGGAAGGTCGAGACCATGGAACTCTCGAGCGAAGCCGGAGTAGGTGGAGTTCGCGCGGCCGTGCTCGCGGTCAAGGGCGAGGGCGTCTTCTCGGATCTCCACTTTGAGGCCGGTGTGCACAGCGTGAAGCGCGTCCCCGCGACCGAGGCCGCGGGACGCATCCACACCTCGACCGCCACCGTCGCCGTCCTCGCCGAGCCCGAAGAGGTGGACGTCAAGATCGACTGGCAGAACGACGTCGAGGAGAATGTTACAACCTCCCAGGGCCCCGGCGGGCAGAACGTGAACAAGGTCGCCACCGCCGTCCAACTCCGCCACAAGCCCACCGGCATCCAGATCCGCATGCAGGAGAGCAAGAGCCAGCACCAGAACCGCGAGAAGGCGCGGCGTCTCCTCATGGCCAAACTCTTCGAGATCGAGAAACGCCGCCAGCAGGAGGCGCGCGCCGCGGCCCGCGCCGCCCAGATCGGCGACGCCGGCGGCGGCGGGCGCAGCGACAAGATCCGCACCTACCGCTGGAAAGAGGGCATCGTCGCCGACGAACGCCTCCCCAGTGAATACGCCCTCCGAGACGTGATGGCCGGCGACCTCGACCGACTCCTGCACGATCTGCACGAGCGTGAGACCGCCCGCCGCCTCGAGTCGCTCTGATCAACGTGTCGTGTTCTCGTCGCACAGGCGTCTCGCCTGTGCGTCTGTCACGCACGGTTGGGTCGCACATGGCTTCCTACGGCGCCCTGAGTCTGCCACTCCCATAGAATCCGAGCATCTCAATCGGAAAGGAGCCACCGATGCGTCCCACGACGTCCCACGCCCATCTCGGAATGTGCTCGGCCATCCTCGGCCTTTCCGCCCTGATGCTGGTCTTGCTCTCCGGCTGCGTCGCGCTCGTCGCGGGGGCCGTTGCGGGGGCTGGGGCCTACGCCTATTCCGAGGGCAAGCTCGAATCGACGCTGAACGCCCCGCTCGACCGTTCCTACGCCGCCGCGCGCCGCGCTGTCGCCGACCTCGAGTTCACCGAGACGAGCGCCAAGAAGGACGCCCTCGAGGCCGTCGTCGAGGCCAAGACCGCCGGCAACGACACCGTGACCATCACCCTCAGGGCCCTCGCGGTCGAGGGTGGCGATCCCTCCAAGAGCACCACCACTAAGTGCTCCATCCGTATCGGGACCTTCGGTGACGAGAAGAAATCGATCACTATCCTCGACTCGATCAAGAGCCACCTCTAACCACCCCTCCCACTCCTACTCCCCCCCTCTCCACTCCCCACTCCCTCGCCTCCCGCTCATGCCTACCCACCGCCTCGGCCCCACGACCGCGCGTCTTATGCATCGGGCCATGACGCCCACCGACGCCCCGGCCTTCTTCGCGCTCAACAGCCACCCGGAGGTCATGCGCCACACCGGCGAGCCGCCCCTGCGCTCCGTGGACGAGGCCCGCGCCGCTATCGAGAACTACCCGGACTTCGACGCCGTCGGCTTCGGCCGATGGGGGTGCTTCCTGCGTTCGACCGGAGCGCTCGTCGGGTTCTGCGGCCTCAAGCACCTCCCCGAACTCGACATGGTCCTGGCGTCCAACCATGTGATCACGTCGAAGACGGAGCTCGCGCCCAATCCAAATCTCGGCCACGTGGACGTCGGGTTCCGCTTCCTCCCTGAATACTGGGGTCGGGGCCTGGCAACCGAGGCGTGCCTCGCGAGCCTCGAGTTCGGCTTTGGCGTGCTGGGCCTCTCGACCATTCTCGCCCTGGTCCTCCCGGAGAACACCGCCTCCATCCGCGTCCTCGAGAAGTGCGGCCTCTCGCGCGTCACACGAAACAGCCAGCCCCAGAACGTCACCTACGTCGGGCTGACCGCATGGCTCTATGCGAAGAGCCGGGCCGCGACCCGCGAATAGCCCACGCCCGCGAGTGCGTTGGTCGCGAACTGGACGGTCCCCAAACGCGCTCGCGCCCATGAAAAAACACCGAGGCCCATGTGGGGCCCCGGTGTCACGTGTTCATTGATGATAGTTGCCGACTCAGGCGCGGCGGCGACGCGAGGCGACGAGGCCACCAAGACCCAGGAGCGCGATCGCACCCGGCGTGGGGACCGTCTCGACGAGGAGGTTGTCCACGCGGACGCCCGGGGCGCTCGACGTGCCGCCCTGGCGGAGGTTGACCGCGGCGATGCTCGTCGCGTCGATGCCGACGGTCGTGGCGAGAACGTACGACGTGGCCGGCCCGGAGAAGCCGATCGGGTCCACGAAGAGCTCGCCGGTGTCGTTGCCCGTGCCGCTGACAAAGTCGTAGCGGGCGGAGATGCGGTAGGTCTCGCCGAAGATCAGGGGAGTCGTCCCGTAGACCACCGCGCCGGAGCTGGTGCCCATGGCCATCACGAAGCCGCTGGCCCCGTCGGACTTGACATAGATGCGGGCGTTGAAGGCGCTCGTGCCGCCGTCGGAAAGGTGCAGGAAGTAGTCACCGGCGGTCGACGCCGTGTTCACCGTGATGTCCGCCGAGAGAAGGACGCTGTCAGTGGTGATGGCGGCGAAGGGGTGGTTCGCGTCCTGCCCGGTCGTCATGGAGACGAACCCGTTGGACCCGGTGTTCGAGACCTGGATCGGGTTGGTCGTGACGGTGCCCGTCTGCAGCCAGCCATCCTGCCCGACAAGGGCGGCGTCGCTGTACGTCGGAGCGTTGAAGTCCGTGGAGTACACGATGGCCGCGTTCGCCACACCGCTTCCGAGTACGAGCGCAGCGATCGCAGCGCGCGCACCCACAGTGATATTCCTGGTCATCTCGATCTCTCCTCAATCCCGACGCTTCCGCCGGGAGCACTCGCCCTGGCCTTCACCCCCGCGATGGACCCCACCGCGGGCCGGATCGGCCCACCAAGGACGAGCCCAACAATAGACCCCGCCCACCCCCAATCGGGACCGTCCAAAGCCCAAATTCCATGAAGATTGGACGAAGAAGGCCGGCCCTTCCGTTGCCCCAAACCCTCATGCTCCCCATCTCCTCGCGTTGGGGCCCAATCCAGCCGACCCGGCTCCGCCATCCAGTGCTCCACCCCCCTTTTGCTCCGCTCATCCGACGGCCGTTCAATGCCCGCTCTAGCACCCCGCGTTGAAGTGGTTGAGGAAGTAGAGTAAGTCGTCGATCGTCACTGCGCCGTCGGGTGTGCCGAGGGATGAGCCGTCGTCGAGATCGGCGCCAACCGCTCCCGCCTGAAAGAGCGCCAGGTAATAGAGCATGTCGTCGATGGTGACGGCCTCGTCGGACGTGCCGGTACCGCTCCCGTCATCGAGATCGGCAGGGCAGGGGGGATCCTGGAACGTGAGCACGACCGCGCCCGGGCTCGCGAGCCCCACCCACAACTCGTAGCCCCCGGGGATGACCCGTGAGTTGAGCACGTTGACCTGGTTGTGGGGCATGCGGGAATTGCCGTAGGCGTACGTGGTCCACTGCCCGTTCCGGAGGTGGGTAAGTCCGCCCGCGGAGAGTGGGGCAAGGCCGTCCCAACTCGCGATCCACATGGAGCCATCGGGTGCGAAGTGGACGTGGCGCACCTGGTCGGAGGGCAGGGCGCTGTTGGCGGCGGTGTAGTGCGCGAACGCGCCGGTCGCGGGCGTCACATGGAACAGCCCGCTCATCGACCCGATCCAGACCGTCCCGTCGGGATCGCCCGTCGCGCACAGGATGGTGCCCTCGAGCGAGGAATCACTGAGCCCGAGCGACGTGCCCATGATCGTCTGCCATGCCGTCCCGTCGGTGCGAATGGCGGCGTTGGTCTGCGCGATCCAGATGTGCGAGGGAGACGTGGGGTCGCGGGCGAGGTCCTTGATCCCGCCGAAGCCCGGGAAGATGGGGCTGTTGGTGAAGTCGAAGCGTTGTCGCGGGGCGCCGGCGGCCGTGAAGCGGTAGAGCCCCGTGCGATCAGACGAGGCCCAGACGACGCCCGATCCGTCAATCTCGAGATTGGTGGTGTCGTCGCCCTCCTCGATGTCAAAGGCGGTGTACTGCGAGCCGTCCCACTCGACAAGCCTCTGCCCGGCAGGAGCAAGGACGAGGTTTCCGTTGGGGCGGGTGCGCAGGGCGCGAGTCTCGTCGGAGGGTTGGCCCCAGACGGGTCCGAGCCCGTAGTTGAAGTCGTCCACGCAGGTCCAGTACTGCCCGTCGAAGATGTTGAAACCGCCCACGCCTGGGGCCGCGTTGCCGTTCATGTAGACGAGGTCGCCATGAAAATCGATGTCCCAGAGGTGGTAGCCCATCATGCTGTCGCTGGAGATGCGGTGGCGTTGCCACGCCGACCCGTCCCAGCGGGCCGAGCCCCCGATGCCCCCGACCCAGATGGCTCCGTTGGACTCCTCGCCGAAGGCGTAGGTGTGGTTGATGTCGTTCCAACGGCCCAGGGGCGTCCACGATCCATCCCAGAGGTGGACCGTCCCGCCCGAGGTCCCGACCACGAACCGCCCGTTCTTGAGCGCGTGCATGCCCTGCACCGCGCGACCTTCGTTGGGAGGATTGGAGATCGTAATCCAGTTCCCCGCCGGATCGCGACGTGAGTACCCCTCGAACAGACTCGGGCCCGACTGGTAGGCCACACGAAACCAGATGTTCCCCTGCGGATCGACCGCGTGGAACGGCAGGCTCGTGAGCGTGACGCCCGCGGGTGGCGCCCACCCGGGCAGTCCGGTGGAGAACGACCCGTTCTTCCACGTGCCCAGCCCCGGGCCGGCACCGAAGAAGAAGACGCTGAACCCGCCGTCGGGGTCGGCGACCGCAGCCACGCGCACGATGTTGTTCCAGCCGGGCAAGGTCGAGGCCCACGGAAGCCCGTTGGCCGTCGTCCACAGGTCCCACTGGTTCTCGCTCACCCGAAAGCGTGCGAGGCACCCGCCCCCCGAGGGTCGGTCCATCGCGAGCCAGAGGTTTCCCTCGGGGTCGATGGTCACGTCGCGCACCTGGGGCACGGGCAGGTGCGTGTTTGTCTCGTCGAACCGCGTGAGCGAGGCCGCGCCGATGCCGGGGTCAAATCGGAGCAGCCCGGCGTCGGTGGCGATCCACAGGATCCCGCCCGAGGCCTCCTCGATGTCGTTCACACGTTCCGATCGAATCGCGGCGTGATCGACGTTGGAGAAGCACGTCCAGAGGTCGGTCGCCCCGTCGTATCGGGAAAACCCGCCCTCGCGCCACACGGGGATGTACGCCCCGATCGTCGCCCGATCCTGGGCATCCACGTGGATCGCCTGCACATAGTCGCCCGGGATTCCGGTGTTCCCCGGGCGGTAGTACCGCCACGACGGGCTCTGCTGCGCGAGCAGGGTCGAGCCAACCAGGAACGGCGTGAGGGCGGCCACCAGACTCGTGAAGATAGCTCGCATGTGGAATCCCCTTCGGGGGCGTGGTCCCCAACGTGCATGCGGAATCCGACGGCGGGCCGTCCCATCTCCGACTCTCGCGACCGGCGACGAGCACCCCTGCCCGAAGTGATCGAGGAAGAAGAGCAGATCATCGATCGTCACTCCGCCGTCGGGCGAGCCCGAGCCGCTCCCGTCGTCGAGGTCGGGACGATGTCCCCCGCGCCGACCACGGCGAGAACAACCGTCGGCGCCCCCGCCGCCGCGACCACGCTCACCGCCGACCTCCACGCGCCGACCTCCACGCGCCGACCGGGGCCGTCACCATCCAATGGAAGTCCCGCCAGCCGCGCGGCGTGCGCAATGTCACCTGGACGATCGAGCGCCGCCTCGACGCGGGCGATGCACGTTCCCGTCGCACGACCGCAATGCACGCGGCACACGGCGCTGGACCACGGACGAGCGAGTGGACGACCCTCGGCATGACCGGAGACAAGTCCTTCACCGACACCACCCTCCCCGCCGGGACCCGCGCCGCCCACTACCGCGTCACCCCCCGCTCGGGCGGGAACACGGGGCCAACGTCGGCGACGCTGATCGTCCACCTCGGATCGGACACCGCGACCCACACCGGCACGCCCGCGGTGGTGCACCTGCCGGTGGTGGAGGCCGGGCCAACTCTGGCGGATCGGTCCGCCGCGGCGTGAGGTAGGTCCACAGCGATGGAGAACCGAGACTCGGGACCTCGGTGCGGTTCTGGGCATACACCCCCGCGGGCAGGGGCTTGCCCACAGACACCCCCAAAGCCGAATCACCATTGACCGAATCGGGCCCTGGCCTCATACTAATGCCATGGGAACGCACATGCCCGCGTCGTGGTTGTCGAATCGTCGGCCTCGGACGGGCAGCCTCGTCGCCAGGATGGGGCGGTGGCTGGCCAGCGTGCTCATGGTGCTGGCGGTCCTCTCCGCTGCGCCCGCACGAGGGCAGGGGGCGTGCGAGGGGAGTTGGGTCAGCGGCGGGCCGGTGGGCGATCGGACGCTTGATTTGTGGGGTGTTCACAACTGGTCAGGCACATCTCTTGAAGCAAGCACGATCTGGGACCCCGATGGCCAGGGACCGATTCACCCCAAGGCAGTCATGTACAGCCGAGCTGTTGATGTATTCGGTTCCATTTTTGGATCACACATCGCGATGCTCGATCTGGTCACCGGAGAGTGGACATCGTTGGGTCCAATGGTCCTCCTGGATCGAGTCAAAAGGCTGCTCTGTCTGAATGACGGGACGCTCGTGGCTGTAGGGCAACCTTCGGTCGTCAATACGGGTGGTTACCAGGTGCTGTTCTGGTCCGGTCACGACTGGCAGCCCCTCGGCGAATGGCAGAACAGCCTTCCAGTAGAATCGGGCTATCCGTCTGAAGTGGTCCTCTTGCGAAACGGGGACCTACTCGTCTCCGCATACCAGCGCGTCTTCGGCGGCACCTACGGTTTCAAGATCACAAGATTGCACGAAGGAATCTGGTCGGTCTTTGCCGATGGGCATTACATGTGGTCCGGGCTCCCGAGATCTGACAATGGTCTCTACGTGGCGTACCGGGGCGGATTGTATTCTGTTGACCAGGATGAAAACTGGGCCATCCTCGAAAATACTTGGGCAGGATACACGACCATCGACAGAGACGATTCGTTGTATGGTTTTGTATCTACTTTTTCGATATTGGGCTATGAAAGCAGATATCTCCGCAGGTATTCCGCTGGGGTTGAGACGGATATCACACTTGAGCAGAATCTCAATTTGAGTCAGTATCCCTTTCCAACCCGACTGATCACGCGTGGCGACGGAACGGTTGGAATCCTCTGGCGGGATGCGCTCACAACCTCGCCCTCACCTCTATATGCAACATACACCCTCCGCAGCATTCCAGGAGGAGATCCCTTTCCCGATATTCCAATGGGCAGATCCTCACCAAATATCTTCGTCATCCCACTCGAAGGAGAACGGGCTGGCATCGTTGCGTCCGAACCACTAATTGAACTTTATCATACATATAATAATGGATCACCATATTCTTACTACTACCGCCGTCGCGCGAGGTTGCACGTCGGCACGCTTGAGGGGAACGTGTTCTCGGAATACCAAAGCGGCTCACCGGGGCTCTACGGCATCATCTCCGCCCTTGGCAGGCTGCCCAATGATGGCCTCCTCGCCATGGGAAACTTCGCCATTGACAACAACGATAGCCCGTACATCACACAGACCCAGGCGCAAGCCTGGGATGGCCACTTGTGGACCATTCCGGAGTTGGAATACAACACCGCGACCACGGGCACGGCTCTCGCCTCGACCCCGGCTGGAGATCTCTTTATGAAAGGATCGGGGTCCTATACAGCAGATGGCACTTTGGTACATGTGTGCTTTGTGGTGCGCCGCTCCGCCTCAGACCAGAGTTTCATACACTCCACACCGGCTGAGCCCCGGGATCGGATCTCGCACATCGCGGCAACGCCGTCGGGCGACGCCGCGTGGTCGCTGACGCCGGTCACCGTCGACGGATATCTCGAGGCGCCGGTCATGTTCTGGCATCCGGGTACGGACCGGATCCAGATTGGCACCTTTGACGACCATGTCCTATCCCTCCTCGGGCTTGCCGATGGCCGGATTGTTGTTGGTGGGTATTTCGGCAGTGTCGATGACGTCCTGGTCAATCGCGTGGCGGTCTGGGATGGCGACACCTGGATCGATCTTGGCGTAGGGCTTGCCGAAGCCGCGGGCGTCGGTGAGGGCGGGTACCTCGGCGGCGTGAACGGCCTGACGCAGTTACACGATGGGAGCATCGTCGCGTCGCTCGTGAGCGAGACGCCGGCGGGCGGCGAGACGACCTCGCTCTATCGACTCGCCGGAGGGACATGGACGGGTATCGGCGACTTCGATTCGGGCAGCCTGTACACCAATATCTTCGCGCTCCAGGTGCTCTCCAATGGCGATCTCATCGCGGCCGGAGGATTCTCGTCGGTCGACGGCATCGCGGCGAGCAACATCGCGCGATGGGACGGGCACGCGTGGTCGCCCTTCGAGGCGGGCATCGATGGCGTGGTCTACGCCCTGGCCGAGATGAGCAACGGAGACCTCATCGCGGGTGGCGACTTCATGACGGCGGGCTCGATCGTCTCGCCGTTCCTCGCACGCTTCGCCACGCCCTGTCGCTGCGTCGCGGACGTGGACGACGGCACAGGCACGGGCACTCGCGACGACGCCGTCACCGTCGATGACCTGTTGTACTACCTCGAGGTCTTCGCAACGGGCGACATCGCCGCGGACATCGACGAAGGCAGCGGCACCGGCACGCATGACGACGCCGTCACCGTGGACGACCTGCTCTACTACTTCGAGCGGTTCCAGGCGGGGTGCTGAGGAAGAGATCGGGCATCGAGAGAGCAGCAATCGAGGATGGCCTACATCTGCTCCTCACGCCCTCCGGCTCATCGCCCTTTGGATGTCCCGCTCGGCCTCGCGCTTGCCGATCGACTGGCGTTTGTCGTGCTTGCTCTTGCCCTTGCCGACGCCGATGAGGAGTTTCGCGTAGCCGTTCTTGAAATAGAGTTTCAGGGGCACGATCGAGACGCCCTTCTCGCCGAACTGCGTGGCGAGTTTCACGATCTCCTTCGTGTGGGCGAGGAGAACGCGCGTGCGCGTGGGACGGTGCTGGCTCCCCCCCCCGCTTCCTCCGCTGCCCAGGACGTACCTGCCCGACGGGGCGTACTCAGCGATGTGCACGCCGTGGAGGAGGAGTTGGGGCGGATCCATCTCGGCCCGGACGAAGCCCTCGTTCAAGGAGACCTGCCCGTCGCGGACGCTCTTGACCTCGCTGCCGCGCAGCACGATCCCGACCTCGAGCGTGTCGAGGATGGCGTAGTCAAAGCGAGCCTTGCGGTTCTCGATGATGCGGTCGTCGGGAGATGGTTTCTTCTTGGCGGTCACGGGGGAGAAAGTGCATGAGGCATGAGGCACTAGGCATTGGGCATGGGGCGCTTGGGGAATGACATCTCGAGCAAGGCGAACACTAGCGCCCCACCGTTTGTGATCCACATGGGCCGCCATGGACACATCCCTAGTGCCCAATGCCCAGTGCCCAGTGCCTCATGCCCAGTGCCTATTCGAACCTCACCGTGTTCCTGAGCGTCCCGAAGACCTTTGGATCGCCGATCTCGATCTCGACGGTGTCGCCGTCCTGCAGGAAGACCGGCGGCCTTCGCGCGAAGCCCACGCCGCTGGGCGTGCCGGTCATGAGGACCGTCCCCGGCGGGAGCGTCGTGCCGCGGGAGAGTTCGGCGATGAGCGTCGCGACATCAAAGATCATGTCGCGCGTCGTGCCCTCCTGCATCGTCTCGCCGTTCACGCGGCAGACGACGCGGAGGTCCTGCGGGTCCTCGACCTCGTGCGCGGGGACGAGACGCGGGCCGATCGGGCAGAACGTGTCGAAACTCTTGCCCCGGCAGAACTGCCCGCCCGAGCCCTCCTTCTGCCACCAGCGCGCCGAGACGTCGTTGGCGTTGGCATACGCCCAGACGCGCGAGAGGGCCTCGTCCCTGGGGACATCACGCGTCGGCGTCGGCCCCAGGATCACCGCGAGCTCGGCCTCGAAGTCCACCTGCGGGCGATCCTGGCAGACCTTGGGCACAACGATCGCATCGCCGCTCTGGCACGCGCTCATCGGGCTTTTCGTGAAGACCATCGGGCGCTCGGGAAGGCCCTTGCCCTGTTCGCGGGCGTGCTCGGCGTAGTTCAGGCCGATGCCGAGGATGTACTGAATAGGAACGTCGTGCGGGCCGCCGTCTTCATGCACGGCGAGACCGAGGCCGCCGCGTTGTCGGACCAGCGTGAGCCTGTTCGGGGAGTGATTCGTCATTGGGCGTACTCACTCATGGGCGGGCACGTGCAGACGAGGTTGCGGTCGCCGTACGGATTGTCCACGCGTCCGACGCTGGGCCAGAACTTGTGCTCGCGGACCCAGGGGAGCGGGAACGCCGCCCGCTCGCGCGAGTACGGCCTCTTCCATTCGTCCGCGCAGCAGACGCTGAACGTGTGCGGCGCGTGCTTGAGCGGGTTGCTGTCCTTGGGGAGCGCGCCCTGCTCGATCTCGCGGATCTCCTCACGGATCGCGATCATCGCGTCGCAGAAGCGGTCGAGTTCGGCCTTGCTCTCGCTCTCGGTCGGCTCGATCATGAGCGTGCCGGGGACGGGCCACGACATCGTTGGGGCGTGGAAGCCGAAGTCCATGAGGCGCTTGGCGATGTCGTCGGGCTTGATGCCCGCGGACTGGTCGAAGGGGCGGACATCGACGATGAACTCGTGGGCGACGCAGCCGTGGTCGCCGCGGAAGAGCACCTTGTAGTGCTTCTCCAATCGCTTGGCCATGTAGTTGGCGTTCAGGATCGCGACCTGCGTGGCACGCGTCAGTCCCTCGGCCCCCATGAGCGCGATGTAGACCCAACTGATGGGGAGGATGCTGGGGCTGCCCCACGGGGCGGCGCTCACCGGGCCGATCGCCTTGGACCCCACGCCCGTCTTCGAGGCGTTCTCGAAGGGGCTCACGACCGGATGCCCGGGAAGGAAGGGCGCGAGGTGCTTCGCGACGCCGATGGGTCCCATGCCCGGGCCGCCGCCGCCGTGCGGGATACAGAAGGTCTTGTGCAGGTTGAGGTGGCAGACGTCGGCCCCGATGAAGCCGGGGCTGGTGAGCCCGACCTGGGCGTTCATGTTCGCGCCGTCCATGTACACCTGTCCGCCATGATCGTGGACGATGGAACAGATCTCGACGATCTCGTCCTCGAAGACACCGTAGGTGCTGGGGTACGTCACCATGAGCGCGCCGAGATTCGCGGCGTGGTCCTTGGCCTTGGCGCGGAGGTCATCGAGATCGATGTCGCCGTTCTCCTTGTTGGCGATCGCGACGACGTTGAACCCGGCGATAACGGCGGAGGCGGGGTTGGTCCCGTGCGCCGACTCGGGGATGAGGCAGACGTTGCGGTGCCCCTCGCCGCGGGATTCGTGGAAGGCGCGGATGACGAGCAGCCCGGCGTACTCACCCTGCGACCCCGCGTTGGGCTGGAGCGAGACCGCGGCAAAGCCCGTGATCGCGCAGAGCCACTCCTCGAGATCGCGGAAGAGGCGGCGGTACCCGGCCGTCTGCGACGCCGGCGCGAAGGGATGCAGGTTGCCGAACTCATCCCATGTGACCGGTGCCATCTCGGCTGTCGCATTGAGTTTCATCGTGCACGAGCCGAGCGGGATCATGCTGTGGGCGAGCGAGAGGTCGCGCCCCTGCAACTTGAAGATGTAGCGGAGCATCTCCGTCTCGCTCTGGTGGGTGTTGAAGATCGGGTGGGTCATGAAGGCGCTAGTCCGCGCGAAGACGGGCGGAATGCCGGGGGAAGTCGAGCCCAGGCTCTCTCCGCTCACCTTCGCGATCGCGCCGCGAACATCGGCCTTGCTTGCGCCGAGCACCTCGCACAGCGTCTCGAGGTCACTGACGGTCGTCGTCTCGTCGAGCGTGATCCCCACGCCGCCGCCCGAGCCGGTGTCGAAGTACCGCAGGTTCACTCTCGCCGCCTCGGCCCGCGTCCGCACCTTCGCGAGATCCTTCGGGAAGGCTCGGATGCAATCGAAGACGCAATCCTCGCTGTTCACACGCACCCCGCGCTCACCGAGCGCCGCGCGCAGGGCTTGTGCCATCGTGTGGATGCGCGACGCGATCGCCTTGAGGCCCGTCGGTCCGTGGTAGACACCGTACATCCCCGCCATGATCGCCAGGAGCGCCTGGGCCGTGCAGATATTGCTCGTCGCCTTCTCGCGGCGGATGTGCTGCTCTCGGGTCTGGATCGCCATGCGCAGGGCCCGCCCGCCCTGGGCGTCACGCGAGACGCCGATGATGCGACCGGGCATCTTGCGCGCGTGCGACTCGCGGGCCGCGATGAACGCCGCGTGCGGCCCGCCAAAGCCCATCGGCACGCCGAAGCGCTGCGCGCTCCCGATGACCACATCCGCCCCCCCACCTCCGCCGCCCTTCTCGCCGTTCACCCCGCCGCACCACTCGCCCGGCGGCTTGAGGAGCGTCAACGCCAACGGGTCCGACGCCACCACCATCATCGCGCCCGCGGCATGCACCCTCTCGCAGGTCTTCTCATAACACTCGACGCGCCCATCCGTCGTCGGATACTGGACCAGCACGCCGCAGACCTTTGACAGGTCCACGCCCGCGAGATCCACCGGCTCGTGCCCGCCCGCGCCCGATGCGCCGTGCACCGTCTTGAGCGTGATGCCCATCGACTTCGCGCGCGTCCTGCACACGCCGATCGTCTGCGGGTGGCAATCGTCCGAAACGACGAAGACGCCGCGCCCGCCCTCAGCGTTCCCAGCGACCGCGAAGCACATCGCCATCGCCTCCGCCGCCGCCGTGCCTTCATCAAGCAGCGACGCGCCCGCCAGCGGCAGGCCCGTGAGATCACAGATCGTCGTCTGGAAGTTCAGGAGCGCCTCGAGCCGCCCCTGCGAGATCTCGGCCTGGTACGGCGTGTACTGCGTGTACCACCCCGGGTTCTCCAGGATGTTCCGCTGGATGACACCCGGCGTGATCGTCCCGTGGTACCCCATCCCGAGATAACTCTTGAAGACGACATTCTCGCGCGCCATCTCGCGCAGTTCGCCCAGCAGTTCGTGCTCGCCGCGCCCGAACATGGTGTCGCCCGTGCGAGCCGCCGACCCGCCGAGCGTCATCGGCTCTTTGAGCGCGATCCCGCTCGGGACGGCCGCCCTTGTGAGCGCGTCGAGCGTCGGATATCCCAGCACCTCGAGCATCGCCTGGATGTCGCGGTCATCGGGCCCCACGTGGCGATGGACAAAGGTGTCGTTCGGGCCGATGGCCTTCGAGACCGCGCTCGAGTGGTTCGAGCCACCCGTCGCCTTCCCCGCTCCCTTGGCCTTCGCCCCTGCACCCTTCCCCGCCGACGTCTTCACGCCCCGGCCCGACGAAACCGCAGTCTTCATGGCACTTCCAGTTGACCCATCTCGCTCCCGCCGGCTCCTTCGGCACGCCCGCCAGAACCGGTCTCGCGATAGGGTCATTCATCGTAGCGCAACAGCCTCCACGCGCCCTCTTGAAACACTCCTAAACTCCCACCGTAGACCGCTCGTTCCAAGGCCAATCTCCAGCGAGATCCGACCGAATCGAGTCCAACGGCGTCCTGGTCGGGAACGCCGCGCCCGGGCATATCAGGACCATAAGACGAGACCCCAAAGACCATGAATCACCGCACCATACTCGACTTGCTCGTCCGCACCTCGCTCGCCGCGATCGTGCTCTCGCCGCTCGCCCTCGCCCAGACCGCCACGCACGTGGCCGATGGTGAGAACGCCCACGCCGCGGCCGATCCGAGCGTCAATCCGCACGCCTCCCCCACCGCCGCCCCGCGCTTCCCCGCCGCCGACGCCGAGACCCTCGCCGCCGACACGCTCACCTTCCGCCAGCACGACACGACGCTCTCGAGCGCGTTCTTCGAGGGCCGCGCCCCCGGCACCCAGGGCAACCGCCGCGCCGCCGACTACGTCGAGTTCGAGTTCCGATCCCTCGGCCTCGAGCCCGCCTTCCCCGACACCAATCCCGACGAGCCTCCGACCGACTGGTACTCCCACAAGGGCACAACCTACCGCCAGCCCTTCGAGGCCCCGCCCTCGCGTCGCCCCGGTGATTCCTTCAAGGTCACGACGCAATCGCTCACGTTCCCCATTCCCGGCGTCGAGGTCGCGATTCCGGTCCACGCCGTCCTCACTCCCGGCACCGACTTCGCCGTCCTGGGCGAATCCGGCTCGGGGAACATCACCGCCCAGGTCGTCTTCGCCGGCTACTCGATCGACGACCCCGACCGCCCCTACACCAACTTCCCCGACGGGCACGCGGACCTCTCGGGGAAGATCGCCCTGCTCCTTCGCTTTGAGCCGATGGACTCGCGCGGGCGGAGCCGATGGACGACCACCGGGTGGTCACCCTCATCGTCACTGGCGTCGAAGTTCGACAACCTCGTCCGCCGTGGCGCCTCCGGGATCGTCCTCGTCAACCCGCCCGGCGCCGACGACCCCCGCGCGTCATCCCTCGACGGCCTCAGCAATCCGGGGGGGGGCGGCGGTGGAAAAGACGTGCCGATGGTCCTCATGTCCACACAGGCCGGCGACCGACTCGTCCGAGCCCTCGACAAGGAGCACCGCTCCCTCGCCGACTTCCGCGCCCTCGCCGACAACGTCGACTCGCCCTGCGGCCTCATCCCCCTCTCCGACACGGCCAGCGCCACGCTCCACGTCTCCGTCGAGCGCGTCCCGCTCATGACCGACAACGTCGGCGCGCTCCTCCGCGGGCGCGGCGACCTCGCGAAGGAACTCGTCGTCATCGGCGCCCACTACGACCACGTCGGCTACGGCTACTTCGGCTCGCGCGGGCCCGACGACGTCGGCAAACTCCACCCCGGCGCCGACGACAACGCCTCGGGGACCAGCGGCCTGCTCATCCTCGCGCGCAAACTCGCCGCCGAGTACGCGGCGATGCAACCCGGTGTGGAGGGAGGGGGTGAGGAGGGAGGGGGGGCACGTTCCATTCTCTTCCTCGCCTTCTCCGCCGAGGAGTCCGGCCTCGTCGGCTCGCGCTTCTATTGCAAGAACCCGATCGCCCCCCACGCCGACCACACGCTCATGATCAACCTCGACATGATCGGCCGCCTCCGCGAGGGCAAGGTCGAACTCCAGGGCTGCGACACCGCCGACGGTCTGCGCGAGATGGTCGATCCCTACGCCCAGACCTCCGGCCTCACCATCGCCTTCAAGAAGGGGGGCAGCGGCCCCAGCGACCACGCCTCCTTCTATGCCAAGAAGATCCCCGTCCTCTTCCCCTTCACGGGCCTGCACAAGGAGTACCACTCGCCGCGCGACACCTTCGACCTCATCAACAGCGAGGGCGCGGCCCAACTCGTGGACTTCGTCTCCCGCGTCGCCCTCGAGGCCGCCACGAGATCGCCACGCCTCGCGTTCCATGACGCGGGGGGATCAGACAGCCCCGGTCCCGTGCGCTCGGGGGGTGGCGGAGGGGGGGTCCGCTTCGGCATCTCCCCCGGCGACTACAGCGGCTCCGAGCCGGGGGTCCTCGTCGGCGACGTCTTCCCCAACACCCCGGCGGCCAGGGCGGGCGTCAAGCAGGACGACCTCATCGTCGAGTGGGACGGGAACACACTCACCGACGTCGAGAACTGGATGCCCTACTTCAGCAAGGCCAAGCCCGGCGACAAGGTCACGATCGTCGTCCTCCGCGGCAAGGACCGCAAGGAGCGCGTCACGATGGAGGTCACGCTCGAGGCGAGGGGCGGCGCTCGATAGCGCGCGTTCACGATCGATCTCGATCCTTGGGACCGGGATCGGGGCGACGTGTCGAAGTCACGCGAGAGTGTTGCGTGCCAATCCCGTCGTCGCGTGATTCTCACTCAAACGCGACCTCAAGGGCACGTGCGCGTCTGTCGCACCGTCCACCACGTCGCGATGGCAATAGTGGCGGCTCGGAGCAGGTTCTCGGTCAGACCGCCACCGCCCGCTCCGCCATCGGCTCCGGCCAGGTGCCATCCCAAGTTCATTCCCGCGTGCATCACCACGGGCAGCCACAACGTCCCCCAACGCGACAGAAGCCACGCGTACCACAGCCCGCCGGCACCCGTCATCAGCAACGTGGCCCAGCTTGCGCTGATCGCGTCGACCGTCCAGGTCACGTGCATCGCCGCAAAGAGAGCGGCCGCACCCGAGGCGTTGACCCAGAACCAAACCCCACGCCATCCGACCGCCGCGGCACAGACGCCGACGAGCAGCCCTCGAAACAACAGCTCTTCGGCGAGTGGCGCCCTGATCACCGCCTTCACACACACGGTTCCGAGCTCGACCAAGGATGACTCGGGCGTCCAACGCACCATCCCGAGCACCACGCCTCCCGCCACCATAGGGATCAACGACACCAGGACCATCCGTCCCCATCCGGCGTGTCCTCGCCGCAATCCAAGCCGCGTGAATGGTGAGCCTCCACGCCACCACGCGACCAGCCCCGCGCCGATGAGGGCGGCCGAGGCGAACACGATGAGCGTGTCAAAGTTGCGGATGACGCTCGGAACGCCCTGATCGGAGAGCCAGCGATGCAGGCTCTTGTACGTCTCCCACTCGCTACGAAATCGTGTCGCCACGACGGCGGCAAGCCCCAGAGTCCATGCGATCGCCACGACGACAACCGGAGGTAGGGCACGATCGGGTCGGCCACGCAGTCCGACCTTCTTCCCATCGACATCTGTTGGGCTCGACGTCGTCATGCTCGATAGGATAGCGATTCTCTCATTCAATCCAATTGGTGTCCCGCGGACGGCGGACCCGCCCCACGATCGGACACAGAACCCGATGATGTGGCCCAAAGCCGCCAACGTCCTCGGAACACCCGGCGCCGACGCGATACGAGCGGGTGCGGACGCGGCCATGGCGGGCTGGTCTCGTCCTCAGCCGCGGTCGCGCAGCAGGGCCGCGATCTCGTCGAGGCGGGAGGCGATGCGTTCGAGGACCGCGGCGTGATCGGGGGGAGGAGGGACGGGGGAGGCGGGGGCCGCCGGCGCGGAGATCTCCCTCGCGTGCACCCGCAGCGCCTCGCGGGCCTCGAGGAGGCGCTGGCGGAAGACGTGGGCGTCGATGAGGCCCGTCAGTTGCATGTCCGCGGCCAGCCCCGCGCTGTGGCCGGCGGTCTCGAACTTGAGGGTCGTCAGGTTGAACTTCCGGAGGATCGGACCCTCGATGAACGTGACGTCCTGGATGTTCTCGAGCGGGATGGTCTTCTCGACCTGGAAGAGGACGCCCTTGCGGAAGCGCAGCGTCCTGGCGTCGACCTCGCATTTGAGTGTGTGGTAATAGTGGTTCGCCCACCAGGAGCCCACGCCGAAGAACCACACGATCGCGAGCGGGATCCCCACGATCGTCACCGCCATGGCAAGCCCGTAGGTGACGACGAGGTAGGGCTTGTAGAGCGGGTTGAATGAGGCGGCGAGGACGGAAGGGGGGGGCGTGGGAGGGGGGGCGGGCGTGGGGGGGGAGGGGGGCGTAGCGGGAATGGTCATGCCCGGGATGGTACCAACGCGTGCGGCCAAGCGAGGTTCATCCGGGCGGATGGCGCGGACGGCCGCCCCCAATCACGCGCCCCACGAAGGCCGAATCACGATTGCCGAAGGACGAATCCCGATGCGAGGTCGGAGAAGGAAGACGATGGGGTCGGAGAGCCGGCCCACCTCCACCCGATCCCTGATGCCCGCTGTCCAATGCTTCGTGCCTTGCGCCCGAATGCCAGGAACCGCGGCGGGCACGCCCCCGCCTTCGCGAGTTACGGGATCTCGATCATCCCGGTCATGTACGTCACCGCCCGACCGCGGAGCAGCACCCGATCGCCAGCGAGCTCGCACTCGAGTTCTCCCCCTCGAGCCGAGACCTGCGCCGCGCGAAACACCCTCGTGCCGAGTCGAGCGGCCCAGAAGGGCGTGAGCGCGCAGTGCGCCGAACCTGTCACCGGGTCCTCGTTCACCCCCACCCGAGGCGCGAAGAACCGGCTCACAAAGTCGAACCGCGCACCCATCGCACCCTCCCGCGCCGTCACGATCACCGCCCGGCCATCCTGGATCGTCGCCAATCGAGGGAAGTCCGGCGTCAGCGCGCGGATCTCCGACTCGCTGGTGAATCGGCAGAGTACGTCACGCCCCGACACGCACTCCATCGGACGTGCCCCGAGCGCGCGCACCAGATCCTCGCTCGGGTCGCACGGCGACATCAGCACGGCGGGAAAGTCGAGTTGGATGAACTCGCCGTGACGGGTCACCGTGAGCGGCCCGGAGCGCGAGTCGAAGACCAGCCGGTCCTTCTCGACGCCCAGGTGATTCCAGAGCACGTGCGCGGTCGCGAGCGTGGCGTGCCCGCAGAGGCTCACCTCGGCCGCGGGCGTGAACCACCGCAGCCGATAGTCCGACCCATCCGTCCCTCGCTCGCTCGGTGGTGTGGCCACGAGATACGCCGTTTCGGAAAGATTGTTCTCGCTCGCCACGGCCTGGAGCGTCGCGTCCTCGGGCCATGACTCCATCGGCACGACCGCCGCGGGATTCCCTGTGAAGAGCCCGGATGCGAAGGCGTCAATCTGGAATATCCGGTGCTTCACGTGAGATCGTAATCCCGCCAAGGCTCATCGCCCATCTCCCCCACCCCACCCCCACCCCCCGCCTTCCCCAAGCGACCAAGTATCAGTAGACTGTTCACCAGAGAGACAAGGGGGCCATCCCCCACACCCCACCCCCAGCCCACGTGCGGGCACGAGAGGAGAAGACGTCTATGACCATTCGCAGATCTTCGCGGCGGCGTTCCTTCCGCACCACCCTTGGCCTTGTGATGGGAGCAGGAGCCGGGGTCCTCGCCCCGCTCGCCGGGATGAACCGCGCCCTCGCCGGCGTCGGCGATCTCTACGTCACCGAGGAAGGACCGGGGAACGTCTGGCAGTTCGACGGCGTCTCCGGCGCGCCCCAGGGCTTCTTCAACCCCGCGCCCCTCAGCGGCAACCTCATGGCCATCCACACCGGGGGCGCGGTCGGCGATGTGCTCGTCGGGTCTTCCTTCGGCGGCGTCTATCGCCTCGATCGAAACACCGGAAACGTCGTCCAGACCTTCAACGCCAGCGGCGGGTGGCAATGGGCGGGCGTCTGGAGGCCCAACACCAACACCGTCCTCATCGGCGACATGGACACCGACGACATCCGCGAGTACGACGCCAACACCGGCGCGTTCCTGGGCGTCTTCGCCACCGGCGTCAGCAACCCCGCCGACATGATCTTCGGGCCCGACGGCGATCTCTACGTCTGCTCCTTCACCCCCGGCGCGGGCGTCTATCAGGTCAACGGCCTCACCGGAGCCGTCGTCACCCAATGGGGCACGGGCGGCGGCGGTATTGGCGGTGGGTTCACCAACGACATCGTCTTCATGGATGACGGCCGGCGCATCGTCACCGCCATGGGCGACAACATGGCCCACGTCTTCGACAGCAGTTGGAACCCCATCGCCACCTTCGCCGGAACGGGCTGGCTTCGCATCCACGGCATCACCGTCGGCCCGCACGACGGACGCATCTATGCCGTCGATGGCCTGACCGCCAACGTCCACTCCTTCGACCCCAACACCTACGCCGAGATCGACGTGAGTTTCAGTTCCACGAACACCAAGCCCGTCGATCTCGAGTTCCGCCCTGCCATCCCCGCCCCCGGGGCGATGGGCCTGCTCGCCGCCGCCGGACTCGTCGCGAGTCGCAGGAGGCGGAGCGGGACATGATTGGCGGAGCCTGATCCCTCGCTCCCCCCCCCGCCACCCCGCCAAGGCCCTTGACCTGTTGCTGATGGCCCCCTTTTCCAGTATTTCCCCCAGGTGCATTCGCGCCTGGTTTCGGGGACAATGCGCGTCAAGTTGGTGAAGCGCCTCAGAGTGGCCTCGAACGCTTGGGCGATCGACGGGGCGTGTGCCCCGGGGCCGGGTGATGGGAGGCCACGCCGACCGCGCGTCGGTCGGGCTGCATATGTTTGCAGTATGGTTGGGTTCACCGCGCCGTGTCGGCGCGACCGCGACCAACCTTGGGGGACGGGCGCGACACAGGAGAACACGGATGAATATTGGTCAGAAGCAGGGTTGGATGATGGCGTTGGTGCTGGCGGTCGGAACGGCCGGGAGTCTCTCGCTGGCTCAGGACAAGGTTGCCAAGCCCTCCGGAGAAAGGGGCCAGGACCACAAACACGATCACGGTCAGCCGAAGAAGAAGGATGCCGGCGCGGGCGGCGACCACATGGACGACATGGCCCAATGGGCCAACGCCAACAAGCCCAACGAGAACCACGAGGCTCTCTCGCAGTTCGTCGGAACCTGGGCCGCCACCACCAAGTTCTGGATGGATCCCTCCCAGCCGCCGATGGAGTCCAAGGCCACGCTCGTCGCCACCCCGACCATGGGCGGGCGCTACGTGACCTGCGCCTACAGCGGCGACTTCGCCGGGCAGGCCTTCCAGGGCGTCGCGACCTGGGCGTACAACAACGCCACCAGGCAGTTCGAGAGCACCTGGATCGACAGCATGTCCACCGGGATCTCGTTCTCCACCGGGACCTACGACAAGGCCAGCAAGACCTGGACCATGGCCGGCAAGATGAGCAATCCCGACGGCACCGAGGTCATCACCAAGGAGGTCTCGCAGATCACCTCCAAGGACACCTTCGTGATGAAGATGTACATGGTGATGTCCGACGGCAGCGAGATCCAGAACGCCGAGATCAGCTACACACGCATCCCGACCGACGCGAAGGGCGCGATGAAGACGGGCGACATGGGCGAGAAAGTGATGGACAAGGCCCGCGAGAAGTCCACCGACGCCAAGGACAAGGCCGAGAAGAAACTCCGCGACACGCTTCCCCGCTAATCACGTCCCGCTGGACGAGAAGATCATCGCGGGAGACCGCGAAAGAGCATCCATGACGCGGGCCGGCCGATCACGCCGGCCTGCGTGCATTTTGCCGAGTCGATCGCGACCAAGGCCTGCCTCACACGCCCCCGAAGTTGGCCAAAAGTGCCTCGGCACTCGCAAAGTACAACGCGTCGAGATCCTCCCGCGGCAGGTCCAGCCCGCGCAGCGTCGGCGCCGACATCGCTGTGAATCGCGAGGGATCCACCATCGCCAGGTCAGGATCCGCGATCGGGCTCTCGCCGGTGTAGGTCGTCTCAAAGAGCAGTCGCAGCGCGAAGTAGCGGCTCGCGTACAACTCGGCGGCGGCCTGCGGAGTATCCGCGAGATCGCCCATCGGGTGGGCCGAGGCCGACGACCGCAGGTGCTCGTCGGTCGCGACGACGTCGGACCCAAAGAGCAATCGCCCGCGGTACCGCGCGAAGAAGGCCCGGGCTTTGTCGAGTGGCTGCCTCGAAATCTCCCGGACGATCCACTTCGTTGCGGAGAAGTCGATGAAGCAGTTCGCGTGATCATCGAGGAGTTCACTGAGAAACTCCAGATTCTCCGGGTTCCCCCCGCCGTGGGCGAGGATCCAAGGCCCGGGGAACCGTCGCATCATCCGCCGCAGCGGATCGTAATGCTCGCGCTTCTCCCCATACTTCGCATGGTCGGCGTACTTCGTCTGGAACCACGTGTCCGGGTCGGCGACGTGGACCATCATCATCATGCCCAGGCTCTGAGCCAGTTCGGCGGCCTTCACTCGCCCAGGCGAGTCGAACGCGCCGACCCGCGCATACTCCGTCGGCCCGAGCAACTCCCGCAGGCGCGGGGCGTTCCAGAACTTGACGATCCGTGCATCATGCTCCTGACGGAAGGCGCGGATGTCGTCGAGGAATCCCTCGCCCATCGCGCGGACGCGGTCACCCTCACGGAAGTTGGGAAAAGCGATGAAGCGGACGAACTCGCCATGCTTCCGTCCGAGCACACGGGCGTCTTCGAGGCGCGACATGCTGTAGACCCGCTGCACACCAAAGGCCTCGGCCTGTGCGCGAAAGATGTCCGAAGCCGTCGCCCCCATGACATGGGCATGGATGTCCACGATCTGACCGCGATACCGGTCGGCATGGGGCAGAACTTTCGCCGCGGCGTGGTAGTCCAGGCCGAGCCGATTTGCCGCCGTCGCGCGACTCGATCCCGCGGTTGAGAGAAAGGGAAACACGAGCGAGGGCGCGTCCTCTCCATCGCTGCCTTCGCCGCTCGACGTATTCTGCACGGTCATGTCCTCCATCGTACAACCCGCACGATCGCCGGAAGCAGCCCCACCGGAATCGTCGGCACGCCCCCGGATCGCCGTCGCCCACGACTGGCTCGTCGGACGTCGCGGCGGCGAGGCCGTGCTCGAGGAGATCCTCGGCGTGGTCGAACGAGTTGGCGAGTTGGACGCCCTGTACGTCATGTTCGATGATGGTCGAAGCCTCTCACCCCGGATCGATGCGGCCCCCAAACAGGTGTCGTGGCTGGGGCGATTGCCGATGGCGTCGGGTGCACTCCGCCGGCATCTCCTCCCACTCTATCCGAGCGCGGTCGCGTCCCTCTCCCAAGCGCTCGCCCGATCGCACGCCTCGCGCCCGATCGATCTCGTCATCTCCACAAGTTCGGCGGCAATCAAGGGGCTACTGACACCGCCTCGATCAAACTTTGCGTCGCCATCAGACTCGCACAACAACATCATCCGAGTCCCACACCTCTGCTATATCCATGCCCCGGCTCGCTACCTCTGGTCGCGCCAAGGCGAGTACGCCCGCGCGAGCCTCGCCCGACGCCACGGGCTGGCGCTCTTCGCGCCATCACTCCGCAGATGGGATGCTCGCACAGCATCCAACGTCACACGTTTCATCGCCAACAGCACGGCAACCGCCGCCCAGGTCCGCGAGTTCTACGGGCGCGAGTCGGGCGTCGTGCACCCGCCCGTGGACACCGAGTTCTTCACACCGCCCCCCAAGGGTGCGACACGCGGCAGGCACTGGCTCGTGGTCTCGGCCCTTGAACCATACAAACGGGTCGATCTCGCGATCCGGGCGGCCATCACCCGGGGCATGGAACTGCGAGTCGTCGGCGACGGGAGCGAGCGGGCCACACTCGAACGCCTCGCGAGCGGCCGTGTCCGATTCATCGGACGCGTGAACAACGAGGCGCTCCGAGAGGAGTACCGCCACGCCACGGCGTTGCTCTTCCCCCAGGAAGAAGACTTCGGCATCGTGGCGGCCGAGGCTCTCGCGTGCGGATTGCCAGTTGTGGCGCGACGCGCGGGCGGTGCACTCGACATCGTGGACGATAGCGTCACCGGCGCGATGTTCGACTGGGATCCCGCGTGGGATCATCCCGGCGCTGACCTCGAACCGGCCATCCGTGCACTCACACACGCCATCGACGCGTGCCCTAGGGCGACCGAGGCTGTCGCCGAACAGTGCCGCCAGTTTGCGTTGCGGTTCACGCGTGAGGGTTTCGCAAAGTCAATTGAACGCGAGATCCGAGAGACGCTTTCAATGACTTAGTGCACGATCATCCGCGTTGGACGCAGTCACGATGCCAGCAACGAATCGTGATCGCAAGGTTCGTCGAGGCTTGCCGTGAGGCGCGAAGCGCCGGGATCCACGCCGTCGTATCGCCGGCTCTCGAGCACCCGACCGACGTACATCGTCATGCCCATATCCAGGTCGATGTGCCGGATGAGTTCGCAGTCGATCGCGCCCTGCGCCCGAGTGAGGCACGGCGAGCCGGTCGCCAGGCGTTCCACACGGAAGCAGTCGAAGGGGTCCGCAGACTCTCGCGCGCCGGCTCCGAATCGCTTGAGGAGGAGACGATCGCCCGCGTGGATCGGACACAGGGCAAAGGCACGAGTGTCCCGAATCAGCGGCTCGATCCGATGCCCGGCTCGCAGGGCCACGGCCACCGTCGCCGGGTCGGACGGGATCCACAACGCCGAATCCACGATCAGGCCCGATCGGCGTTGGTCATTGCCCGCGCACAACACGGCCAATGTGGATGGAAGCAGATCAAGGGCCGCCTGATGCGGTGTGCCTGCCGTAAGTGAGTTGAGATTCGCGGCCTCCATGGCGCGCCTCCAGACCGACCGCCAAAGGTACTGCGGCCGAACTCAGTCTACGTCGAAACAGGTTTTTGATGGTTATGAGGACGTGAATCCGGTTTTTGATAGGATTTTTTAAGGTACACATCCGAATATTTGTTCAATAGTGTCAACAGTCCATGCACATTTGGTGCCAGGAGGTAAAAAGAGTTGCTTTGCGGCGATTTTCGGCTATATTTCCCAAGACCTGATTGCGGCGGAGCCGTGACGGAGGAATCCGAACCGTGCTCTTTACCGGAAGTGCCGAAGTCTCGATCGACGCGAAGCAGCGCCTGGCCATGCCGGCGAAGTTTCGGAGCCGATCGAAGGCCGAAGGCGAGAGAGATGTCTGGTATTGCGTGCATCGAGACCATCAACTCCTCCAACTCTACCCCGAAGAGAAGTTTCTTGAGTTGTCTTCGAAGCTGGATGAGTCGCTCTTCCCGCAGGCGAATCAGTCGAGGATCGAGTCGGACTTTTTCGGGAGCGTCGAGAGGATCGAATCGGACACGGCCGGTCGCATCACGATTCCCAGGAACCTGCTGGACGACTCGGGACTGGGAACGGACGTCGTGGTGATCGGCGCGAAGCACAAACTCGAGATACGGGACCGAGCAGTATGGAACGCTGGAAAACCGGAACGGATCGAGGCACTGAAGAAGATCACCGAGGCTCGCTCGCCATGACCGCACGCTCGCGGTTCGGGCGCGCGAGCGGGATGTGGAGCCGGCGCCGAGGCTGGCTCACGCATCGTGAGATTGTGATGCTCGAAGTTGCATTGCAGGAGATCGATTCGCCGATGGATGGTGCGGAACGAGACATGGAGAGTTGAGAGAGAGCGGACGAGAAAGTTGAGAGATCACTGCGCGGGGCTCGGAAGGGCGCCGGCAGGGTTTGGCGATCGGAGGATCGCCGACAATCAGAATGAGTGAGTAGGCCTCGGGCTCGTTTGCACGGATCGCTTCCTTTCAACCGAGCCCGCTCCCCTCGCGGCGGATGGGTCCAGGGACGGACCCGGCCGCCGACGCTATCCCCTTCTCGGCTACCACCGGTCGGGCTGGCGTGGAGACCGGACGAAAGCCCCGAGCGTCACACTCTCCACGGTTCGCCCGTCCAACGACGGGCGAACCACTTACCACCACCCGGCGGCGGGGCACACCACCAAGCCACTCGCCCCGTCGCCACACCGCGCCCGACCCGTAGGTCGGGCGTTGTGTTTTTTGGAGAAAGCGAACGTGGCGTGAGCTCCGCATGCCGCGCGACGACATTCGAACTCCGTGTCTCAGGTGCGAACACGCTCCCGAAACGCCAGCCGCCCGCCCAGCAGCACGCCCAACGTCCCCACGATCGGATTCCCGAACGCCAGCCACGTCGGCTCCTTGGAGTGCGCGATGGCCTCCAAGATCAGAATCTCGGCCACCCCAAGCCCCGGCTCGGGCTTGCGCTCATTGTCAATCGCGCTGACAATCCCATAGACAAGCACGATCGCCGCGAAGACCAGGACGGGTGCCCTCGATCGAGCGACCTTCGCACACACGAATCCGCCCAGCGTGGTGCACGCTAGCCCCACGAACATGATCCCAAGACTGAACCAAACGGGCGCTCGCGCCTGATCCGCCGGCATGAGCACCTCACGGCTGAATGCGTACGCCGACACCGCAAACACGGCCATCGTCGGAATCGCCATCGACGCATACCCGGCAAGAACGGCAAGCACTGAACGAACAAACTTCATGACATACTCCTTTGAACGACGGCGTGCCCGATGCCGACACGCCCTGCGTAGAAATGAACAGTGAAATCAGACAACTCTCGATCGCGCAACGGCGCGACGAGAACAGAAATAGAACTGAATCCGAACTACGCCTTAGCCTTGTGAGGTGCGGCCTTGGAAGACTTGGCTTTCGGTGATTTCGCCGCCGTGGCCTTGCCCGACACGCGTGCCGGTGACGCCGATCCCCCCGCGTGCGGGAAGGCCAGCGCTAACTTCTCCGACGCCTCGCGCTCGATCGACTCGATCTCCGCGACGTGCGTGGCGATCCGCTCATAGATCGCCAGGGCACTGTCCTTCGAGAGTGCGCACTGCTTCGCGAGCGTCGTGCGCTGCTCGGCGATCCCCACCAACTCGGCGCGCCTGGGGCAGTCCGCCTCGTCAAAGATCTCACGAGCCGAGTCGCCCAACTCGCACCCTCGTTCCACGGCCTTGTCACCGCACGTCGCGATCGCCGTCGTGATCGCCCCCCACTGCTCGCCGGACTTTCGATACGCCTTGGCGATCGACTTCAGCGACACGCCATGGTGCGAATCACCCAGAGTGGCCGACGCCTCGTCGAGGAAATCAGCAAAGGTCGGTCGCCCCGCCGCGGGTGCCGTGAACTCGTGCTCGATGCCGTCGTAGGTTCGTCGCAGCGCGAGATACGCGAGCGCGCCCTCGGGAAAGACACTCGCCCAGGACTTCTTGTCCTTGGGATCGGTGAGCAATCCTCGCCACTTGTCTAGGCCTGCAAGTCCCATGTTGCTCGCGAAGCCCTTGTACGGGGCGTTTCGGTAGCGATGGGCCGTGTCGGCGAGTGCGTGAGCGATCGGGGCGCGAAGATCGATAGTCTGCGCCGGCTCATCGATCGTGATGAGCCGATTCTTCCCCTTCTTGTACGCGGCCCGCGCCCGAGCAAACCGCTCCATCGACATCCGCCTCGGCTCCACGCCGCCGTCATCGATCAGCACGTCGTCACCCGACGTCCCGGCCACGCCCACGATCGTCGGCGCCATCCCCTCCATCGCACTCGCGGGGAGCGTCCCCTTGTCCGCCAACGCGACGGCATCTACGACACACAGCGCCGGTTTCTTCGCCGTGATCGCCGCATCGAGTGCCTTCCGGGCCGTCGACGCGCTCGTCGTCTCGCTCACGCTGGTCTTCACACCCAGCCGCTCGAGCCCGCCCGTGATGAAGACGTCGGGCATGGTGTCATATCGACCCATGATCGAGAGGATCGGCGGGAAGCCCTTGTACTCGAAGACGGCATAAAGGAACCCCACGCCGCCGCACAACCCGACGACCATCGCCTCGCTCAGCGGCTTCTTCGTGTGCGCGTCGACGAGGCCGCACGCCGCGAGGACGTTGCGCATCGCCCCGGTGTCGCGACAAATCCCGCCAAAGGACGAGTAAGCGGGGAACAGTCCTTTGATCAACGTTGTCGTCGCCTTGCCAAACGAGGATTGCAAAAGAACAGCCCGGGCGGCGGTATATCGCTCGCCGGTCTTCTTCATACGGTCGCGAACGGCTAACTTGAAATCGTGCTGTGTGGTCACGAGCAATCTCCAGATCATGGCGCGACACGAACCACCCGCCCGTGGAGATGTCGGCCAGATGTGGAGGCCCATCAAGAGACCAAGTCGAAAAGACCCGTCTTCAAGGATCCGGAAGGGTCAGGCCCTCCTTTGCTCCTGCCAAGCGACCCAGGGCGGTGGGCCGAGAGGAGTTGGGCGACGGATCAGTCGCCGGACAAATCTAATGCCCGCAAGGGTGTTCGAATCAAGAGGACACCCTCGGCCGAAACCTATGTCCCCGCACGATGGATCGTTGAGAGACCAGAAAACCTCGCGTGGGGACGTTCCCAAGGATGTTGATCCTGTGGTAGGATGGGACCTCGTTGGTGAATCTGGTGGTCGGCGATAGGCCAGGTCTTTGTGGGAGTGTGCCATGCCTGACGCGTACAACGCGCCGGAAAAGGTGTGCCAGATCTGTGGGCAGGACTGCTCGCACAAACCCCGCGCCAAGGACGCGAACGGGCGCTATGTCTGCAAGGAGTGCATGGAGCGCGCCCAGGACGCCAAGTCGGCCCGCGAGACCCCGCCGCCGACTCCCGCCGCGAAGAAACTCCAACTCCCCGACGAGGCCAACACCTACGTCCTTGACATCCCCGACAAGCCGCTGGAGAAGGGCATGGAACCCTGCGGCTCGTGCGGCAAGCCCAAGCCCAAGGACGCCGTCCTCTGTGTGCAATGCGGCTTCGATAGCCGGAAGAACGAGCGCCGGCATGTGAAAGTGCTCAAGCCGGAGGTGCTCAAGGGCGAGCGCGGTCGCCGAAAGAGTCGGGTGTACATCGGGCCGGAAATGCTCACCGTGGTGAGCATGTGCGTCATCACCGGGTTGTTCGGCCTGTGCTTCGTCGATGAGATGTTCGTGACCTGGTTCACCATTGCGGCGGCGATCCAGGTCCTTATCGCTGCGGTCGCGCTCATTGTGACACCCTTCCGCGAAGGCGAGACGATGTGGGGAGTCGTCGTGCTCCTCCAATACTGCATTCCATTCGCGGGGATAGCCGTGCTCTACTACGTCTGGTTCGTGACCGACAGCGTCATGCTCAAACTCAACTGGGTTGCCAGCGTGCTCATCCTGGTCTTCGCGTTGATCCTTCAGTTCAACGGAATGATGGAGGGCGGTCTGTTCGAGAACTTCTCGAACTAGTCGCCGCTCTCGCCGACGATCTTGCTCGTACTTCACGTGCTGGAAAGAGCCCTCCGATTGCTCCAAAAAGCACAGGCGGGGTCGCCCCCGCCGTGTGCCACAAGGAGTTTGGTTGTTCTCGATGCTTCGTGTGCGTCACGCAAAGAGAGATGCTGCCGCGGTTAGCCGCTCGTGGACACTTTCAAGACGCCCATCCGCACGAGGAACTCGGCGGCCTGCTCGATCTCAAACCGCGTGAAGTCCTTCAGATTGTCGGGCTGTATCGAAGAGCCCAGCAGTTCCGTCGGATAGGGACACGGCTTCCCGGTGTGCTCTTCAACGTCGCGGATAGCGAGCAGAATCGCCTCCGTGGCCTCGAAGAGGCGTGCGGGATCCAGAGAGTCGCGTGGCGGTCGTGAGCCTTTCATCGTGCTTCCTCCCCGGGCAACGCTGCCCGTCCCAACCTTGTCCAACGTGCGAGCTATCCACTGGACACATGCGGATTCGCTCGATTGGATTCATCGGATCCAGGAAGGTTCCGTTGCACACACCAGAATCTCTTGAACGCGGCAAGTTGGGGTGTTGTCCCTACCCACAACTCAGGACGCCTGCCGATTCGGCAGACGACCCAGCATCGCGTCGTATCGCGCGCGCAACTCCGCGTCCTTCAGAACCTGGTACGCCTTGCTGATCTGGGCGAACTTTTCCGCCGCACCCTCCTCCTTGTTCTGGTCGGGGTGCCACTGGCGAGCGAGTTTGCGATAGGCGCCGGCCACCTGCTCCGGGGTCGACTCGGGCGCGATCCCCAGGAACTCGTAGAGATCCTCGACGTCCATCGTGATCTGTGGCGGCGGCGGCTCGGGGGCGGCCTGCGTCGGCTCGGCGGGCTTGGGTTTGGCCTTCTTCGTCTCCTCGGAGACAAAGCCGTTCTTCGCGAACTCTTCGACGGCGTCGAGCAACGAGGGCTTGAGGTCCACCCACTTGATCCCGACCTGGTGCGACTTCCACCCCATGCGCTTCACCCACTGCACCTTGCCACGGAGGCTGATGCGCTGGGTGGCGGAGGCGACGGAGACGTCGATCATCTGGCCCTTGGTCACGGCAGGCTTCGAAGATTGCACCTCGACGCGCGCGCCACCGCGCGACATGTCGAGGATCGTGCCCAGACGGCACGACAGGCCCGAGGTGTGGAACCGCTCGGAGTCACGCGGGTACTTGGGCCCGCCGGTGTTGGTGTTGGAGAAAGGCCACGCCATATCGACAATGTCGGTTCAGAGGGCATGAAGGTCCACGTGGATGTCAGGAGATGCGGGGGGGAACGTGTGGCACTGGCCAGCATGCCCGCACAGACCTTCCCACTTTGCCGGGCGTCGTGGGTAAAGGGGTCCGAGAATCAGGCCGAGTTGCGGGCGTTTCGTATTGCTGGCGGCGGCGGGGGCATCGGGCACGCGTTCGCGAAGAAGAGCCTTGAGATCCGCGTGCGATGGCGGGCGAAGAGGCGATAGAGCGCATCGAAGATCGGGCGGAAGATCGGCCAGCCGGTGGGCGCCAAGAGCCACCCCCGGCCGACGAGCGCGTACGCCCGACGGAAGACCTCGAGCCCCTCGATCACCCGGCCATCGTCGAGTTTGGCGTGGATGCGCGTGTGGACCTCGTGGGCCGAGCGCCCGAGAGATGCCGGGTCAAAGTCCGGGCGATTGATGTCGTCGAAGATGATGTTTCCCCGGCCCTGATCGAGACGCGCGATGAGGTTGGCCTCGCGTGAGCACAAGCCGCACGCGCCATCGATGTACAGCGTCATTTGGGGTTGGGTGGCCGCGGGCTGCATCATCCGATTATTCGGCTCGATTCACGGGCCAGATGCGGGCGAGTCCTGTGTGCGTCCATGAGATGCCGAAGGCACGTCGACCACGGCGGGCGGGCCCAGCACTCCGCCTGGGCCGACCTGGATCACGGCAAGACGTGTCGGCGGTGCCGCGGGAGCAGGCCTCGTCCCCGGCGCGCCGGGGACGAGCGGGAAGAGGTCGTACTGCGACGCGAACGAGACCGTCGGCGGCTTGATCGAGAGTTCCCACTGCCCGTTCCGCTCGACGAGCACCACCCATCGGCGCACGGGCGTCGTGTCGCCGGGTGCCCATGAGATCAGTGGCGAAGTGCCGGTGAGTTTGACGGTCAGCCTCGGCTGTACCGGCGGTCGCGCGAGCCACGTCGCCTGGGGTGCGAGCGCCGGAGTTGCGTATGGCCCGGCTCTCAACTTCGTCGCGAGCGAGTCGCGATCTTCCACGAGCGCGATGGCGCTGTAGAGAATGTTCCCCGAGGCGCTCTGGCGGCGAGTCTCGGCGACCTGATTCAGGATCTCCTCGGCACGCCACGCGCCGGCTTCGCACTTGGCACCCACACGGCTGGCGTTGTTGCCGACGAAGACGTGCCGGCCCTTGGTGTTCTCGCCATTCCACCAAGAGAGCAGCGGCGCATAGGGCTGCTTAGGGGCGTCGAGCGTCCAGTAGAGTTGCGGCGCGAGATAGTCCACCCAGCCTTGATTCAGCCAGAGTTTCGGGTCGGCGAAGATCCTCGCGGTCTGGTCCATCCCATCGACGCCCTTGGGATGCCCGGGCTTCCAGATGCCGAAGGGGCTGATACCCACGCGCACGCCGGGCTTGGCGGCATGGACGCGCTCGCCGAGCGTTTGGACGAACGTGTTGATGTTCTCCCGGCGCCACTGGTCGCGCGCGAGCGTCCCGCCGGACTTGCGATACATCGCGTAACTCGAATCGTCGGGAAACTCGAGTTTGTCGATCGGGTAGGGATAGAAGTAATCGTCCATATGGACGGCATCGATGTCGTATCGAGTCACGACGTCGAGGACGACATCGAGCGTGTGCTGGCGTGCCGCGGGGTCGCCCGGATCGAGCCACTGGTACGTGTTGTCCGGGCGCGTGCCATAGGACTTGACGAGTCGCGGATGCATGTTGCTCACGTGCGACGCGGCGTTGGGGCTGGTGGCCTTGAAGTGGCGGGCGCGGAAGGGGTTGAACCACGCGTGCAGCTCGATGCCCCGAGCGTGGCAGGCGGTGATCCACTCGGCGAGCGGATCCGAGCGGTCGTCGCGCGGGACGCCCTGCGTGCCGCTGAGATACTCCGACCACGGCTCGAGCGCGGAGGGATAGATCGCGTCGCACGACGGACGGATCTGGAGCACGATCGCGTTGAGGTTGAGCGATTCCGCGACGCCGATGATCCGCATCATCTCCTGTCGTTGCTCGCGGGTCGGAAGGCCCTTCCGGCTGGGCCAATCGATGTTGTCCACCGTCGCGACCCACAGACCGCGGAACTCGAACATGGAGTCGGGGATCGCCGGGACCGGGCGCGTGGCAGCCGCGGCCTCGGTCGTCCGCGCGAGCGGCGGCAGGTCTGGCGATTGGATCGGTGCCTTCGACACCGCACGCCACAACCCCACGCCAAGGGCCAGCACACACACGAACACGACCACCAGCGCGGCCGCCGCTTCCTTGGAGAGACGAGTCATTCGGTCTGCTCCTGTTCATCCGCGGGCTTGAGCGCCGTCACGAGCAACTTGTCGATCCGCCGACGATCCATGTCCACGACCTCGAAACGGTGCCCAAAGCGGTCCAGGCTGTCGCCCGTGCGAGGAACACGCCCCAGAAGCGCGACGACAAACCCGGCGGCGGTCGAGATGTCGTCGAAGTCATGATCCTCGCCCGGGTCGATATCGAAGTAATGGAAGAGGTCCTGCAAGGGGAGCAAGCCGTCCACGAGCACCGTGCCATCGGCTCGGGGCGTGATCTGGGCCGGGTCGTCGTCATCGGCGGTGACGACGCTCCCGATGATGCGTTCGACGATGTCGTTGAGGGTCACAAGCCCCTCGACGCCGCCGAACTCATCGACGACGAAGGCAATGTGCCGTCGCGTCTCGGCGAAGCGGTCGAGGAGCGTGAGCGCGGGCATCGCCTCGGGGACAAAGAGCGGCGACTGGGCGATCTCGGAGAGGTTCACGTCCTCCCCCGCGATCATGCCATGCTTCACGAGGTCCTTGACGTGCACGACACCGACGAGTTTATCGAGCGACCCCTGGCAGACAGGGAAGTGCGAGTGCGGGCTCGTCGCGACGGCGATCTTCACCTGGTTCTTGGTGGCGTCGACATCGATGAAGTGGACGTCGGCACGCGGCACCATCAGCGACTTCACGCGGAGATCGCCCAAACGGAAGACACGGTCGAGGAGTTCATGCTCCTGGGCATGGATGACGCCCGTGCGCGTGCCGGCCTTGAGCAGGGCGCGGAGTTCTTCCTCGGAGAGGTCGTCGCGGCCGCCCGTTTCCTTCAGCCCGAAGAGGCGGAGGATGATGGAGGTCGAGCCGCTGAGAAGCGAGACCACGGGCGAGCCAACCTTGGCGACAAGCCAGAGGGGGCGTGCCGTGAACGACGCGATGCGCTCGGGGAACGCTATGGCGAGGCGCTTGGGGATCAGCTCGCCCACGACGATCGACACCACGGTGATCGACACCACGACGATCGCGAGCGCGATCGGGTGGGCGTAGTCTTCGAGCACCGCGACGGTCTTGATGCGTGCCTCGAGGTCGCCGGCAATCGACGCCTCGCCGAACGCACCGAGAAGGATCGCAATCAGCGTGATGCCGACCTGCACCGTGGAGAGGAATCGAGTCGGGTCCTCGGCAAGGGCCAGGGCCTTGGCGGCACCCCTGGACCCCTTCTCGGCGGCCTGGGAGAGGCGAATCTTGCGCGAGGACAGGACTGCCAACTCCGCCGAGACGAGTACGGCATTCAGGAGGATCAGAGCCAGGATGACGAGGATCGTGCCCATGGGGGTGCAGTGACTTCGGCTAGGTGACGCCGAAGCCTACACCGATGGAGAGCGGATCCCGGGGTGAGGGGGCCAAACTCACGCGGGCACGGGAATCGCCGCCGGCCGGGCTCGCTTGGCTTTGCGGACCCGCCGCGTGATGAACCAGGCGAGGACCAGCACGAGGATGACGCCGATCACGATCGGGACGACCACAGCCAGAACCGCGAGGACGGCGGAGAGCGCGTTCTCGAGCGTCGAGACGATCGGGTTTGCAAGCCCGCCGGTCGAGATTGTCGAGACGGATCTCGTGGCGACCGTCGTCCCCTGGATCGTCCCCGCAATCGCACCACCCGCGATCAGGGCGGCGGCCCACCCCGCGAACTGGGTGAGCGGCATCGAGTCGGCGACCAGACCGGTCACCTGCGACGCGGCGAGGACGGCGCCAGCGACGGCGGCGGCAGGCGTCGCCACAGCGTCGAGCGCGTGGTCCACCCAGGGGATGTAGTACGCCCCCACCTCCAGGACGCACGCCATGGCAAGCGCGATCAGCGCCGGCCACGACGAAAGCCAGGCGAACGAATCGCCGACGTGGATCAACCCGAGTTTCGCCCCCAGGCTCGCCAGGGCGAGGGGGACAAAGACCCGAAAGCCACAGGCGGCGGCCAGGCCGAGTCCGACACAGAGCGCGACAATCGAGGCGGTGAGTTCATGGAGACCGGGCATGGGCGCAACACCTCCACCATCTTCTTGGGAGCGGGATCTGTCTCGTTTCGACTTTGTGGCCCGTCCTGATAACCTCCGGTCGTGGAACTCACGCCCCTTCGCTATTTTCGAGAGATCGCCCGCGCCCGCCATCTGACGCGGGCGGCCCAAGCCCTCGGCGTGACGCAGCCGGCGCTCTCGGCGGTCGTCAAGAAACTCGAGAAAGAGGTCGGGACGCCGCTCCTCGATCGCACGGGCCGCGGCGTGGAACTCACCGAGGCGGGACGGATCTTTCTCGCGCACGCCGAGGAATCGCTCGCGGCGGCGGAGCGCGGCGTGGGTGCCGTCCGACAACTGCTCGGGCTGGAGCGAGGCTCGATCCGCGTGGGCGGCGGGGCGACCGCGACGACGTGCCTCCTGCCCCCCGTCGTGTCGTACTTCCGCAAGGCGCACCCGGGCGTGCGGTTCTATGTGCGAGAGGCCGGATCATCAGCGGTGGCGGCGGCGGTGCTCTCGGGCGAACTCGACCTGGGCATCGTCACACTCCCCATCGAGGTCGCAGGGGCGGCGTCGCTCGTCCGCGTGCCACTCGTCGAGGACGAGTTGCGACTTGTCGGGCTGCGGCGAGACGATTCCAAGGGCGCATCATCCAAGGGTGTCAAGCCGAGCGACAGCGAAACGACATTCCGCTGGCGCGACGTGCAGGACGAGCCCTTTGTCGCGTTTGAGGCTGGAACGGCCGTGCGCGACCTCGTCGATCGCTCGGCCCGTCGCGCGGGGGTCACGCTCAACGTCGTCATGGAACTCCGCTCGATCGAGAGCATCCAGAGCATGGTGAAGGCGGGCATCGGCGTGGGGTTGGTGAGCCGATTTTCGCTGGCCGGTGAGACGGGCTTTGGAGAGGGGCTGGCCTGCAGGGATGGCCGATTGACGAGAACACTGGCGATCATCCGGCGTCGCGATCGAGAACCCGGTGCCGCCGCGGGGGCCTTTGAGAAAGCCCTACTCGAGCGATTTCGCCCCGCCTCCACGCGCCGGCGAAAAAATAAATAATATTTATACGTGATCGTCTCATGATTGATTCGATTCATGCCTTGTCGCGCCGATAATGAACGGTGAGCCAAGTGGGCTCGAGCACGCAACCAGCACGAAGGAGCCGACCATGGGAACGCCGTACAACGCACGCCGGACACTCAAGACCGCCCACGGCGAGTACGTCTATTTCGCGCTCGACGCCCTGAAGGACGCCCGCATCGGGCACGTCGAGAAACTGCCGTATTCCATCAAGGTCCTCCTCGAGGCCATGCTCCGCAACCTCGACGGCTTCATCGTCACCCAGGACGACGTCGCCGGGATGGCGAACTGGAACGCGAAGAGTCCGGCCAAGGAAGAGATCCCCTTCATGCCCGGGCGCGTCGTCCTCCAGGACTTCACGGGCGTCCCCTGCGTCGTCGATCTCGCCGCGATGCGCGACGCCATGCGCGACCTTGGCGGCGACCCCAACCTCATCAACCCCCTCGTCAAGTGCGACCTCGTCATCGACCACAGCGTGCAGGTCGATGCCTATGGCCCCGGCGCGGGCGGGCAGACCGCACTCACCATCAACTCCGACAAGGAGTTCGAGCGCAACGCCGAGCGGTATCGCTTCCTCAAGTGGGGCCAGCAGAGCCTGAGCAACTTCAGCGTCGTGCCGCCGGCGACGGGCATCGTTCACCAGGTGAATCTCGAGTATCTCGCGAGCGTCGTGCTCACCAAGGACGCCGACGGCGCGACCGTCGCCTTCCCAGACTCCTGCGTCGGCACCGACAGTCACACCACGATGGAGAATGGGCTTGGTGTCGTCGGCTGGGGCGTCGGTGGGATCGAGGCCGAGGCCGTCATGCTCGGCCAGCCGATCTACATGCTCACACCCGAGGTCATCGGCTTCCGCCTCAAGGGGAAACTCCCCGAGGGCAGCACCGCGACCGACCTCGTCCTCACCGTGACCCAGATGCTCCGCAAGAAGGGCGTCGTGGACAAGTTCGTCGAGTTCTTCGGCGAGGGAATCGCGGCACTAAGCGTCCCCGACCGCGCCACCATCGCGAACATGGCCCCCGAGTACGGAGCGACCATGGGCTTCTTCCCGGTCGACTCCGTCACGCTCGACTATCTCCGCTTCACGGGTCGCGATGAAACCACCGTGGCGCTCGTCGAGGCCTATTGCAAGGCCCAGGGCCTCTTCTGGACTAAGGGCTCGGCGGAACCCGAGTTCACCGATGTCCTCGAACTCGATCTCTCGACCGTGCGTCCCTCTCTCGCCGGGCCCAAGCGCCCGCAGGACCGCGTGGAACTCACCAACGTCAAGTCCGCCTGGAATAAGGAACTCGTCGACACCTTCAACAAGATGGCCCCAGCAGAGACCGTCCACGTCGGCCGATTCGTGGGCGAGGGGGGCAATACCGCAGGCCAGTCCACCGCCCCCACCGCGAACGGCGGCATCGACGCCGGGTGCGTCGGCGTGCCCGTCACCTTCAAGGGCCAGGGCTTCCGCCTCCACCATGGCGACGTCGTGATCGCCGCGATCACAAGTTGTACTAACACAAGCAACCCCGATGTGATGATCGCCGCGGGACTGGTGGCACGCAAGGCGAGGGCGCTGGGCCTCACCTCCAAGCCCTGGGTCAAGACGAGCCTCGCACCAGGGAGCAAGGTCGTCACCGAGTATTACAACGCCGCGGGCCTCACCGAGGATCTCGACGCGTTGGGCTTCCAGACTGTCGGTTACGGGTGCACGACCTGCATCGGCAACTCCGGTCCTCTCCCTGCGGAGATCGAGAGTGCCGTGAAGCAGGGCGACGTCGTCGTGGCGAGCGTGCTGAGCGGCAATCGCAACTTCGAGGGTCGCGTGCACCCGGCCGTGCGTGCGAACTACCTCGCCAGCCCGCCGCTCGTCGTTGCCTACGCGATCGCCGGCTCGATGTCGATCGACCTCGCGACCGACCCGATCGGCATGAGCAAGGACGGCCAGAAGGTCTACCTCAAGGACATCTGGCCGACCCACGCCGAGGTCCAGGCCGTGAAAGCCAAGGCCGTCAAGCCCGAGCACTTCCAGAAGCAGTACTCCAACGTCTTCACGGGCAACCCGACATGGAACACGGTCCCCGTCAGCAAGAGCGATCTCTACGCCTGGGATGGCAAGAGCACCTACATCCAGAGCCCGCCCTACTTCACCGGCATGGGCGAGAAGCCCGGCATGCCTAAGCCGATCACCGGCGCCCGCTGCCTCGTCCACGTCGCCGACAGCGTCACCACCGACCACATCTCCCCCGCCGGGGACATCGCCGAGGACTCCCCCGCCGGCGACTATCTCAAAGGCCTCGGCGTGAAGAAGGCCGACTTCAACAGTTACGGCAGCCGACGCGGCAACGACCGCGTCATGACCCGAGGCACCTTCGCCAACGTCCGTGTCAAGAACATCCTCACCAAGGACGACACCGGCAAGCCCAAGGAGGGCGGCTGGACGAAAGATCTCTCCAAGGCTGGCGGTGGCAAGATCGACTGGATCTATAACGCGAGCCTTCATTACAAGAGCGAGCACACGCCCCTCATCGTCCTCGCTGGCAAGGACTATGGCATGGGCTCGTCACGCGACTGGGCGGCGAAGGGCGCGCTCCTCCTGGGCGTTCGGGCCGTCATCGCCGAGAGTTTCGAGCGCATCCACCGCAGCAATCTCGTGGGCATGGGCGTGCTGCCCCTGTGCTTCAAGGAAGGCCAGAATGTGCATTCACTGGGCCTGTGCGGGACGGACGTCTTCGATATCCACCTCCAGGTCAGCAAGGAAGGCCTCGTCACGCCCCGTGGCGACGTGAAGGTCACCGCGACCATCACCCAGGGTCCCAAGACTGGACAGAAGATCGAGTTCACGACGACCTGCCGCATCGATACCCCCGTCGAGGCCGAGTACTACCGAAACGGCGGCGTGCTCCAGACCGTGCTCCGTCGGCTGTTGAATGAGAGCCGCCAGCACGCGAAGGCGTAAAAGGCCGATGTCCGACGCGCGCGAATCCATCTCGCCCCTCGTGATCCCCGTCGCCTGGGGCGAGATGGACGCGCTCGGACATGTCAACAACATCGTCTACTTCCGATACATGGAGTCCGCGCGCGTGGCCTTCCTCCTGCGTTTGGGCATCAATCGGCTCGAGGGCGAGGCGGGCGTCGGCGTCATCCTCCAGAGCGTGCAGGCGAGGTTCCGCCGGCCGATCGTCTATCCCGACACCGTCCACGTCACCTCGCGCGTCACCAGCGTCGAACGTGACAGGTTCACGCTCGAGCACGAGATCCGCAGCGAGAAACTGAACGACGTCGCTGCCATCGGCTCGGGCGTCATCGTGTCGTACGACTATGTGAAGGCAAACAAAGTCGATCTCCCCGAGCGCTGGGCGTCACTCCTGCGTGAGTGCCTCCGGTAGCTCGGCGTACACTCCTGCCGCATGGATGCGAACATCCCCGACGCCTCGGGAGACGCGACACCCCCGCTCGACGAGCGGATCATGCGTGCCGTGCGCGACACATGGGGCTTCGAGACGCTCCGCCCCATGCAATCCGAATCCATCCGCGCGACGCTCGAAGGGCGCGACTCGCTCACCGTCATGCCGACCGGCGGCGGGAAATCCCTGTGCTTCCAGGTTCCACCGTTGGTCACGCGTCGACCGACGCTCGTGATCTCGCCCCTAATTGCGCTCATGCAGGACCAGGTCCGCGGGCTTGAGGTCGCCGGCGTTTCTGCTGTTGCCGCCCATTCGAACCTGTCACCCGACGAGGCCATGTCCGTTCGCGAACGCCTCGCGTCGGGCGACGTCCGCGTGGTCTTCGTCTCGCCGGAGCGCCTGCTCTCGCACGAAGGAATGTCGCTCGCGGTGCGATTGAATCCCGGCGCGATCGCGATCGACGAGGCCCATTGCATCAGCCAATGGGGCCACGACTTCCGACCTGAGTACCGCCGCTTGGCCGAACTCAGGCGCGCTCTCCCCGGCGTGCCGATGGGCGCCTACACCGCGACCGCCACACCTCGCGTCCGCGAGGACATCATCCATCAACTCGCGCTGCACAATCCCGTCGTGCTCGTCGGGCGCTTCGATCGTCCGAATCTCACGTATCGCATGCTCCCCCGCGGCGATCTCGTGCGCCAGGTCGCCGAGGCCATCGAGCGTCGGGGTGGACACGCCGAGCCCGGTGCGGCGATCGCATATTGCATCTCCCGCCGCGAGACAGAGAATCTCGCCGAGGCCCTGCGTGACCGCAAGATCGACGCAAAGGCCTACCACGCCGGACTCGACGCGAAGACTCGCACGCGCGTCTCGCGCGACTTCCGCAACCAGACCCTTGACGTCGTCTGCGCCACCGTCGCCTTCGGCATGGGGATCGATCGCCCCGACGTCCGCTGCGTGATCCACGCGGGCATGCCCAAGACCCTCGAGCACTACCAGCAGGAGACCGGCCGCGCCGGGCGCGATGGCCTCCCCGCCGAGTGCCTCCTCCTCCACGCCCCATCCGACAAGGCCAAGTGGGCCCGCATCCTCCAGATGAGCGTCGATGAGGGCACCTCGACCGACGAGATCATGCGCGCCCAACTCGCCATGCTCGACGAGATGGCGTCGTACATCGCGCGGGGCCTCTGCCGCCACGCCCAGGTCAGCGAGTACTTCGGCCAGACCTACACCCCCGAGAACGGCCAGGGCTGCGGCGCCTGCGACGTCTGCCTCGGCGAACTCGAAACCATCGACGACGCGCAGGACATCGCCCGCAAGATCATCTCCTGCGTCGCGCGATGCAACCAGTCCTTCGGCAGCGCCCACATCGCCCGCGTCCTCACCGGTTCAAGGTCCAAACCCGTCACCGATCGCGGGCACGATCAACTCAGCACCTTTGGCCTGCTCCGTGACCTCCGCCCCGCGCGCGTGCAGGGGTTTATCAACCAGATCATCGACGCCGGACACCTCGAACTCACGCCCGTCGGCAACGGCTTCGCAAACGTCCTCACACTCACCAAGTCGAGCATGAGCGTCCTGAAGAACGAGGTCAGCGTCGATCTCATCGAGCCGCGCGTGGACGAAGAACGCTCGGAGCCTTCTCCCAATCGTCGAACGCGTGAACGCCGTGCCGCGCCCGAGATCGAGGTTGTGCTCTCCGATGATGACTCTCGCCTCTTTGAGTCCCTGCGCGAAGCACGCCGCGAGCTCGCCATCAGCAGGGGCGTCCCGCCGTTTGTCATCTGTCACGACAGCGCCCTGCGAGAGGTCGCTAAGGCCCGCCCAACCTCGCTCGAACAACTCGCCACCATCCGCGGCTTCGGCACGCGAAAAGTTGAGTCGATCGGCGAAACACTCCTCGCCCGCGTCCGTAATCACTCCTGACGCGACCACTCTCGCCCCTCCCGTACTCCCGCGCGCCTCCCACACACCCCACATCCATGTTGGTCGCCATCTGTTCGACTCACGTTCGCGCGGCCACGCGCAGAAACGCAAGAACTGCCGATTGTGCAAGAGTTCACGCGGAATTCCGAACAAAGGCGGTGCGTCGAGAGAACATGTTCGAACACATTGGTTTCCGCGAGCGCTACGATCTCAAACCATGTCGCGCGTGCGCCATGGCGACTCGCACGACACTCACACAATCTCACTGGGAGGGCTTATACATGAAGACGTTGCTCAAGGTTCTGACGCCGGTCGCCATCGCCGCGATGGTCGTTGCTGGCTGCGAAGAGAAATCGCCCACGGCCGGCTCCGGGACAACCGGCTCCAGCTCCGTCCCCGGCAAGGCCGTGGACGCCGCCAAGGGCGTCGCCGGCGCCGTCGCCGACAAGTCCAAGGAGGCCGCCGCTGTCGCGGATGGCGCCATGGGCGGTGCCAAGGATGCCGTCGTCGCAGGCTTCAACACCGCGCTCGAGGGCGTCAAGGGCACCATCGACCAACTCAAGGCCAAGATTCCCGGCGTCTCCGCCGAGAACAAGGACGCCCTCAACTCAGCGATCTCGGGCCTCGAGAGCAAGTTCACCGCCGCCAAGAACAAGATCGCCGACCTCAAGAACGCCACCGGCGACTTCTCGGGTCTCAAGGACGAGATCACCAGCATGATCGACGGGCTGAAGACCGCCGCCAAGGACGCCGCGAGCAAGTTCCTCAAGTAAACGATCACGCACACACGCGTGACGCCAGAATCTCACACAGGGGCCGCACGTCGGCCCTTTTTTGCGCGCATGCAACTCGTGAGACCATTCTCGATGTGAGTATCACCAACCCGAAGCACGAGCGACGCGTTCCTCTCAGAACTTCTTGTGCGTCGCCCGCCCCTCGGGCGCGCGCACGCCCAGGATGTGCCGCGCCAGGTCCAGGTCCGCCGGCCTCGTGATCTTGATGTTCCGCACATCCCCCCGCGCCAGCGCCACATGCCGCGCCGGTGTCTCCGACGCCAGCAGTCGTTCGACGAGCGCCGAGTCGTCGGTGATGCGCATCCCCTCCTTCGACCACGTCATCGCGTTCTCGTACGCCGCGCGCAGCAACCCGGCCTCAAAGACCTGCGGCGTCTGGATCAGAAACACGCCCTCGCGCGGCATGGTCCGTGTCACCACACGCAACCGTTCCTTGGATCGCTCCGTCTCGCCCAGGATCGCCGCGAGCGGGTCCGGCGCGTTCGCCGCCTCGTCGGTCTCCACGCCCGTTTTGATCGTGTCGCTCAACTCCACCCCGGGCACCACTGCGGGGAATCTCGCCGCGAGATCCATGACGCGATCGATCAACTCGCCCGACGCGCAGGGCCTCGCCGCATCGTGCACCGCGATGTGCGTGCAATCACCCGGCACATGCTCCAGTGCCGCGAGCACCGACTGCCACCGGTGCTCCGCACCACCCGGCACGATCTTGGCGCCGAGCAACCCTAGACGATCCGCGTGCCGCTCGCGAAACTCCTTGTACGCCATCGGATCGGGCGATTCCGCCGGCCCCGCGACGATGATCGATGAGAGCACGCCCGTCAGCCCCTCGTGCTTCACGAAGAGTTCGACGGTTCGCTGCAACACCGGGCGACCCCCAAGATCCTCATCGAGTTTGTGCCGAAGTCCACCCGCGCCCGAGTACCGGCTCGCCGAACCACCCGCGGTGATGATGAGTCCGAGATTCATATCGCAGTATACACGCGCGAACTTCGACCACCCGGCACGCTCATGAACGACCGAACATCGCCGCCTCCACGCCCTCGACGATCGTGTGCAGCACGATCATGTGGAGTTCCTGGATGCGGTCTGCGGTCGCCCCCGGCGCGATGAGTTCCACCTCCGCCATGCCCTTGAGCACGCCCCCCGACTTCCCCAGCAGCGCGATGACCGCCATGCCTCTGGCCCGCGCCGCCTCGACCGCCAGCACGACATTCTTGGAGTTTCCCGACGTCGAAAGCACAATCAGCACATCGCCGGTCTTTCCCAGAGCCTCGACTCCTCGCGAGAACACCCGATCAAAGCCATAGTCGTTCGCGGTGCATGTGATGTGACCGGCATCGGCGATCGCGATCGCGGGCAAGGCCGGCCGATCGGCCCGGAATCGCCCCGTCATCTCCTCGGCGAAGTGGGTCGCGTCGCAGAGCGAGCCGCCGTTCCCACAGATCAAAACCTTACCGCCGGCACGAATGGACGCCACGACAAGGTCGATGGCCTTCGCGATGCGGTGCGCGGCGTCGCCGGACGTGAACTGATCGAGAGCCGATCTCGCCCCGGCCAGCGCGGCGCTCACCAGCACGCTTGAGCCGGAGCCGGGTCGTCCATCGCTCGAAGACATGGCGTTCGAATCACGGTGTTCGGTCGGCATGCGCGAGTGTACGCCAACGGTTTCGGATCGTGCGGCAGGCCGTGCGAGGCCGATATCCAAAAATAAACCCGGGCGCCGCATCCAGCGTACGCCCGGATCGTTCTGCGAAATCTGAGCCTATCTCCCTCGCGGACTCAGACACCGCTCTCCTTCTGGAGATAGAACTTATCGACGCCGGCGACGCAGCGCGACCAGCCCACCGACTCCGACCAGACCCAGTGCGCCCGGAGCGGGCACGAAGCGCTGCTCCATGAGGCTCACGTTGGCAAGGTCGATGCCCGCGGTGTCCTCGTTGGCGTTGAACGTCAGCGTGTTCGTGACACGGATCTGCGCCGACGACCGCGAGAAGGTGATGATCGCATCCTCCGGGGGCGGATTCGCCGAACTGATCACGATGCTCGAGTTCGCGATCGTCCCGGTGTTCCCGGGAGTCAGGTCCTCGACGAGCGTAGCGATGGTCACCGATGACGCCGAACCCTGGATCGCGCCGAGCACGCTCAGGATGTTGCGATCGAGCACATCGCCGCCTGTTCCGGTCACCGTGAAGGTGAACGTCGCGCTGCCCGAGCGCGTCGCGGCAACCCCGGGATCGCCCACCGTACCGGTGGCGAAGGGGATCGAGATATCAATATCGTTGGGCCCCGTCGCGGTCGTGAACCCCCCGCCGAGCGACCCCGACTGGGTCACCGACGAGAACACGATCGCGCCGTGCGCCGTCGCGCCTGCCCCGACCAGGGCGATCAATCCAGAGGCGAGTTTCATGTTGCGTCGCATCCGACTTCTCCCAGCCCCACGTCAGGGCCCTATCTAGTACACATCACGCACGAAGTTCCACACCTACGACAAGTCCGTTCAGGCTCACGACCGACGCCGACGGCCGAGAAGGCCCATCGACCCGATCCCCAGCAGCGCCAACGACCCGGGACCGGGGACGATCGTCTGCCGGAGCAGCGTGACCGTCGCGTTGTCCACGAGTTCCGAGGGCGACGCGGAGAAGACGAGCGTCTTCTTCACCTTGATCGAGCTGCTCCCGCGGGAGAACACGATCGTCGTCGGGTTCGGATTCGGACCGTTGAGCAGGAGATCCGCCGAGCCGATCACGCCCTGATTCCCAGGCGTCCGGTCCTCGATGATCTCGTTGAAGATCACAAAGCCCGACCCGCTCACACTCCCCGTGATGGACGCGATGTCCTGGGTGAGGTTGCCCGAGGTCGAGTCAACGTCAAAGGTGATAATGAGGTTCCCACCGCGGGTCGGATCGGTGGAGTCGCCAACAGTGGCTCCCCCTCCGCCGAACACGATGTCAATCGTGTCGGTTCCGACCATGGTCGAGACGCCCGCACTGAGCGAGCCGCTGACCTGAACGTTGGAAACGATGAGAGCTCCCGAAGAGAGGGGGGCAAGAATCCCAAGCCCGATCCCAAGAGCAGCGATAGATGTAACAGACCGGCGCATGAGGTTCCCCTCTGGTTGCCGCGAACGACTCGCACCCTCCCGTTCGCGCCATGCGCACGGGAACCGATATGACGAGAAAAACCCCGAACCTGACCCGACCAGTCATCATCCAGCCTTCGCCGGCGACTCTTGGTCCAAACCCAGGGGTTTCCTCACATAGGAAGATGTACAACAGATTTTGGGAATTACCAGGAAAGTTGAAAGAAAAACTGCTCCAGGCGTCAAATTCTGTCCAAGACGGCACAACCGACAGATTCGCCTTTACCCAAACTCACACACATACCCCCCTACCACGACCGCCAAGCCCTTCTCCACCATCCAACCACCTAAACGGGTAGCCGCAGGCGATACCGCGGCTGCCCGATCACCGGCCAAGCCGGTCAGGATCGACATCACCGATCGATGTCCGTCCAAAGACAGAACAAAGGCGGCTTGATTCGCGTCAACCTCTTGGCGGATCGGGAAGCCGTTCGCAAGCTTCAAAGCCGTCGAGACTTGCGTCCAGCCGCCGTCCTCAGACCCCGTCGAACCGTTCTCGGACGTCCCCGGACCGAGGATCGTCTCCACTCTTAAATCTGGCGATGGTCTCAGCACCACATCCGCCAACCGCCTCTCGGCTTCCGCCCCCATCCCCGCCAACACATGACGCCCGGCGAAGATCCGGGCCAGGTGCTCCCCTACCGCCCGATCGACCACCTCGAGCATGTCATCCGCCGAGATCCAGTTCCCGTCTGGCGTCCCAGGAGCCGCAGAACTCGACCGCTTCCGGAGCGTGGCCGTGCCGTAGGTGATGCCCACGATCCCCAGGTCCTGGAAGGACGTGAGCCACTCCTGCAGCACGCGCCACCGTTGATCCGGCGGCACAGGCTCGCTCTCCTCGATCCAACTCGTGGCGTATTCCAGGGCATTCTGAACCTTGGTGTTCAGGATCAGCGTGTCGCAATTACTGCCGCGGAGCCAATCGATCACACGATCGCGGACGGGCTTGGTCGCCAGGGTTGCCCAGTTCCCGATAATCTGGGCAAAGCCGCCCTCGCTCAGATGCTGCGGGGCCTTGCGGATGACGGTCTCGGTCATGGCGTCCCCCGCCATGCCGCTGTCTCTGTACATATAGCCAGCCTTGGGCGTGATCACGAAGGGCGGGTTGCAGAGGATGTGGTCGAACGACTCGCCGGCGACGGGCTCAAAGAGGCTCCCCTGGCGGAACTCGACGTTGGTGATGCCATTGAGTCTCGCATTGAACCTGGCAAAGGCGATGGCGTGGGGGCTGAGGTCGGTGCCGACGACATGGTCGGAGTGTTTCGCCGCCAAGAGTGCCAGCACGCCGCAACCCGTGCCCACATCAAGGGTTCGGGCGCGCCGATGGGTCAACATCTGGCACGCCAGCGCCCGGCTGGTCATCCCCGGGCCCATGACGAAGTCGTTGGCGGCCGGGCCATGCTGCAGGCGGGCGGAATACGCCAGGATGAGGTCCTGATACGGCATCACCGTGACCTTGGCCGCCGCGGCTGTCCCCTGACCCGGGAAATCCTGGAGCACGAGCAGCCCGGCATCGGCGAGCACCTTGGCCGAGAGCGGGGCCAGCCCCTCGTCAACATGGGCGGCATGGAGCGTCTCGCCCAGAATGAAGAGTTTGATCAGGATGTCGATCGGCCGACCCGCCGACGTCCGGGCCGAGAGCAACGGCGGCGCGGTCCGACGCAGCGTGTCAAAGTCCGGAACGTTGACGGCCTTGCAGACGCCTCCAATCGAGTAGTCCGCCCTGGCGAGCACCTCCCGAAAGGCGGCCAGATCGGCATCAGACGAGAACGCGGGCGCGAGTGTGCTCATAACGGGCACAGTACGCGATCACGTGATTCGTCGAGGCACCGAAACGTCTTCAAGTTGCTTAGGACGCGAACATTGGCCACACGAGTTGCTCAACCAATCACCAAATGCGAGCCCATACGGATCCCAGCGTCCAAAGGGATCGCTGCCGCAGTACGCATACAGGTTCAGCCCATCCACAAACCCGGCGGGGTCGCGTTGGAGCCATCGGCCGAGTTCGGGGTCGAGGACTCGGTGGCGGACGTGATATAAGTTCAGGTGCGGGTCGTACTGGTAGCCGCGGTAGGCGAAGCGGACATCGTCGAGAGTGCTAACCTTGCCTCCGCTGTTGAGCGTGAGGAAGGCGAGGAGATCGCTGACGGTGACGCCGCCATCGGGGACGAGGGTGGAGTTGCCGCCATCGAGGTCGGCGCTGGGGCTGTTGGTTCACCGAACGCTGAAGCACGGACCACGGATTTCAGTGGCACGACAACACGAGTTCAGTGCCACGCGCCCGTCTGCACTCGTTGCTGGAGTTCGCGACGCCGATGGGTCGGAGGCCGTCGACCCGCGCGGTGTCGGCTGAACGCCGTGAGCTACGCTGCCGATCAAGGCTTGGCGGCGTGATCAGGCACTACAACCGGAAGGTCGCGTGATGTCAAATGCAGGCTGAAACGGCCGTTGATTCTGGAGAGATGAATATCTGTACAGGAAGCCACCCCACAGGTAGGTCAGGACAAATAGTCAATTACCTCCCACGAAGCACTGCTGCCTAACGTGAAGAACCGCGACGTGGTCAAATCGTCTGCATTTGCAGCGGGTGCCATTCTGTCGTCCAAATCAATACCAATATGATCGTCATACCATGCAATTTGGATACCTTGGCTGACGACGTTTCGCGCTTGCTTCCGCGATTCCTCGAATCGGTAGTCGGAAACACCTGTAACATTGATGTGAACGCAGACCCAGTCACCCTGTGAGCCGTCGCTGCTCTCATCTGGTACTGCGATCACGAGATCTACGGTGCGAGTGCCATTGCTATTGCAATCGACTGCTACTGACCGAATAACCGAATCGCAAAACATAGCAAAGCGCTTGAGAAATGCGACGCAGTTGGAATGTGTAATTTCAGTCATGATCACTGACCAATTGGAGTAATTGGATCGACGCCAGGGGGCAGGACATACCAATCGTCGGGCAAATCTCCATATGGTACATGTTGTGATCCTGCGCCATGCCCGCTTGCAGGGTTGCCCGGTTCGGGGAAGAGATGCCCGTGTCCGGAAGTGGCGCCGCGGTGGTTGGTAAAATCAATGTGAGCAATGACGTTCCCATTCTCGTCGTAGATTGCAGTTTGTATTGCCTTTCCAGTGTCAGGATGTAGTCGCGTGTAGGCCGAATGTGGAGTTGCTCCTCTGTTCCACGGTCGTTCAGGTCCCCAAAATCTCGGTCTGCCATTTGTGCCTTTGCCAAACGGCATCATGAGCAGTTTGCCTGCTCCCCATCCGATCGCGCCTCCTGCCGCGCCTGCTCCAGCCCCGATCCCGACCTTCCTCCACCACTGGGTGGAACCTGTCGTAAGGTGCGAGTTGGAGTAGTGAGATGCTAGGCCCCCGGTCACTCCGCCGACGACAATGGCACCCGTGAGCGTCGAGCCTGCAAGCGGGGCGGCAACGGTGTAGATCACGGCCTTGGTCGTGTCGCCAACATCGTTCCACTCCTGGATTCGGATCTTGTCCAGAGTGTTCATGGCCTCATGGAAGTGCCCGCAGGCGCAGCGGATCCGGAGGCCAAAGGCGGAGCAGCGAATACGGACGTGGCGTCAGGTATCGCCCGGCTTCAGGTGTCCCCCAACGCCCACCGCAGGTGCGGCCAACTGATGGCACCCAAGGCAGGGGTTAAGCCATGCGCCCGCCCATTCCTCCTATATGAACTCATTCTGAATGGTGCTAGGGCTCTTCGCCACAAGCTTTAATCGAAATCCGCCGTCGGTGGGCGACGCTTCAATCGCAATGACATTGCCTATACGAAACGACTGTAGCATTCGGATGTATGTATCTATCATTGATAGCGTCGAATGAACACTATTAAATACGTATCCTGAATCAACCAGCTTCGCAAACACTTCGTTTGTTGATACATCTGTGCCCAGGTATGATACGGCACCATACGGAAAATGTTTAAGAGATTTGATTCCATAGAACATAGTGTATCCGGACTCCGCAGACGGTACTAAGAATTCATTAGCATTTGTATTGTACTCGCCATGGCTGATGCTCACAGGCAGTTTGCGTGTCGTGGATGTCATCAATACCGCTCCCATGGACGATATAATCCCTTTGAATGATGCAGATCGTGCAGCGACTTCAATTGCAGTCTCATATTTGCTGGGGTATCTGGGCCACCAATAGAAAGTGGTCGAATATGGTCGACTTCGTATCCTGGAGGTGACTTGCCCTGTCGTAGCCATTGACGCTGCCACGCTGGCGTATTTGGGTGGTCGGCAAGGGACTTAAGGTAGTTGCGTCTGGCACTCGAACTTCTCGATACCGCTTTGTTTGCGAGCCCGTTTGCTTCCTTGTATGCCTTCCATGCTGCGCCGGCCTCGGCACGAGAACCAAACTGCCCACGAGTCGCTCTCTGAAACTCATTCCAAGACTTGATGGGTGGTGGTCGTACACGTCCAATCGCCTCCTCAGCCTCACGTGTGAGCCCGCCCGCGGGTCTACTGGACGTGAATCCGATGAGGAACCCGCCCGCTGCTTCCAGTCCGCCGGAGATGACGAGGTCCGTGCCATACTCGGTCTCACCCTGTGAAATGTACCAGATGCCCTGGCCCACAGTGTACGACCCATGCGCAACCTGGTAGATGGCGAGGCCCTTTCCGATCCCTTGTGCGATGAGGCTGCTCCCCCCGGTGAGAGCGGCGATGGCCGCCTCTCGAGCAACCAGAAGTGAGTAGTACGCGTAGGTGTATTCCCATCCGTTGTCGCATTTGAGCTTCTCGACGTGCTTGTGTAGCGGATCGATCTGGCCGAACGTCGCGACGTCGAGGGCCATGGTTCCGCCATCGAATGCACCCTCGGCGCCAGAGCCGAGCATGCCGAGCAGGTATCCCGCACCCCGTTCGAGCATGGTGTCGCCGGGTGCCCCGAGTTGATGGCTGCTCTGAGCCATCACCTCGGGCGGTGCGATCCATCGTGAGGTGGGCGAAGCGCCCGTCCCACGCCACCCGCCGTCGGGGACGCCGTTGCCGCTGCTGTCGTCGAAGTCGGCGGTGGAGAAGAACGGCACGACGGTCGGGAGGCCGAAGACGGAGTATCGGCTACGGTCGTGGCGTCAGCCGGCGCCCGGCATCAGTTGTCCCCCAACGCCTACCGCAGGTGCGGCCAACTGATGGCACCCAAGGCAGGGGTCAAGCCATGCCACCCGCCCCTCGAAAAGGTCTACGGCAGAGGTAGACTTTGGATTGGTGGCGAGTTGTGGACTTTAATAAGTCTAAACTTAGATGATGGTAATGATTCAATACCAACAACGTTTCCGATGCGTAACTCGCGCATTTGTACGATGTACTCTGATAACACGTCTAATGCTGAAGATACGTCTGGAATATGTATCCCTGAATCAACCAGTCGTCTCCACACATCATTTGCGCCAATATCTGATCCAAGATACACTACACGCCCAAGCTCACTATAGCGTTTACTCGATGTTCCCCAAAAACGAGGCACTGCACCATCGTACACTACTGCCAGAAAGTCCCTCGATGCGCTTTCAGGCCGCAATGGGTTATAGGCAACAAGGAGCTTCCTCACTGTCACTGCGGATTTCTCCATGGCGCATAGTTCCTGTGATGCAATTTATGTAGATCTGTTCCTTGCAGACGCATGTTTCCTGGCGCATCAGCGCCGCCCGCAGAGATTGGTTTGACATGATCTACTTCGTATCCTGGTGGCGACTTGCCTTGTCGAAGCCATTGACGCTGCCACGCTGGCGTATTTGGGTGGTCAGCAAGGGACTTAAGGTAGTTGCGTCTGGCACTCGAACTTCTCGATACCGCTTTGTTTGCGAGCCCGTTTGCTTCCTTGTATGCCTTCCATGCTGCGCCGGCCTCGGCACGAGAACCAAACTGCCCACGAGTCGCTCTCTGAAACTCATTCCAAGACTTGATGGGTGGTGGTCGTACACGTCCAATCGCCTCCTCAGCCTCACGTGTGAGCCCGCCCGCGGGTCTACTGGACGTGAATCCGATGAGGAACCCGCCCGCTGCTTCCAGTCCGCCGGAGATGACGAGGTCCGTGCCATACTCGGTCTCACCCTGTGAAATGTACCAGATGCCCTGGCCCACAGTGTACGACCCATGCGCAACCTGGTAGATGGCGAGGCCCTTTCCGATCCCTTGTGCGATGAGGCTGCTCCCCCCGGTGAGAGCGGCGATGGCCGCCTCTCGAGCAACCAGAAGTGAGTAGTACGCGTAGGTGTATTCCCATCCGTTGTCGCATTTGAGCTTCTCGACGTGCTTGTGTAGCGGATCGATCTGGCCGAACGTCGCGACGTCGAGGGCCATGGTTCCGCCATCGAATGCACCCTCGGCGCCAGAGCCGAGCATGCCGAGCAGGTATCCCGCACCCCGTTCGAGCATGGTGTCGCCGGGTGCCCCGAGTTGATGGCTGCTCTGAGCCATCACCTCGGGCGGTGCGATCCATCGTGAGGTGGGCGAAGCGCCCGTCCCACGCCACCCGCCGTCGGGGACGCCGTTGCCGCTGCCGCCGTCGAGGTCGGCGCGGGGGCTCTTGGTTCACCGAGCGATGACGTCCCGACTACCGGACTTCAGTGCCACGACGACACGAGATCAGTGCCAAGACCCACTCGTCGCTGGAGTTCGCGGCGCCGATGGGTCGGAGGCCCTCAATCCGTGCTGGACCAGTAGATGTCCGATGTCGATCAAGGCTTGGCGGCGTGATCAAGCACTACTACCGGAAGGCGGCGTGATGCCGAATGCGGGCTGAAACGGTCGCTGGTTCTGGCGAGATGAGTATTTGTACAGGAAGAGTCATGAACCTATTCAAAATACTGCTTGACATCATAGTTTGCGATGGTTTGTGCGAGACCGATCGGAGTGACGCCATATTTATTTGCGTGATTTCGATCCGCACCTGCAGTCAATAGCAGACTAATCGCACCACCTCGTCCCATGGAGTAAAATACGGCCGTCGATAATGGGGTGTTGCCGTGCATGTCTTCGGCCTCCAAATTGGCACCATGCTGGAGTAGGAGCGAAATAAACTCAAGATTATATTCTTGAGATGCGTAGTGGAGTGCTGTATTGCCAAATATGTCCGCAGAGTTAATCGCTGCGCCATATGAAATGACCTCTCTTGCGAATGCTATCTGATTGTCGATCGCTGCACATATTATCGGTGTACGTCCATCCGCATCGATCACGTTCGGGTCATCGCCACGTCTAAGACAATTTGAAAATTCATGGCTATGTTGCCCGATCATTGCCTTGATCAAGGGTGGTGGGTCATAACTCATCGTGGCCTCTCATAACGATGGCTTCTATTGGAGATTGGATCTTCAAGCTGGTATAAATCAGGATTGTTCATTCGCTCATTGAACTCCGCCTGAGTTAGACCTTCTGCTTCCGCTTTCGCCTTTTCTCTCCAGAACTCCCGTCCTCGTTTATGTCCTAAGTCTGGTCGTCCTGAAATGGGTTGGCGGGTGTTGGGATCGATTGGTGTGCCATCGGCGGTTCTCGGTGCTCTTGCTTCGACTTCTGCTCGTACTGCCTTGCGAATGTACGGTCGGTGCAAATACCCTGCTGCTGCCTCCGCGGCCTCACTCGCGCCACGCCGAGCAAATCGGCTGACAACCGATCCAATCGCATCACCGGCAACCTTCGCACCACCTCCGATCAGTCCGCCAGCGGCCGCCGCCCACACGGTCTCGCGCCAATCATAGTGATCCTGATAGCCTAAGCCCATGGAGATCCCTTGCTCGCTGGCGTTGAGTCCAGCGCCTGAGAGGGCGCCCCATACGGTGTAGGCGATGACTCCGGCTCCCTCCGCCGGCATGAGCATGAGTGCGACGGGCGTCAATGCCAGCGCGACCCTGGTCCTCCCGATCCGGTTGGCTTGGTCGTCTTCCAGTGCGGCCAGTTGATGGGCGATTTCATCGCCATAAGGATCGGAGGCCATCGACCCGCGCGGTATCGGCTGATCGCCGTGAAATCCGCTGCAAGCAGCGGCTCGGCGGCGTCATCAAGCACTACTACCGGAAGGCCGCGTGACACAGTTCACCCCTGAAATCCCGGCGGAAAGACACGGACAGAATATTTGTACAGGACGCAGCACCGGCAGCGGGGACGGCGACCAGAGCGACTGGTGTTAGGGCTAACGCGACCTGTGTCCTGCCGATTTTGTTCGCTTGCTGCTCCTGCAAGGCGCTCAGGGCCATCGAGGTCTTGCCCGGTTGCTGCTCGCTGCATGAGCACGTGGCATCCTTTAGCGACATGCCATCCTGCTTCATCCGTGCGGTCACGCACTTCGAGTACGCACGTCGCTGGACCGTCGAACGCACGATCTCGTGGTTCCAGAACTTCCGCAGACTCTGCATCCGCTACGAGAAGTCCACCACGCTCTTCCAAGGCTTCCTCCACCTCGGCTGCACTCTCATCCTTCTCAAACAGGTTCTGGGATAGGCTCAAGTTAATCCACGCCACCCGCCCCGCTAACTCAGTTTGGCTTGATCTAAGGTATACTCGCGTAACTTGTCTGATTGGGCGCCACAGACTTCGATCAGCATTGCTGGGGTGCGGGTAACAAAGTACTGCTCATCAAATGCGTGAATGCCCATCTGTTGCAGATATGCATTTAACATATCAGCGTCAAACCGATGTTCTATTCTTTTAGATGCATAGCGGTCTACTTGTTCAAAGTCCAACGGCGCCCCGCCAGTGTCGAACGTCTTTGACGTGCCATCGATTACCATAGACACAGAACGCCTTGTGTTAAGGAAATCGCAATCAGCAGCCGTAGGGGAGTACAGTTCAAATATGATCGACTTGATCATTGTGTGTGTAGGTTTCCTCGGAGACCGAGTATTGCATGCGCTTGATCTTGCGCGTACGCCATGGCACCCTAGCAGCAGGCAGAGGTGGGACACGACTGAATATGCATCTGTGCCTCTCCAGCTATTATCAAGATATGCTGTCCAGTTGCTGTTTGTGGGCAAAAACAACATTCTGCGTCGTTCGTGTGATGTCAGCGGCAGCAGCGTGCTAAGGCGGTGAGGAACCGCTCCCGCAATGCATGTAGTGCGTAAAGTCGCTCCCCTAGCTAATTGGATCGGGCCAAACCACGTTACAAATGCGTCAACACACTTGTCGATACTTGTATCAATAAATCCGACTTCATCGGTAATCGGTGAGAACTTACTCGTGATCATCGTACGATGCATTAGTCTACCGTTCTAAGAATAACAGTGCCTTCGGGGTCGTTTGAAAGTATGCGTTGGCGATGTCCGGGTCCTCTTGATGACGCCGTAGTGTCGTACTCCACGTAGATACGATTGCCAGACACGTCGGTATATTGCAGGTCGGGTTGATTGACGCCTACCCTTTCGCCTGAAGCATTGACTTGCTGTTGATTCACGCGAATATCTCGTGCGCCTTCTACGCGTATTCGTTGGATTTCATCTTGCAACGCCGCATTTTGAGACGGGCTTCGACTTATTGGTCTGTTCAAGGGCTTCGCAGGAGGTGGGGTGGGGTTGACATTGATATCCTGCGGGAGTCTCGGTGCACGTGCAGCACCTGCTTCCGCCGCGGCGCCAGCGGCCTCACTCGCGCCACGCCGAGCAAATCGGCTGACAACCGATCCAATCGCATCACCGGCAACCTTCGCACCACCTCCGATCAGTCCGCCAGCGGCCGCCGCCCACACGGTCTCGCGCCAATCATAGTGATCCTGATAGCCTAAGCCCATGGAGATCCCTTGCTCGCTGGCGTTGAGTCCAGCGCCTGAGAGGGCGCCCCATACGGTGTAGGCGATGACTCCGGCTCCCTCCGCCGGCATGAGCATGAGTGCGACGGGCGTCAATGCCAGCGCGACCCTGGTCCTCCCGATCCGGTTGGCTTGGTCGTCTTCCAGTGCGGCCAGTTGAAGGGCGATTTTGCCACCATAGGGATCGAGCGCGCTGCAGTTGCACTGCGCCTGCTCTTTGGTCTGACCATCCTTCATGCGTCCCGCGATGCACCTCGCGTACATCTGGGACATCTTGTTTGTCCATTGAGTGTTCTTGCCCGGGCCAGATCCAAATCCCTCAACAATACTTATCAGGCCGTCCCACGAGTTATTCAACCAATCACCAAAGGCGAGGCCATGTGGATCCCAGCGTCCAAAGGGATCGCTGCCGCAGTACGCATACAGGTTCAGCCCATCCACAAACCCGGCGGGGTCGCGTTGGAGCCATCGGCCGAGTTCGGGGTCGAGGACTCGGTGGCGGACGTGATATAAGTTCAGGTGCGGGTCGTACTGATAGCCGCGATAGGCGAAGCGGACGCCGTCGAGGGTGCTAACCTTGCCGTTGGCGAAGAGGTCGAAGAAGGTGTTGAGGTCCTCGATGGTGATGCCGCCGTCGGGGACGAGGGTGTAGTTCCCGCCGTCGAGGTCGGCGCGGACGTTGCCGGTGCTGAAGAGGCTCATGAAGGAGAGGAGGTCGTCGATGCTCGTGCCTCCGTCGGGGACGCCCAGGCCGCTGCCGTCGTCGAAGTCGGCGGTGGAGAAGAACGGCACGACGGTCGGGAGGCCGAAAGCGGAGTAGCGGATGCGGACGTTGGGGTTGGTGAGCGGCGTGTCCTCGACGACGCCGACGACGTCGCCCATGACGTTGTGGAGGAACCGTCGCGTGCGTTCGAACTCACGCTCGCCGGTCTGTGCGTCGGGGTCGCTCTCGGGGTCGTCCCAGTTGGTGTTGATCTGCGAGAGGATGGGCGAGAGGGACCCCATCGGATCACCGCGTCCCTCCATGCCGGTGAGGGCATAGACGAAGCGCTCATAGGCGACGGCTGGGGGGCGGTCGGTGGACGACTGACGTATGGCTGCCTGGCGAACGTGTCTCGATCGAGCGACCTTCCGGCATCCCGGCGTGGAGATTGGACGTATGGGCTTTGGCGGACCGCGAATGGCCGGCATTGGATCTGTCCGGGCGTGGTTCGGGTGATTCCCGGATCCGCGTCTGGACGACGCGGGGGCTATCGTCTTGTCCCGTGTCTGGTTGCCGATCGGGCCTTTGTCCGAGGTCGGCCGATCCAGCGTCGTCGCCTGAGCCTTGGCCATGGCTTGGACATTGGTCTGGGCCGGGTGACTGGACAACAGCGACGGAAATCGCGACACTGACCACCCCGCCGAGGTTCGGACGGGATAAATCGAAAGGGAGCAGCAGCAATGGCGGGTCGGAGCAGCATCGGCGCGGGTCTTGGGACGCTCATCTTCTTCCTCGCGGTGGCCACGCTGGGGCTGCTGGTGACGACGGCCCTTCTCTTTACCAAGTACAAGGAGGCGCAGCGCGACTATCAGGCCGCTAGCGCCCAGATCAACGACATCATCACTCCGGCCGAGCGGAACCAGGACCAGGTGACGGCGCTCATGAGCGCGGCGAAGTCGTCTCGCAAGTCGCTCGTCGGCTACATGACCGACGGCATGGGGCAGGCGATGACGATGGTGACGGGGAGCAAGAACGACACGCCGGCGAGCCTCGAGGCGCGCGTGAAGGGGATCGTGGGCGATTCGAACAGCGGCAAGCCGCTCGTCACGCTCCTCTCCGAGCAGAAGCAGCAGATCCAGGCGCTGCAGTCGCAGAAGGCCCAGGCCGAGGCGGCGCAGCAGGCGGCCCTCAACGATCTCAAGGACCAGACCGATCGTGTGAAGCGCATCGAGGAGGCCCACGGCGAGACCGTCGCGGCGCTCACGGCGAAGATCGACGAGAACCGGCAGGGCGTCACCGAACTCCGCGAGGGAACCGAGACCTTCAAGCGCACACTCGACGAGCGAGCGGAGCAGGCCCAGGCCGAGGCCGCGGCGGACAAGAAGCGCCTCGGCGACCAGATCGCGAAACTGACAGAGGAGAACGTCGTCCTCCGCGGGCAGTTGGACACGCTGCGTGGCGAGCGGAACACGATCACGCTCAAGCCGACGGACGAGTTCGCCCTTGTGGATGGACAGATCGTCGCGGTCGAGGGGGCGACGCGTCGCGCGTACATCTCGATCGGGAGCGCGCAGCGCCTTCCGCTGGGGATGACGTTCAGCGTGTATTCCAACGCCTCATCCATCCGCCCCGAGGGCGAGGGGTACGCCCCGGGGAAGGCGACGCTCGAGGTGATCAACGTCGAGGCGAGCAGCGCCACGTGCCGGATCCTTTCCGAATCACGCGGGAACCCGATCGTGGCGGGCGACGTGATCGCCAACGCGGTCTTCGATCCGAACAAGACGTACAAGTTCCTGGTCTTCGGGAACTTTGACGCCAACCGCGACGGCGTCTCGACGCCCGACGAGGCCCAGGATGTCGGCGCGATGATCGCCTCGTGGGGCGGCTCGGTCATCAAAGAGCTCCAGCCCGACGTGGACTTCCTGGTGCTGGGCGAGCGCCCGATCCTCCCGCCCCAGCCCGCGGCGGACGCGTCGTTCGAGGTCTTCCGCGAGTTCAAGCGCCTGCAGGACATCGTGCAGAAGTACGACGACTTGTACCGCCAGGGTGTCGCGGCGAGCGTGCCGATTCTCAACGAGAATCGCCTGTACACGCTGACCGGCAAGGTCCCGGCCCGCGTCCGCGCGACCGCCGAGCGATAAGACCTTTGCGACCGATGCCTCTTACGGGTGAGCCGCGATGGGATTGAAGATCGCGCACGCGCCCGTCTGGCTGCAGCATCCGCTGGTGCTGGCGCTGCGCACACTCGCTTCGCCGGCGCTGGTCATGCCGATCGACGCGGCGTCTCGCGTGGCACGATCGGCGCTGCGCTCCTTCGCCGAGTCGCGCCTCAACCGCAAGAAGTTCCCGCGGGCGATCGCGAACCTCAAGGACGCGTATCCGGAGTGGGACGACGACCGCGTCCACGAGACGGCCATCGCCGCGTACGAGCACCTGGGACAACTCGCCGTCGAGTTGCTGCACACGCCACGCCTCATCACCGAGGAGGGATACGCGAGGCACCTGTCGCTGGCGGATTTGCGTCAGGGGGCGAGGCACCTGATCGCGGGTCGGCCTTGCATCATGATCACGGGGCACGTGGGGAACTGGGAACTCATCGGGTACTCGGTCTCGATGCTGGGGTTCCCGATGAGTGCCGTGTATCGCCCGCTGGATCTGAAGCCGCTGGACGCGTGGATGCGCGAGACACGATCGCGGCAGGGGCTGAGCCTGGTGAGCAAGCGCGGAGCGCTGCGCGAACTTCCGGCGTCGCTCGAGCGGGGCATGCCCGTGGGTTTGGTGGCCGACCAGAACGGCGGCGATCGCGGGCTGTTTGTGCCGTTCTTTGATCGGTTGACCTCGACCTATAAGTCGATCGGGCACCTGGCGATTCGGCACAACGCGACGGTGATCTGCGGCTTCGCCCGGAGGCTGGACCCTTCGGAACCCGACCCGATACCGCAAGAACGCGGCGAGCCTGCCGCGTGCCGATTGGGCCCGTCCAGCATGCGGTACAGCGCCGAGATCGTGGACACCTTTGGGCCAGACGACTGGGCGACGCACCCAGACCCGCTCTTCTACCTGACGGCCCGCTATCGGCGGGCGATGGAGACGATGGTTCGGCGTTCCCCGGAACAGTACCTCTGGATGCACCGTATCTGGCGGAGCCGCCCGCCTCACGAGCGATCGGGAAAGCCCTTTCCCGCCGGCGTGGAGGAGAAACTGCGTGCCCTGCCCTGGATGACGGACGACGACGTCGAACGCGTCAAGGAGCGGAGCCGGCGTGATATGCTGACGCCAGGCTAATGCGGCACGCGGGTGACAAGAGCCACGGGAGGTCGCCATGCCGCAAACCACACGCCCTGCAGGCACGCCCGCACCGACCCGGGCCTTGCACGCCGAAGACCATCACACGGGAGACGCTGCCATGTCCGATCACGACACCCAGGCCGAGGGCGGACGACTCGAAGACGTGAAGGTGCTGATCGTGGACGACGATCAGGACATCCTCGAATCGATGGAGGCGGCGTTCCAGTCCGAGGGTGCGCTCACCCAGGTGGCCGTCGATGGAAACGACGCGGTGCGGATCTGCCGCGAGGAGCCGCCGGACCTGGTTATCCTCGACATGATGTTGCCCCGGCGATCGGGGTTCCACGTGCTCGAGGGGATCAAGGGCTTCCCGGACAGCCCGCCGGTCATCATGGTGACGGCGAACGAGGGCAAGCGCCATCAGGCGTACGCCGAGTCGCTGGGTGTTGATCGGTATCTGCTCAAGCCTGTGCCGTTGCAGCGGCTGCTGGAGGCGGCGGTCGAAGTCCTCGATGAGTATGAGGACGAGGACGAGATGGACGACTCGGGCGACGAATAATCGGGCATGGCCCGGAAGCGTCGACAACTCGCCCTGGCGCGCAAACCCGATGAGTCGGGAGAGCCAACGCCGCTCGGCACGCCCGACGAGGTCATCGCCAGCGTCGCCGCCTTCAACACCGCACCCGATGGCGGACCGGCTCGCCGCACCGGCATGCTCTTGCTCCATGGGCCGGGCCTGATCCTCGAACTTCCTGCTTCCGCCGACACCGTCCAGCAGGTCGTCGTCCACTTGAAGGACGAGGACATCGCCTTCCCCGTGCTCATGCGTCTGTGCAAGGAACTTGCCTGGCAGATGATCGATCTCGACAACGGGATGACCTTCGGCGGCTAGAGTCGATTCACGAAAGACCACCCATGCCCACGTACCTCTACGAGATTCTGGACCGCAAGACCAAGGAGCCAACCGGCCGGACATTCGAGATTGTCCAGTCGATGAAGGAGCCGACACTCACCGAGCACCCCGAGACTGGAGAGCCGGTGCGTCGGGCGATCGTGGCGCCGAATATCGCGGGAAAATGGTCCGATATCAAGGGCAAGAGCGCCCTCTCGAACAAGAATCTCGATCGTTTGGGTTTCACGAAGTATGAGCGCAAGGGCAAGGGGTACATGGAGCGCGTGGCCGGGAACGAGGGTCCACGCTCGATTTCCGCCGATTGACGCAGATTCACGAGTCCGAAGAGTGTTGAGATTCTGCAAACTCCGATAACGAGCGTTGATTTCGCATTCCGTCCGGGGTGGCTGTTTTGACGAGTTGTGCGACAATGGAGCCGCCGCGACGCGGCATGGACATGACGACTCGATCGACGATCGCGCTGGTGGGTCTGGCGTGCGGACTGTGGGTCTCGCCGATGTTGCGCGCGCAGCCGTGGCTCCTCGATCAATCGTGGCAGGGCTCATATGTCGGGCGAGTGAATGACGCGCGACGAGCCGCGGCGATGACGCTCGCCGATTTTGATGGTGACGACCGCCTGGACCTCGCGGTCTCATACGCCGACCAACTTCGGTTCGGGGTGACGATCGCTCGGGGGAGTGAGGAAGGCTTCTTGCCGCCGAGTCGTATCTCCACCAGTGCGCCCGCTGGCGTGATGGCAGCGATCGACTTCGACCACGACGACGATCTGGACCTGGTCGTGTGCGTTCCTGGTTCAAACAACACCGGTCTTACGTTGGCGCTCCTGCGCAACGAATCGGTGGGATTCTTCCCCCTGGGGTCGATCGTGACCGGCGCTGGCCCGACGGATCTTGCGCAGGCCGATTTCGATAACGACGGCTGGATCGACCTCGTGGCGGCGGACTCGGGCGTCGGTGGCGCGTCGGGGACGGTCTCGGTCTTCTTTGGGAGTCAGACGCAGACGTTCCTGCCTCGGTTCGTCTTTGGCGTCACGCCGAACACGCACACGCTGTGCGTCGGGAACTTCGATCAGGACTTCTTCCCCGACATCGCGGCGGCCTCGGCGACGGGCGTGGACCTGCTCCGCAACACGAGCACCGGCGTCTTCGCGCCGGCCGTGACGTACAACGCCGGCTCGGCCAGCGGCGGCACGACGGGGCGCCTACTCCGGGGCGATTTCGATGGCGATGGAGATCTCGATCTCCTGATCACCTCCGTCATCACCGCAGCAAGCGAGCACCGGTTCTCGATCCTCGAGAACGACGGCACGGGACACTTCCTCGCGGCGCGACGATACGGGAACGAGGACTATGTCACCGGGCTCGCGATCGATCTGGATGGCGACGGCCTCACGGACTTTGTCGGCGCTCGAGGTGCACTCGGCGGGTTCGACATGTATCGCGCGGTGAGCGCGGGCCCGGGCAATGGATTCGCGTTTGAGCCGCCGCAGCGTCGATCTGGTGGCGAGTACACGGCGATGCTCACCATGGGCGATGTCAGAGGCACGCCCGATCTTGATATCCTCGCGTTGGAGCGGTATTCGGACGTCGTGCATGTCCATGAGCGCGTCGAGAACGGCTATCGATCGCCCGAGGCCACGGCCCTCCCCGGCATCCGTATCGAGGACGCGGGCGATGTGCTCGGCACGTCCGAGTCGGATCTGCTCGGCGTGATCGATGGCGACGCGACGCAGAACGTGGTGATCGTGCGTGCCCAGGGCGGCGTCTTCACGACGCAGACGCCGATCGTGGTGGGTGGCGTGCTGAACCTCGGACGTGGCGTGCTTCGTGATGTGGACCTCGATGGGACGCTCGACATTCTCGCGGTGGCGACGGAACTCGACGGAACGCACGGGTTTGTCCTGCTTCACGGGCTTGGCGGTGGCGACTTCTCGCCGGCTGTGTTCCACGCGACGAACGATTGCGGCGCGGTTGATCTTGATGCCGGGGATTTGGATGGCGATGGCGATGGCGAGGTCGTTGTGCTTGAGGGGACGGCATGTCCGGGAGGGCCAGACGAATCCGGGCGGCGCCTGTTCATGGCTCGGAACGAGGGCGACGGGACGTTTACGAACATCACCCCTCTGATCACGAGTGGGCCCGGGCGATGCGTCTCACTCGTGCGGCTGGACTCGGATGGTCTCTTGGACATCGTCGTTGGAGGGATGACATTGACGCAGACGTGGCGCACCGAGAGCGGACTTGTCTTCTCCAGCCTGCAGCAACTCGCGTTCGCGACTGATGCGGTGGCGCTCCGCGACACAAACGGCGACGGGTTCGTGGACCTGACGTTCGTGCCGTCGGTTCTCGCGTCGCCACCCGATCGATGGGCGGAACAACTCCTGGTGATCGCCCGCGGAACCACACCCGGGCTGTTCGCGACGCAGCCTCGAATCACGCTCGGGGCGACTACGACCCTTGGAGTCGGAGCGAGCACACCATCGATCGCGGTGGGCGATGTTAACGGCGATGGTCTTGCCGACGTGGTTGCGGCGCTGCCCCGATCGCGTGATCTCACGGTGCTCCTGGGCGATGGACTGGGGACGTTCGGAGCGCCGATCCGGTTGGGCGCGGGTTGCAACTCGGCCGGGCCGACGCGCGTCTTCGTGCGTGACTTCACGGGCGACGGCGTGGACGACATCGTCGCGTTCTCGCCGGGACTCTTCCCGGGCACCGGGTCCGCCGCGGCGGGCGTCGCGCTCATTCGTGGTGAGCGTCCGGCGTGTGTCGCCGACGTGGACGACGGCAGCGGGACCGGCACGCCCGACGGGGCCGTCACCATCGATGATCTGCTCTACTACCTCTCGCTCTTCCAGCAAGGCTCGGCGAACGCCGACGTGGACGACGGGAGCGGAACGGGCGTGCACGACGGCGCGGTGACGATCGATGACCTGTTGTACTTCCTCGCTCGGTTCCAGGCGGGGTGTTAAGAGTCTCCCAGCACTCGTTGGAGGATGGGAACGTGCAAGTAGCCCGACCGTGAGGGAGGGTTTGTCGCGACTGTTGACAGCCGGAAGCCCTCCCTCACGGTTGGGCTACATGCAAGGTGGCGAGATACCAGGGCCACAAGACCGATTGCTGCGAGACTCCCGCTGAAAACTCGGGCCGTACACTCCGAATGAGTGGTCGCCGGGGGTGTGCGGCAGGGGCCGTACCGATTGTCCCGGCGTGCCATCGGACTTTGGGTGGAGACCGCGATGGACATCTGGAAGAAACTGTCGGCCGAGTTGATCGACATCGTCGAGTGGCTCGATTCCTCGCAGGACACGCTGGCGTATCGCTTCGAGCGGTACCAGAACGAGATCAAGTACGGCGCGAAACTCGTCGTGCGCGAGGGCCAGGCCGCGGTCTTCGTGAACGAGGGCGCGATCGCCGACGTCTTTCAGCCCGGGACGTACACGCTCGAGACGCGGAACCTTCCGATCCTCGCGACGCTGAAGGGGTGGAAGTATGGCTTCAACTCGCCCTTCAAGGCCGAGGTCTACTTCGTCTCGACGCGCCAGTTCACGGACCTCAAGTGGGGGACGATGAACCCGATCATGCTCCGCGACGCGGAGTTCGGGCCGGTGCGCCTGCGGGCGTTCGGGACGTATGCCGTGAAGGCGACGGACCCGGCGGCCCTCATCAAGGAGATCGTCGGGACCAACGGGCACTTCACGATCGAAGGGCTGCAGGAGCAACTTCGCAACCTGATCGTCTCGCGGTTCACGGACATCCTGGGCGAGTCGAAGATCCCCGTGCTGGACCTGGCGGCGAATCTCAACGAACTCGGACAGTTCCTCGCGAAGGCCGTCGAGCCCACGTTCAAGACGTATGGCATCAGCGTGCCGACGGTGCTGGTGGAGAACATCTCGCTCCCACCGGCGGTGGAGGAAGCGCTCGACAAGCGCACGAGCATGGGCGTCATCGGGAACCTCAACGCGTACACCCAGTTCCAGGCGGCAGAGGCGATGCGCGACGCGGCGAAGAACCCATCGGGGACGGCCGGTGCCGGCATGGGCATGGGCATGGGCTTCGCGATGGCGAACCAGATGGCGCAGTCGATGACGCCGAACGCGGGTGGTGGCGGCGTGGGCACACCGCCGCCGATCCCGGGCGCCGCAGCGATGTTCTTTGTCGCCGTCGGCCAGACGCAGACCGGGCCGTTTGATCTTCAGTCGCTGGCGTCGAAGGTACGCGCCGGTGAACTCACGCGTGAGACGCTGGTGTGGAAGCAGGGGATGTCGCAGTGGACGCGGGCGGATGCGGTCGCGGAGTTCATGCCGATCTTCGAGGCCTCGCCGCCGCCGATCCCGCCTCGATAACCGCGCGGAGGCGTCACACGATCCATGAGCGTCGCCACCTTCCCTTGCTCTGCCTGCGGGGCCGAACTGGAGTTCAAGCCCGGCACGAACAACCTCACGTGCCCGTATTGCGGCGGTCTGAACGAGATCCCTGAGCTTCCCGAGGGCGTGGAGGAGCAGGATTTCCAGGGGATGCTCGCGCGACTCGATGAGGATGCCGAGCACATCGATCGGCTGGACGTGCCCTGCGGTTCGTGCGGCGCGGTGGTGGAACTGCCCGAGAACGTGACGAGCGCGGCGTGCCCGTTCTGCGGTTCGAACGTCGTCGCGACGGGCGCTTCCCATCGAATCATCAAGCCCCAGGGCGTGTTGCCCTTTAGCATCGGGCGCGACAAAGCGCGATCGATGTTCCGCGAGTGGATCGGCGGGCTGTGGTTCGCGCCGAGCGATCTCAAACAACTCGCGGCCATGTCGGGCGTGGAACTCTCGGGCGGGCGGGCGATGTCGGGCGCGGGGTCGTCGATGCAGGGCTCGGTGCTCTCGGGGGTGTACCTGCCCTATTGGACCTTCGACGCGAAGACGACGACGCCCTACACCGGGCAGCGCGGCGACGCGTACTACGAATCGCAGACCAACATGGTCATGGTGAATGGCAAGCTGCGTCCGCAGACGCGACAGGTCCGCAAGATCCGCTGGCGCTGGGCGTCCGGGACGGTCTTCAACATCTTCGACGACGTGCTCGTGCCGGCGACGGGGTCGCTCCCGCAGAAGACGCTCGCGTCGCTCGGCTCGTGGGACACCAAGGACGTCGTGGCGTACAACGACGCGTTTCTGAGCGGATTCCGGGCCGAGAGTTACACCGTGACGCTCGCCGAGGGGTTCACACTCGCCCAGCGTCGCATGGAGCGGATGATCGAGGACACGATCCGAGGCGACATCGGGGGCGACGAGCAGCGGATCCACTCGATGTCGCCGCATTACCAGGACATCACGTTCAAGCACGTCCTTGTTCCGGTGTGGATCAGTTCATACCGATATCGCGGGAAGATCTTCCGATTCATCGTCAACGCGCGGAGCGGCAGGATTGCCGCGGAACGGCCGTACAGCGGGTGGAAGATCACTCTCGCGGTTACGCTTGCCTTGATCACGATCGGCGTCGTCGTGCTCGTGGTGGCGAGCCAGCGATGATCACTGGACCGATGTGATAGTGAATCACGCCGCGGACTTGCTCGCGGAGATCTCCTGCGCCTTGAGGGCGCGCTCGACCGCGGTCAGGAGCACGGGCTTGTCCGGATCGGCGCCATCGGGCTGGAGTTCACGCCGAATCGCGTTGAACTGGTCGTTGAGGCGATCGAAGACGGCGGCGATGGACGGGTCCATGTGTGTGCCGCTCGATTCAACGATGATCTTGTGGGCCACCTCGTGGGGCATGGCGTTCTTGTAGACGCGCTTCGAGGTCATCGCGTCGTAGACATCGGCGATGGCACAGATTCGAGCCGCGAGGGGAATGTCCTCGCCCGCGAGCCCGAAGGGGTACCCCGTGCCGTCCCATCGCTCGTGGTGGTAGAGGGCGACCTGGATGCCCATGTTGATGAGGTCGTCGTCGCCTGTGCGCTTGCGGATCGCGACGAGGGTATCGGCGCCGATGAGCGGGTGCTGCTCCATGAGGCGGCGCTCCTCGGGGGAGAGCATGCCGGGCTTCAGGAGGATCGCGTCGGGGATGCCGACCTTGCCGATGTCGTGCATGGACGAGGCGAGTTTGAGACGCTCGATCCACGCCTCGTCGATCTCGGGGTGGATCGGCCTCAACTCGCGCGCCAGGACCTCGCAGTACCGGCAGATCCGCTCGAGGTGCTTGCCGGTGTCGGTGTCGCGATAGTCGGCGAGTTTCGCCAGGCCGAAGATCAGCGAGTTCCGGATGTTCAGCCCGGCCTTGACCTTCTTCACCACCTCCTGCTCGAGGTCGCGGTTGATGCGCATGAGCATCGAGTCATAGCGGCGGACGAGGAGCGCCGAACCGAGGGCCGTCAGCGCCAGGACGACGAGCGCCGAGATCCCCCCGATGACGATCATGCCCGAGGTCGCGCGGTTGACGGCATCGACGGTCATCTCTTCGGGCTGATGGACAACGACGGTCACGTGGAGTTCGGGGAGATGGCGGATCGCGAGGAGATCCGTCCCCCAGAGGAACTCACCCTTGCCGACGACGGTCGTGGTCGGACGGACATCGCCCAAGGTCAGGTTGCTGGTGCCATCGGTGAGTTGGACAGGCTGGCCGGCGTAACTCGTCTGGCGCAGGCGTGGGTTGGTCTTGAGATTCGGATGGCAGAGGACCCGCGTGGAGTCATCAAGGAGGTAGACGACCCCCGCACGCCCGGAGAAACTCTCGATCACCTGCTGCGCCCGCGCCCACTCCGGCGAGCCATACTCCATCGGTTCGTGGAAGTCGCTCAGAAGCCGCTCGGCAATCCGGTCGGCTTCCTGGCGGCGCTCGGCGACGAGTTCATCACGCACACGCGTCGAGGTTCGCTCGTAGACGTAGTTGAACGAGAACAGCCCGCCGACACCGATCACGATCGCCTGCACGGCGACGGTGGCGGCGACGAGCGCGCCGCGGCTGCGCAGGCGGAACCAGGCCATTCTTGATTTGGGCCACAGATGCACGGGTTATGCATCGGACGCCCCGATCCGCGGGTTCCCTGAAGAACCAGAGTGATTGCCGACTCGCGTGTCCGATCGTCGGCACGCGCCTCGCAACCCGTCGGACTCGACTTCACGAACACGAATCCACGCGTTATCGGCCGTCGAGCCCTCGACGATCTCACGGAAGATGCGAACGGCGGAGATGGCGTGGGCCTCCGCCTCATCGAACGCCACGGGAGACACGAGGGGAATCTGCGTCTGCATCGGATCGAGCGACGCCTCGCCCAGGATCGGTCGGTTTTTCGAGTCGCTGGAAGACAGCATCGCTTCAACCTCAGGCGACAGCAGGAACGCGGCGAGTTGTGCGCCCGCGTCGGCGTGTGGCGCCCCTTTGAGCCTCCCCACGGTGCAGGGAATCGTGATCGGGCCGAGGGAGCGGAACGCGTGACCTCGATTCGAGGTGAGTTCGCTCTCGTCGTCCTCGACACTCTCGAAGACGAGATCGACGGGCCATCCCTCGCGCTGCCCGGCGACGACGTCATCGGTGTCGGTGAGACCCATCACGATCTCGCCGTGCGCCACGCCGCGGACGACCGCAGAGTTTCCGTCATAGAGACGCACATCCTGATCTCGCATCGCCTGGCACCACTCTCGAAACTCGGGCTCTCCCCACGCGGCGAGGAGCGAGGCGACGTGGAACCGTGTCGTGCCGAACTCGGGGCGCGCCATGCCGATGAGACCCTTGTGCTTGGGATCGAGGAGGTCGCGGAGCATGCTCGGGCGCTCGCTCTCGGCGACGCGGCGGGTGTTGACGACGATCACTCGGGCGCGAAGCGACCGGCCGTGCCAATGCGATTGCGGATCGCTGAACCGCGCCGCGGCCGAGCCGGCGTCTCCGGGAGGCGTCCACGACTCGAGCAGCCCCTCGCGTGCGAGCGCGATCACACCCAATGGCTCGGAGGACCAGAAGACATCGGCCTTGGGGCGATCACGCTCGGCGAGGAGCCGCTCGATCAGGCCGGTCGTCTTGGTCGCCTCCGTGTCGCCGACGACGTCGACGCGTAGGCCGGACTTTGCTTCGAAGGCTTGGATGATCGGCCTGACGATCGGCGTGTCGATGCTGGTGTACAGCACCACGCGATTCGAGTCGCCATCGGTCGACCTGAGTTTCACGAAAGCCGCAACGGCCACCACGAGCGCGATGATCGGCAAGAGCCACACGAGGGTGCGGCCCTGGCGAGAGTCTTGGATCACGCGAGCGTCTCCGTCATTTCATGAGTATTCCACACCTCAACACTGATCGCATGCCCGAGTACTCTGGTGTCACAGACCGGCACCGCGGTGATCGGTGTTGACGTCCACAAAGGCGAGCGAGTGCCCGACTACTTCTTGTCCGAGTCCGATTTCGGTGCCGTGGCGTCGGCCTTCTGCTTCAGCGTGCTGAAGTAGTTCTTCACCGCGTCTTGCAACTCGCGACGGACGACCTGGTTGCCGATGGCCTCGGCGGCGGCCTTGGAGCTCGCTTCGACGGCCTGCGAGAACTCCTGCGTCGCCTCGCCCTTCACCTGCTTGCCCTGCACGAGGCGCGTGCCGATGATGGCGCCCTGCGCCGTCTGGACGTTGGCCTTCTCCTTCTTGGTGATGTAGTCGGAGGCCTCTTCATCGGGACCGGCACCCTGGCCTTGACCGGGGCCGCCCGAGCCCATGCCCATCTGGGTGGAGGAGCCTTCTTTCCAATCGCCGAGACCTTCGCCGGGTTGGCCGGGGCCGTCGCCATCGCCGTCGCTCGAGCCGCCCATGCACTCGCCGGCGAGTTGCGAGAGTTGCTCTTTGGCCTCCTCGAGCGCGGCACTGAGATTCTCCATGTCGCTCTGGAGCATCTCGGAGTCGGAGAGTTCGCCCTCGAGCGCCTCGGCGCCCTCCATGCCCTCCTGGGAGAAGCCCTCCTGGCTGAGACCCTGGGCCATCTGCTGCATCGCTTCGCCCATCTGCCCCGCGTTCTCGCAGGCCTTGCAGGCGGACTCGGCCATCTGCATGAGCTTCTCGCGCTGCTCGGGGGTCAGGTTCTGGGCCTTTTCGAGCGCGTCCTTGAGCGCGTCGGGGTTGCTGGCGGCCTGCTTCAGCGCCTCTTCGGCGGACTTGCGATCGAGCCCGGCCTGTTCGAGCTTCTTGAGCAGGTCTTCCTTGTTCTCCGCGAGTTTCTCGAGTTGCTTGGAAAGGTTCTCGAGCTGCTTCTTGAGTTGCTCGGCGTCGTCGCCTTTGACATCGCCCGCCGCGAGTTGGTCCTCGAGTTGCTTGAGGTCGGCGAGGGCCTTGGAGAAGTTGCCCTTGGCGAGTTCCTTCGAGAGATCCGAGAGCGGACCGTCGCCGGGCTGCTTGAGTTGCTCCATGAGTTTCTTCATGGCCTCGGCCGGGCCCTCGGACTGCTTGTCGCGCAGCGACTGGAGTTGCTCGCTGATGTCGGTCAACTTGCGGACCTGGCTGCGGCGGAGAGCCTCGGGGTCGAGTTCGCGCTCCTTGCCCTCTTTGCCCTCGGACTCATCGCCATTGCCCTGATCGAGATTCACCTTCGCCTTGGCGAGCATCTCCTTGAGTTTGTCGTCCTTGATCTTGAGTTCGTCCTTCACCTGGGTGATGAGGTTCTTCTGGGCCGTCGCCTGTTGTGACTTCTCGCTGATCTTGAGAACATCCCAGTTGGGAAGGGAGAGCCACGCGATGAAGAGGGCAAGAGCGGCGGCGATCGGCGCCGGCCAAAAGCGAGGCTTCACCAGCGGGATCGCCTGCTTCACGTTCACGCCGACGGCCTTGCGTCGCGCGTCCTCGACCACAACGCGATCCCACGCCTCGTGCGAGCGCTCGACGCACATCGCCGTGGAAAGCATCTCGCGGAGGTTCGCGCGATCATCGACGATCCGCGCAACGGCGAGATGTCGCTTGCGGGCGAAGAACGTCCAGAGAATGGTGCCGAGAACGACCGCGCCACCAGCGATCATCGCTCCGCGCCCCCACCACGGAGCGAACGCCTCGCTCAGGCCGAAGACCTTTTCGACCACTCTCGCGAGGAGCGCGAGACCGATCGCGGCGGTCAGGAGCACCACGAAGCGACGCAGCCCGTCGATCAGCATGAGACGGAGCGAGGCGGCCTTGACGACCCGTTGAATCTCGGTCATGGGGACCTCCGGACCAATCGCGAACCAAAGTCAGACACAGGATTTGGCCCACCACAGAGATCGATCCGATCCCGTCCGGGCTTTTCCCCTTCGGACACCATAACTTATACGGCCAAGTCGGGGATCCGTTTACGAACTTTTTGGCCTGTGACCATTTGGATGCGCTTGGCTGCCCTTTCAGACCGGGTTTCAGTCCGAATGACCATCGAAGGAACGTCCGCTCTACACCGCGATGCCCCAGAACCAAACAATATCCGATCAAACGGCTGGCTCAAAGTTGAACAAGCTCTGGAACGGGTTCCGGCGGTGGCTCACAGGGGACCTGCTGAATCCGGACCGGATGCGCGCGGACTTCGTTCGGATGCACGGGATGGCGTCGTGGAGGTACAACTGCCATCTCGTCGCGGCGGTCGGGTGGTGCTTCCTGGTCTCGTGGCCGATCACCTATGCCGAGACCGCGCTGATCGTGCTCACGGTGACGTATGTCGTGCGCCTGTGGGACATCTGGCGCGTGGCGCGATGGGCGTACGCGTTTCCCGTGTTCATCTCGCTTGTGGTGTTGACGGCGTATCAGGCGCTCAGCCTGACGTGGTCGGCGGCGCCAAGCGACGGGCACAAACTCCTAGAGAACTTCCGCTTCGTGATGGTGATCCCGATGCTCTGGCCGGTGATCGAGGATCGTGGGAAACTGATCGCGGCGTTGTGCGCTGGGTTCGCGTTCCTCCCACTCACGCAACTCGCGACGGCGATTGGCCTGGCGTATGACGTGCCGAGTCTGGTCTTTGACAACCACTCACCGGATCGCAACGGCGGGTGGTGGCCCCTCCCCGCGGCGGGGCAGGTGCTGGCTCTGGCGCTCGCGCTCCACGTGATCCCGGCGCTGGGCGTGGGATTCGGTCGGCGGCGTGTCGGCACGATGGCGATCGCCTGGACGCTTGCGATCGCGTCGATCCTCGGGATCGCGGCCTCGGGCACCCGCGCGGGATGGATCATGGGCGCTGGCGTGATCCTCGTGGGCGTGACCCTCGCGACACTGAAGGCCGCGTCGAAGGCAACGCGACGGCGGATCCTTCTCACCGGGCTCGGCGTGATCGTGATCGGCGGCGGGATCGCGATCGCGACGCTCGGCGGCAGCGTGCGCGCACGTCTCGAGCGCATGCAGACCGAGATCCGCGAGGCCCGCACCGGCGGCGACACGAACTCGGCCGACGGTGCGCGATACGCCATGATCCACTGGTCACTCGAGGCTTTCCGGTCTCACCCGGTTGTGGGCGTGGGCATCGGTGGGTATCCGTCCTTTGTGCGAGATGAGGGCGTGCGCTCATATCCAGGGGCTGTGCGATGGTTCAACGAGGGTCGGCACAGCCACGGGCACAATGCCGTGTTGCACACGCTCGCGACGCAAGGCGTGATCGGCGTGGCGCTCAGTGTGCCCGTGGTGCTCTCGATCGGTATCGGCGCGTGGCGGAGCGCCCGGCGCGTGGGATTCGCGGGGTATGGCGTTGGACCATCGCTGGCGCTCGTGGGCGTGGCGCTGCTCACGCCGTTCGACGCGTACCAGGTCGTAGCGCGCACGGGGTGCGTGATCTTCACGCTCATGGCGCTCTGCCCGCCGGTGGCGCCTGCGCCGAGCCGCGATCAATGAACTCAACCAATAGACTCGATGTCTGCCGACGATCAGCACCCGGCGTTGAATCGAGCGATGAAGTACAAGAGGTCGTCGATAGTGACACCGCCATCCGGAGTGCCTGTGCTGCTGCCGTTGTCAACGTCGGCGGCAATGGATCCGGCGTCGAGGATCTCGATGTAGTAGAGCAGGTCGTCAATGGTGACGCCGCCGTCGGGCGTGCCGGTACCGGCGCCATCGTCGATGTCGGCCACGCAACCGGGAACGAGCGCGTACGCACGCGGGAAACCGAGTTTGGTCCCTCGCCCGACAATCGTGCCATCGTCACTGATCGCCCAGGCCTTCTCGAGAACCCATGGCGAGTTCGTGCCGAGCACGGTGTTCAGATCGACGCCGGGCGCTTGGTCACTGGGCCAGAGCATGGCGTGGAAGCCGCTCGTGCCGACGATGTCGCCTCCCGCGTTCACATCCAGCGCATAACTGGTATTTCCGGCTCCACTCGCGCCGAGGTCGCGTTTCTGAGTGACGCCGCCGCTGGCGTTGACAGTCCATGAAGTCGCGTGAATCACGCCGCTGGCCAGTTGCGAATGCCCGACGACCAGATCGCTGCGAATGGCTCGGGCCTGGCCCTCGGCTCCGCCCAGCGTGCCGAGTTCGTGGGGCGTGCTCCCGACCCAGACGCAGGGTCGCTGCCCGGTTTCGGCGGCGGTTGACGAACTCCCCACGACGCGGGCGCTCGCGCCAGAGCCGGAATCAACGCCCAGCCCGCGCGAGAGCAGTCCGCCCAACGTCGGGAGCGTCTCGAGCGTGCCGCTCGCGTATCGGCAGGCGCGTGGCAGGCGCAGACCCGACGTGGTGATCGTCTGCGTCCCCACGACCGTGCCGCTCGCGTTGGCGTCGCGGGCGTCGAAGGTGCCCAGCGAGGTGACGATGGGACCATCGACCATGAACGCCGTGCCTTCGACTTCACCGAGGTTGTACGCCGTGCCATAGACGACTCCGGCGCCAGTGATGGTGAAAGCGGCATGCTCGGCGAAACCGGCAAGCCTGGGCAGAGCCGTCGCGCCGTTCCCCGCGCTCGCGGGCCCGAACGAGGCGGGCAGAAAATGAGAGTCGGCTCCGGAGGACAAGCCGACGACCATCCCGCCGTTCCCGATGCCGAAGGCCTCGGACTCGCCATAGATCACGCCGAGATCCACGAGGCGGTACGGCGTCTGCGCGCTCGTCAGCGTCGCCAGGCCCCCCGAGGCGAGAGCCACGGCCCATGTGGTGCGTGCGTTCCGGCCGGTGCGATTCATCTGTGCCATGTTTAACCTCGATTCATCGCGTGACTCGCACGTTCTTGCTTTGATATTCATCAGTCGTCTCGTCGGTGGGGGAAAGGATCGTCCGGCGTCTGCGTGTGGCAGACGGTGCAGGTGTCGAGTTTGCCGGGATGATTCTGGAGGCGGATGGCCTGGATGTTGTCCTTGGGCGTGGTGGCGGGCGCGATGGAGTGCGGGCTGCCGTGGCAGACCCAGCACTGCACGCCGCCATGACCGACCGAGTCGCGATAGAGCGTGTTGGCCTGCTCGAACTCGAATCTCGAGCGAGAGTGACAGTTGTCGCAACGCGGCTCGGTCACCCAGGGAATCCGCGACGGGCTGGCGACCTCGGCCATGCCGCCATGGCAACTCTGGCAGACGACGTTGTTCGCCGCGTGCACGTCGCGCTGGCAGTTGGTGCGGAAGCCCGGGTGGCAGGCGTAGCACTCGTTGTCGAGGGTGACGGCCGACATCCGCGAGGCGTGGGACCCATGCATCGCTGCCGAGAAGTTGCTCACCCCAGCCACGCCCGGAGCGCCGAGCGCCGGGTCGGCGTGGCATGCCGCACACGTCACGGGTTGGCTCTGCTCGAGCGTCGTCGCGTGCAGGCGGTCGTGCGCCCGCAGGATGTCCGTCGCTGTGCTGATCCCCGCGGTGTTGTGGCAGATGTTGCAGGAGATCTCCCACGAGACGGGCACGACCGTTTGAGTCTGACCGACGACCGTTCCGGCGCTGTTGCGCGCGGTGATGAGCATGAGCGGATACGGATCCTCACGCCCGTCGTCGTCGATCGGCGTGACGGGGATGCCCACGGCCGAGAAGTCGCGGCGCGCGGCGGTCGGCGTCATGGTCCCGCGAAGCCCGAATCCGCCAAGGCCGACATCGCGCGGGAGATCCACGCCCAGCAGCGGCTGAGCGAACTCCCAGAAGTTGGTCTTGTCCGACGAGTGCGTGTTCATCGGCATCTCGTAGCGGAGCGTGATCCCCTCCCAGATTGGCTCGGGGCTGCCGCTACGGCGGATCACCTGCGCACGCACCGTGTTGAACGGCGGGAGGATCATCATCTGGGAGAAGTCGTTCTGCATGCAGTGCATGCCCAAGTCGTTGTACGCGACGATGGTGTACGTCTGTGCCTGCACGGGCGCGAGCAACCCCGTGCCGAGCATCGCGACAAAGAACCACCGAAGCCTCGTGATCGCGTGACCCAGCACATGGTTCACTTCGAACTTGCTGCGATTCGAATCGGATGAGTTCACGAGCCACCTCCTGCAACGGCCCGAAATGCCGCACGTTTTCACCCTACCACAGGAGCCAGATTGTGAATACCCAAACCGGCCGATCTTATCCTAAAATGATCGTAAGTTATTTATTTACAAATATTTATGTGATTCATTGCGATCGATAGACCACGAGTCCATTCGGGTTCAGTGACAGGCATTCCCCGCAAAGCATGAGGTCACGAAACCACACTTCCTGTCAGGAAGTTCCACGTGGCCGCGAGTGGTGGCGTCTCAGCACCCCGCGTTGAAGCGGATCAGGAAGAAGAGCAAGTCGTCGATCGTGACGCCGCCATCGGGTGTGCCTGTGGCCGTGCCGTCGTCCACGTCGGCTGCGAGAGATCCCGCGTTGAACGTCGTGAGGTAATAGATCAAGTCGTCGATCGTGACCCCGCCGTCGGGTGTGCCGGTGCCGGTGCCGTTGTCCACGTCGGCGACGCACGCGGGCGCGCAGAGCGCCTGATCAAGCGTGCACAACTCGACGCGCACGAACTCATTGGCGTTGAGCGTCGTGTTTGTGTCGAGCGAGGGGCCGATCTGCACGGTGGGGATCAGCGACGAGCCGTCGGCGGTCGGATAGGCGCCAAACGCGAGCCACACGGCCTCCGGCAACGGCGTCGAGCCGAGCGCGAAGAGGTCCCGCAGATTGATCGTGCCCTCGAGCACGCCGCCGTTTGCGCCGGTGGTGGCGGCGACGCGGGCCGCGCCCTGGTCGAACCAACTCTCGTAGTCGTTGTCGTTCTCGTCGGCGAGGAAGGCGGCCCACGTCGCGACCTGGCCCGCCTTGGCCCAGGGCGAGGCGCGGAGCACGCCAGGTCCAGCCAACGGTGCGACGAAGATGAAGTGATCGTTTCCTTCACCCGCGTCGTTCGAGGCGACGTAGAGATCATCGCCGATGAGCCCCATCCAGAGCGAGACGCCCGAGTTGCTCCCGACGAGCGTGGCCGACGCGTCGCGCACGCCATCCATCACCCACATCGCCCCCCCACCGCCGCCGGGCGTGACGGCATAGTGCCAGTCCTGCCCGTTGTTGTTGTCCCATGTGCCTTGCGTGTTGTTGAAGACGAGGTCGAGTTGCGTGGTGTTCCCAGATGGAATCGTGACCGTGGCGAGCCACTTCCCCGCATCGGGACCGACGCCCGCGAGCATCGGCGTGTCCGTGACCTGCGTCCATGTGTTCACGCCCCAATGCATCGTGACCTGCGAGGCGCCGGCGAGCACGCGCCCCGCGGGGTCGTACGTCACGGTCACGCTCTGTCCAGCTGTCGGCGTTGCTGGCGAGATCGCAACGGCCGGGCCGCCGCCGCCAACGGCGCCCTGTCCATCCCCAACGTAGACGTGCTGGATCGCGCTCTTGCGCACGTTGCCGCGCGAGTCCATGGCCTCGACGTAGTAGTCGACGAGTGAACTTCGGATCCCCGTGAGTTGCACGGAGTACTGATCCGCGATCGCCTGGGGCATCTCGAAGAAGTCGATCGTCGGGCTGTTGAAGACGTTGCCCGCGGGGAAGGCTCGCTTGGTCATCGCGAGCGACTGCCACGCGCCGACCTCAAGGCCGCCGGCGTAGGTCTCATTCTGCGTGCTCGAGAGTGGATTCTGTCCGTCTGCGTCGAGTCGATACTTCAGCGTGACACTCGTCACGCCCGAGACGTCGTCGGCGAAGGTCCAGATCCAGAAGTCGCCGTTGTTCACGACCTGCTGATACCCGTGTGCCGGCCCGAAGTTGGTCGAGCCGGGATTCCATGGGAATCGCTGCGGGATCCAGACCGTCGGCGGCGTGCGATCGTTCGTGCCGCTGCCGATCACGGGGCTCGTGAGTCGCAGGGCCTCGTTGCACGCGATCGTGGGCTTGACCTCGAAGTCCTCCGCCGTGCCGTAGTACATGTAGCCACTGTTGAGCGAGCCGAGGAAGTAGTGCCAGGCGCGCTCGACGGCGTTGGTCGATCCGTCGGGATACAGAATCTTGCGGACGTTCACGCTGCCGCCCGAGCCGCCCATCACGATTGGGTCGGTCCAGATCTGCTCGGCGGTGTCCACGCGATTCTGGGCGGCGACGATGATCGCCCAGTTGCGGATGTCCTCGGCCCATCCGTTCGCAATGTCTACTTGTCCCGAGGCGTTCACGGGGGGCCAGTTCCAGTTGAGGAACTGGGGCGAGCCGAAATCGCCATCGGCGTTGACCCACGCGCCATCCTCCACGTGCACGAAGTCGTTCGTGGGAACGGGGTGGTCGCTTAGGTATCGCTGCACGACCGTGGGGACATAGCCCGAGCCATTGGCGCTCGACACCAGATTCGGTGTGGCTTCCTGGTAGTACGAGAACCCGCCGCCCCAGGCGTTGTCGCCGTCATGGGCGAGCACGACGAGCATGGGACGATTCGGGTCGTTGCGCGTGTTGAGTTGGTCGAAGTACGACGTGCCGATCGGGGCGTACCCGTCCTTCCAACCGAGCGACTGGCTCGCGGGGACGACGATGATGGAACTGATGGCGCCGGTCGCGGGGTCAACGTGCTGCGCGCGCCGGGGCGTCAGCGCGAAGGGATACGCCTCGGCGGGTGCACACCCGCGGTCGATCGTCTGGCGGTAGTAGCCGCTTGCGCCCTGCGCGGGGTTGATCTTGTCGGCGAGATTCGGCGGATCGCAGTTGATCCCGCCGCTGCCATACACCACCGGGAAATCGGCGCAGGCCCGGCTGATCTTCTCTGCCGAGACGATCGACCACTGGATCCCCTCGCTCGCGAGGACGGGGATCATGCGCTCGGTGAAGGCCATTTCCGACGGGAAGAACCCGACGGACTGCGGCACACCCGCGCCCCACGCGTCGGGATAGATCGATTTGTAGAGTTGGATCTCCTTCCGCATCGCCGACTCATCGAGCAGTGGCATGAGCGCGTGGTGGAAGGGGAAGATGACCAGATCGCAACGAGGAACGCTTGTGCCGTTGGTGGTGGACCAGCCGCGTGCCTCGCGGAGGGAGTTGAACCACCCCGATGAATAGCCGAGTTGGTTCGCGTTGCCAAGGGACGAGATGTTCTCGATCAGGCCGCCCGAGTACGAGATCTGGGCGCCGCCCTCATTAGTCCAGCGGATGCTGTTGATGGCATCGCGGCAACGATACTGATACGCCGCCACGCGGTCGGCAAGCCCGAAGATGTCGCGGAGGTTGTTAGAAGGGTGGGCCGCGCCGGTGTCCTTGCGGAGGATCGAACCCCACGCGACCTCATACCGATCCTGGCCCGAGGTCTGGCGGTCGGGCCAGTAGATGGGCTGCTCGAGATGCCAGAGATAGGTGAAGTGGAGTTTCTGTTGGCCCAAGGCCACGGGAACTACCGGGCCGAGCAGCCCGACAAGCCCACAAAAAAGAGCGCCAAGGCCAATTTTGAGTGAACACCAGTTCGTTTCGTGGCTCATGCCCAGAGGATACCACGGGATGCCCGACACGCCAAGATGAACTCGCTGCCCGAGACCGTCCGGGCATGTAGCATGTCAGCACACGAATAAAAGGAGCAAACCATGCCCGCCACCCTCGACTCGATCCGTCAGTTGGAAGAGCAGATCGGTGAACTCAAGGCCAAACTCGCGGCGGCCCGTCGCGAGGCACCCGCTCAGAGCGTCAAGAACTATGCCCTGAAGACCGCAGGTTCCGGGGCGGCCGTCACGCTCCTGGATCTCTTCGGCACCAAGCAGGAACTCATCGTGGTGCACAACATGGGGCACTCATGCGTGTACTGCACGCTCTGGGCCGACGGATTCGCCGGGTACTACAAGCACCTGGCCGATCGCGCGGGGTTTGTGCTCTCGACCCCGGACGAGCCGACACGGGCCGCCCGATTTGCCGCGGATCGGGGCTGGTCGTTTCCAGTCGTGAGCACAGAAGGCTCGTCGTTCGCGCGAGACATGGGCTTTGAAGATCAGGGCAGGCCCACACCCGGCGTGAGCACGTACCGACGGTCGGGGGACGCGATCACCCGAACAGGGTCGGCGACATTCGGCCCGGGCGACGACTTCTGTGCCGTCTGGCCGATGCTCGAACTGCTGGGCGTTGGGACCAAGGACTGGAAGCCGCAATACCACTACGACACCTGGCGGAAGTAGTCGAGGACAACGACTCGCGTGGGTTGGTGAACACAATCCGAACGCGGCCAGGACCATAACTCACTCGGCACGGTTGTTTTCGGACTCGAACGCGGTTCTCTGAGCGTTTTCTCGGAAGAAAGTTCTCAGAGATACTCCCACGCGGGAGCGTTGCGCGGTAATCTACCAGCGTGAGTTCCGTCTCCGATCCATCGATCCTGTCCGGCAGCGAACCGCGTGAGTTCCACGATGAGGCGCGCTCGGTGCTCCATTCGCTTCGTTCGTCGCTGGCGGCACTGATCGCATCGACGGGCGCGGACGCGACGCTGCCCCAGGAACTCTCGCGCCGATTCGGGTTGGACAAGAGCCTGACGTGGAAAGTCGCTCGCGTGGTGCGCGAGGACGATCCATCGCTCGCGGTCTCGCACCTTCCCGGACGGTCCGGCCTGCAGATCTTCGTGCGCAGCCTCGCCAAGAGCGGCGCGGATCGGTCGGCGGTGGAGTCCGCCCGCGAGTCGCTCGACCGCCTCGATGACTTCATCGCCGAGCACGCTGGAGACCGCGAGACCTTCAAGGTCATCCTCGGGCACTCGACCGACGAGGCGACACGCCAGCACGGCGAGGCGCAGCGTAAACTCGCGTTCCGCGGACAATCGGCCGTGTGGGGCGTGCAGGCGCGTGTGCATGTGGCCGCGCACATCGTCGCTCCGTCGACGGTTCCCGGTCGACTCGACGCCGCGATCATGGGCGGGCTCATCGATTTCAAGAGGCTCCGCTCGGATGTCGCCTGGAGCATGGCACGCGTCCGGAACTATGTCGGCGATGGGAGGGCCGACGACTTCGGGAAACTCGAACCCATCGACCATCGCCGCGCGCCGGGCGACCCGCCGCTCATCCCCGAGTTGTGCAGCGAGCCCACGCCCCCGATGCGGATGATCCCGGGCGAGGAGGAGTCCTATCGCATCGAACTCACCGAGGGGCCTGTCGGGAAGTCCGGGGTGATCTCCTGCGTCGCGGGCTGGTTCTATCGGGCCGGCAACTCGATCTTCAGGACCAAGGACGACGTCTTCGGCGAGCACCTTGTGCATGTGAGCACGCCGACCGAGTTGCTCGTCTTCGATCTCTACGTCCACAAGGACTTCGCCTTCGCCCACCATCCGACGATCAGCGTGTACAGCAATCTGCCCGGCGGGCAGACCTTCTCACCCGCCCATCGTGACAAGGCGCTCCTCCCTGTGGGCGAGCATGTGACGGAACTTGGCTCGAGTCCACCCTCGACGATGGTCCCGGAGGTGCCCCGCTATTCCCGTGTGATCTCGTCGGCGTTCGAACGCCTTGGGTGGTCCGACGCCGATTTCCACGGCTTCCGATTCCGGATCAAGTATCCCCCGGTGCCATCGCTTGCGCTCTTCCGCTATCCGCTCGCGGAACCGTCGTGATACCTGTGGTGGTCAGCACGCGCCGATAGCGACGATGTGGACCTCGCCGCCGGGGACGACGCGGACAACGCCGAGTTCACGCAGCGCGTTGAGTGCGGCGGTCTGCTCGGCCTTCTTCTTGGAGTTTCCCCAACTCGGCTCGAAACGACGCTGCTGGATCTCTACGCAGATCTTGAAGCACTTCGCATGGTCCGGGCCCTGCTCGTCCACGATGCGATACAGCGGGGCCATGCCGAACGCCTGCTGCGAGTGCTGCTGCAGGACGCTCTTGTAGTTCTGCTGGTGCCCGTTGGAGCGGACCTCGTCGATGTGCGGCTCGACCACGCGATGGATGAACCGTGCCGCGGCCTCGAACCCGCCATCGAGATAGATTGCGCCGATCACCGACTCGAGCACCGCCGCACCGAGCGACATGGGCAGTTCGGTGTTCTGCATACCCTTCCCGAGGACCAGGCGTGAATCGAGACCGAGTTCTTTCGCAATCTCGGCGCACGTCTGACGTGAGACGACCGCCGACTTGATCTTGGTCATCTCCCCCTCGAGCGCCTCAGGGAGGCGCGTGTAGATTCGCTGGCAGACGATCAGGCCGAGCACGGCATCGCCCAGAAACTCCAGCCGCTCGTTCGATTCGAGGCGCGAGGGCGCAATGGAGGCGTGGGTGAGTGCCTGGCGCAGCAGATCCCGGTCGAGGAACGTGTGCCCGACGAGTGACTCGATTTCCTGGAGTACTTCAATGTCCATCACGCCGCTCCTGTGCGGGAGGATTCCCGCGAAAGGTCCCGGCGGTAAGGGCGGAAGGCCCAATATGCCGGGAGCGCTCGGATTCGGCCTTCGTTGAACTTCGCAGGATGGCTCCCGGAAGATCGAACGAAAGGCCACACCGGCCGCAACGCGATGGCTCGCCATCCGTTCTGGCATGTTCGAGAGGCCTACATCGGCCAACGAACACAATCCGAACGACGTGCGAGCGGACGCGTCACGCCCTACATCGACCGTCAAAGCGTAGCACTTCTGCCCGATTTCGCAATCCCATTCACGCGGTGACTTCGTGAAAATGTGGCGGACGCGGGGTCGATCGCCTATTGTCTCGGCCCATCGGCGGCCTGCCGGCGGATATGTTCACAGGATCGAGGATTCGCCATGCACTATCCCCATCGCACCAGCCGCATCAAGCGCAAACGGGCCATTGGTTTCCGGGCGCGGATGAAGACGACCAACGGTCGGAAGATGATGAACCGCAAGCGTCGCGCTGGCCGCAGCCTGAACACCGCGGACAAGTAGTCCATCTGGATGCGTGGCGGGTCCCTCGAGCAACCCACCTCCAAAGAAGAGCCTGGATCGACGATCCGTCGGGATCGGCATTGTGATAGCATGACCGGATGGCCCGCACGCCCCAGGCTTGTGCGATATTCACCCGCCATGCGCGGGGGCGTGGTTTCACACTCATCGAACTCCTCGTCGTCATCGCGATCATCGCGATTCTGATCGGTCTGCTCCTGCCCAGCCTGGCGAAGGCGCGGAGCGTCGCCCGGGCGGCGGCGTGCCTCTCCAACCAGCGCCAGATCGGCATCGCGCTCCAGACCTACGCGAACACGTACAAGGAATGGATCCCGCGCGAGTCGGGGAACAGCGAGGCGCTCCCGGCTCGCGTGCCCCAGGTCCCCGCGTGGTTCAGGTCGTGGTTGCCCGGGCAACGCGCACAGTTCAACATCTCGTGGGCGTTCAATCTCAGGCCGTTTCTGGATCCGCGAGCCGACGCCCAGAGCGACTCGGGCGGGATGAACGATCGCTTCCGCACGATGGAGGTCTATCGCGACCCGGCGCGGCCCAGAGACGACCATCGCGTCCACTACATCAACAACGGCGTGCGATTCACACGCTCCACGCCGACGTTCCTCACCAATGAGACCGAGTGCAAGGCCCCGATGCAACTCCATCGCATCGCGCGCACCGAGCACGTGCTCTATTTGACATGCTTTGCGGACGATCCAGGGAATCTCCGCTCACAGAACTACCAGGCGACCGCGGCAAGCGACATGCATCTCGCGATCTTCTACGACATCCGCCGGCGCACGAACATCAACGGCCCGACGAGCGGGGGCGACCCGACGCTGTGGCGGCGCACCGCGCCGAATCGGCATGGCGACGGCGCCAACGCGATGTACATGGACGGGCACGCCGCACACATTGCCGCGGCCGATCTCCTCGATCTCAAAACGTGGGACGATGGTGACTATCGATAGCGGCTGTTGCGTGGTCGGCCTGCGAACATGTTGCGAACAGACGCCGTTACACTTGCCGCTTGCACGCTCGACCAGCATCGTGCAGAATATTGAACGAGCCGTGTGCCGCCCGCGTATCGAACCGATCGCGGAGCCGTTGGGGGACAGACGCGGCCAAAGAGTACTGGAGACCACCGATGAAGACCGCACGCGTTCTCGCGATTTCCATGGCGATGCTCACGACCGCGACTCTGGCGCAGGCCGATCTGTGGCAGGCATACCGCGTCTTGCCGGAGAGTCTGTACAACTCCAATCCCTGTGGCGGGCCGTGCGCGTGCGTGTGGCCCGGGCCGTACTTGCCGACCTCGGGTCGGATGTATCTCTCGCTCGCGCCGAGCATCCCGGAGCAGATCGCGTACAACGTCACGGCGAGTCTCCACGCGCGGGAACTCGATGGCACGCTCCTGCGTCTCGACGGCTCGGGCGCGATGACGACCACGATCCTGCCCGACGCGCAGCGGCGCCTCACCCTGACCATCGATTTCCCGGATCGCCAGGACGTGCTCCTCGACTCGGGGTTCAGGCCCGTCAACGCAGGGGAACGTCTGGAGACGTCGATCCAGAGCGAACTTTTCACCTGCACCTCATACTCGATCTCCGTGGTGGCGACACCTATCTGCCCCGCGGACTTTGACGATGGCTCACAGACGGGAACGCCCGACGACGCCGTGACTATCGACGACCTGCTCTACTTCGTCGGCATCTTCGCGGAAGGCGCGGCGATCGCGGACATGGACGACGGACAGGGAATGGGGCTGGCCGACGGCGCGGTCACGATCGATGACCTGCTCTATTTCCTCGATCGATTCCAGAGCGGCTGCTGACAACCAGGGCTGGCCCACCATCGAGATGGAGGAGGGCGCACGTGGACTCGCGGTCGACTCGCTACTCTTGCGTTTCGGGCACGGCTCGGCCGTACACCGATCGACGCCACGACCTGTACACGATCCAGTACCAGGACACCTCGATGGAGAAGTCGCGATGAATGCCACCGCCGCGATCGGGTACTCCACGATTCTGCTGCCGACGGCGTTCTCGGAGTTATCGAAACGAGCGGCGGCCCATGCGGCGTATCTCGCGAAGAGCCTTGGCGCCACGATCCACGTCGTGCACATCGCCAGCCCGAGCGTTCCGCCGCCGGTCGATGCCGCCTTGGGCGCGCCCTACCCGGCCGTGGCGATGCCCGATCCGACACTGCTTGTGGAGCATGGCCGAGCGTCGCTCGCGGAGTTCGTGCGATCGAATCTCACAGGTCTTGAGGTGACGACCGAGTGCACGATCGGGAACGCTCCGCATGAACTTGCCGAGTACGCCTCGCGGAACCGGATCGATCTCATCGTGATGGGCACGCACGCCGACGGCGTAGTGAAACGCCTGATCTTCGGCTCGGTCAGCAAGTCGCTGCTGGAGAGCAGCCCCTGCCCGATTCTCTTCGTGCCGGTGCACGGCGTGTCGCACCTCTGACGCGAATCGCGCCCCGCGAAAGAACAAGATTCGAGACGCTCACGACCCGATGGTCAGGCCGACGGGCTGCGGCCTTGGGGAGTGCGTGGGCTGCACGGCGACTCCCAGCGGGACGCGCTTGCCGCCCTGGGGAGGGATGCCCTCCTGGTCGATGTGGCGCTGGATCGCCATCACACCCTCGATGAGCATCTCGGGGCGCGGCGGGCACCCGGGGATGTAGACATCGACGGGGATGTATTGGTCGCACCCCTGGACCACGGCATAGGTGTCGAAGACGCCGCCGGTCGAGGCGCACGCGCCCATCGAGATCACCCATTTCGGCTCGGCCATCTGCTCATAGATCCGCTGGAGCACGGGCATCGTCTTGATCGCGATGCGCCCGGCGACGATGAGGAGGTCGGCCTGGCGCGGGCTGAATCGCATGACCTCGGCCCCGAATCGCGCCAGGTCATATCGCGAGCACGCGGTCGCCATCAGTTCGATCCCGCAGCACGCGGTGGCGAACGGCATGGGCCAGATGCTGCTGCGCCGAGCCCAGTTCACGACGCGCTGAAGGTTCGTCGTGAGGAATCCGTCGGTGGAGAGTGCCGCTTCGAGGCCCATTCGCGCTCCTCTATTGGAACGTTGAATACCGGATCATGCCCGCCGAAACTCGCGCCGCACGGGACGAAGTTGAACGCCAAAGTCTAGGAAAGCGCGGGCTGGGTCGCGCACCCGGTTCGCACGTCACGGCTGCCCTTTCAGGCCGGGCTATGGGCCTGGGCCGATGGTGCGTGCTCGTCACCCGAACGCGTCTGGACGAGATCGGCCAGGGTCCGTCCCGCGAGCACCTTGGCGCGGTGCGACCGCAACTCGTCCATCACCTCCGCCACGCGGGAGACATCGACACTCGACAGATCCTCGCCCAATCGCAGGACCTCGCTGGCGCTGATCGATTCTGGGGGGCGGGCGAGCGTGTATCCACCCTCGACTTTGCCTGAGACCGCGACAAGCATCTTTCGGACCGCCAGTTGCTCCATCACGACCGCGGCGATGTCCTCATCCAGCCCCAACTCGTTGGCGATGTGCGTGCGGTCGGTCGGCCGTCCGTTGGCGAACCGTCGAGTCACGACGACCATGAGCGCGAGGACGGCCGAGGTGTCCACGATCGGGTGCCGACCCGGGCCGGAATCGGGGACAAGGCCGAGCGTCCCGAGGAGATCGCGAAGCGCGCCGGATTTTCGCGCGGCGGTGTAACTCTGCAGAGAGTGGGTCACGATCAGCCCGCCGATATTGATGAGCCAGGTGACATAGATCCAGATGAGAAAGAGCGGGATGAGGGCAAGCAGGCCGTAGAGCCGGGCCGTGGAACTGGAGTACTCCACGTACATGGAGAACCCGCGTTTGGCCCCCTCAAGCCCGAGTGCCGCAACGAAGGCGCCGACGAACGCCGGCCCAACCTGCACGCGCGAGTTGGGGACGGCCATGTACATCAGCGTCAGCATGAGCGCGCTGATCATGACAGTGAGCGGATATGAGCCCAAAAACCCGAGCCATCGTCCAAGCAGGCCGTCGTTGCCGCGGAGATACAGCAGCGTCCGTTCCTGGAGATAGAACGTGAGCACGAGGCAGACCGAGCCGAGCGTGAGCAGGGTCCAATAGAGCATGATCCGCCGAGGCCAGGACCTGCCGATCGGCGCGAGGAAGACCTGGTTGTACGCCTTCTCGATCTCTACGAGCATGGAGATCGCGGCATACATGAGCATGATCGCGCCAACCGTCCCGATGGCGCTCACCTTCACGTTGTGCACATTGTCCACGACCTCTTCGATCCACTGATCGAGACTTGTGAACTGGGGCGAGGTGGCATTCGTCGGCGACGGCGTGTGCCCGGTCGCGGCAGGCGCTGCTGGCGAACCGGCCGGATCTGTGGTGGAGTCGGGGTTCTCGAAGGCCGCGTCACGCGGGTCGCCCACCGTCACACCGTTCTCTATCCCGGACTGGTCGAGTTGCTCCTGGGTCAGCGTCACCTGGGAAAGCCCGGTGAAGTCCATGATCTGGCGGACCTTGAGTTTCAGTTCGTCGGGCGTCGAGAACGCACGCAGCACGATGAGACTGATCACGATCACCGGGATCAGACCGAAAATCGTGCGATACGAGAGGGCGGCCGCCATCCGCGCGATCTGCACGCGGTGCGCGTTGGCGAGCACGACCCGCACAAACTGCCACAGGGCGCGCAGATTGCCCATTGGACCGACAAGGTCACGCTCAGGGCGAACGTCAGGTTGGCTCTCGCGTGTCTCCATCAACCTTTCCGATGTCCGCCCGATCGATTCCCACGCGGGCTGCCGCTCGCTCGACCATTCGGGCGTCCGTCCTGCTTTCCACCCCTCACCGATCGCGTCTCGCTCGAGCGATCGGACGTTCTGGACGTGGGTTTCCCGCTTCTTTCCTTCGGCTTGGACGGATGGCTTCTTTCGCCATGGGGCTTCCTGTTCTTGTCCTGATCGGGAATCGGCCTTGATTTCAGGCTGTTCTTGCGCACCGATGGACTCGGTTTCGCCGGCCCGCCCTTGCGGAGCACCTGGATCTCCTCGCGTGAGAGTTCCCGCCATTGCCCCGAGGCCAGGCCCTTGAGTTGCAGCCCGCCGATTGCAACGCGGATGATCTTGCGGACCGGCGTGCCGAGCATCCGCAGGACGTCCTGGAGTTGCCCGCCATGTGATTCCTGGAGTCGAATCTCGAGGACGCTGTTCGCGCCGGCCGCATTCTCACCCGCCGCGGCCAGCTTGCCGGCGCTCACGACCCGGATCTGTGGCATCCCCCGGGGCACACGCACCACGATCGGTGTCGCGTCGCGCTTCGGCCCGCGAAGATCTCGCTGGACCTTCGCCGCACGTCGCGCGATCTCCTTGTAGGGCTGCGACAAGTTCGCGAGGGCCTTCTCGTCGGGCCTTCCCTTCACCGTGACGAGATACGTCTTCTCGACGCCGAACCGCGGGTGCGAGAGGCGATTGGCGAGTTCGCCGTCGTTGGTGAGCAGCACAAGCCCCGTCGCGTCGTAGTCGAGCCGCCCGACGGGGAAGAGGCGCGCCCCGGAAGGGTGCTGGACAAGATCGAGCACCGTGGCACGATCCGACCCCGGCTCGTCGGCGGTCGTCGAGAGGACCCGCGTGGGCTTGTGGAGCATCACGTACAACTTCCGGTCGGCCCCGCGGACCTCACGCCCATCGACACGCACGCGATCCACGCCCGGCTCCACGAACGCGGGGAGCGTCGAGACCGTCACGCCATTGACCTCGACCCGGCCCGACTCGATCAGTTCCTCGCACACCCTTCGCGCGGCGACGCCCGCGTCCGCCAGATACTTCTGCAGCCGAACAGTTCCCGATGACTTTGCCGTGGAGGTCTTTCGCACCACACAGAGGATAGCGGGGAGGTGATTGGTCCCTTGGAGCATCGTCGAGCACGCAAGAACTACGCAGATCAGGCCGATTTGGCCGACAATCCCCTTTTCGCCATGGAGGGCGCCATGATCGTGGAGACGAAACCGGGAGCGGGGAATGCGGGATTGCCCCGGGGTGAGGACCTCGCGCGCCAGATGTTCGTGTCGCCCCGTGTGGTGGACCAGCGGTCCTTCGACGAACTGGCCGGCGCCCTGCGCGCGATCGTGACCGAGGCCGTCAACCAGGCACGGTCGCTCGCGTCGGTCTCGGCGGAGGTGCGCGAGATCGACGCACGCCTCCGCGACGCCGGGCGCGACATGCAGACGCGCGTGGAGACCGCCGTCCGCGTCATCCCGACACTCGACCAGCGCGTGCAGAAGGCCGAGGAATCGATCACCCGCGCGGCCAAGGACCTTGCCCAGAAGGAGCAGTCGCTCCGTGAGATCGTGACGCGCTCCACGACGATCGACGAGAAGCGCATCGGCGAGGTCGTGCAACGCCAGGTCTCGAGCGTCGTGGACCGGGCACTCGCCGCGTTTGCCACGCAGTTGGCCGAACGCGCGAAGCAGGCCGAGCACTCGCTCACCACCACGATCGAGTCGCTCGCCACGCGTGCCGACGCCCACATGAAGGCCCTCGACGAGTCTCGCTCGCGGGCCGAGGAACTCTCCACGGATCTCGTGCGCCGGTTCGAGGCCAGGGCCGAGCAGGTCCGGGCCCACGCCAGCACCACAAGCGAGGAGATCCTCGAGCGGGCACGAGTCCAAGCGGGCCTCATCGTCGCGGACGCGGAAGCCAAGTCCAAAGTGATGATCGAGAGAGCCCAGCGCAAGGCCGAGGAACTCGAAGTCGAACTGGCCCGACGGGCCGACGCACGATTCGAAGAGTCGCGCCTCGCGGGCGAGGAAGCGGCCTCGGCCTTGAGCGCCGAACTCGAGTCGCTCGCCTCCCGCGGGACCGCACTCCTCGAGAATCACGAGACGCGTGCCGCTCGCCTCGCCGAGGTCGCGGGACACACGCGAGAGGTGCTGGAAGAACTCGACCTCGACGACCTCCGCGACCTTGCCGATCGCCTCGCCGATGCGTCGATCCGCGCGAACCGGGCCGAGGCGACGCTGACCGATGTCCTCTCGCTCACGCGTCAGACCGCCGAGACGCTGGCGAAGGCCGAGGGGCTCTCGCGCGATCTCACGAGCCTGTGCGAGCAATCCGATCAGGCCCGGCGGCACCTCGCGGGCGACGTGCTCAAGGGCGCCGAGTCCATCGACGCGCTCGAGGCCCGATTCGCCGAGACCCGCGAGACGCAAGAGACCATCCTCTCGCAGGTCCCCGAGATCGAGGACGCGGTGAACATCATGGCCAACGCGATCCGCGAGCAGAAGGCCCACCTCGAACGCGTCGCGAGCGAGGCGACGAAGAGACAGGAAGAAGCACTCGCCGCGGTCGAGTCGCGTGTGCAGTCAACCACGCGCGAGGCCGAACTCGTTACCGTGAAACTCGAGGGCCTCGTCCGCAAGATCCGCGAGAGCGCCCGAGCTAAACGCGGGTCGGCCTCGAACTAAGCCTCCTCGGGCACGCTCGCTCCATGCATCGATGCGATCGCGCCGTCTGTGACGCGCGTGCGGGCTGTGACGGTTCGGTGTCGCGGCGTACGCACGGAATCATGCCTCCTCGCCGTCGATCCACACGAATCGCCGATGCTGGGAGCGAGAGAGGCCAAGCGATGGATCGGTCGAGTCGGGGAAGCGCATGCACGCCGTCGTTCGAGAGGACAAGGGAGTCGTCGTCCACAAGGACTGGCCCGAACCGGGTTCCGGGAGCGCCCCCACCACGCGCCCGACAGATGCCGCATCACGCGCCACACCGGCCGACCGCACCAACGGCAACTCCTTCGACGCCCTCGTCCGCCTCACCCGTGCCGGCATCTCCTCCTTCGACGTCGCCGTGTCGCGCGGGCTCGTCAACTTCCGTGGAGTGATGGGCCACGAGTTTGTCGGCGTCGTCGAGAAAATCATCGACCGCGCCGGCACGAGCGACATCCCCGAGAGCGCGTCCGTGTGGGTCGGCAAGCGCGTCGTCGGGAGCAAGACCATCGTCTGCGGACGTTGCGAGCGCTGCCGCGGCGGGCTTTCCTCCCACTGCTCTGATCGCACAGTCCTGGGCACGCACGGTCGCGATGGCTGCTTCGCCGAGCGATTCCTCGTTCCCGTCACCAATCTCGCCGAGCTACCGAAGGGCGTGAGCGACGACGCGGGCGTCTTTGCACAGGGTGTCGCCGCCGCCGTGCACGCCGCAAAGGTCATGCGTCTGGAATCGAAGGCCTACATCACGGTGTTAGGCGATGGCCCGATGGGGCTCCTCTGCGCCCAGGTCATGGCGCGCCTCAACGCCTCGGTCCGACTCCTGGGCACACACCCCGCGAAGTTCTCCCTCTGCGAACGCTGGGGCGTCAAGCACCGCCACGTCGCCGAGGTCGGCCTGCGACAGGATCAGGACGTCGTCGTCGATTGCACCGGCTCGGCCTCGGGCATCACACTCGCGCTGCGACTGGTCCGCCCGCGCGGCAAGGTCATCCTCAAGTCCGCCGGCATGCTCGTGAACGACGCCGGCGTCGCGACCGGGGCGGCGATCGATGGGCCCAGGGTCGGGGCGCGAGGCGTCGCCGATGGCGGGATCGAACTCTCCCTCGCCGTCGTCAACGAGGTCGAACTGATCGGCGTGCGCTGCGGCAAGATCGCCGAGGGCGTGAGCGCCCTGGCAAAGGGCGAGGTCGATGTCTCCGCCCTGGTCACTGGCCGTTCACGAATCGACGACGCCGTTGAGGCCTTGATAGAGGCCGCCGACACTCGCCAGATCAAGGTCGTGTTGGAGCCATAAAGATCACCGCGCCCGTCCCGTCGCCTACCCTCCACCCATGTCCCTCAAGACCACCTATCCGCCCGGCACTCGCGTCCGCGTCACGCAGCAGGTCCCGCGCCTCGATCGACACGCGAGCCTTAAAAGGGGGGGCGGACGCGACACGACCAACGCCGGCGGCGGCACGATGGTCACCACTGTCGAGGGCGTCGTCGTCGAAGCCGGCCAACAAAAAACTGGCTCGTGGTACGCCCACAGCAAGGACCACAAACTCTGGCTCGACCGACTCGTGATCAAGAAGGACGACGGCGAGATCGTCCACCTCAACCTCGATCGCTACTCGGCGATCGACGTGCTGGGGGAGTGAACATCCAAGTTCCCAAGAGACGAGTTCCGAAGTTCGCCTGCAACCCGTTCAATGCACAAGGCCCCGGGCGTTGGTCCCGGGGCCTTGCGATTCAGTTCTGGACGAGCCTTTCCGAATCACTCGTGCGATTCGGTGTGGCGTCGATGCGGCCTTAGCATCCGCTGTTGAAGCGGGCGAGGAAGTACAGCAGGTCGTCGATGGTGACGCCGCCGTCCTTGGTTCCCGTGCCGCTGCCATCGTCCACGTCGGCGCCGATGGAGCCCTGGTTGAAGATGTTGAGGTAGTACAGCAGGTCATCGATGGTGACGCCGCCGTCGGGCGTGCCCGAGCCGCTGCCGTCGTCCACGTCAGCAACGCAGCAGGTGAAGATCGACTCGAACGCGGCAACATCGGCGCTGGTGACGACGAGGCCGCTATCCCACTCGCCGGTGGTGCCATCGCTCAGGTCCATCCGGATCATCGCGAGAAGGGCGTTGAAGTCACGCCCCTGGTGGGCCCAGCCCATGTAGGCGATGTCGTCGTTGGGGTCGAGCGGTGTGTTGTTGTCCTCGACGAGCGGCGCCATGTCGTCGAGCGAGGCGCCGACCTTCGACGCAATGAGGTTCGCATCGTCGCAGTTCACGACGCCGTCGAAGTTGAAGTCGCCGGCGACAAAGCGGAACTGGGCGATGTTGATCCCGCCGGAACCCGAGGAATCAACGTCGTTGAAGTTGCCCGGCGTGAGCAGGAAGCCCGAGAGATTGATGTCGTTCAACAGGAACGAGCCGCCCGCATCGAGCACGCCGGACGCGTTGTACGTAGGGCCGCTGGGATCCGTCGGGCCCTTGGTCTGTGGATTGCCCATGATGTCGAGCCCCGTGTTGAATCGCAACAAGGGGACGTTGTCGACGATGTCGCCATAGATGAACTCTTCATCGGCCAAGCGCGTGAAGCGCATCAGTGTCCCGGTGTAGAAGTGTCCGAGTTCCGGATTCGTGCCGTAGTACGCCACTCGAGCAATCGCGTCCGGGTTGAAGCCCGGCGTATCTGAAAACTCCTGCTGGCTCGATCGAACGTACTCCTTGCCACCGGCGTTCGACCACGCGACGTCGTCGACCATCTGGTACGGCTCGAGGGTCCGGGGACCGGGCACTACCGGTGCCGGCGGCCACTCTGTGGCCTGCTCCGGAATCTCAAGCGACGGCGTGCCGCCACCGACCACCAACGAACCAATCCCGTTGAAATCGATTCGCCCGTTGTAGTCCACATCGGGATTGATGTCCTTCCGCCAGGCGTATCGGATGCCCGATGGATAGTTGAACGGACCCGAGACAATCGTGGTCGCGAGCACACCGTCATAGAGAGAGACGCCCGAGGCATTCAGGCTGTGGAACGGCCTCTTGCGGACGAGAACAAACGTCGCGGACCCGTCGTTCTTGATCTTCCCCGAGGTGTCCGTCGTTGGACAATGGGCGGACACATACGTGGCCACGGCCGTGCCTGAGGCGATAAACCCAGGCACCATGCTGGGATTCCCGGGCGCGCCATTGTTGTTGTACAGCACCAGAAGGCCGTTTGTTCCAAGGGAGAGGCCATCAAGGCTCCACGCCTCGTCGATCTCGGCAAGCACATCCTCGGGATCACCCGCGTCGAGCGGACCTGGAATGTCATTGTCGTTGGGATCCTCACCTCCGAAGACCGAGGCCACCATGTAGCCGGTCAGATCCATCCCCGGAGGACCGTACAGCTCTAGATACTCCCAGCGATCATCGACCGCGCCACCACCCGGAGGATTCGAGTACACCTCATTCAGCACCACCTGAGCGTGCACCAGCCCAGCCGATGCGGACAATGCCGCCGCCATCGCCAACTTTCGGATACACATCATCTCTCTCTCCTTGAAAACACTCTCGTGAGCTCCCTACGTCGGACTCGTTCATGCGTGAGATGGCACTCGTTGCCGAGAACCCATGTGGGGGCACGCTTGACTATTCATCCGGTCTCCAGAACCGTCCCGTGCTCAACACGCCCCCGAAGATCTTGCCCTCGATGTCGTCGTCGTACGCCGCGTTCGCTGTTCGGACCGCGCCGCTCAGCCAGCCAAACTCGCCGTCTCGATTCGTGTCCGCGAAGGCATCGACATGCCCGTCCGCGAACAGGAAGTCCCCATAGTGTTTGTCGTGGTCCTTGCGGTTGGCCCCACCACCCGAGTTGTTCGTTCCTTGTGGCGACTTGCCATGCGCCGGCCCAAAGTCGGAGTACTTCTGACGAGCCCAGATGCCCCCCGAACGCCCCGCGGGCCCGTCTGTCAGGTCCTTCACATACCGAAGTTGCTTCCCGTCGATGATCTCGTACGAGACTCCGCCGCTTGTCCCGTCCTGCACCCGTCCGTCGGCGAAGAGCGGCACATAGTTCGGGCTGATCCCGGTGATCCGCGTGTCACGCAACGCCCCGATGCACCATCGCGACCGCTGCGGATCGTTGTTCGCGTCGGCGAGGTTCACAAACTCCGTGTACGCCATGTACCACGCCATGGTGTAGTTGGTATTGAATCCGCGCCGATATAACTCGGTCTGATCACCGGGGACGGAGAAGATCTTGCTCGGGCGATCGAGCAGACGACCCGCCGTCAACGATTGCGTCAACTGCCCGGGATTCGTCGGACACAACAGCCGACCCGGAATGCAATATTCGCCATTCACCATGTCCGCGAGCCACCCTGCGGAATCGATCGGCCCAGGTCCGCTGTTCAACCGATTGTCGAACCGCCCGCTCGAGAAATACCCCTTGTTGTTCGCGGCATACGAGTTGATCGCGATCCCAACCTGGCGCAGGTTGCTCTTGCACGACGCCTGCTTCGCCAGTTCCCGAGCCGCGGCAAGGCTCGGAAGCAGAATCCCGATCAGGAGCGCGATCACCGCGATCACCACGAGCAACTCGATCAGCGTGAACGCCGACGCAGCACGCCAAACGGCGGCTCGTTTGTGCGCGGAATCGGCGCGGCCTGTCTCGGCTCTCTTCATGGACAATGTCGTAGACAACAACTCCTCGACTTGCGCGGTGTTTGCTCGATCTTGACTCAGTCTTGACCGAACATAAACATTTCGACCCACGCAACACTTCACGCAGTCTTTGCGCGGCCTTTGTACACCTTCCGTATCTCGCTGGTAGTCTTTTTCTCACGCCGTGGAGCACACGGCCAAAGGAGAGAAGACATGACGAAGTGTGTGACGATCGTGGCCCTCGCGGGCCTGGGTGTGGTTGCGGCCTCTGCCAGTGCGCAGGTTCGCATCACCGAGTGGGCCTACAGCGCGCTCAGCGCCGGCGGCACGGGCGAGTTCATCGAGTTCACCAACATCGGAGCCAGCCCCGTCGACATGACCGGGTGGAGCTTCGATGACGACAGCCGCACACCCGGCATCGTCAATCTCACGGGCTTCGGCATCGTCGCCCCCGGAGAGTCCGTCATCCTCACCGAGGCCGACGCCGCGCTCTTCCGCACCGATTGGAGCCTCCCTGCCACCGTCAAGATCATCGGCAGCAACTCCACCAACCTTGGTCGTAACGACGAAATCAACCTCTACGACGGCGCAACCCTCGTCGACCGCCTCACCTTCGGCGACCAGAACATCCCCGGGACCATCCGCACCCAGAACGTCACGGGCATCACCCTCCCGTCGAACTACGGCACGAACAACGTCGCGGGATGGTTCTTCTCGGTCAACGGCGACATCTATGGCTCGCACCTCTCCGCGTCCGGTGACCTCGGCAACCCCGGCATCGCCGCGATTCCCGCTCCTGGCGCGGTCGCACTCCTCGGTCTTGGCGGGCTCATGATGGGCCGTCGCCGCCGCTAAGTTCTCTGAACTCAGATCGCACCAAACACGACGCGGCCCCGGTATGGACGACCGGGGCCGCGTGCAATTGTGTGACCGCATGTCGCAATCTTGCACCAAAATCTGGAGACCGAGCACGAGACACGCTGACGAACTCAACACCCGCTATTGAACCGAACCAGAAAGTACAGCAGGTCATCTATCGTCACACCGCCGTCCTTGGTCCCCGTCCCAGTGCCGTCATCCACGTCCGCAACACACCCACCGCTGGTGGCGGGCAGCTGAAACTCGAACGCGCCCATATCCACATTCAGCGCCCACGCGGGAACACCGCTGTTCGGCACCGATGGATCGTCCACGTTGCGATCGTTCCCGATGTAATCCAACGCCGTGCTCAAGACGGCCGGCGAGTCGCCCGCATCGATGCCCGGCGAACCCGCAAGGAGCGCCAGGTTGCCATAGTCATCATCGAGCGTGCCCCAGTTGCCATCAAGCCCGGCGCTCGGCATCTGCGTGAAAAGGGGCGCGTCATTGATGTTGCCCGCGCCACTGCGCACGCCCAAGGCCTGCTCGACGTTCGAGTACGTAACCGTGTGGATCGAGTTCAGAACCGTGTTCGCGTTGCCCCAGATCAGGCATCCCTTGAGATTCGCCGCGCTCCCCGCGACGACCGGTTCTGCGCCCTGGTTCCCCACGATCGTGCAGTTGATCGCGCTCAGAGAATTCACACCTGTGCCGGTCGAATAGAACGCTCCGCCGAACGCCGATCCAGTGTTGCCGACCATCACGCCATTGCTGATTGTGGCCGCGGTCGTGGAATAGATCCCCCCGCCTCGGAGCGCGGAGTTGGCGAAGAACCCACATCGATCCGCGGTAACAGAGCCGGACGTGCCGGTCTTCAGGACCGCCCCGCCCAGATCTGCCGCGGAGTTTCGCGTGAAGACGCAGTCAGTCAGGGACAAGTTCACAAAGCTGCTCACAAGGATCGCGCCGCCATCGCCACCCGACGCGCTCGCGGTGTTCCCTGTGAATGTGCAGCGCGTAAGGTCAAACGCCGTGGCCGTCGAGTAGGCCGGCGTCCCGATCGCCCCGCCGAAACTGGCTGATGAGTTACTGGTGAACGAGCAATCCACAAGAGTCATGTTCCCGCCTGTTGCCGCATAGATCGCCCCGCCCGAAGTGGAGTTGGTGGACGAGTTACCCGAAAATGTCGAGTTCGTGATCGTGGACGCCGCCGTCGTGATCGTGTAGATGGCGCCGCCCGCGCCCGGGGCGACGTTGCCAGAGAATGTGCACCCGTCCAGATTCATGCCCCCGCGAATGAGCAATGCCCCGCCCGCGCCGCCGGCAGTGTTATTCAGGAATGAGCTGCCCGTGATGGTCGCCCCGCCGTTGAGCGTGTAGATCGCCCCGCCGTCGTCTCCCGCGTGATTGTTGGTGAACGTGCAGGACTCAACGGTGAGCAGCGAGTTGTTCACGACGATCCCGCCACCGTCGTTGGGAAACCCGTCGGGCGAACCCGCCGTGCCGGGCGTGCTGCCGTCCTGAATGGTCACGCCCCGGAACGTCACGCCCGGCGAGGGGCAGTTGTTGACCTGCACGACCGACGTGTTCAGCCCGATCGCCGAGATCGTCGTCGCCGCGGCACCGCCCGTCCCCTCAATCGTCAGCGACTTGCCACTGATCGTGAACGTCTGGTTGTAGAAGCCCGGGGCAAGCAGAATGCGATCCCCGCTCACCGCGGTGTTGATCGTGGCCTGGATGTTGTTCACCGGGCTGATGTTGATGTCCGCCGCGTGGGCCGTCCACCCCATCCAGGCAACCAGGCTCACTCCCATCATCCGCATTGGCCGAAGGCTCGTGGACTTCATCGTCGTATCTCCTGTGTGAGAGGTCGTGCGCCGATGTTCACCAGAGCGAGCACCAGCAGGAATGGCCGACTTCGCAAGCCCGCCACGGTGTTGGGCGACGTCGGCTGCTGTCGAGTCCGAAAATGCGGCAACTCCTGGGACATTCCCGGGCGCGGATCGGCCAAACATCGCCCAACTCCACATGCCTCCTGCCCGTCGCGCGCGACCAACTCCACCCCGATTCGAGTACCATGGATCGATGGGCAAGGTCCCTCCAACCTCGGATCACGATCCGGCTGATCAGGTCACGCGACTGCTGAACGCCGCCGCCGAGGGCAACGGGAGCGCCGCCAACGACCTCGTTCCACTCGTCTACGACGCCCTTCGCGCCCTCGCCGCCGATCTCTTCCTCGACGAACGGCGTCAGCACACGCTCGAGCCGACGGCCCTGGTCCACGAGGCCTATGTCCGTCTCGTCCGCCAGGAGGGCATCGACTGGCAGAGCCGTGCCCAGTTCTATGTGATCGCCGCCAAGGCCATGCGCCACATCCTCGTCGACCACGCGCGCGGACGCGACCGAAAAAAGCGAGGCGGCGGCTGGGGACGCGTCACCCTCGATGGCGTCCACGCCCCAAAGCCCGACGACGACGCTCTCGACATGGTCGACCTCCACGAGGCGCTGGACGCGCTCGCGCAACTCGATGAGCGCAAGGCACGCCTCGTCGAACTCCGCTTCTTCGCCGGGCTCAAGGCCGAGGACGCCGCCGAACTCCTCGGCATCGCCCGCTCCACCGCCGCCGAAGAATGGCGCATGGCGCGGGCCTGGCTCCATCGCCAACTCAAGGCCGAACCACAGGCACACGCGGAGCCCGGTGCATGAGCGACGCCGAGCGTTTCCAACTCGTGGACGAGATCTTCAAGGAAGCGCTGCGGCTCCCGCCCGACGCCCGCGCAAGCCTTCTCGACGATCGCTGCGCAGGAGAACCCAGTCTGCGCCACGAGATCGAGGCCCTCCTCGCCGAGGACGCCGTCACGCGCGGCGCCCTCGACCGGCCCGCCATCCACGAGGCGATCCACCTCTCGCACATCGAGGGCCTCGCGAGCGCCCGGACCGAGCCGATCCCCGACCACATCGGGCACTACCGCGTCATCGCTCGCCTCGGCGTCGGCGGCATGGGCACCGTCTACGAGGCCGAGCAGGAACGCCCCAAACGCCGCGTCGCCGTCAAAGTGATCAACGCCGGACTGGTCTCCCCCACCACGCTCCGCCGCTTCGAGCAGGAGGCCCGCGTCCTCGCGCTCCTCGAGCACCCGTCGATCGCGCGCATCTATGAGGCCGGCGTCCACACCTTCGACGACGGCCCGCGCCCCTTCTTCGCGATGGAACTCATCAAGGGCAAGCCCATCCTCGACCACGCACGCCAGCACAACCTCTCGCCAAAGGAGCGTCTCGAACTCCTCGCCAAGGTCTGCGACGGCGTCCACCACGCCCATCAGCGCGGCGTCATCCACCGCGACCTCAAGCCCGCCAACATCCTCGTCGACGAACGCGCCTGCCCACGAATCCTCGACTTCGGCGTCTCGCGCGCCATCGACGACGACTCCCCCACGCTCATGACCAACGCCGGTCAGATCATCGGGACCGTCGCCTACATGAGCCCCGAGCAGGCCAAGGGCGACACCAACGACATCGACACACGCTCCGATGTCTACGCCCTCGGCGTGCTCGGCTACGAACTCCTCACCGGAAGGCCACCCTACGACGTCAAGGGCAAGAGCCTCCCCGACGCCCTGCGCGTCGTCGGCGAGTCCGGGCCCATTCCCATCGGCACCGTCGATCGCACACTCCGAGGCGACGTCGAGACGATCCTCGGCAAAGCGCTCGAGAAGGACAAGACTCGCCGATACGACTCTTCGGCCGCCCTGGCCGACGACGTGCGACGGTTCCTCTCCAATGAGGCGATCCTCGCCCGCCCGCCCTCGCGGATCTACCAGATCCGAAAGTTCGCCGCGCGCAACAGCGCGCTCGTCGCCGGCGTCGCGATCGCCATCGTCGCTCTCGGTGTCGGCCTCGCCACGTCCCTCGTCGCCCTCGACCACACGCGCGACGCTCTCGCCGAGTCGAAACGCCAGCAAGGAATCGCGGGCGACGCACTCGACGACGCGAAGTTCCAGGCCGAACGCGCGGACAAGGCCCGAGCCGCCGCCGATCGACAAAGGCTGATCGCCGAAGCCGTCCAGGAGTTCATGGCCGTCGATCTGCTCGGAGCCGTCTCCTCATCGAGGCTCGGAAAGGACGCCACCATCCATGACGCCCTCGACCAGGCCGCCAGTCGCATCGACAAAAAGTTCCGCAACGAGCCGCTCATCATGGGGCGGATCCACCTCAGCGTCGCCAACCTCTACAAGTCACTCGGCGATCTCACCAAATCCAAGGCCCACTACGGGCGATCAAAGGAGATCCTCGACGTGGCCGTCGAACCGGGCGACCAGACACGCCTCAAACTCCTCAACGACATGGCCTGGTTCTATCTCGATGGACAGAACCCGCAACCCGCGATCGCTCTCCTCGAAGAATCCATCCCGCTCTGCGAGACAACCTTCGGAATGAACGCCCCGGAAACCCTGCGCGCCGAGAGCGACCTCGGCTCCGCGCTCATCGCCCTCGGCGAATACGACAAGGCCGAGACCCATCTCCTCGACGTCGCTCGACGCACCCAGAACGACCCAGATCTGGCGAGGCTCCTCGCCCTTCCCGCCGGCGAGAAGCCCCTCCCGCAAACCGACTCCGAACGAGATCGGATGTGGGCCCGTCAGCGTGTCCTCCATGCCCTGGGACTCATGGAATACGAGCGCCGCCAGCCCGACCTGGCGATCAACTACTTCCGAGCCGTCCTCGAGGTCGAGTCGCGAATGAGCGGCATCAACGCCCCCATCACGCTCGGCACTCGCTCCAATATCGCCGCTTGTCTCGAGCAGATGGGAAGACTCGAAGAGGCCGAGGTCGCACTCGAGGAACTCGTTGAACGCGACACCCAGATCTTCGGCCGACATCACCCCGAAACGCTCCCCGTCCTCCACAATCTCGCCTCGGTCTACCAGAAACAAGGCCGACTCGACGACGCCGAGACCCTCCTGATCGAGGTCCTCGCCGCCTGCCAGAAGACCTTCGGCGAGGAGCACATCGGCACCATCCGCTCCATGGGAAAACTCGGCGATGTCCTCGTCAATAACGCCAAGTTCGATCAGGCCGAGCCGCTCCTCAGGCACGCCCTCGACATCTGCACGCGGATGTACGGCCCGAATCATCCCGAAACCGACGACGCCCGCACCGGCCTCGCGAAACTCGCCGAGGCTAGAGCGAAGCCACGCAACGTTCAGCACACGACCGAACCGCGCCCCACCAACCCATAGACAACACGCCGCACGTCAGCAGCCCAGGTTGTAACGGTTCAGGAAGTACAGCAGGTCGTCGATCGTCACTCCGCCATCGGGTGAGCCCGTGCCCGAGCCATCATCCACGTCCGCGGTGCACGGCTCAACGGGTGGGTCCGGATCCTCGCCGACGAAGACCACGGCACGGCCCGTCACCTTCAACCCGCCCGAGTCCACCGCGCTCAGGTTGAACCACGTCCACCCGGTAAATCCGGGAGACGGTGAGAACACGAACGACTCGCCGATCTTCGCGACCGTGCCACCGATCAAGGGCTGCGAGAACTGGAATGTGTGCGTATCTGTGATATCCGGGTCGGCGGCGAGCGCCACCGTCGGGGCCGAAGGCGTGTCCGGGAAGCACCGAATGATGCAGCGCACACCCGTGGGCGCGCGATTGACGGGCGTCCCGAACGATGGCGCGGTCACTCCCGAAACGCCGTGGGTCACGCTCGTGCCGTTCGGCCCGGTCGGCGCCGTTCCGAACCCGGGCGTTGTTCCACCAAGCCCGCCGATTCCCCCGCCGAGTTCAATCAACGCACCGGCAATCGACGTGGTCGGTCCGCCCGTGAGACTGAGGGATGCGTAGGCGCTCCCGCCAGAGCCGCCCGATCCTGAACCGGCATGCCCGCCCCGACCGCCCGCTCCGCCGTTCCCACCGGCACCCGTCGCGCCCGGGCCAGCGCCCCCGGCGCCACCGTTGCCGCCATTCCCACCGGCCCCGCCATTCCCACCGGCGCCGCCGTTCTGCGCAAACGCACGGAAGTGACTACTCGAATCCGCCAGCACAATCCCGTTTCCATTCCAGACCATGCTTGCTGCCGAAACACCCGGCAATCCCCCAGTCCCCGGCGAGCCTGGGAGCCCGCCGCCACCGCCGCCACCACCACCGCCACCCCGTCCCGTGTCGCATAACAGAAAGACCTGCGTCACGCCGCCGCCACCACCGCCGCCGCCGCCGCCACGACCCGCCGATCCCGTGGTCCCCGTGAGCCCGTTGGACCAGAGTGGGCCGACGCCGCCGTGCGCTCCGTTGCTCCCGTTGGCCCCGGGCTGTCCGAGTCCACCGTTCCCCGCTGTGGCGTTGCACGGAGCCGAACTCCCTCCAACACCAGCGCTCCCACCAGGACCGCTACCCGCTTGGCCGGCCAGACCATTGGCCGCTTGCCCTCCCGGGCCACCTGCACCTCCGTTGAACGCACCGGCGCCTCCCGAGGCGCTGGTTCCGTTTGATGTACAGTCCTCGCAGCCGACGAGCCCGTTGGCTCCCGAGTTCGCCGAGGCTCCGGGGAGGCCATTGTTGCCCGCGCCCGCCGTCAAACCAAGGCTTGCCGGGGACAACGCCTCCACACGCACGTTCCGAAGCTCAAGACTTCCCGATGGTCCCCCCTCGACGAACAGCCCAAAGTCGGTGCTCGGCGAGACACGATTTCCTACCTTCGACAACAACTGCAACGAATCAAGCACCATCGGCTGCGAGATCGCCTGCGCATACACCACCAGCGCCTGATGTGCCTGCCCGCCCGTGACCACCATGTCGTGATACGAGTCCGCAAAGGCAACATTCGGGTTGTACAGCGACCTTGCGCTCGAGCGCGTCCACCCCGCGCCGGCATTGAACCCACCATACACCGACACGCCATCGAGAATCACCAACGAGTTGAGTGGAACGTTCCCCTCCGCCGACACATACACCTTCCGCGTCGGCGTCATCAAGCGCGCCTGCAGCACCGCCGCCTGGATCGTCGCCAAGGGCGCATCCATCGTCCCGGGATTCTCATCGCTCCCGCTGAACGCCACAAAGATCGGCCCGCACGCCATCCCGTCTATGCCATCGCCATTTGCGTCCGTGAACCCCGAGTCCGGCTCATCGGCATCCACCGGCGGCGAAAAAAAGTTGCACTGCCCGAGACACGTCCCCGCCGACAGCACAAGCGCCAGGACCCCGAACTGTGAACCACGCCAATCCCCACGAGCTGCACGCTTCATCATGGCACCTCCTGAATCATCAAGATACTGCCATCCGGTTTCACGTCAAGTGCCGCACGAAGCCCTTGACACACTGAGTTGACCCAGAATGCCGCCGCCGCAAGCCTCATACCGGTGAGTCTCGACTCGCTTAGGCCGGCAACGACCCCGGCCCGTCCTTCTTCCGCCGTGTCTGGATAGGTGCCTTGGGCGCTGGAGTGTCCGGGATGATTGGCTTCGATTCCGTCTTGCGCTTCTGTTGGATCGGAGCCTTGGGCGCGGGCTGATCCGGGATGATCGGCGCACGGTCCTGAGTACGCCCTTGCTGGATCGGGGCCTTCGGCGACGTCTTCTCCGGAATCAGCGGCCCGGCCGGCTTCGGTCCCTCCGACCCATCGGGATTTTCGACGCTCGCACCCTGTCCAAAGTCATCGCTATCACTCCCGTCGTCTCCGCCGACAACTCCGATGAGCGACCTCGCCCGCGACGATTCCGCCAGCGCATTGGGACCGATGTGGAAGTACCCACGCGTCACCACCGCCCCGAGTTCCACGCTCAGCGTGGGGGCCGTGCAATCCCCCTTCCAGGACGCCTTCTTCCCGAGTCGCACCGGCCCGGGCGTCACGACGTTCCCCTCCAGACAGCCAAGCACCTCCACCCCAAGACTCGCCTGGATGACAGGCGCGATCAACTTGCCCTTCACCTCGACGAGGATCTTCCCACACGTCTGCAGTTTCCGAACCGAATGCGTGCCCTTGATCACGACATCCTGGATCTGCAGAAGTTTCGAGCACTTCGGACAGTTGCACGACACGGCCTTCGTCGACACACCAAAGACGTGCGCGCAGTGATAGCACGTCAGCGTCCTCTGCGGACCCATCGCCGATGGCGGCGGAGAATGGGGTGTGTCGCTCGACATGCAGGCCCCGACGTTGGCCAAACACCCGCCGATCGCTCGGCGCGTGCCCAAGCCATCACGTCATGACTCACCTGGCGCGCGCAACGGCGCTCCAGGCATCACACGCGGATGCACTCGTGCGTTAGCGGTTCGGGGGTGTGACGCGCGTATCGGCGGGCTTGCCCTCGATCGACGACGCGGCACTGCCGCCACCCGATGAGCCCGCCATCTTCGCGGCCTCGGGACCGACCGTCACGTGCCCGACGAACGTCGCGCCATCCGCAACGACCAGTTTCGTCGAGACCAGGTCGCCCTTCATCTTCGCACGCGCGGTCAACTCCACGCGCTCGCGAGCGTTGATGTTCCCTTCGACCAGCCCATCGACCAGCACCTTGCCCGCGTCCACCGACGCCCGGCACTGGGCGCTATCGGCGACCTGCAACTCGCCCTTCGCCTGGATCTTCCCCTCGAACTGCCCAAGCAGCCGGGCTGTGGATTCAAAGGTCATCTCGCCCTTGATCTTGGTGTCGGGCCCGATGACGGTGGTTTGCGATGCGTCGGCCATGTGAATCACTCCAATGGAAAAGGCTGGGAGCGGTGCGAACTCATGCCACGACGTGCTCCCAACCGGCGGCATGGGGACAAAGGGGGCGATTGTAAACGGCGATGCACCGCCAAACCCGAAATCAGACCGCCATAGACTCCGAATCGCGCACATTCTGCGCACTTCGCATTTCTCGACTTAATCATCTATGTGGCAGTGAGTTATGTCGGACGTGTGACGACAACTCATTCTGTTCATCACACTCCGACCCGGTCCAGGACACCCGAAAGTTGGCTGGCGTACGTGTCCCCAAAGAGTGCACAATGCACGAGCAGCGGATAGACCACGTACACATCCCGCCGCGTTCGCCAAAAGTCAGGGTCGATCGTCGAACCGGAACACCGCTCGTATTCCCCGAAAAACACCTTCCCGAATGTCCCGAAGAGCGTGATGAACGCGAGTTCGACCTCGGCATCGGCGTAGTACGGCGACGGATCGATAAAGCCCACGCGCCCGTCACGAGCGTAGAGGACGTTGCCGCCCCACACGTCGCCATGGATGAGACTCGCGGGCGGATGATCGGGCAGAAACTCATCGACCCGGGCGATGAGACGCTCAACGCGAGCGGCCAGCGAACGATCGACACCTGACGCGCGCGCGGCGTGCTCGAGCATGGGCGCGAGTCGCTCACGCGCCGTGAACTGCGGCCAACTCGACGACCACCTGTTCGATTGAGGCAGCGGCCCGATCGTGTTGTCCACATCGAGTCCGTACAGCGGCGATCCGTCCGGACCGGTCGATCGTTCGGCATGTAGCCGTGACAACGCGCGAGCTGCCGCCTCCTCTGACGCTCGGCCGGGGATGCCGCCCGCATCGAGTTCTTCCATCACCAATACGCGTCGCGTCGCCGCGTAAACCCTCGGCGTGCGCAAACCTCCACGATCGCGCAATAGGTCCAGCATCGCGCCCTCGATGGCGAGGTCGACGTCGCCCATCGACAGTTTCACGATGACGGCCGAGGCCCCCACTTCGTTCGCAAGTGATGGTTCCACCGCAACGCGGGCAACCACGCCGCCAACACCCATGCCGAGCACCGACATGACTCCAATACCTCGCTCCCAGCCGGGGAGCACATCCACCATCGCACGCCTGATTGCGGCCTCCTGCATCTCGGACCATACTCAACCGAACTAGGGCATCAATCGCCAACTGGCGAAGCCGCACTCCCCGGCCGGGGGACAGGACCGGGCAGCCAATCGCAGCGCGCCCCGCAGAATCCAAGGCTCCTGCAACGCGACTGCCCATGACACGATGACGACTGCTGTCGTGGGATCGATCCGCACACACACGCTCCAGCCTCTGTATGCCCTACCAACTTCGATCTCGTTCGCTTGTCCTCATCGCCACCAGCGGCGTGTTGCTCTCAATTCTCACCGCCTCGGCGATCGCGAGCCTGATCCTGCCCAATGAGCCATCCTGGTTTCGTGCCGTCACCGAGGCGTTGATCGCCTCCGCCATCATCGTGCCACTGACCCTCAAGGCCACGCTCTTCGTGCGCGCCAGGGCGATCGTGCTCGCGGCACCCGATCGAATCCACGAGCGTCGCCTTGCCATGATCGCCCGTAGAACAATGAATGGTGTTATCGTCGCGGATACCAAGCGTCGCATCGTGTGGGTGAACGAGGGATTCACACGGATCACGGGGTTCACGCTCGACGAGGTCATCGGCAAAGTGCCTGGGCATGTACTGCAATGCGAAATGTCCGATCCTGCCGCGATCGCGACGATGCGGACGGCTCTCGAGCGCCTGGAATCCGCCCATGTGGAAATTGTCAACCGTGGCAAACATGGAAATGAGTACATCCTCGATATCGAACTCCAGCCACTCTTCGACGACGAGGGCGTGCACACGGGGTTCATGGCGATCGAGACGGACATCACCGAGCGCAAGAACGCCGAGCAGCACCAGGCCGAGAGCGAATCACGTCTTCGAGCGATCGTGCAGGGCGCGTCGCTCCTCGCGTGGGAGTTCTGCGTCGAGGAGGACCGGTTCACATTTCTTTCGTTCGAGGATCAGCGTCACGGCTATCCCAAGGCCCAATGGCTCCAGCCCGGGTTCTGGGACTCCATCCTGCACCCCGACGATCGCGAGAAGACCGTCAACGAGTGCCTCGCCGAGATCGAGGCGGGACACTCCCATCATCTCAACTATCGGATTCGCGACGCGCACGGGCAGAATCTCCACATCAGCGACTACGTCTCCGAGCCCATAACCCATAACGGAAGAACCATCGTTCGAGGCGTGGCCATCGACATCACGCTCCAGGTGAAAATGGTCGAGCAAGTTGCGGCGAGCGAGGCCATGCTGCGTGCGTTCATCGATCACGCGCCCGCCGCCGTCGCGATGTTCGATCGCCAGATGCGATACCTCGACTGCTCCGACCGGTGGATTCGCGACTACGGCCTTCACAGCGCGAGCGACGTCATCGGAAAGTGCCACTACGAGATGTTCCCGGAGATCAGCGAGGATTGGAAGAAGATCCATCGGCGTTGCCTCATGGGCGCCGTTGAGCGACGCGATCGCGACGCTTTTCGTCGTGCCGATGGAACGACGCAATGGCTCTCGTGGGAGATCCGTCCCTGGCACACCCCCGACCTCGCGATCGGGGGCCTGGTGATGTACACTCGCGACATCACCGAGGAAATCGAGAGGGAGCGCTATAGCCAGGAGCAGAGCGAGCGGCTCGATCTCACCATCAACGCCGTCGGTCTAGGCACCTGGGATTGGGACATCCCCAGCGGGCAGGTCGCCTTCAACAGCCACTGGCTCCGGATGCTCGGCTACAGCCAAGGCGATCTTGTCGGGGATGTCACCACCTGGGAAGGCCTGCTCCACGACGACGATCGCGACCGCGTGATCGACGCGCTCGCCCAGCACCTCACGGGAATGGCCGCCGAGTTCCGCGAAGAAGTCCGAATGCGACGAAAGAACGGCGGCTGGTCGTGGATCGAGACCACCGGGCGTGTCATCCAGCGTGACGCCCACGACAGCCCGATCCGAATGGTCGGCGTGCACGTGGACAACACCCTGTCGCACAACGCCGCCGACGCCATGCAGGAGGCCCGCCTTGCCGCCGAGACGGCGAACCGCGCCAAGAGCGACTTCCTCGCCAACATGAGCCACGAGATCCGCACACCCATGACCGCGATCCTGGGCTATACCGATCTCCTCGCCGAGTCGGGCGATCGCACACTCGCTCCCAAATCACGCCTCGAGTACATCGACACCATCAAGCGCAACGGCGAGCACCTCCTCACGATCATCAATGACATCCTCGATCTCTCCAAGATCGAGGCCGGTCGTGTCGACATCGAGCGGATCGACATCCGATTTCCAGACATGCTTCGCGATCTCGACGTGCTGATGCAGGTCCGCGCGAAAGCGAAGGGCATCACCCTCGCCTTCGAGTCCGCCACCCCCATTCCGCAATCCATCCGCACCGATCCCGTCCGCCTCAAGCAGATCCTCGTCAATCTCATCGGCAATGCGATCAAGTTCACCGAGATCGGCGGCGTGCGCGTCGTCGCCCGACACGATCCCGCAACCGAGACCCTCGGCATCGACGTGATCGACACCGGACTCGGGATCGCGCCCGAAAAGGTCCCGCTCCTCTTCACCCCCTTCTCCCAGGCCGACACCAGCACCACACGCCGATTCGGCGGCACCGGACTGGGACTCAGCATCAGCAGAAACCTCGCGAGGATCCTCGATGGCGACATCACGGTCCTCAGCGATCCAGGCCTGGGCAGCACGTTCACACTCACGCTCAACGTGAAGGACCGTGCCGAGAGCGAGTTCCTCCACGCCGGCTCCATGTCCCACGCCGAGTCGCCCCTCGTCGCGACCACAAGCGCCGCCACTTCGACGCGGCCGCTTGCCGGCATCCATGTGGCTTTCGCCGAGGATGGCCCGGACAACCAGCGCCTCATCGCCCACCACCTCCGGAAGGCCGGGGCCGAGGTCACGACATTCGACAACGGCCTGCGCGCGCTCGAGGCACTCTCGATCGACGCCGACACCACACGCCCGCTCATCACGCCGCCGGCCTTCGATCTACTCATCACCGACATGCAGATGCCCGAGATGGATGGCTACACGCTCGCGCGAACCCTCCGCGAACGCGGCTGGACAAGGCCCATCATCGCGCTCACCGCCCACGCGATGAGCGGCGACGCCGACAAGTGCCTCGCCGCAGGCTGTGACGCCTACGCCAGCAAACCCGTTGAACGCGCCAAACTCATCGAACTCTGCCTGGAGTCCCTGCGGAACTCGCAACACCGGCGCGCGGCATGATCACACCCATCACCCGAATGCGCACGAGTTCCGTCCTCAACTAGGGCCTCACACCCAACTCCGCCTGGCGCGACGCGATCTCACGCGTCAGACCCGCCACAAACGCGTCGAGGCCCATCGCGCCGAGGTCCTTCTCGATGCCCCGCATGCGGAGCGACACGGTCCTGTTCTCCGCGTCGCGCGGGCCGACGATCGCCATATACGGCACGCGCTCGTCCGCCGCCACCTTCACCTTCGCCTGGATGCGGTCCGATCCCTCGTCGATCGTGGCGCGAACGCCGCGTGACTTGAGCGCCGACAGAACCTCGCGCGCATACTCCGAACTCTTGTCGCTGATCGGCATCACGCGGCACTGTTCAGGACTCAGCCACGACGGGAACGCCCCCGCAAAGTGCTCGATCAGCACGCCACAGAATCGCTCCATGCTCCCGAACGGCGCTCGGTGGATCATCACCGGGCGGTGCGGCTTGTTGTCGGGACCGATGTACGACAGATCAAACCGCACCGGCAGGTTGTAATCCACCTGCACCGTGCCGAGTTGCCACTCGCGACCGATCACGTCCTTCACGACGAAGTCGATCTTCGGCCCATAGAACGCCGCCTCCCCAGGCTCCTTGCTGAACGACACCCCCAGCGATTCCGCCGCCGCCAGGCACGCCGCCTCGGCCTTGTCCCAGTTCTCCTTCGTCCCCGTGTACTTCGTCCCGTCCGGATCGCGCAAGCCCACGCGCACTCGATAGTCCTTCATCCCCAGCGTCGCGAAGATGATCTTCACGAGGCTCAGGCACCCCTGAATCTCTTCACCGACCTGATCTTCGGTGCAGAACAGGTGCGCATCGTCCTGGGTGAAGCCGCGGACACGGGTCATGCCGTTGAGCTCGCCCGACTGCTCCCAGCGGTAGACCGTGCCGAACTCCGCGAGCCGCACGGGCATGTCGCGGTACGAGTGCGGCGCGCTCTTGAAGATCTTCACATGGTGCGGACAGTTCATCGGCTTGAGCAGGTACCCCTCGACGAGCTTCTCATCGGGGAGCACGCGATCCTTGCCGATCGTCGTCGCCCCTGTCCGCTCGTTGATCTCTTTCGCAAGGCGAGCCGAGACGCCCTCCACGCGGTTCATCATCTCGGCGCACGAGCACCCCTGCGCCGACAGCATCTCGATCGCCTCGCGCTCCACGATCGGGGCATACTGCGAATCCTTGTAGTACGGAAAGTGCCCGCTGGTCTTGTACAGCTCCAGCCGCCCTATGTGCGGCGTGAAGACCTGGTGGTACCCCTGCTTGCGGAGCTCGTCGGAGATAAAGGTCATCAACTCCTGCCGGATCACCGAGCCATTCGGCGTCCACAGGATCAGCCCCTGCCCAACGTCCTCGTCGATGTGAAAGAGGCGCATCGCCTTGCCGATCACGCGGTGGTCGCGCTTCTTCGCTTCCTCCAACTGATTCAGATACTCGTCGAGTTCCTTCTGCGAAGGGAACGCCGTGCCATACACGCGAATGAGCCGGTCCGAGGTCTCGTCGCCATGCCAATACGACGACGCGAGCGACATCACCCGTGCCGCCCCGATCCGCCCCGTGCTCGGCACGTGCGGCCCGCGACACAAATCCTCCCAGTTCTTCCCGGGCTCACCTGTCGAATAAAACGAGAGCCTCTTGGTGGCACCGGTCTCCAGACCGGTGTTCCCACCGCTCTGAGCCGTATGACCAGAATCACCCGATGCGACTTTCGCCCCGCGATACACCGACGACACCATCCCCAGCGCCCGCTCGGCATTATCGATCTTGTACTTGTTCTCTTCGGCCCGCAACTTCTTCAACCCCTCGTTCGCCTCGCACTCATAGCGGGTGAACGCGCGATCCTCCTTGATGATCGCCGCCATCCGCGAGTTGATCGCCTCGAACAGATCGCTCGACAGCCGCACGCCCTCGGGAACGAACATGTCGTAGAAGAACCCCGTCTCCGTCGGCGGGCCATACGCGAGCTGGATCTCTTTCCCCGCGACATCCTGGATCGCCTCGGCCATCACGTGGGCCGCCGAGTGCCGGATCAGCGTCAACGCGTCCTTGCTCGGCGCCTGCCCGGGCTTGGGTGCGGTGATGATCTCAAGGCGAGCATCGTGATCGATGACAAACGAGAGATCCCTCGTCTCGCCATCGACCTTGCACGCCAGAGCCGCCTTCGCGAGCCCCGCGCCGATGGACGCCGCAACGTCGCGCCCGCTCACGGGCTTGTCGAAGGACTTGGTGTCGCCGTTGGGAAGTGTGATGGTGGGCATGATGAGATCCAAATTTCCAAAGAGTCAAATGGCCAAATCACCAAGTAGGGATTCACTGAGTGACTACTGAAGGACCAGGAAGTGATGAGTTCGTTTGATAGTCAAGGGTGAGTTCATTTCGAAGGGGCATACAACCGGATCGCCTCACACTCCGGGCACCGATACGCCGTCAGCGCAAGGCCCCTCATGTGCTGGGTCGAGTCCACCTCGCCGACGTACTGCGTCCGCTTGGGCTCTCCCGCGCACCACCTTGGCATGTGCACAGCCACGCCGCCGTCGCCCATCTCCGTGATGAACCCCTTCTCCATCTCCTTCTGGCAGACCAAACACACCGGCGTCTTCGCCATCGATCGATCTCCATCACAAAGGTGCCCCGCTCAACACCATCTCCCGGCCCATCAACAACAACGCCCGACGTGGCTCGCCGGGCGCTTCGATCAACGTCGCGTGTGTCCCGGCCTCACCCGCGATCAAGGGTGCTCGTCGTTCGGCTCGTGGTCGTGGTGGTCAGGAACATGCCAGATCATATCCCGAACCCAGTCGCGATTGGAACTCGATCCACCCGCTCTCACTCCGACTTTGGGCGAGCCTCCGGTCGAAACCACCCCTTCTCGTGGCTTTGGCGTCCCGCCTGTGCCTCCCACTGCTGCACGCCGTTCCCGTGCCCAATCCCACGCAGACACGCCACGGAACGAGGTCTCGACCTCGCGCGAGATTCTCGAATAGTTCTCTTGACACGATATATCTTGTGCCGATATATTGTACGGACACCACGCGACTAGCCACACCCACCACGCCGCCGCAGGATCAAACCATGGACGATCGATTCGAACTCGTGGTCCTCTCCCTCCTCGCTGATGGCCCGAAATACGGCTATCTCCTCACCAAAGAGGCCAAAGCCAAGACCGACGGCGCCCTCCGACTCACGCCCGGCGTCCTGTATCCCCTCCTCCAGGAACTCGAGGCCACCGGCCTCATCACCGGCTCCTGGGACGAGGTCCGCTCCGCCGCGCGCGACGACGAATCCGGCGCCGGCCGAAAACGCAAGTGGTACACCATCTCCGCCAAAGGCCGAAAACGCCTCGCCCGCCGCGTCGATGCCCACCGCGCCTACACCGCCATGATGAACGCGTTCCTCGGCACGCGCACCAACTCGGAGCACCCCGCATGAGCGCCGCCGAGCGACTCAAACTCGTGCCCCACAAACCAACCGACTCGGAGGACGCTGCGTCCCTTGAGCCGTCCACAGATTCCATCCTCCAGATCTGGCTCAACGCCGCCGTCGCAGCACTCCCGACATCCCATCGCGACGCGATCCAGAGCGAGATCGAGGACCACATCACCGAGCGCGTCCGAGAGTTGACCGTCGCGGGCGAGAACGAGCACCACGCCCTCGCCCGCGCCCTCCAGGAGTTCGGAAATCCAGCCGTTTTCACACGAAACCTCGCCCGGGCGCGCCGCGCCCCTTTCAGGAGACACGCCATGAACAGCGCCATCATCGCCGCTTCAGGAATCGCCCTCATCACCAGCCTCGTCGCCGTCACCCAGCCCGCCACCACGCGCCACGTCGCCACCGAGGCCTACGCCCCCGCGCCCAAGGTCAACGCCCGGCTCTCCGAAGAGTCCTCCTCGACCAAAGGCCCCATGCCCCTATCACTGTCTGAAGCGCTTCGCTATATCGCCGCTTGCTCTGGCCTCGAACTCGTCATGCGCACCGCACCTCTCAGCGAACAGGGCATCGACCAGACCGAGTCCCTGAACCTGTCCCTCAGCGCCACGAGCGTCGCCGACGCCTTCGAAGAGATCCACGACGCCCGCGGCCTCACCAGGAGCGAGTTGGACTACCGCGTGCACGACGGCCAACTCGAGGTCGCCACACGCGACTACTTCGACACACGCGAGACGCGACTCGTCAGCATCGACGCCGGAGAGTTCCTCGCGGGCGCCTCACGAGAAGAACGCATGAAACTCCAGGACCTCATCACCGAACTCGTCGAGCCCGAAGGCTGGGCCAACAACGGCGGCACCACCGCCCGAATGTCCATCGTCGGCGGCACCATCTTCGTCAAGGCCCCGCCACGCTACGTCGAACAGATCCAGTGGATCGTTGCCAAACTCAACACACAACAACCCGCCGACAACGACCACGCCAAAGCCATCGGCGTCCCCATGCTCAAAGACCTCCCCATCGTCGAGGGCAACCCCAACCGCGATCCGCGCGTCGAGAACAACGCCATCAACCTCAAGGCCCGGCCCAGCGTCCAGGCCGACTCCATCGTCCTCGACGGCCTCGTCCGCGGCGAGACCCTCGGCTTCACGCCCATCGAGGGCGCACTCTCGGCCAAGAAGTTCATCATCACCACGCCCGCCCAGGGCGATGCCGCGACCAACATCCTCGTCATCACCAGCGAGAGCGGCAAGGTCACGATCCGCACCGCCGACCCGAACCCGCAGGAACCCGACGCCCCCCACATCCACTAACACTTTGTCCGGCCCGCTCGCGGCCCCGGCTACCCTTCCCGCGTGATCTGCCCGTTCTGCAGCGCCGACAACGACAAGGTGATCGACAGCCGCGCCAGCGATGCCGGCAAGTCCATCCGTAGGCGCCGAGAGTGCCTCGCCTGCAACCGACGATTCACCACCTACGAACGCGTCGAGCAGACCGCCCGCCTCGTCGTCATCAAACGCGACGGCACCCACCAGCCCTTCGACCGCCAGAAGATCATCTCCGGCATCCACGCCGCCTGCGGCAAGCGCCCCATCGCCGAGGCCGTCAAGGAGCAACTCGCCGACGAGATCGAAGAGGCCCTCCACCGCGAGTTCGACCGCGAAGTCCCAAGTCGAGTCGTCGGCGAACGCGTCATGGTCCGACTCCGCGACATCGACGAGGTCGCCTACATCCGCTTCGCCTCCGAGTACTACCAGTTCCGAAGCGTCGACGAACTCAAACGCCAACTCGAACTCCTCGACGGCCGGATCAAGGACGCCAAGGCCCAGGTCAAACTCTTCGAGTGAGTCGGGTTCCCTGAACCACAATCGGATGCCCCGAGACGATGCCCGCTCTGGGCTATCGCCTCTGGGGGTTTGCTCCATCGCACACTGGGCGACTCACCCACCCGTGCCTCCTGCTAATCCCCGTCCCAACAACCATCACCGCGTCAGGCTGGGAAAGCCCTGCCACTCAATACATGTGGACCGCGGTTCTTCCTGCCGAATTCCGTCGAACACCTTGTGCGCCCGCACGAAAGGTGTATGGTCCAGATGATCGTCATGTCTGTTGGATTCTCCTTTGGGCCGCTCGGCCCGAAAGCAGTCCCCACGATGAAGACTCACCCACTCCGCCTCGCGTGCGCCGCCGCCATGCTCGCCGCCTCGGCCGCGCATGCCCAGTTTGTCAGCCCCCTCCCGCCCGTCCCCTTCCCCTCCGAGAATCCCTTCTCCGAGGCCAAGCGCGTCCTCGGCAAAGCCCTCTTCTGGGATGAGCAACTCTCCAGCAACAGCACCGTCGCCTGCGCCACATGCCACTCACCCTCGCACGCCGGCGTCGACTCACGCCGCGTCCGATCCCCGGGCCCGGACCATCTCCTCAACACCGCCGACGACACCTTCGGTTCGCCCGGCATCGTCCGAATCAACGCAGAGGGCAAGTACGAGGTCGATCCCGTCTATGGCGTCGGCCCGCAATCCGGCGCTCGAGCCTCTATCTCCTTCCTCACCGCCTCCTACGCCCCACGCCTCTTCTGGGATGGCCGCGCCAAGACGTCCTTTACCGACCCCCTCACACTTCAGACGCTCATCCCCGTCGGCGGCGCGCTCGAGAGCCAGGCCGTCGGCCCCGTCATGAACCCCATCGAGATGGCCCACGAGAATCGCAACTGGGTCGAGGTCGCGACCAAACTCGCCGCCGCTCGCCCCCTCGCCCTCGCCAGGAACATCCAGCCCGATGTCGCCGCCGCACTCGTCGGTGTGCAGGACTACCCCCAACTCTTCGCCACGGCATTCGGCGACGGCGCGATCACTCCAGCCCGCATCGGCATGGCCATCGCCACCTACGAGCGCACGCTCTATCCCGACGAGACGCCCTGGGATGCCTTCAACGATGGCGATCTCGACGCCCTCACGCCCCAGCAGGCCGAGGGCTGGACCAACTTCGATGCCGTCGGCTGCACCCTCTGCCACTTCGCCCCGGAGTTCACCGACAACGACTTCCACGCCATCGGCTTCCGCCCGCCCACCGAAGACCTCGGCGTCGGCGGCGTCAACGGCAACGCCGCCGACAACGGCAAGTTCCGCACGCCCAGCCTCCGAAACGCCGGCCTCCGCTCCAACTTCATGCACAACGGCAACCTCGAAACACTCGACGACGTCATCGCCTTCTACGCCCGAGCCGAGGGCGCCGCGCCCCAGTTCTCCGAGAACCAGGACGTCTTCATGGACTTCGTCATCGTCCCCACCGAGTTCATCGCCTCCATCACCGACTTCCTCACCAATGGCCTCATCGACCCGCGCGTCCGCGACGGGCTTCCACCCTTCGACTCCGCCACGCTCTGGTCGTCGCGACTCGAGGACCACGTGCAATCGCTCCCCGGCGGCGTCGCCGGCGCGGGCGGACTCCCCACCATGATCGCCCCCGCCCCACCCCTCGTCGGAAACTCCGAGTTCACCCTCGGCCTCGCCAACGCACGAGGCGGCGCCGAAGCCACACTCTTCATCTCACGCCACGCGCCCAGCGCCGGTGTCCTCACCGCCGATCGCACCCTCGGTCCCATCACGCTCCCAGGCACAACGCCAACCGATGGCATCACCACCATCACCTGGCCCATCGCCGCCAACGGCGCACTCCTCGGCAAGACCGTCTACTTCCAATGGGCCGTCACCGACCCCACCGCCCCCGACGGCATCGCCCGATCCGCCCCCGCCGCCGCCACGTTCTTCTGTGGCGACATTGGTTGTCCCACCACCTGCTTCGCCGATCTCGACGATGGTTTGGGTGGGGGTTTCCCCGACGGCGCCGTCAACATCGACGACCTGCTCTACTACCTCCAGGTCTTTGGCGAAGGCTCGCTCGACGCCGATCTTGACGACGGGAGCAACCTGGGCACGCCCGACCAGGCCGTCACCATCGATGACCTCCTCTTCTTCATCGATCGTTTCTCCGCCGGGTGCTGATCCCGCGAAAATTCTCCCTCCGCCTTGAAATCGATTGTCCCTGAATGCGTTCCGCCCCCAATATGCGTGGGGACAGAACGTTCTCGCGCCCCAATCGAGGAGCACAGGATGCCTTTCCATTCGCGCCACGCCGTCGCGCTCGCCCTCTTCGTCGCCACAAACGCCCTCGCCCAGCCACAGCCGCCGGCTCTCCCGCCGGTCCCCGTTCCCGCCCAGAACCCCATCACCGAGGCCAAACGGATCCTCGGCAAGGTCCTCTTCTGGGATGAGCAACTCTCCACCGACAACACCGTCGCGTGCGCGACCTGCCACTCCTTCTCGCAAGGTGGCATCGACGCACGTCGCGTCCGCACGCCCGGCCTCGACAACCTCCCCAACACGCCCGACGACGTCTTCGGCTCGCCCGGCGTCATCAACGCCGACAGCAGCGACGACTACGAGCGCAGCCCCGACTTCGACCTGAACCCACAGGTCACCGGGCGGAACTCCATGTCCTTCATCACCGCCGCCTTCGCCCCGCAGGCCTTCTGGGATGGCCGAGCCACCAACACCTTTCTCGATCCGGTCAGCAACGCGGTCGTCATTCCTACCGGCGGCGCGCTCGAGAGCCAGGCCGTCGGCCCGATCGTGAACACGATCGAGATGGCCCACCAGAGCCGCGACTGGTCGGCGGTTGCCACCAAACTTGCCTCATCGCGCCCGCTCGCGATCGCTCGCGACATCCAGTCGGACCTCCAGAGCGCCCTGGCCACGGACCCGTCCTATCCCGCGCTCTTCGAGAACGCCTTCGGCGATCCCGCGATCACGCCCACACGCATCGCGATGGCCATCGCCACCTACGAGCGCACGCTCTATCCCGACGACACGCCCTGGGACCGCTTCCGTGATGGCGACAACACCGCTCTCACGCCCCAGCAGATCCAGGGCGTCGGCGCCTTCGCCGCCTCAGGCTGCGCCGCCTGCCACCCCGCGCCCCAGTTCACCGGCAACGGCTTCCGAAACATCGGCCTTCGACCCCTCGCCGAAGACCTCGGCCTCCAGAACACCACCAACAACCCCGCCGACCGAGGCAAGTTCAAAGTCCCCAGCCTCCGAAACGTCGGCCTGCGCACCAGCCTCATGCACAACGGGCAGTTCACAAACCTCACGCAGGTCATCCAGTTCTACGCCCGCGCCCCGGGCGCCGCGCCCCAGTTCCCCAACAACCAAGACCCGCTCATGCAGCAGGTCAACGTCCCGCCCCAGGTCGCCCCAGCCATCCAGGACTTCCTCCAGAACGGCCTCACCGACGCCCGCGTCCGCGATGGCCTCTTCCCCTTCGACTCCGCCTCCCTCTGGTCAGAGCGCCCGCAGGAGCGCGTCCAGACCCTTCCCGGCGGCACCGCGGGCACCGGCGGCATTCCCACCATCATCGCCGCCACGCCACCCTTCGTCGGCAACAGCGAATTCAAAATCGGCCTCGCCGGAGCCCTCCCCGGCGCTGCCGCGCGGCTCCTCATCTCCACCAAACCCCCAGTCGCCGGCATCATCGACGCCGACGACACGCTCGGCTCCATCACCCTGCCCGCGACCGGCGACAACGCCGGCGTCGGCACCGTCCACTGGCCCATCGCCGCCAACGGCCGTCTTTCGGGAACCGAGTACTACTTCCAGTGGGAGATCGAGGACATAGGCGCGACCGCCGGCCTCGCCCGCTCCGCGCCCGCGAGAGCCGTCCTCTTCTGTGGCGATCTCGGTTGCCCGCCGGCCTGCGTCGCCGACATGGACAACGGCTCCGGAGCAGGAATCCCCGACGGCGGCACCACCATCGACGATCTCCTGTACTTCCTCGAAGCGTTCAGCGCCGGAACCACCGTCGCCGACATCGACAACGGCAGCACCACCGGCACGCCCGACGGCGGCGTCACCATCGACGACCTGCTCTACTTCCTCGGCTCATTCTCAACCGGCTGCTGATCACGACACATGGCACAACCTACCAACTCTCGTGGCACAGGCGTCCCGCCTGTGCCTCTTTCTTCTACTGCTTTCTACATACTGCTCCACGCCGCGCTCGCCGCTCAATGCCCACCCAGTGACGCATCCTGCAGCACATCACGAGGCGTCAACGAACTCGGCACGCGCCACCGCGTGATCCACAACTGGCTCGAAGGCCGTCCCTTCCCGTCCGCCCCGCGCTGCGCCGTCCACATCATGAGCGTCCCATCCGTCGAGAACGCCGGGAGGATGTCCGCTCCCGGCGCGTGCGTCACGCGCGCGTGCCACGCGCTCGTCGCGTCCACCGTCTGCCCCTCGATCGTCGTCTCCGCGGCCTTCGACATCGCCTCGCGGTCCACGCCGATCGCGAACACCTCGTAGTTGAAATGCCCCACCTCGCTCGTGCCGTACACGAGATACTTCCCGCTGGGATGCCAGTACGGGCACCAGTTCACGTGCTCGTTGTTCGTCAGTTGATACTCGCGCTCGACGCCCACCGGAATCATGCTCCCACCCGAGTCCTTCTCGAACCTCAGATCCGCGACAAAGATCTGGAGTAGGTCATTTCCAGCCCGATCCGAGCGATAGCAGATCGACTTCCCATCCGGCGAAAAAAACGGCCCGCCGTCATACCCCGGCGCCACCACGATCGCGTGATGCGACCTCGTCACCGTGTCATAGATATAGATATTTCCATCCGCCCGGTGCGGCGTCCCCTCGGGCAGGTCCTTCGGACGATCCTCCACATGCGTGTACAACACGAATCGGCCATCGCTCGAGAATGAGCACTCCGCGTCGTAGTTCGGAAGCGCGAAGATCGGCGCCGGCGTCGCCATCGGCGCATCGTCCGCCGTCAGGTGCGCCAGCACGATCTCCATCTCCGACGGAAACATCCACTGGTACTTGCGCGTCCCAACCTGGAATCCCGATTTCTGATCGTCGCTGGGCTTGACGAGCGTGCTCCCGAAGATCACCTCGTCGGGGCGCACCGGATCGAACCACCCGCACGTGTTCGCCGATCCCTGCGGACTCACGCGCCGGATGTTCTCGAGCGCGAAGGCCTTGCCCTCGATGGTCCGCGAAAGGTCCGCGACGTACATGCAGTAGAAGGGAGAGGCCTCCTCGCCCCCCTTCGGGGCTTCCACCGCCTGGAAGATCACACGCCGCCCATCCGGCGAGAAGTACGCCTCACCCGCTTTGGCAAATCGCTCCGGAAAAGTCAACTGCACCGGCTCGCCGAGCATCGCGCTCTCGGCCTGGCGCCAATCCCCCGCCAGCGCGGGAGGCGCACCCTCCGAAGAATGCTGCGACAACGCGGCTCGGCCCACGCACGTCCCCGCGAGGACGGCGACAATCATCCATGTCTTCATCCCCAATTATGCGTGGTCCACGCGATCAGGACCACACGATCTCCCGTTCGATCCACGTTTTTCCGCCCATGACCAATCCGCAGCCGATCCGAGTCCTCGCCCTCGACCCCGGGCAAACCCCCGCGTGGGTGGCTATCGACAAACCACCGGGCCTCCTCAGCGTGCCCGGAAAGACCATCGCCGATTGTGCCGTCGAACGCGTCCTCGCTCACTTCCCGCACGCCACCGGCCCCCTCACCGTCCACCGCCTCGACATGGAGACCTCGGGCATCCTCCTCGTGGCGCTCACGCCGGACTCCCAACGCGCCCTCTCATCCCAGTTCGAACGCCGCGAAACCGAGAAACGCTACATCGCCGTCATCCATGGCACTCCGGCGCCGCACGACATGACCAACAGCAATCCGGTCAACAACGCCTGGCACGAGATCCGACTCCCCATCCGCCCCGACATCGACAACCGACCACGCCAGATCATCGATCCAGTCCATGGCAAGGAATCGGTCACGCAATGGCGCACGATCGCCGTTGATACTTCGGCAAGTGGTCAAACCACACGCCTCGAACTCCGCCCGATCACCGGCCGATCGCACCAACTCCGCGTCCACTGCGCCTTCGCGAGAGATGCACTCGCCGGCATGCCCAACTCGGCCAACTGGAGCCCGGGCGGCCTCGGCACGCCCATCGTCGGCGATCGCCTCTACAACCCCGCCGACCCCGCGCCGAGGCTCCTCCTCCACGCCACGCGACTGGAGTTCACCGATCCCACAACAACGGAGCGAGTAACCATCGAATCGCCGCCGGACTTCTGAGTCCTACCTGATCTCGTGGCACAGGCGTCCCGCCTGTGTCTACCTTCTTCTACATGCCTACAGATGTTCGATCTCGGGCCTCTCGCCGCCGACCAACCCCGCGGCCATCATCAGCGCCCAGCACCCGGCCGCATCCTCGCGCGTGAACGCGCCGACCTCGAACGAGTCCGCATCAAGCACGGCATCACACGCACCATCCGCCCCGATCACCGGCACGACCAGCTCCGACAGGTCCCGCGGGTCGCACGCGACGTAGTTCTCGCCGAGCTCGCGTACGTCATCGATCACGAGCGCGCGTCTGGTGAGCAGTCCTCTGCCGCACATCCCATGCAAGCCGATCGGCGAGCACGCGGGCTTGGGCTCCCGGCAGACGAGCACCATCTCCGCCTCGCCGCCGGGCGCTCGTTCATAGAACCCCACCCACGACCAGCGCGACTGGCCGCCGAACGCCTTCCACAGGAGATCGACGACGAGGCGCATGGCATCGCCGCGCGATGCCGGGCATGAGGCCCGGGCGGTATCGATGAGCGGTACATAGTCGCTGGGCGCACGCATCGGCGGGCGATCGCCGAACGCGACGGCTTAGAGCGTCGCCGAGGTGTACGGCAGGAGGGCCATGAAACGGGCCCGCTTGACGGCCTGGCTGAGCATCCGCTGCTCGCGAGCCGAGGCGCTGTTGCGCTTGCGCCCGAGGATCTTGCCGTTAGGGCTCATGAACTTCCGAAGGCCCTCGACATCTTTCCAGTCCACGAAGGCGTTGCCCTCGGTGGAGGTGTGGGCGATGCGGGACTTCTGGGTGGGCGTGAATCGCGTGAACTTGCTCATGGATCTCGTCCCGCTCTTTGGCGGGCTCCGTCGTGGTCGGTTCGGCCCAAGGTGCCGCGGCCTGGATACGCCAGGCCACCCTCGGGCGACGGGTCGAGATCATAGACCGAACTTTCACCATTCGTGGCGTCGAAACATGTGACTATTCAGTCACGTTCCGCGGCCCGGCGGGCGGCCGACCGGTCGATCGACGCCGCCCCGGCTCCGAAGCCCAGCACGATCAGCGTCCAGAGAATCAGGACCGAGTTGCGGACGATGTGGCAGGTGCCGATGCCGCCGGTGCAGGGGAACTCGACCTTGCCGAAGCAGGAGCACTTCACGTCGAGCCCGCGCGAGAGGGCCGAGACGATCAGGAAGGTGAAGAGTCCGAGAAGCACGAGAATGGTCGCGGCGGCGGCGCGGGTCCAGAGGCCCACGATCAAACAGACACCGGCGATGAGTTCGGCCCAGGGGAGGGCGAACGCGGCGAGATGGGCGAGATGTTCGGGCAAGGGGCGGCCGGCGACCTCGAACTTGAAGGCGTTGACGGCGTCGAAGGCCGCCTGCGGGTTCGAGAGTTTCATGGACGCCGCGAAAATGAAGAGACCGCCCAGACCCACTCGCAGGATCGCGAGAAGCCAGTGGCGGAAACGGGTGTCGAAGGTGTCGTCGCGTGGCGGCATCGCGGCAGTTTAGGTCGAGCGTGGGGCTACTTCGATTCTGTCGGGAAGCCGGCGTTCTTCCACCCGGGGAGGCCATCGGTCATGATGTGGATCTGGGTGAAGCCGACGGACTGCATGAGTTTCGCGAGGTTGTGCGAGGCGTCGCACTTCCCGCCGTCGCAGTAGATCACGACCGGGCCGTGGCTGTACACCATGACCTCGCCGGCGCGGCTTGGGAACTCGTCGGGGGGCATGACGACGGCCTGGGGGACGTGCCCGAGATCGAACTCGTCATGGCGGCGCGCGTCGAGGAAGGGAACGCCTCGATCAAAGAGGATCTTCGCGTCGGCGCTGGTGATCTCAAGCCCGAGGACGCGCGGGCCCGAGTCGTTCGTTCCAGGATTCTCATTTGTGCCCGGCGTGAGCGACGGAGTCGTTCCCGCGGGCGACGTGTCGGTGGGCGTCGTTGGTGCTGGTGAAATGGCGGTGGGCGTGGCGCCGTTCACGATGGTGGGCGTGAGTTTGTTGGGGTCGATCGACTTGACGATGGGGCGCAACCATGAATGGATGCCCCCCGCGACGACCGCGAGGACAACGATCATGGCCCAGCGGCCGAGGAATGTCTGCTCCATCACGCGGCGTCCTTTCACCAGAGCCAAAGATCGATCGCGATCAGCCGCCCTTGTTGGTCGAGGTCTTGGTGGTGGGCACGGGCATGGTGGTCGTGGAGCCGAGCGGGTTGGGCGTGACGCTTCCCTTCACGGGCTGGATGGGGACCTGGCCATTGGGAAGGACGGCGTTGGGGGCGGGATTGTCGCGCGTGAAGCCGTAGTACTTGATGGTGAAGATCTGGTCGCTGGGGATGTCGGTGTTGACGATGATGTCGCCCTGGAGGCCCATGGGCTTGTCGGGAGCGGTGCCCGTGATTTCCAGCGAGTACGACGTGGGATTCGCCTCGTCGTTGGGCGTGAACTTCACGGTGAACGGCTCACGCTCGGCGGCAGGATTCGAGAGCGGCTGGTCGTGGGCGGCCAAGATCTTGAAGACCCCGCCATCACGACGCTTGACGGTGGTCTTGGCGGCGACGGGCTGATTGACCGGAATCGCCTGGAGCGCGATCGACCCCGGCTCGGCCATGAGCGAGCCGACGGCCTCGCCGAAGATCGAGACGTTCTTCACGGTGCCGTCGCTCAAACGGATGGTGAGAATGCCGTTGGTCTGGCCGGCGTCGATGCCCGGGAGGATGTCCACGAGGATGGTGACCGCCGTGACGTTCTCACCGCTGGCGCCGAGTTCGGTCGCCGACCCCTGAATGGTGGGCTTGATCTTCTCGGGGAGGTTCGACGTCACCTCGGTGACGGCGAAGTTCGGCAGGACGCTGTGAATTTTCAGCGTGCTCTTGGTGCCCTGGTGGCGATTGAACTGGCCGAGCGAGACCATCTGCGGCTCGATCCAGGTCTTGGGCTGGACCATCGCCTGCATCTCCCAGACGAGGCTGGGATGCAGCGGGTCATTGCTGGGGATCGTGACGGTCTGCTTGGAGATGCCCTTTTGCTTTCCCGTGGGGTTGAAGGTGACCTCGATGGAGCCTTCCTCGCCGGGGGCGTAGTCGGTCTTGGCGAGTTGGGGGACGGTGCAGCCGCAGGAGCCTTTGGGCTGCTGGAGGAGGAGCGTCGCGGTGCCGGTGTTCTTGAATCGGATGGTGGCCTTCACCGGTGTGCTGTCGTCGATCGTTCCAAAGTCGTGCTTGGTCTCGATCAGCGTGATCTCGGGCGTGACGACGAGCGAGTTGGGGACGTCATCGATCCCGGGGACGACGCCGATCTGGGCCCATGCGGGAGCGGCGACGGAAACAGCAAGGCCGGCAACGATGACGACGAGAGCGGTTGTCTTCTTCATGGCTTTCCCTGTGTGCATAGCGGTGTCAATCGCGGTGTCGATGAATCATGCCGACGATGATGCCGGCGCGGATGGCAACATTGATGAATGCCGAGATCTCAAACCTCATGGGGACGCGACGTTCCCCGTCCATTGGACCGAAGCCTGTACGCTCGCCCCACCACCACGGTTGGCGCGAGGACGGACCTCGATACTCTATTATGCGCTTCGAATTGACTTCTGGCACATTTTTCGTGAGTTGTTTGGATAAAGACCCATTGTGAACCCCGCTGTGAATCCCAACTTGCCTGCCGAGGCCCATTCTGGTCTCGGGACCCTGACGGACGCCGCAAACGTGGGTGTGGTGGTCGCTGGCGGCCTACGGCATGTTGCTGATCAGGGTCCGATCACGGCACGAGCGTCGGGTTTGCGTGGGTTGTCCCTTGGGGGCGTGCGGCTCAAGACCAATCTGCTGCTCGCCCCGATCGCCGGGTATTGCGACCTCGCCTTTCGCACGGTCTGCCGCGAGTGGGGCGGCGTGGGGTTGGCGTGCACCGACCTGCTCTCGCCGCAGGGTCTTTTGCGAGGAACGGCGACGAGTCTTGATCTTGCCAAGACCAACGACTTCGACAAGCCCGTGGGGATGCAGTTGTATGGGAGTGATCCCGACATCATGGCCGAGGGTGCGCGGTGGGCCGTCGAGCATGGGGCGAGCGTCGTGGACATCAACATGGGATGTCCGGTGGACAAGGTGACAAAGAAGGATGGCGGGAGCAAACTCCTGACCGATCTCGATCGCACTCGACGGATCGTCGAGCGCGTGGTGCGGGCCCTCGAGGCGTGCCCGATCAGCGAGGACGAGTGGGCGCGACGACAGGGCGATCAGGAGAGAGGCGTCGGGGAACGGGCATCGGGCATCAGGGAGAGCGCGGGTCAGAACGCCTCGGTCACCTCGTCACTTCGGGACTCCCGATCTTCGTCTCTTTGCATCCCCCTGACCTGCAAGATCCGCCTTTGCTGGCACACGGCGGACTTCGAGGCGGGCCGGGCGTGCTCGCCCCATCTCGCGGCGATGCTCGCGGACCTTGGCGTTGTCGGCGTCACCGTGCATGGGCGCACCACCGAGGACAAGTTCATGGGCGAGGTCCGGCTCAGCGGGATCGCGCGCGTCGTGGACGCGGTCAACGGACGGATCCCGGTCATCGGGAATGGCGATGTTCGCGGCCCGATCGATGCCGAGCGGATGCTGCGCGTGACGGGGTGTGACGGCGTGATGATCGGGCGGGGCGCGCTCTCGACGCCCTGGATTTTCCGGGACGTCTCGCACTATCTCGCGACGGGCGAGACGCTCTCTATGCCCAGTCTTGGCGAGCGCGTCGCGACGATCCGGCGGTTCTTCACGCTCATGCTCGAGCAGCGCGACGAGCGGTATGCGATGTTCCAGATTCGGCGGCGGATCTCGTGGTTCGCGAAGCGGCTGGTCGAACGCGACCCGGAGACGGGGCGGATGCTGGGCGTGAGGCCGCTCCGCGAGGCGGTGCGCACGGCGGCGGACCCGGCGGCGGTGCACGGGGCTCTGGATGAGTTTCTTGAAGGACGGTTGCGCGACTTCGATTCGGTCTCGGCGAGCGATGACTTGTTGATGTGACCGAATGAGTGGCCGTGTGTCGCATTCGCCCAGGCACACCCGAACAAGTTCCATGCCGCTGCGCGAAGATGCTGCTCAGTCTGTCGCGTGTTGAATCTGGTCGAGGGTGATGCCTCGAAGCAGCGACCGCGTTGGCGCGTCGCCCTCGCAGAGAGACAAGGCACTCACCACCCGGGGTCAGCGGGTGAAGGAGTGTGCCATGAAAAGTGCGACTGTCGCTTTGTTCTGTCTCGCGGGGGCTGCGGCCTCTGCCTCTGGAGCCGTGGAGGTCCGTGCGGTGCACGCCTCGCCCGATGCTCCCAATGTGGATGTGCTCGTGAATGGCGGGATCGCGTTCGCGAACCTTCCCTATCGCAGCGCGAGCGTGTATGCCAGCGTTCCGGCGGGAGACTACAACATCAGGGTCCGGCCGGCGGGGCTTTCCGGGCCCGACGTGATCGACGCGGATCTCACGCTGTCCGACAACACGACGTACAGCGTCGCGGCGATCAACACTCTCTCGAACATCACGCCGCTCGTCCTTGTTGACGACAACATCCTGAATCCTTCGGCGGCCCGAGTTCGCTTCGTGCACGCGTCGCCGAACGCGCCCGCCGTGGATATCGCTCTCGCGGGCGGGGACGTCCTCTTCTCGAACGTGATGTTCGGAACGAGCGGCGGCTACATCACCGTGCCGGGCGGCTCGTACAACCTGGACGTGCGCCTCGCGGGGACACAGACCGTGGTCCTGAGCGTGCCGAGTCTTGCCGTGAGTAACAACACGGTCTCGACCGTGTGGGCGATGGGCCTGGTGGGCAATCAGGAGACTCCATTGCAGGCGGTCGTCACGCTCGATGCCGTTCCGGCGCCCGGAGCGATGGCGCTCCTTGGCCTTGGTGGACTCGTCGCGTCGCGTCGGCGCCGATGACTGGATCATTCTCCCACCGTGCGGCCCCAACTCCCTCGCGGGGCGGCGCGGGTCTAGTCATGACCCGGGAGTGTCGCGAGGCCGGGGGGCGGGATGAAGTCTGCACGACGCGGGCTTCGAGTCATAGGGGTGAGGGGGAGTTGGGTAGGGGGGCGACCACGGCCGCGCGGCGGAGACGCCGCTCGGCCGATTTTCATCGCGTCCAAACTCTGCACGCCCGTGTTTGGACGTGACACGGGCGAAGCCCCCGCGAACGCTTGTATGATCATTCTCATCGGCCGCGGTTCGTGCCGCGCCACAAGGAATGGAATCATGGCATCCACGGGTTTCACGCTCGGCACGCACACGTTCATCACGCCCGATATCACCGCACCGCTCTCGCGTCTGGGTAAGCCCAAGGGCCCGATCAGTGGTGCGGTGCCTCCTCGATTCATCGCGGGCGTCTCTCGCGAGTCCACGACCTCCTCGTCGGCGGCGGAGTTGAAGAAGGGCATCTTCTGCGGGCACGGCGAGCCGACTTATACCGTGTTCGACATCGTCATCGATGGAAGAGACCGACTCGAAACACTCGCGATCTACTCGAAGGAGAACGAGGGACAGGCGGTCGATCCGGAACGGCTCCTCGTTCGGGCCGAAGGGACAAAGGGTCCATGGCTCGTGCTGCTGGACAGCGCCTGGACCGGCGAGTTTGGTGATCTGGTCCTTCCAGAGCGACCAGTGCTTGTGGACCACGATCCGCAGGGTCACTTTGTGGCCTCGTTCTCGGTGGGCTTTGAGTATCCACCGGACGCCCAGCATGTCGACGACGTGTCGTGGTATACCGCGGATTGTGTGATGGACGACATGGGCGAGAAGAAGACGCCGTACGTGGTTGTGAACCGAGAGACACGCTGATCATGCCGGACACGTTTGCCGCCATTCTTTGTGATATCGACGGCTGCCTCGGGCCCGAGTCGTCGCACCCTTTGGACATCGCCGGGCTCTCGCGAATCGCCGAGCACAATCGCCGGGCCGAAAGCGGCTCGTCCGATTCGCCGGTGCTCACGCTGTGCTCGGGTCGGCCGCAGCCCTTCGCCGAGGCCTTGTGCCGAACGCTCGCGAACACGACGATGCCGATCGTGGCGGAGAACGGCGTGTGGCTCTTCCACCCCGCGACGAGCGCGTTCCTGCTCGACCCCACGATCACCAATGATCATTTGCGGATGGTGGCGGAGGCCACGGCGTACATCCGTCGCGACCTCGTGCCTCGGGGCGTCGTCATCCAACCCGGGAAGACGGCGTCGATCTCGCTCTATCACGACGACACGCCGACGCTGCTAGGGCTGCGCGACGAACTCAAGGAGCGGTTCGCGCGCGAGGGCTGGCTTCTGCGCGTCTCGAACACCGTCCGCTGGATCAACTGCGACCTCGAGCACGTCAGCAAGTCCACGGGCATCGACCGATTCATGCGGGTCACGGGCCTCAGCAAGCCCGCCCTCGCGGGGATCGGGGATTCCTTGAGCGACCTGGCGATCCGCACGCACGTCGCGTGGTTCGCGTGCCCGAGCAACGCCGACGAGCGGCTCAAGGAGCACGCCGATTACGTCTCGCCCCACGCCGAGATCGCGGGTGTGCTGGACATCGTCGAGCGGTTGATGAGTCCATCCATCGGCAACTGACGCCGATCGAACTCGTGCTCCCGCGTGGTTCTCTCGCTTATTCGATCACGGCGGCGGCATGGCTGACGAGGCTCAGGCCCTGGTCGTCCATCGCGGCGACGTAGTTCAAGAGACGAACTCCCCCGCTTCCCCTTCCCGCGCTCGCGTCGGCAGCGGACTTTGACGAGACATCCAGCGTCTTGAGCGTCGCGGCCATCGCGCCGAGGGAGCACCAGCGCGTCGGGTTCTGCTGCCACGCCATCGAGGCGAGCATCTCGTCGATCTTGCCTTGCTCGAAGAGTTGGAGCATCTCGCGGTCGTGGTTGAGGATCTTCTCTCGCTTCTGCTGCTGCTCTTGCTCGTCGCCGGCGAGGGTGCCCTCGTCGCCGAAGACCGTGCCGACGTGCGAGAGATCGACGCTCGCGACGAGGAGCGTCTTGCCCATCCCGGCCATTTCGAGGTCGGCGATCGCGGCGCGCAGGGCCTTGATGAAGGAGTCGAAGTCGAGCCCCTGGCCGTCGTACGACGCGCCGCTGGCGACGCTGGGGTCGTGGACGAGGATGCCGAGCACGGGGACGTGACTCCCATTGTCACCCAGGCCCAGGCAGTGCTGGATCCACGGCACCTGCAACTCGACGGAGTGCTCGCGCTCGTGGTCGTAGCGGTTGGCGAGGGCGCGGGCCGCGTTCTCCTGGCCCAGGTGCTTCTTGAGCGCGTCGAAGAGGTCCCTGGCGAGCGGGCTTGTGCCCAGGGGCGTCTCGTATCCCTTGTCGCAGAGGCAGACGCCGGTGGAGGTCCCGAAGTGGTTGGTGCCGAGGATCACAACGCGGGCCGGGCGATCGACGACGCGCATGCGTCCCCAGACGCTGGCGTAGTTCATCCAGCCGCGGCCATAGTCGATGTGCGGGGCCATGATGGCGCGCGGGAGCGTGTCGAAACTCGGGCGATCGGCCTTCTTGAGCACCTCGTCGATCCACTGGTCCATGAGCGAGGGCATTCGGGCGGCCCCGCGCTCGTAGCGCTCGTCGCTCGAGGACTGGGCGGCCTCTTCGCCCATCTCGCTCGCGCCGAGCTGCTCGGCGAAGGCGGCGGACGCGGCGGGCGGGAGCGTGTCGGAGGAGTCAAAGTCGGCGCGGATCTTCGAGAGCAGCGCATCGAAGGTGGGCCCGTCGAGGAGCGCGGCGTCGTCGAGTTGCGCGACGAACTGCTCGAGCGTCGGGCGGGTCAATCCTCGGCCCACGGCGGCGACGATCTCGTCGATCGTCTTCTGCCCGTCGAGCATGGGGAGGATCAGTTGCACCGCCGGGGCGGCGAAGACCACGCGATCGGAGATCTGGCGGGCGTCGGCGATACCCACGGCCTGCTGGACGTTCCCTTCCGCATCCGGGGCTGACTGGGCGGGGAAGAGGCGGACCGGGCGCAGTTTCGGCACGGCCATGTGGGGTTTATTGGCGTCGAAGGGGGCGGGGGATTGGGGGGAGGGGGGGGTGTTCGGGTCGGACATGACCCAGTGTAGGGAAAGAAGGGCGATTTTTCGTCGGCGAAACGGCGAGTTGGGGCGTGCATTCATTGCCCGGTGGCCTGTGACTCTCCAAATTTGGCGGGCCTGCTCCCGTCGCCTACCATCTCGACCCATTTCCGGTCGGCGTCTGGCCGAGCCGGGTGGGCCTCAGATTTGGAGTCACCGTCCATGGACCTCGCCACGATCAAGCCCGGCACGACCGTCGTCTGCACCGTCCTCAAGCATCCGCGGACCGACGACCGCGTCTCGACGATCAGCCGCCTGATGCGCAACGACCCCGAGAACCGCCGCGCCCTCCGCACGGCCCACCGCATGCGTCAGCAGCGGCTGAACGTGTACAACCGCGGCAACCGCGACTGGGTCAGCCGCGAGCACCCGGCCGTCGTCGTCCGCGCCGAGGTGGGCGCGTCGTGGACCATGACCTTCACGCTCGACAAGGTCGCCGACCTCAAGAACCTCGAGGGGTTCGTGGGCGTCAAGGCGAAGTAAAAAGGCCGATCTCGATCACGCGATTGGGTTCGATCACACCATGATTCTTCGAGGCACGGGCGATTGGCTCGTGCTTTTTTTGTTGGTGGCCCGACTCGAGGTGGCCCGCCTCTCATCAGGCGGGTGCAAGACTTCGGAGGCAGGCGGGCCGCCTGCCCGACGAGACCGTGGTGGAGTGGCCGAATCCATCGCACACGGACACCGCTCTACGAGAGCGGTGCCACCAAGGACACGGTGTCACAATCCAGCGAGGGCGACGGCGAGGGCCGTGGCGACGTTCAGGGAGTCGGCGTCCTGGTGCTGGGGGATGCGGACGCGCACGTCGGCGGCGTTCAGGGCCCACGCCGACAGGCCGGGGCCCTCGGCGCCCACCATCAACGCTGTGCGATCACGCGATGGTCCGCCGGCGTGGCGACGCGCGGCGAACTCGTCGAGCGCGATCGCGCCCGCGTCCGGCGTGAGCGCGACGCGCTCGTGGGTGCGGAGATCTTCCACGAACCCGCGCCACGCCGCGTGGTCCGTGCACCGTGTCCACGGCACGTGCAGCACGTTCCCGATCGAGACGCGCACGGCCTTGCGATAGAGAGGGTCGCAGCAGTCCGGGCTGAGCACGACCGACGTCCCCTTCGGCGCGAGGGCCGCGACGTTGCGGAAGATCGACCCCATGTTGTCGATGTTGGCGATGGATTCGAGGAGGATGAGCATCGGCGCGCGGGCCGCGAGTTCTGATGGAGGGGAGATCGCGCCCCGCCTCGCCACCGCGAGGACGCCGCGATGCACGTGGAACCCGGCGATGGACTCGATGGCGCTCGCCTCGGCCCGGAAAACCGCGAGGCGCGATCGGCGTCCCGCGTCCATCGCCATGATCCTCGGCAGGAGCGCGTCCAATCGAGTTGGCGTCGCGAGGATCGCCTCGATCTCGACCTCGCTCGCCAGCGCCCGCGCCAGGACGAGTTCCCCCTCGATGACGAAGGCGGACCCGGCGTCGGTGCCCAGATGCTTGTCGCGCAGCGCGTGCAAGGGGGTCAGCCGCGCCTCCTCGCGGATGGTGCGCTCGTCGAGGTCGATGATGGGCACGGCGTCGGGCATGCAGGGCGATTCGACAATAGTGGGCGGATCCGGATCGGGAGTGGCCACCAACCCATCGCCCGCACGCACGCGTGGCTTGGTCCTTCGGCTCTGCGCTCCACCTCTCCTAAAGTCGGCCCGCGAGAACCGAATGCCACCCGGCGACTCGCGACGCCATCCCTAGGCTCTCACCACTGCCCCATGCCCACCTATCGCCTCATCTGCCGAGAACCCGCATGCAACTGGAACTCTGGAAGGCCGTTGTGCTTGGCCTCGTTGAGGGGATCACCGAGTATCTCCCGATCTCGTCCACCGGGCATCTCATCCTCGCCAAGAGCCTGATGGGCCTCAACGCCACCGCGGAGATGCGTCAGGCCACCGACGATTTCTCCATCATCATCCAGGGCGGGGCGATCCTCGCGGTCGTCGGGCTGTACTGGCCGCGCTGTGTGCAGATGCTCAAGGGACTGATCGGGCGTGACGCCGCAGGTTTTCGCCTGTTCGTGAATCTCGTGATCGCGTTCATCCCTTCCGCCGCCGTGGGATTGCTCCTGGACGACTGGATCGAGCGCCGCCTCTTCGGCATAGGCCCGGTGCTCTGGGCGCTCGTCATCGGGGCGATCTACATGATCGTTATTGAACAATGGCGCAACGGCCGCTTCGGCCTGCAGCGCTTCCACGACACCGACACGACCATCGACACCGTCACGCCCATGCAGGCGTTGTGGATCGGGATTCTGCAGTGCGCCGCCCTCTGGCCGGGGACGAGCCGATCGATGATGACCATCACCGGCGGCGTGATCGTGGGCCTGAAACCCAGGCAGGCCGCAGAGTTCAGTTTCCTGCTTGGCCTGCCCACCCTTCTCGCCGCCACGGGGTACAAACTCACGAAGAACATTCACCACGCGCGCAAGGAGCACGTGCCGAACGTCTTCGAGGCGCTCGGCATCGTTCCCTCGGTCGTGGGGATCGTCGTCGCCGCGATCTCGGCCGCTCTCGCGGTGCGCTGGCTTGTCGGTTTCCTCACCCGCCACGGGCTTACGCCGTTCGGGTGGTATCGGCTGGCGCTCTGCGCCATTCTCCTCGCGCTCATCTCCGCCGGTATCGTCCAGAGCGAGACCCACGAGACACTCTCCGGCACGACCACCGTCGAACCGATCGAGACAGTCGTGCCACTCTCCACGTCGCCTACGCGATAGATCTCGCCCGCCATCTTCCCCACAACCCGCATGAAAACCTCCTTCCCGAAAGACAAGATCCGCGTCGTCCTCGCCGAGGGCGTGCACGCCGCTGCCGCCGATCGTTTGAAGGACGAGGGCTTCGCCGTCGAGACCGTCGCGGGCGCGCCCTCCTCCGCGAAACTCCGCACGCTCCTCGCCAATGCCCACGTCCTGGGCATCCGAAGCAAGACCAACGTCCTCGCCGAGCATCTCGCGTCGGCCCCGCGCCTGCTCGCCATCGGCGCGTTCTGCATCGGAACCGACCAGATCGATCTCGCCGCGGCCCGTGGCGCGGGCGTCTGCGTCTTCAACTCCCCCTTCTCCAACACGCGCAGCGTCGCCGAACTCACCCTCGCCGAGATCATCGCGCTGCATCGGCGCATTCCCGTCAAGAACATCGCCATGCACGCGGGGACGTGGGACAAGTCCGCGAGCGGCGCCCACGAGGTCCGCGGGCGCACGCTGGGCATCGTCGGCTATGGGCACATCGGCGCCCAGATCTCCGTTCTTGCCGAGGCGATCGGCATGCGCGTGATCTTTCATGATGTCGTGCCCAAACTCGCGCTCGGCAACGCCCGCCCCGTCCGCACGCTCGCCGATCTTCTGAAAGAATCCGACGTCGTCACGCTCCACGTCCCCGACGAGCCGTCGACGCGCAAGCTCATCACCGCCGCGCACCTCAAGAAGATGAAGCGAGGCTCAATCCTCATCAACAACGCGAGGGGGGCGGTCGTGGACATCCCCGCTGTCGCCGACGCGATCAAGTCCGGCCATCTCGCGGGCGCGGCGTTCGACGTCTTTCCCAGCGAGCCCTCCGCGAAGGACGAGCCCTTCGAGAGCGAACTCCGCGGCCTGCCCAACGTCCTTCTCACGCCCCACATCGGCGGCAGCACCGAGGAAGCCCAGGAGGCGATCGGCCTTGATGTTGCCGAGAAACTCGTGCGGTTCATCAACGTCGGCGCGACGACGGGTGCGGTGAATGTGCCGCAGGTGGACCTCGCCGAGCAGCCCCCGCAGGCCCCCTCAACCAGCATCACGCCCCCCCACCCTACACGTCCCCACCGCATCCTCTACTTCCACAGGAACGTCCCCGGCGTGCTTGGCTCGGTCCACCGCGTCATCGCCGAGGTCGGCGCGAACATCTCCGCCGAGCACCTGCGCACCGATGGCGACCTGGGGTACGTGATCCTCGACGTGGATCCGACGAGTGGCGGTGGCAAGAGCAAGAAGGTCCTCGAGAAACTCCGCGAGATCCCCGAGACGGTGCGGCTGCGGATTCTGTGGTAGGAAGAGACGAAGAGACGAAGAGACGGTGTTCCGGAGAGACGAAGCGAGCGGGTCTAGGTGCCAGCAGTCAACGCGGCTCTGAGCATTGACTGGTGCGTGGCAGGGACATCGCCACGCCCCGCGATCCGCGGCATCCAACGATCAACCTGTGCTGCTCTCCCACCACGCCTGCCCGTCACAATCTCCCGCACGGAGCCCCGCCCATGCCCACACGCCGCTTTGTGCTTGCCTCTCTGATCCTCGTGGCCGGCACGCTGGCCCTGGCCGCTTGCCGTCAGGAGGCCACGCCTTCCTCATCCACAATCCCCACTCCTGCGAAGGAATCCGCGATGTCCAACGACGCCGCCTCCCCGAATCCAAACTCGCCCGATTCATCCACACCCGCTCCCCCCCTCACCGCGACCCCCATCGACTGGGCCAGCAAGACCGACGCGGAATGGAAAATGATCCTGACGCCCGAGCAGTATCGCGTCCTCCGCGAGAAGGGGACCGAACGGGCCTTCACGGGCACCTACTGGAACACCAAGCACGCCGCGGGCGACGAGTCGGTTTATGTCTGTGCCGGGTGCGGGCAGGTGCTCTTCCTCGCGCAGAGCAAGTTCGACTCTGGCTGCGGCTGGCCGAGTTTCTATGAGCCCAAGGGCGGCCCAGAAAGCGCCGACAACCCCGTCGAGCAAACCATCGACACCTCCCACGGCATGCGCCGCATCGAGGTCGTCTGCTCACGCTGCGGCGGGCACCTCGGGCACGTCTTCGACGACGCCCCCGATCAGCCGACGGGATTGAGATACTGCATCAACTCCGCGTCGATCGAGTTGAAGAAAGCGAGCGACACGAAGGAAGAGGGGGAGCAAGAGACGAAGAGCCCGAGTGCCGAAGAGTCGAAGTGACATTCGGCAAACACCGAAGATCGTCTCGGCACATCACGACCTCTGAGTTGGAGCGCGACGAATCGCCTCTGCATGCGTTCGATTGCTACCTCGCGCCCGCGTGCGGCGACAGAATCGTCAGGAGTTCCTGGTGGATCAGCCCGTTTGACGCCACCACGAACCGCGCATCGAGCGTTCGCCGACCCGTCCAGTCGCTCTGCAGGCCCCCGGCCTCGTGCATGATGCAGTCGAACGGCGCGATGTCCCACGCCGACACGCCGAACTGGATCGCTCCGTCCACGCGCCCCGTCGCCACCAGCGCGAAGGCGTCGGCGTCGCTCCACCCCTGCGTCCGGCCCGCCGCCATCACCAGTCGGTCGAACGCGCCCCACCGGTCGCTCCTTCGGAACTGCCGCGGCTGCGCGATCTCCAGCCACGCCTCGGCGAGCGTCGGCGTCGCGCTCACCCGTGCCGGCATCGCCGTCTCGTGGCGCGACGTCTGCCAGAAGGCCCCGCCGCCCTCGTGCGCCCACAGCCGCTCGCCCATCCCCGGAAGTTCAACGATGCCGCCCACGCTCCGCCCGGCGTACTCCAGCCCAATGAGCACGGCATAACTCGGAATCCCGCGGCTGAACGAGCGTGTGCCATCGATCGGGTCCACGATCCACGTGAACCCGGCGTCGTCCTTTGGTTTCTTGTGCCCAAACTCTTCACCCAGGATGCCGTCGTCAGAGAATGCCGCGCCGATCCCGGCCCGGATCAACTCCTCGGACTTCTTGTCCGCGATCGTCACCGGCGAGCCGTCGGACTTCTCGTCCACCGCGAGGTCCGGGCTTTGGAAGTAGCGCAGCGTCAACGCCCCGGCCTCGCGCGCCAATCGACGCGCCAACTCCAGTCGAGCCACCACGGCGGACGTGTCCACGGCATTCATCACAGTCGGCATACCCAAGTATCGACTCGATCCGGACCAGACACCAGCAGACGCGCACCAATAAGCACAAATTCTCCGAGCAGTTCCCACAACTTGAACGCAGTGCAACCCATCAACTGCGGACCTCATGCCCAGAGCCATTTGCCAGGTCCCCGATACCCGATGCCTCTGCTGCCCATGCCTCTCCCGAATGCCCAATGCCAAGTGCCCAATGCCTGCCTCCCCAATACCCTCTCCCATGACCACCACGCCTCTGAAAGGACGAGTCGCCCTCATCACCGGCGCCACCGCCGGTATCGGGCTCGCCATCGCCCACGATTTCGCCCGTTTGGGCGCGTCGCTCGTGCTCAATGGCCGTCGCGCCGAGCGTCTCGACGCCCTCGCCAAAGAACTCCGCACGACGTGCGCGAAAGTCGCTGGCGACTGCGCCGAGGACGCCACCATCCGCGCCTTGCTCGACGCCGGACGCGCTCTCGCCATCGGCCGCGCTCCAGACCTCGTCGTCATTAACGCCGGGCGAGGCCTCCGCGGGAGCGTCCTCGACAGCGACACCACGCAGTGGGAGGAGATGATCCGCACCAACCTCCTCGCCGCCGCCAAACTGTTGCGCGAGAGCGCCCAGGCCATGCTCGCGGATATCGAGAGACCGCACGGGACAAACTCCGGCGGCAAGGCCCTCGCGTCGCCGCGTGATATCGTCGTTCTCGGCTCCACCGTCGGGCGGCACATCTCGCCTTTCTCGTCGATGTATGGCAGCACCAAGTTCGCCGTCAACTCCCTCGCCGAGGCCGCCCGGCGAGAACTGGGGCCCAAGGGCATCCGTGTCACCCTCATCGAGCCGGGCTTCGTCGTCAGCGAGTTCCAGGGCGTCGCGGGCTATGACCCGGCATGGTTCGAGAGCGTCAAGGACCGCATCGGTCCACCGCTCACACCCGACGACATCGCGCGAAGCGTCAGTTTCGTCGTCACCCAGCCGCCCGCCGTCCACGTGAGCGACGTGCTCATACGCCCGACGCGCCAGGACTATCCGTAGGGCTTCGCGTGCGCTCGTCCTTATCTCATGGGGCGGACGGCACGCCGCTTCGACCACGAGTACCGGTCGTAGCACTTGGAATCCATCACATCCGACGTGACCGCGCTGTCGCCGGCGCTCCGCACCCCTCGCACGCGTCCTCGTCATCGCCCGCCATGCGACCGCAATATGCGCACACGTAACGCACCGCAGACCGAGTATCGCTCGTCCGCGGTGCCGACGCGCGCATCTCCCGATCCACACGTTGCGCTTCGGTCGCCTCTTCCTCCATCCTCTTTCCCAGGCGATTCGACTGCACGGCGCTGAAGATGGCAAAGGCCGCCATCCCTAAGGGCACGAGCACGAAGAACTTGGGAATTCCAGGCATCATCGTCCCCGCCGCGATCGCCATGACGATGCAGAACGCGGAGAAAAAAAATGCCCCGCCGATGCCCATCCGTCGCACTTCCGAAAACCGGTAGTCCGTCGGCCGAAACTGATCGTCATTTCGATTCCACGTCATCGCGTCCACCCCGCGCAGAGGAACCAACGTCGAGACCCGTGCCGATCGCCTACATAGAAGCGACCGGCGTCCACCCATTGTTGGGAACCAGATCCCCGGATTCTCACCCGCCGCCTTTGCCCCGCCGCACACGCGCCGCCGCCTCGAATGCGTCCTGCCATCGTTCCGCCCAGACGTCCGCTCCGAATGCCTCCGCCGCCTCGCGCGCGTGCCGACCCATCCCCGCGAGGCGATCCCGATGCTCGTGCATCCACGCCATCGCCCGCGCCATCGCCTCCGCGTCCGCCGTCGGCACCATCAGCCCGTTGTGGAACGTCCGCACCACCTCCACGGCCGCCCCCACCTGCTCCGTGCATATCACCGGCATCCCCGTCGCCATCGCCTCCACCAGCGCCACGCCCCAAGGCTCATAGTGGCTCGCCAGCACGAAGCACCCCGCCATCGCCAGCCGCTCTCCAAGCACGTCCGGCTGCGCGAATCCAAGATCCCGCACACCCTCGGCCGAGCGGATCTTCTCGCCCCATGCGCCCATCCCGCAGCACATCAACTCCCAGGGTCGATCCACACGTGCTCGATACCGCGAGTATGCCTCCAGCAGAGTCCCGATCCCCTTCATGTCCACATACCGACCCACGAACATGAACGCGCGCGGCCACCCCTCATCGCCGCGACGGACCCGATCATCATGCACCCGAGTGAACCGCGAGGTCTCCGCCGCATATAGCCCGCGCCGAATCCGAGCCTCCTCGAACCCAAGGCGTCGGCAATACTGCCACGCCCGCTCGCCCGCCGGAACCGCGATGTCCATCCGATCAAAGAACCGCTTCACCGCGAACCGCGTCACATACTGCTTCGCCCGCGCCCGCCACGGCGTGTCGATCGCCATCACCATCCCCGCGTTCTTGAAACGCGGATCCATCGCCACGCGCCGGTAGGGCCCGTGCCCCCATCCAACAACCGACACCGCTTCGGGGTTGAACGCCGCGAGATGGTCCGCGATCAGCCCTGCATCCTCCCGCTCGCTCGCATCAAGGAGCCGATGCCGCGTGATCCCCTCGAGCACCACACTCGGATCGAAGGCCGCATTCGTCTTCGCCCCGTCGGGCTTGAACGCGATCACCTCGACCTCAAAGCCCGGTAGGGCCGCCAGCGCTCGCCAGCAGGAAGCCATGTACCCCGAGATCTCTGACCACAGAATCGCAACTCGCACGCAGAGCCTCCCAGGGGACGCCTCAAGCACACACCCACGCCCCGCGACACCCGCACGCACGCCAAGCGCACGCCCGTCGGTCCATGACAGGATCAACCCTATCGGCGATTTGCTCCCTCGCCTCCGAACTCACATTATCGGACGAATAACCCGATCCGAACAGCCCGAATTGCTCATTCGCCGGCCTTGGGTGCCAACAATCTCCTTCCGATGTTCTGCCGATACACCTTCTTTCGGTAAGCCTCGCTCGCCAACTCCCACAACGACCCTGGAAAGCGTTACACCATGGCCCAGAACGATGTCTTCGGTGATGCCCTCAAGCGCCTCGATGCCGCCGCCGCCGTCATGAATGGCAGCGTCCACCCCGAGACCATCGCCCGTCTCCGCCTTCCCAAGCAGTTCCTCGAGGTCAGCATCCCCGTCCGCATGGATGACGGCTCGCTCCGCGTCTTCACCGGCTACCGCTGCCGATTCGACGACACCCGAGGCCCCGCCAAAGGCGGCATCCGCTTCCACCAGGACGTCTCCCAGTCCGAGGTCAAGGCCCTCGCCTTCTGGATGACCTTCAAGTGTGCCGTCGCCGGTCTGCCCTTCGGCGGCGGCAAGGGCGGCGTCATCGTCGATCCCCACACACTCTCCTACGGCGAACTCGAGCGGCTCAGCCGCGGCTACATGAAGGCCATCGCCCACCATGTCGGCCAGGACCTCGATGTCCCCGCCCCCGACGTCAACACCAACGCCACCATCATGGCCTGGATGAGCGATGAGTACAACCGCGTCATGAACCGCGTCGAGCCGGGCGTCATCACCGGCAAGCCCGTCGCCATGGGCGGCTCCCTCGGCCGCGACGACGCCACCGCGAGAGGCGGCTACTACATCCTCAAGGAACTCGAGCGAGAACTCGGCTGGGATCCGAAGAAGCAGACCCGCACCGTCGCCATCCAGGGCTTCGGGAACGCCGGCGAGCACTTCGCCCGCCTCGCCCACGCCGACGGCTACAAGATCGTCGGCATCAGCGACCATCGCGGCGCCGTCATCAACACCACTGGGCTTGACATCGCCCACCACATCATGCACAAGCACGAGACCGGCAAGGTCGAGCCGCTCACACCCCAGGGGCGCTCCACCGACAACGCCGAACTTCTCGCCATGGACGTGGATCTCCTCGTCCCCGCCGCCATCGAGAACGTCATCACCAGCGCCAACGCGAGCGGCGTCAAGGCCAGGGTCATCCTCGAACTCGCCAACGGGCCCATCACCCCCGAGGCCGACGCCGTCCTCAACTCGAAGAAGACCATGGTCATCCCCGACATCCTCGCCAACTCCGGCGGCGTGACCGTTTCCTACTTCGAGTGGACCCAGAACAAGAGCGGCTTCTACTGGACCCTCGAAGAAGTCCACCAGCGACTCGCCGAACGGATGCGCCGCGAGTTCAACGCCGTCTACCACCTCCACAAGGCCAAGAGCGTGGACATGCGCACCGCCGCCTACGCCCACGCCCTCAAACGCATCGCCGACGCCATGGAAGGCACAGGCACCGCCAAACTCTTCACCACCAAGCGCTGACCCGCGCCCTTCGCGAGCGCCCACGCCGCGCCCTCCCTACCTTTCGCCGGTGTACCAACTCCTCCTGACCGCCAAGTATCTCACCAGCAAGATCATGCCCCTCCTGGCGGCATGCGCGGTCGCCCTCTGCGCCGCCATGGTCCTCATCGTCTGGTCCGTGATGGGCGGCTTCCTCGACATGCTCATCTCCTCGGGGCGCACCATCCAGAGTGACCTCGCCTTGTACTGGCCCAACGCCGGAATCCCGTACTACGACGAACTCGTCCATGAACTCGAGCGGGACCCCGCCGTCGCCGCCGCCGCGCCAACCATCGAGACTTTCGGCCTCATCATCCTCCCCAACGACCTCAAGCGAGCCGTCCAGGTCAAAGGCATCGAGGGTGAGTCCTTCTCACGCGTCTCGTCGTACAAAGACATCTTGTGGTGGCGCCCCATCTCCACACCCACACGCCACGACAAGAAACGCGAGGATCTCCGCCTTCGTGACCCCATCCTTCGCGTCCCCGCGCACACCCTCCTCGAGCAGGGCCTCACCCTCGAGCGAATCAACCCCAAGACCCACGAGCCAGAACCGGCCGCGGTCCTCGGCATCGCCGTCAGCGGCCTCAACAGTCGTACCGAGGCCGGCATCTGGGAACCCCTCGCCGTCACCCGTGCCCAGTCCAACGGCACGATCGACTTCGCCGACACCTTCATGCCCCGCGACGGCTCGGTCACCATCAACGTCGTTCCCCTCGACGCCAAGGGCAACAGCGTCGAACTCTCGACGATGCGCCTCCCCGTCGCCAACGAGTTCGCCTCGGGCGTTGCCGACGCCGACACCAGCGTCGTCTTCGTCCGCCTCGACGCCCTCCAGCGCGCCCTCAAACTCAACGAGGCGCCGAAGATCAATCCGACCGGCACGCCCTACAAGGTCGTCATCGACCCCAAGACCGGCAAGGAGACCTTCGTCCTCGACGCTGCGCCCGCCGGCACCATCCCCGCCCGCGCCACCCACATCCTCATCCGTGGCCGGGGCGACGTGAAGACCGACGCCCAGGCTCGCGCTCTCAAGGACGCGTGCCTCGCCGTCTACGCCACCTTCGCCGAACGCCACAAGGGCGAGGTGCCAGGCCTCGGCCAGATCCAGGCCATGACCTGGCGAGAGCAGAATCAGACCATGATCGACGCCGTCCAGAAGGAGCAGGTCCTCCTCCTCGTGCTCTTCGGTATCATCTCCTTCGTCGCCGTTCTCCTCATCCTCGCCATCTTCTGGTCCATGGTCGCCGAACGAACCAAGGACATCGGCACCATCCGCGCCATCGGCGCCAGCCGCTCGGGCATCGCCGGCATCTGGGTCTGCTACGGCTGCGCCATCGGACTCGTCGGCGGCGGCGCGGGCCTCGCCCTCGCCTACACCATCGTGACCAACATCAACCCCATCCACGAGTGGCTGGGGCGGCAACTCGGCATCGTCATCTGGAACCCGGCGGTCTACGTCTTCGACACCATCCCCAACACCGTCCGCTCGATCGATGCCCTCTGGGTCTTCGCGCTCGCCGTTCTCGCCTCCGCGGGCGGCGCGCTGATCCCCGCCGTTCGTGCCGCCCTCATGGACCCCGTCAAGGCCCTCCGCTTCGAGTGATCCCGCAACGAAGACACACGCCATCATGCCCCTTCTCGCCGCCCACAACCTCCACAAGACCTATCGCCTCGGCAAGGTGAGCGTTCCCGTGCTCACGGGTGTCGACATCACCGTCGAGCCCGGCGAGTTTGTCGCCATCCTCGGCGCCTCAGGCTCGGGCAAGAGCACCCTCCTCCACCTTCTCGGCGGCCTCGACCGTCCCGACAAGGACTCCCGCGCCTCCATCGAGTATTCGGGCACGCCCCTCAGCCTCATGAGCCACGCTCGCCTCGATCACTACAGACGGGCCGAGATTGGCTTCGTCTTCCAGTTCTACCACCTGCTCCCCGAACTCACCGTCATGGGCAACGTCCTCCTCGCCGCGATGATCCGCCAGGGATTTGCTGGCTATCTCGCACGACGCGCCGAGGCCAAGGCCCACGCCGCACGCCTCCTCGAGCAGGTCGGCCTCGCCCACCGCCTCCACCATCGCCCGCGCGAACTCTCCGGCGGCGAACGCCAGCGCGTCGCCATCGCCCGCGCCCTCGTCAACAAACCCCAGGTCCTCCTCGCCGACGAGCCGACCGGGAACCTCGACCGGAACACCGGCGGCACCATCCTCGACATGCTCGAGAACCTGCGAAGAGATCTCAACCTCACCCTCGTCGTCGTCACCCACGACGCGACGACCGCCGCACGAGCGCAGCGCGTCGTTGAACTCGACAGCGGCACACTCCGCACGTCGACGAAGTAGTTGCGGCCATCGCCTTCTACTTCGGCGAAGCCGCCGCATCCGGCAATCGCAACGCCCCGCCGCCGCCACTCGATTCCTCACCGCGCGCCCGGATCTCCTTGAGTTTCGCGAGATACTCCAGCACGACAATCACGAACGTCGCGTGGCTCCACGTGAGCGGGCTCACGCTCATCGGCGCGCCCGTGTACGGGTGGAACTGCTCCGCCATCACCCCCGACGCTTCCGCGCGCTTCGCCGACCACTCGAGCAACTCCGCCGCCGGCGCCAGGTCCGCCTCCGTCTTCGCCAGCGCGATCACGTGCTGCGCCTGCCACAGCGTGCAGATCACCCACGGATTCCCCGGCACGCGATCCACCTTCTCCCGCTCGACCTGGTGGTAATAGTCGCGCTCATATCGCGCGCACCCGCCCACGTCCGTCTTCACCCACAGCCGCTCACGCAGCGACTTCATCTCCTGCCGCACGCGCTCGTCATCGGGCGCGAGCGCCCCGAACGCGAAGATCGAGAAGTTCGCCGAGTCCGCCGTCATGTCCAGGCGGTACCGCCCGTCGCTCATCGCCACAGCCATCCGCGCGAAGCGTCCCTGCTCGGGGTTCCACAAATGCCGCAGCATCGCCTCGCGCATGTCGCGCGCCCCTTCGCGGAAGTGCGACGCCCGATCGTGCTCGCCGAAGTCGCTCGCGAACTCCGCCGCCGCGTCCAGCGCGCCGATCGTCGTCGCCACCGTGAAGAGGTGGATCCCCCGCCGCTCCTCCCACAAGTCCCACGACGCCTTGGGCAGGCCGTTCGCGTCCCGATACTTCAGCATCCACTCGCCCGGCCTCACCACCAGCGACGTGTACAACGGCTTGATGAACTCCACGTCCCGATACACCTCGAAGTGCCGACGGAGCGCCCACAACACCAGCGACGTCTCGTCCTGCTGGATCGGCAGAATCCGCTGTCCCTCGATCATCCACGGGTGCCAACTGCTCGCCAGTTCACCCGTCGGCGTGTACTTGTGCAGAAAATACGGCTCGTCCTTGATCGCCTTCGCACAGTACCGGAAGAAACTCCGCGACAACTCGCTCTGCCCCGCCAGAATGAGCGCGTACGCCACGAGCGCTCCATCGCGAGGCCAGCAGTACGAGTAGTGATCCCCGCCGAACTGCGTGATGTCGCTGTCGTTCGCCGCGATGATCGCACCGCCGTTGTCCACCTGCGTCCGCAGCACGAGCATGCTCCGGTGGAACTGCTCCGAGGCCGCCGCCGACAGCACCCCCGTCTCGATGTTCTCCTTGCGTACCCACAACCGCCAGTAGTGCTCCGTCCGCGCGATGAGCCGATCCGCGCCCTTCTCCAGGATCCGCTTATTGAGCGCCTTCACCTCGCTGTACGAGTGCCCGCACGCCATCCACATCGTCAGACTCGACCGACCATTCGGCGGCACCTGCAGGTCAAACCCGATCGTCGCGTCCACCGAGCCCTGGCTGATCGCGTTCCGTCCCAGCCGCCCGTCCTCCGCGTCGCGCCACGTTCCCTCGTGCCCGCCCACGCGTTTCGTGCCGATCGCCCAGTTGTCGATCCCGCATTTGTTCTCGTCGCACGCGTTGAAAAGGAAGTACGAATCGTCCTTGTACACCACGACCGACGCCGTCGCCGGGTCATAGTTCGCCGTGTCGCCCACGGGCGTCCCACGCACCGACAGGTCCCAGTGCGCGAACACCTTCACATCTCGGTCCCGCCCGCGCAGGTCCCGCACGACGCACTTGCGAAAATACGCCGGCTCGTGGAAGTCCACCGCGTCGTGGCACACCACCTCAAGCCCTAGACCCTCGTGCACCAGGCGGACCTCCGTCACAAGCGTGTCTGCCTTGTACTTCAGTTCCCGTGTCCAGCCCGGCTCCTCAATCCACGCGAACGCCCCGTCCGCCCACACCCCGAATCGCTGGATGTGCCCGTCCGTGTGGTTGTACCGACCCACGTTCGGGAAATAGATATCCCGAACCCGGTAGAACCGGTCGAACGTGATCAGCAAGCTCCCATTTCCAACTGGAATATCGCGCGGCATCGTGGATCCAAATCTCCAACCAAACTCTACACGCGCGCGGCCACACCACGCGCCTTCACCGTACATCGACCATCCAACCACCCTCTATCCAGCCCGATATCCGCCCACCAGACACACGCCAACCACGCGACCCCCCGAACCTATCCTCCACCATGCCACTCACTCGCGAACAGATCGCCCAACGAGCCGCACGCGAACTCAAGGACGGCTTCATCGTCAACCTCGGCATCGGCGTCCCCACCCTCGTCGCCAACTTCGTCCCCAAGGGCATCGACGTCTGGCTCCAATCCGAGAACGGCCTCCTGGGCATCGGACCCTTCCCAAAGGACAAAGACGTCGATGCCGACCTCATCAACGCCGGAAAGCAAACCGTCACCGCGCGCACCGGCGCCGCCTTCTTCTCCTCCGCCGACTCCTTCGCCATGATCCGAGGCGGGCACATCGACCTCTGCATCCTCGGAGCCATGCAGGTCTCCGAGCATGGCGACATCGCCAACTGGATGGTCCCCGGCAAAATGGTCAAAGGCATGGGCGGAGCCATGGACCTCGTTGCCGGCGTCAAACGCACCATCGTCGCCATGGAACACACCGTCAAGGGCAAGCCCAAGATCCTCAAGCAGTGCTCACTCCCCCTCACCGGCAAGCGCTGCATCGACATGATCATCACCGACCTCGCCGTCCTCGAGATGAACCACGCCACTCAGCGCTTCACCCTCACCGAACTCGCCCCGGGCGTCACCGCCGACGAGGTCAAGGCCCAGACCGAGGCCCAGATCGACATCGCCGAAAAAATCGCGACGATCGCCATCTGAGTTGCTCTATCTGGGTACCCCCACGCTCCGCGTGGGGCTTCTCATTCTCCGTCTCTCTCCATTCCCTCGTGGCACAGTCGTCCCGCTTGTGTCTCCGTCTTCTCCAAGTCCCGCTATCCCGGTGTGTAACAAGCCCGTTCACCTCCGCACTGGCGCAGGCGCCATCCATAGTCCGTGGTACACTGACGGTGTTCACCCGGAATCTGGAGGCCGCCATGCTCACTCGCCCCATCACCGCTCTCGCCCTGCTCGCCCTCACATCCAGCGCCCTCGCCGGTGAGACGCACCGCTTCCCCCTCGCGAACGTCGGCATCTCCTACTCCGCATTTCTCCCTTCCTCCAGCCCCATCGTCGGACGCGAGGTCATCAGCGCACGAGTCGAGATCCACCTCAACGTCGAACAAGGCTCCGATGCCGCCGAGTTCCACACCGACATCGTCCTCCCCATCGAGGACGCGCCAGGCCAACTCCGGCTCTTCTTCTTCGACGGAAGCGACGAGAACTGGTCCGGCGCCGGCACATTCCACTTCACCACGACCACAACCGCGTTCAACGGCACCATCATCCCCACACGCTACGGCGCCGAGTCCTTCGGCATCGAAGGCCAGTTCTCCAGCCCAGCCTTCATCGAGGTCACACTCGCTCCAGGTATTCCAAACTGCCCCGCCGATCTCGACAATGGCAGCGCCACAGGCGCACCCGATGGTTCCGTCACCATCGACGACCTCCTCTTCTTCCTCGACCACTTCGCCTCGGGAAACCTGAGCGCCGATCTCGACGACGGCACCGCCGAGGGCGCACCCGACGGCGCTGTCACAGTCGACGACCTTCTCTACATGCTCGACCACTTCCAGGCCGGCTGCTGATCTCGATCCGCCGAGCCGCCGCCTCAATCAGTTCAGCGCCACGAGATACATCCACGTACTCAGCGTGATCGTTCCGTTGTGCAGGAGGTGGGCCGTCATCGACGCGATCAGCGACCCGCGATACTCGCGGAGCACGCCATAGATCACCCCGCCCGTCGCCACGCCCGCCAGTCCGGGCAGGTCATACCCGTGCATCGCCCCGAAAATCACCGCCGAGATCAAGACGCTCGGAATCCAGGGCAGGTGCAGCCGCAGCATCCGATAGAGCGCCCCGCGAAACAGGATCTCCTCGGTTATTGGCGCCCAAACGACCGTCCCCAGCGCCCCGATCGTGAACGCCAGCCACGACGATCCCCCCAGCGGCCTGAACATGGGCGACCCTTCCACGCCCACCTTCGCCGCCTCCTCACCGCCCATCGAGACCAGCCATGCCACCATGCCCGACACCAGCAGCGTCAGCGGCAAGTCGCACAGATACGCCGCGATCCCGAACCCGATCTCCTTCCCCCACCCTTCTCCAGAGTGCAGCCCGAGATCCATTTTCACATATTGCCAGTCCACGCCGCGCAGCACCGGCCACGCCAGCGCCGCCAGGCATCCCCACATCAGCACCTCGGTGACCACCATCATCGCCGATGCGAACTCGCGCGATCCCACGATCGCCAGCATTCCGCCGCCAAGCACGAGCAGCATCATGATCGCGAAGACCGCGAACATCTCGCCGTACACCGGCCCCTTGAACGACGGCGCGTCCATAGTATCGCCGAACGTTCCCGCCAACGTCATCGCGATCGCTCGGATCGCAAACCCGATCCCGATCAGGAAGGCAATCCCAGAGTACAGCGTGAACCCAGCGCCCACGGCATTGATCCGGTCCAATCCGCCCAACAGCCGCGCCCGCCCGCGCCCCTTGTGCGAGAGCGCCACCTCCCCGAACCACCCGTGCCTCGACACCAGCCACTCCCGCGCATCCCTCGGCACGCCGCTCCCGCCCTGCTCGCTCTTGTAGATCTCGTGGATCCACTGCACGTCCGTCAACAACTCACTCCCCGGCGTGACCTCCTCCTCCAACTTCGCCAAGCGCCGGTTCGCCTCCTCCACCCCGACCAACTCCCCGGCCACGATCGCTGCCCGCAACCGATCCGTCCGCGAGATCGCGATCGAGTCGATCATCTTCATCGCCCGCGTCGGATCCACGAGGTCCCGAGAATCCTCGTCCTCCGCGAGCGCCCCCCGATCCGCGGCATCCACAAACCGCAACTCATAGTTGATCTTCGTGACGATCTGGCACCTCGTCGTGAACTCGCCCGCCGGCTCGGGCGACGCCGACTCGTCCTGCACCCATTCCACCGCAGGATCGGGCGACGACCGCTCCATCAGCGAGCGCGACGTCTGCTGCACCAGCACGACCAGCGGTACCACCACCGCGATGAGCGCGAGAGCCGCCACCCCCATCACCTTGTTGGTCGGGTCCGTCCGGTCTGTCGCGTCGGGAAAAATCGACATGCGCCACAGCATACCCGCCCAAGACCATCCCGCAAACCCATGGCACTCACCACCGGACAATCAGCCCCATCACCCCCCCCCCCACACCTTCCGCCGCACGCGAATCCCCGTACCATCGCGCTCGCTTCTCGAATCCGTGTCGTCGTTCGTCTCCGTCGCAGCCCTTCTGACCCCGTCACACCCATGACCACTCAAACCCTCGCCCAGATCACCGTCCCCCAGATCCAGCTCGTCCTCCAGACCATCACCTTCATGATCTTCGCGATCGGCCTCATCTACACAGGCCGACAGTTCCGCCACTGGCGCGACGCGGCCCACGTCGCCAACTTCACGAAACTCGTCGAACTCCAGATGCAACTCCGCAAGATGCGCGTGGAGAACCCGCGCCTCGCCAAGGTCTATGCCCACGACGTCCAGCCCCACCAGACCAACGAGGAGATCCAGGACTACTTCATGAACCTCATGCAACTCTCGCTCTTCGAGATCGCCTGGTTCGGGCACAAGAACCACCAACTCCCCGACGACTACTTCAACTCCTGGGTCAAACGCATGGAGGCCATCGAGGCCGAGGATTCCTTCCGCGCCATGTGGAGCAGCCCCTCGATGAAGATCATGCACGACGACTTCCAGCAGTTCGTCCAGGACATGATGGAGCGAGGCGACCTCCACCGCTCCCGCAGCGCGGATCCCAACGCCTGACTTGCGGCGATCTCGACACCCTACAACCCGCGCGTCACCTTGTCGATCACCTTGTCGTCCTGGAACGTGATCGTGATCACCTTCCCGCCCTTCTTCCACTCATACACATCACGATTCCCAGACGACCCTGCGCCCCCGGCCAAGCCGCTCGCCCCGATGCTCACGCCCCCGATGTCCTGTCGAACACCCTTCCCCAGAATCCGCTCCACCTGCTGACGCGTCATCCCCGTCGTCACCTTGTCCGCGTTCGCCTGTGTGATCTTCTCCTCACACCCGCCGAGCACCATCGCGCTCGAAAGCGTCCCCACCGCCACCGCCACACCCATCACCACCGACGCCAACTGCCGCTTCATCGTCGACCTCCTTCGCCGTCACACTCCAACGAGCACACGCATCCCCGCACGGCCAACGCGTACGGTACCATGAAACCGTCCGAAACGCGAGCGCCACATGCCCCATCCGCTGCCCCCAACCCCAACCGCCACGCTCACCGTCACCAAAGGCCGGGCCATCCTCCTCCTCGCCTTCGACGTCGGTTTCTCCATCGACCTGACCGGCGCCGACCGTCTCCTCGCCAAGGACGCCGCCTCCTCCGAAGGCCGGGGCACACTCCAACGCATCCGCCGAAGCCCGCGATACTTCGCCTACAACCCCGCCCCTCTCCGCGTCGCGCGACCCGCCTCGCCCATCCCGATCGCCAATACCTCCACCGCCCACGCCATCGAGGCCACCATCCTCGACTTCGGCGTCGTCTCCCTCTCCTACTCCCTCCCCATCCTCGGCGATCTCGCCAACCTCCTCCACATCAGCGAGTCCCTCTACGAGAATGAGTCCATCCTCGCCGACGCCCGCACCCGACTCGATGAACTCCTGACCCTTCTCGCCCCTGCGATCCGCCAGCCCGCGCTCGCCCCGATCGTCGAGGACTACGCGATCTTCCAGATCGAAGAGTCCTCCATGTCGCTCGACTCCTCCTCCTGCTCTCTCGACGACTTCCTCGCTTCTGCCCGTGCTCCCCTCGCGGCGATCCTCCGCGCCGAGAGCACGCCCCTCTCCACACACGAGATCGACGACGCCCTCGCCTCGCGCCTCTCCTACTCCACCACCGACGCCGCTCTCATCGACTTCAACGCCGCGATCCTCTTTGACCCCACCCCCGCCGACGCCACCGCCGCCCTCGAGTTCGCCAACGTCGAACTCCTCGAGATGCGCTTCCTCGACGACCGCCTCGATCAATCCCTCGAGACCGCGTACACCCTCCTCCAATCCAGGGGCTCGCGCCGCTTCGCCATCCACGATCGCGCGATCGCCAGAGTCGCCCAACTCCAGGCCGACAACACCATGCTCTTCGAGAGCGTCAACAACGCCCTCAAACTCCTCGGCGACCAGCACCTCGCCCGGCTCTACCGCCTCGCCACCAATCGCTTCCACCTCCCCGAATGGGACCAGAGCGTCCTGCGCAAACTCTCCACCATCGACAGCATCTACCAGAAACTCGCCGACCGCGCCACCGTCCGACGCATGGAGATCCTCGAGTGGATCATCATCCTCCTCATCGCCTTCGAGATCGTCATGTCCCTCATCGATCGACTCTATTAGGTGATCCGTTCGTGGTGCCACCGCTCGCTTTGCGCGGTGTCCTTCTCTCACAACCCCCCACCAACCCACGTGCCCCTCCCGCACAATCCACATCCCAACGAGCGATAACCCCGCTCCTCCCCTCCTCCGTTCAACACCCTCACGCGCCTCGCCGATGCTCCGGTCCACGGGCCACTCGCCCGCAACCCCCAACCGGAGAGTCCGCATGAACGCTCGAACGATCGCCCTCCTCGCCGCCGCCGCTGCCACGCCCCTCCTCCTCCTCGCCGGCGAGCCAAGCCACACCACCCCAAGCAAGAGCGCCCCCAAGCACGCGCCCGCGCACTCCACTACCACCAAATCCACCCACACCAAGCCCACCACCGACAACACCCACGCGCCAGCCGCCGACGCGCACACGACGACGAACGCCGCCACCGACACCGCCGAGCCCACAACCCCCGACCAGGTCCTCGCCTGGCTCACTGAGGGCAACGCCCGCTGGGCCAACGGCAACACCCAGAATCCCAACTCCTCCACCCAGCGCCGAGCCGACACCGCCGCCAACGGCCAGCACCCGCGCGTCACCATCCTCACCTGCGCCGACTCACGCCTTCCCGTCGAGCGGATCTTCGATCAGGGCGTCGGTGATCTCTTCGTCCTCCGCGTCGCCGGAAACGTCATCACCGCCACCGAAGCCGGCACCATCGAGTACGGCCTCGAGCACCTCCACACCCCGCTCCTCGTCGTCATGGGGCACACCAAGTGCGGCGCCGTCACCGCCGCCTGCCAGACCTTCGCCAACTCCGACTCCCCGGCCCCCGGCAACATCGGCGCCCTCCTCAACGAGATCCACCCCGCCGTCGATCGCGCCAAGGCCACGATGAACTCCACAGACCCCAACACCATCGCTCCCACCGCCGTCGTCGAGAACGTCTGGCAGAGCATCTTCGATGTCTTCCAGTCCAGCCCCCAAACCGTCCAACTCGTCCGCGAGGGCAAGGTCAAGGTCGTCGGCGCCATCTGCGATATCTCGACTGGCAAGGTCGAGTTTCTCGGCGAGCACCCCTGGCAATCTCCGCTCATCGAGGCCTTCGCCACGATCCGCAACGCCACCCAACCCGCCCACAACACCCCCGCCCACGCCGACGCGCAGCCCGCGCACCACGACGAGCACTAAATCCAGCCAAGCCACAGCTCCCGGTGGCACACCTTTGGTGGCACCGCTCTCCAGAGCGGTGTCTTCGATCCCTACTCGATCTCGTAGCACAGGGAGGGGGCGTCACGCATTGTGACCTTATTCTCCTACACATCTCCATAAAAACACACACGGCACGAGCAATCGCCCGTGCCGTGTCTTTTTTTCATGACTCCAACGATCACTCCAGCGCCGCCGCCCCCGAGATGATCTCCGTCAACTCCGTCGTGATCTGCGCCTGCCGTGCGCGGTTGTACACACGCGTCAGCCGCTTCCCCATCTTCCCCGCGTTGTCCGTCGCCGACTTCATCGCCACCATCCGGGCGACGTTCTCGCTCACGATCGCGTCGTTGAACGACTGGAACAAGACCGCCTTCACCGCCGCCGGCAACAGATCATTGAGCAGCGACTCGGCATCCGGCGAGAACTCATAGATCTGCGCCGCGCCACCCGCCACACTCTCGACACTCTTCGCCGAGCCCGCCGTCTCCGCCTGGAACGGCAGCAACTGCATCACCGTCGGCGACTGCTTCCCGGCGCTCACATACTTCATGTACACCACGTGCACCGACGACACCTCGCCGCGAACAAACTTGTCGATGTACACCTGCGCCAGGTCCTGCACGCTCTCATAACTCGGCTTGTCGCCAAACTGCGAGTGCTGCCGGGTCACTTCGACCCCCGCGAACCGCAGGAAACCCATCCCCTTCTTCCCCACAACCTCGATGATCCCCGTCTTCGACGCCGGGTTCGCCTTGAGGTGCCCCATCGCCGCCCGCAGCACCGAGCCGTTGTATGGCCCGCACAGCCCGCGATCCGACGTCACAATCAGCGTCAAAGGCTTCGCCTCGGCGCTCGACTTGGACCCTCCGAGCAGCGGATGGGACACGCCCTCGATCGCCCGGGCCAACTCCGTTACCAACTCAAACAACGTCTCTGTATACGGCTTCCCCGCCGTCGCACGCTGCTGACTCGCCGCGAACTTCGCCGTCGCGATCATCTGCATCGTCTTGGTAATACGGCGGATGTTCCCAACCGCCTTGATCCGCTTCTTGATCTCGCGAGTCTTCGCCATAAGGACGAAACAGTAGGCAAACCCCTATCCAGACATTCGCCAAACCGGCCTATTCCACCCATCTCGATCCACCAACTCCAAACGCCTCCCAAGCCTCACCTTCCGTGATCGCCTGCCCCGAGGCGATCCGCACTCCCCCAGGCCGCCCCCGCCCCACCGCCGCCTGAATCGAATCACCCGGATCCGCGCGCACGATCGGGGCATCACTCCCGAACAAAATCCCTTCGCCCGGCCTCAACCCCGAGTCAATCATCTCTCGCCACGGCATCACGCGATCCAATCGCTCCGGCACCAGCCGTGTCAACGCCTCCACGTCCGCCAACAAATGGCACGGCTGAACGCTCGCCACCACGTCCAACTCGCCAAACCGTGGCACGTCCGCCGAATCAACCAACTCCGCGTGCTCAACTCGAACATGCGCCGGCCTCGCCTCGCGCCCCAACGCCGCGCGCGCATCCAGCACCGCCCGCACCGCCCCGTCGCCGATCGCGTGCACCGCCAGCCCCACGCCCACCGCCGCGCACTCTCGCATCGCCGCAGACATCTGCGCGCGAGTCAGCAGCAGCACACCCCGCTCCATCCCCGCCATCGCCTCGGCATACGGATGCAGCACGCTCGCCGTCTTGCTGTTCAGCGTCCCATCGGCGAACAACTTCGAACCGAGCAGCCGCAGCCCGGGCCCCTCCCACATCGCGCGCGCCTCCAAAGCCGAACGCAACTCCGCGTGCGGCACGTACACCCCGACTCGCAGCCCAACCCGCCCCCCGTCATGCAGCGCGCGCAGCACAGGCCCAAGCCACAGCGGCGCATGCAGGTCGTGCGCCTCCTGGAAACCCAACGCCTGAAGATGCGCGCACGCCGCGGCCACATGCTCGATCCGCTCCTCCGGTGTTGGCTCGGGAGCGGCATTCCACACGGCGCGTGCCGCCTGCTCCAGGAGCAACCCTGTCGCGCGACCATCCGCGTCGCGCACCACGATCCCGCCCTCGGGGGCGCGCGCATCAACCCCCGACGCGCGCATCGCCGCCGAGTTTGCGAGCACGGCGTGATAGTCGAACGACATCACGCACGCGGGCACGCCACCGGTCGCCGAATCGAACTCGTCGAGCGTCGGCCAGCGTCGCTCTCGCCACGCCTCGATACGCGCGCCGCACGCCAGAACCCATCCACTCGCACGTGCCGCCAACCCCCGGACACGATCCAGACACTCATCCACATCTCTGACGTCGCCAAAGTCGGGCAACAGGAGAGCCCGTCCTAGCAATGGCAAGTGAACATGGGCCTCGCGGAGAGTCATCGCGCCCTCATCATCCCTCTACCGTCGCGCCAGTCCATCGTACAAAGTTGATTTCGTGCTTTGCGGAATATCCGTACGGACTCACAACACAAGTCCACAATCGGGCCTTGCCAAGCTTTCAAAACGAACACGGGACCGACGTTTGCCGGTCCCGTGCCCCAACTTGTTCTGTGATTGGGCGCGCCCGCGTGTCTGTCCAGGACTCGAAACCAAGGGTTCGAGGGGGCGCGCCAGGCCGAACACGCTTCGGGCCATGCTTTCTTCAAGCGGGCCTCGAAGCGCCGGCGAATGAGACTGGCGATTACTTCTTCTTCTTGGTGGTCTTCCGCTTCGCGGTCTTCTTGCCAGCCTTCTTCGTCGCCTTCTTCTTCGCCTTCTTCTTTGCCTTCTTAGCCATGAACACGTCTCCTGTACTTGAACCGCGTCGCCGCGAGCGCACGATGCGACTCACGCGCGACGAGTCAACCGACTGAGATTATCGGAAGTCATACCCTCGTGTCTTGAGCAATCGCGAAGATTCTCAAAAAAATTTCAACCACCGCTCGCCTTGACTCGCGCCGCCATCATCACTCAACCCATCTGGGAGTCGTCCGCATGAGTCACATCACCACTCGCACACTCGACTCGGGGCTCTCGCTCGTCGTCGAGCGCATGCCTCAACTCAAGTCCGCCGCGCTCGCCTGGATCCTGCCCTGTGGCTGCGCGCACGACCCGCTCGACAAGCAGGGACTCTCCGCGATGTGGAGCGAACTCCTCCTCCGCGGCGCGGGATCTCTCGACTCGCGCGCCCACGCCGATGCCCTCGATCGCCTCGGCGCCGGCCGCAGCACCAACTCCGGCGCCTTCACCTTCTCCATCACCTCCAGCATGATCGGGGAGCGACTCGGGAGCGTTCTTCCGCTCCTTGTGGACATGGTCCGCGCCCCGCGAATCGCCGAGGACGCCATCGAACCCGCTCGAGACCTCTGCATCCAGGCGATCGAGTCACTCCAGGACGACCCGCAGGAAAGGGCCGTGCTCGAGGCACGCCGACGCCACTTTCCCGATCCGCTTGGGCGCTCCGGCCTGGGCACGATCGACGGCCTCAATGCTCTCACCCGCGACGATCTCCGCGATCGCTGGCACGCGCTCGCCAAGCCCAAAGGCTCGATCCTCGCCGCCGCCGGCGATGTGGACGCCGCGAAACTCGCCGATGCGCTCGAATCACTCCTCTCCAACTGGACCGGCGCGACCACCGAGCCAAAGCCCGGTCCCACGCCCGCCCGGGGCTACGCGCACACCAACGACCCCTCCAACCAGGTCCAGATCATCGTCGTCCACGATGCGCCCCCCGAGACCGACGCGAAGGGCAACCCCAATCGCGCGGCACTCCTCGAGAAGTTCGCCATTGCCGTTCTCTCCGGCGGCATGTCCTCGCGACTCTTCACGCACGTGCGCGAGCGCAAGGGCCTCTGCTACTCCGTCAGCGCCGGCTATCGAGGCGACCGCGACTTCGGAGCCGTCACCGCCTACGTCGGCACCACGCCCGACAAGGCCCAGGACTCCCTCGACACGCTCCTCGAGCAACTCCGCGAGATCAACACGCCCAGGGGCGCCATCACCCCCGAGGAGTTCCAGCGCGCCGCGATCGGCATGAAGAGCGGCATTGTCTTCAGCGGCGAGAGTTCCGCCGCCCGAGCCTCCGCCCTCGCGATCGACCAGCGCCGCTTCGCCCGCTCGCGCTCCCTCGACGAGATCCTCGCGATGGTGAACTCGGTCACGCTCGGCGAAGTCAACGCCTACCTCACGACGCGAACACTGGGCACGCTGACGATCCAGACCCTCGGACCCAAGCCCCTCACGCCTCCCCAATAAGCCCCACACCCGAAGCCCGAACCCTACACTCCGAACCATGATCGAGGTCACGCCCAAAGTCTCGCGCGCCCTCTGGCAATACGGCCTGCTCGCGGCATGCCTCGCGATCCTCGTCGTCTTTCTCGTCTACCCGATCCTTCTCACCGTCCGTGGCGGCTTCGCTTCCGACCCCGCCCGCGGCTCCGGATTCACGCTCGAGCACGTTCTCCGCGTCTTCAAAGACCCCGAGACGCGCACCTGGCTCTTTAACTCCCTCACGCTCGCAACGTCCACCACGATCCTCGCGACCGTGATCGCCCTCCCGCTCGCCGTCCTCGCCGCGAGGTATCGATTCCCGGGCAAGTCCATCTTTCAGGCGGCGATCCTCGTCCCCATGATCCTTCCGCCGTTCGTCGGGGCGATCGGGCTCCGCATGATCGTCGGGCGAGAGGGCGCCCTCAACGCCCTACTCGACTCGGTCCATCTCTCAGGAGTCATCGAGAGCCTTCTCGGGCAACGTCTCGACCTCCTCGCCCAGGCGAAGGGCCTCGGCGTCGTGCTCGTCCAATCGCTCTCGCTCTACCCGATCATCTTCCTCAACGCCTCCGCGTCCCTCGCCAACATCGACCCCGCGATGGACGAGGCCGCCGAGAACCTCGGCGCCGGGTTCTTTCGCCGGTTCTTCACGATCACGCTCCCGCTCATGCGCCCCGGCCTCTTCGCCGGCGGCACGATCGTCTTCATCTGGTCCTTCACCGAACTCGGCACGCCCCTCATGTTCGATTACTACCGCGTCATCCCCGTCCAGATCTTCAACAAACTGAAGGAAGTCGAGAGTTCCGCCCAGCCCTACGCCCTCACCGTCGTCATGCTCGGCTGCGCGATCCTGCTGTACTCCCTGGGGAAACTCGTTTTCGGTCGCGCCGGCTACGCGATGCAGACGCGTGCCGCGAGGGCCGCCAGCGAAGAACGCCTCGAGGGAACCAAGGGCCTCCTCGCCGCGGGCGTTTTCGTCGCGGTCTTCGCCCTCGCCATCCTCCCCCACGTCGGCGTCATCCTCACCAGCCTTGCCCGCCCCGGGCAGTGGCACAAGTCCATCGTCCCCACCGCCTTCACTCTCTCGCACTATCGAGAGGCCCTCGCCAGCGGCGACTCCTTCGGCGCCATCGTCAACAGCCTCAAACTCTCCCTCCTCGCGATGGTCCTCGACACCGCGATCGGCATCGTCGTCGCCTACCTGCTCGTCCGCACCAAGGTCATCGGTCGTGGCCTCCTCGACGCGCTCTGCATGCTCCCCCTCGCCGTCCCCGGACTCGTCATGGCCTTCGGTTATGTCGCGATGAGCCTCCGCTGGCCCTTCGGGCAGGATGGCCCGCTCTCGGGGTTCGCCATCTTCGCCAGCGACCCCAACCCATTCTTCTTCCTCATCATCGCCTATGGCGTGCGACGCCTGCCCTACATGGTCCGCTCCACCGTCGCGGGACTCGAGCAAACCTCAGGCGAACTCGAAGAGGCCGCGATCAATCTCGGCGCCTCGCGCACCCTCGCCGTCCGCAAGGTCATCATCCCGCTCATCCTCGCCAACCTCATCGCCGGCGGTCTGCTCGTCTTCTCCTTCTCCATGCTCGAAGTCAGCGACTCGCTCCTCCTCGCCCAGCAGACCGGGGACTACCCCATCACCAAGGCGATTTGGGCCCTCACCGACCGCCTGGGCGATGGCCCGCACATCGCCAGCGCCCTGGGAGTCTGGGGCATGGCCCTGCTCACCATCACGCTCTTCGCCGCAAGCGCCGCCCTGGGCAAGAAGATGGGCTCCATCTTCCGAGTGTGACACACGTCATTGCTCAACTGAGCGTGTTGCCTTCCCACCCTCGTGGCACAGGCGTCCCGCCTGTGCCTTCTTGGCCTTCCATGAGCAATCATGATCTGATTGGATCTACGACCCAGACAACCCGCCGTCGGCTGCCTCGCCGCTCTCATCCCCCCCGCCCGTCGCGTCACGCACGGCATTCCGATCCCGCTCACCCACCTCTCGATAGTGCGTCCGCTCGGCCGAATATCGCTCCGGCGAGATCTTGAGATCCGGCGTCTCGCCCTTCTGGTGCTGCGCGTGCAGATGCTTCAAAAACGGCACGCACCACATGCACCCCGTCCCCGCCGAGAGACACTCGCTGATCAAAGACGCCACCGGCGGGTCCTCGCGGTCCAGGAACGTCCGGATCTTCCGCAGAGACACGTGGAAACACAGGCAGACGTGGTCATCGGGATCCACGCGGGAATCCTAGACCGCGACTACTTGGCCCCGGCCTTCAGTTTCGTGAGCACGCCGACAAGGTCCTCGACCTCCGCCCTCCTGGTGTAGTCGGCATCCAGGAACGCGTACGCGATCGTGCCATCCTTCGCGATGACATACGTCGCCGAGAGCGGCAACTGGTTCGACGAGTCGCCATTGAACGTCGAGAGATCAAGCCCGAAGCCCTTGAACTTCTCCTGCACGGCCGAGGGAAGGGTGTACCGAAGCCCGAATGCCTCGGCGATCTTGTTCCCCGCGTCGCTGAGCACGTGGAACTTCAGTTCGTTCTTCTCGGTGATCGACAGGCTCTGGTCTGGAGTCTGCGGGCTGATTGCGACGAGATCCGCCCCGAGCGCCTTGATCTGGTCGAGCGATTCCTGATACGCCCGCAACTGGATGTTGCAGTAGGGGCACCATGTGCCGCGGTACCACGCGAGCACCACCGGGCCCTTCTCGAGCAGCGTGGAGAGTTTGACCTTTTCGCCCTTCGCGCCTGGGAGTTCAAAGTCCGGGGCCTTGGCGCCGACCTTGAGGGCCGTCTCCATCACACCGCTCGTCGCGACGTCCTGGATGCCCTGGGCGAAGACCTTCTTCACTTCCTCAGGCATTCTCCCCGCGCTCTCGTCGCGTTTGGCCTTGAGACGCTCGCCGAGGATCCCGAGTTTGTCCATTTTCGAGGCCTGTGGCTTCGAGAGGTCCTCGCCGCTGATCTTCTTCCAAGATTCGTCGGCATTCTTCTTCAGGGCCGCGTCGTCTTTCAACCAATCGCTCCGCGTGTCGGAGAAGAGTCCCTTGTAGAAGAGATTCAGCCGCCCGCCCGTGAGCGTGAACGACTTGGGATCGACCTCGACCTTCTTCCCCTTCGCCATGGCGTACGCGCACCATCCGCCGTACGCCGGCTCGTACTTCGCGGGGTCCGCCTGGAACGCCGCCATGTTCTCCTTGCTCGCAAAGCGATACGTCACGCCGCCGTGCTCGGCCTGGAAGAGTTCGAGCCCTTTCATCGGCTTGCCGCCGCCCTCGGGGAAGTACGACACCGGGTCGTATCCCTCGATCGCAAGATGGCTCTTGGGCAGGTTGTACAACGACACATCACGCGTGCCCTCGGCCCGCTTCGCCGCCGGCTCATCGGCAAACCCCCACGCGCTCATCGCCGTCCCCGCCACGGCACACGCAACGCACGCCCCTGCAAGACGCCCCATCGCCGAACGACCACCACCTCCGTTGACGCCGCGCTGCCGCATGATCCACTCCCTGTAAATTTCAGTTTCATTGAATCGACGCTTCATGGTCAACACATTGTCGCTCGAAACGCCCTTGCCTTGCACGACTGTGCCGTGGCCTCGTCCTCCGATGCCCCGATTGTGTGCGCGTTACGGCACTTCGACAATCTTTGAGCCACACTCCGGACAGACGCCGCTCGGCAGGCCCGCCAGACGATACCCGCACGATCGGCACACGCCCGCCATCGCTCCCGTAATTCTGGCCATGTGACGCCTCCAGACCACCAAGGAGCCGAGCGCCAGCACATGAAATGTGCCGCACGCAACCAGAAGTGTTCTGACAATCGAGAGCCCCTCGCTTCGAACGTACCCGCCGCCATGCGTCCATGCGTTGAACCGCCAGCCGGCCACGATCGCGATCACACCGGCGATCGCCAAAGCCGCCCCGATCCACCATCGCCGCGTCGCCCGCCACACCATGCCTCCGAGCACCACCCCGGGCAAGGCGAGAACAACCCACGACCACAACTCAGAGAGATGAACATCCAGCCCGAAGAACGCCAACGACGCCGCGTGCGCCATCCCGCCGACCAGCATCGCACCCCACGCCCGGCCGCGGGCCATCGGCCTCGGCATGGACACCGCCAACCCCGATCGAAGCAAAGGCCACGCGTACGCCGCATGAACAAGAGCGTTCGCTAGGCCCACGCCGCCGAGAATGAACACCACACGCACATCCACGCGACCAATGTACCACCTGTCCCCGCGCAACGCGAACTCGGTCCAACCGTCAGCACGCACCCCGCCGACCCGCCCCTCATCCCAACGAGAAGAACTCGCGCACCCGCTCCATCACCGTGTGATGAGCCAGGTCTCGAAGTTCCCCGGCGTCCAAGTACACACCCAGGCATGTCGGGCACCGATCGATGATGACATGCGGTTGTTCCGGCGCTGGCCCCGCCTTCAGGTGCTCGCCATCACGCGGACAGAGCAGAATCCTCGACGATGATCTCGAGGTTGTGAGCGCTCGCGTGGCGCTCTCGCTCGATGTGTCGCCCGACCCGCGCCCGCGCTGGCCCTTGTCCACGCGTTCGGCCTGCCCCTTCATGCTCTTCACCCGCTCCAACTCCGACGCGTCGAGCCACACCCCGCCGCAACGCGTGCACCGATCGACACAGAATCCGCCCTCGCGCGACGAGAGCTCGCACCGCTCCATCGACGCCCGGCATGCCGGACAGTTCAGATGGATCCCCGGCTGGATGCGATAGTCCACGCTCGACATGCACGAATCGTACGGACCCACGCGGCCACTACAGTCATGCAATGCCGATCCCGCCGACGCAGCCCGATCCGAGTCTTCGAATCTTCGATGCCCACCTCGACCTTGCCTGTCTCGAGGCCCTCGGTCGCGACATGTTGCTTGACGACCCGCGTGTGGCCGACCGCCCCCACCCGCCGGGCGCGATCACGCTCCCCGCCCTCGCGCGATCGAGCATCCGCGCCTGCCTCGCCACCATCTTCACCGAGACCAACGGCAAAGAACAGGAAACCGGCTACGCCAGCGGCGATCACGCCGCCTCTCGGGCCGCCGCACTTCGTCAACTCGAGATCTATCGAGCCTGGCACAACGCGGGACACATCGCGCTCGGACGCGATGCACTCTCCCGCACTGTTGTCTCACCACGAGAACACGACCACACGAATCCGGGCCAAACAACGCCGCCCCCCGCCGTCGCGATCCTCATCGAGGGGGCCGATCCGATCTCAGGACCCGACGATCTCCCCATGTGGAAGGATGCCGGTGCCGTCGCGATTGGGCTGACCTGGGCGCACTCCTCGAAGTACGCCGCGGGCAACGCCGCCGACCCGCGCGACAACCCAGGGATCACACCCGACGGGCGATCGCTCGTCCGAGCCATGGACGAACTCGGCCTCGTCCACGACACCTCCCACCTTTCAGACCGCGCCCTCGCCGACCTGCTCTCGGCCACCAATGCCGTTGTCATCGCAACGCACTCGAACTGTCGCGCCCTCATCGACGTTGCGGCGATGCCAGATGCCGCCATCCCGCGAGAACTCAAGCACGATCCCGTGGCGCGCGCTCGGATCATGCAACGCCACCTCACCGACGACTCCATCCGCGAGATCGCCCGCCGCGGCGGCGTCATCGGCATCAACTTCTATTCAACCTTCCTCAACCCCGGCGGCACGCGCGACCGCCGCGCCCCACTCCACGCGATCGCCGACCACGCCGAGCACATCATGCAACTCACGGGGCATGACCGCTGTGTCGGCCTCGGCACCGACATCGACGGCGGCTTCGGCAGCACCATGCTCCCCCAGGGTCTCGACACAATCGACCAGTTACCCTCGCTCGCCGAGCATCTCACAAGGCGCGGCTGGACCAAGGCCACGATCGACCGATTCCTGTGGCAGAACTGGGCCGACTTCTGGTCGCGCACGTTGTAGTCATGAACCTGCACGGACATCGGAGAGAGTGCCACCAACACCCTGAGCTCGGTTGCACCCACGCGAGAACGCTCACGGCATGCATGCCACGAATCCCGAGTTGATCGTGCGAAGCAAAAATGAAAAGACCCCACCCAGGTTTACCTGAGTGGGGTCAAACGTCGGCGATGACCTACTTTCCCGCAGTGCAGTATCATCGGCGGCTTGGGCTTAACTGCTGTGTTCGGGATGGGAACAGGTGTTACACCAAGCCTTTGGTCACCGACAATCCGGCCGATTCGCGTTTCCGCGAGTCCGCCGGCCCGGAGCCTGTTGGCCCCAGTGCCGGAACAAACGGTCGCCATGGAAAGTGTGCCTTGAGGGGCAGACTTCCAAAGTGACGCTGTCTTGGAAGCACGCCGGAGACCCGATCGGCAAAGAGCCGAGGAGCGATTCCGGGTGCCAGAGATTCGAAGAAAGAACGAGATTCGTTCTGTGACGAACGCGGCCAGTCCGTCGTGCTGGATGGAATGGATCCATCCGCGACGGCTGGTTGGTGTGATCGGTTCGACCGTTAGTACCGCTCCGCTGAAGGCCTCTCAGCCCTTACACGCGCGGCCTATCAACCTGGTGGTCTTCCAGGGGTCTCACGTCAATGACAAGCAAGTATGATCTTGTGGGAGGCTTCCCGCTTAGATGCTTTCAGCGGTTATCCCTGCCGGACGTAGCTACCCAGCGGTGCACCAAGCGGTGCAACTGGATCACCAGGGGTCCGTCCAACCGAGTCCTCTCGTACTACGGTTGAGGCCACTCAAACTTGCAACGCCCACAACAGATAGGGACCGACCTGGCTCACGCCGGTCTGAACCCAGCTCGCGTACCACTTTAATCGGCGAACAGCCGAACCCTTGGGGCCGCCTTCAGTCCCAGGATGTGATGAGCCGACATCGAGGTGCCAAACCGCTCCGCCGCTATGGACGCTCGGGAGCGATCAGCCTGTTATCCCCGGGGTACCTTTTATCCGATGAGCTACGACCCTTCCACACGGGATCGCAGGATCACTAGAGCCCACTTTCGTGACTGCTCGACCCGTCGGTCTCGCAGTAAAGCCGGCTTGTGCTCTTGCACTCGACACACGGTTTCCATCCGTGCTGAGCCGACCTTTGCACTCCTCCGTTACCTTTTTGGAGGAGACCGCCCCAGTCAAACTACCCGACACGCACTGTCCTTCGCCCGGATTCACGGGACACGAAGTTAGGCCACAAACTTAAACAGGGTGGTATTTCACCTGTGACTCCATCCGGGCCGGAACCCGGACATCAACGCCTCCCACCTATGCTACGCAGTTTATGCTCGTGGCCAATACGAGCCTATAGTGAAGGTCCACGGGGTCTCTCCGTCTTGCTGCGGGTAGGCGGCATCTTCACCGCCACTACTATTTCACCGAGTCGGTCGTGGAGACAGTGCTCCAGTGATTACGCTATTCATGCGCGTCGGAACTTACCCGACAAGGAACTTCGCTACCTTAGGACCGTCAGAGTTACGGCCGCCATTCTCCGGTGCTTCGGTCATGACCTTCTCTTGCGATGAGCCACTTCCTTGACATTCCGGTATTGGGCAAGCGTCACTCTGTATGCTTCGACTTGCGTCTTCGCACAGAGCTGTGTTTTTGATAAACAGTTCCCAGAGCCTTTTCTCTGCGCCCTTCTCTTACGAGGGAGGGCCCCCTTATCGCGAACTTACGGGGTCAATTTGCCTAGTTCCTTCACGACCGTTCTCTCGAGCGCCTTAGGCTATTCGCCTCGCCCACCTGTGTCAGTTTTGGTACGGGACGTGCTTTGCCCCCGTGGCTTTTCTAGGAACTCCGTTGTCTGGCATCGGCCTCAAGGACCTGGGCGCAGCTAGCGACCCCGCCAAACTCGAGAATTCGAACCACGGTTTGATCTCTGCACGTGCTGGGGACTATTAACCCCATGTCCATCGACTACGCCTTTCGGCCTCGCCTTAGGACCCGGCTAACCCTGGGCGGAATTCCCTTCCCCAGGAAACCTTGGGCATATGGCGAACGGGATTCTCACCCGTTTAATCGTTACTCAAGCCGGCATATTCACTTGCTGAGGCTCCACGGACCGTTCCCGATTCGCTTCGCCGCCGCAGCAACGCTCTCCTACCGCCTCTTACGAGGCCCACAGCTTCGGTTCTCTGCTTATTCCCGATCATTATCGGCGCTGGATTCCTCGTCCAGTGAGCTGTTACGCACTCTTTAAATGATGGCTGCTTCTAAGCCAACATCCTGGATGTCTCAGCAATCCAACTTCCTTTCGAACTGAGCAGAGATTCGGGACCTTAGCTGGTGATCTGGATTGTTCTCCTTTTGACGACGGATATTGTCACTCGCCGTCTATCTCCCAGGTCTACACAATTGGTATTCGGAGTTTGGTTGGTCGAGGTAGCCGGGTAGGCCCCTACAACCATCCAGTCGCTCTACCCCCAATCGCTGATACCTGAGGCTAACCCTAAAGTTATTTCGGAGAGAACGAGCTATCTCCCAGTTTGATTACACTTTGAGTCCTCCCGTCAGTTCATCCCAGACCTTTTCAACGGTCACGAGTTCGACCCTCCAGGCGGTGTTACCCGCCCTTCAGTCTGACCAACGGTAGATCACAAGGTTTCGCGTCTAGCCCGTACGACTCGGCGCCCATTTCGGACTCGCTTTCGCTCCGCCTCCGGCCCGATAGGCCTTAGGCTCGCCGTACAGGCTAACTCGCCGGCTCATTATGCAAAAAGCACGCCGTCACCCCGCAGGGCTCCGACCGCTTGTAAGCACACGGTTTCAGGTACTCTTTCACCCCGCTCATCGCGGTGCTTTTCATCGTTCAGTCGCCTTACTGATTCGCTATCGGTTGTCGAGGAGTATTTAGCCTTGGAGGGTGGACCCCCCATCTTCAACCCGGGTTTCACGAGACCGAGTTTAATCTATGGGCTCACCAGACTTCTGTTACAGGGCTTTCACCTTCTGCGGCGCGTCATTCAAACGCTTCACGAGTCATCTGGCTTGTCCGCTTTCGCTCGCCGCTACTCACGGAATCGCTGTTGCTTTCTTTTCCTGCGCCTACTGAGATGTTTCAGTTCAGCGCGTTCGCTCTTCACCCCTATGCATTCAGAGTGAAGTACCCTTGCGGGTGGGTTGCCCCATTCGGACATTCCAAGATCGCAGCCTGGTTACCGGCTCCCTTGGACTTTTCGCAGGTTCCAACGTCCTTCATCGCCTCTCGACACCAAGACATCCACCGTGTGCCCTTGCCCGATCACACCAACCGGACGCCGAGGACTTCCTTCCAGCTCTCGCTGAATTCCTTCCCCAACACCGATCGGACCAATCTCGAGTCCCGCATTTCAGGGCCACTGTGTATTCATACAGCAGTCCAGGACTCGACACCGGCCAAAGTCATCTCGCTTTGCCTTCCCTCTCGGGATCGCTCCGCTTCAACGCCTTGGTCCGGCTAGGCCGCCATTCGCACGAAAGAATTTCGGTTCTTTCTTCTTAAATCTCTTGCAGCGTCGTCTCTGCACTCACAATCTTGGAAAGACCCTCGGCCAAGCGCACGGAAAACCGTGACACCCGCCGAGAAAATACGTGCAGGACGACCGTTTGTATCCGGTTTTCAAAGAGCAGGCCAGTCTCAGGGATCAACCCCGTTCCCGGCCACCGAATCCGGCGTCTGTCTCGCGACAAGCCCCGAATCAGCCCCACTCCAAAATGAGCAGGGCAGGAGTGTATTCCGCACCAAAGTCCAGTCAAGCCGAGGGCAAACTCAATTCCGTCGCCCCCCGCGCAACGCTCGACTCACGCCCCACTTAGACGCGTGATCGAACGTCGTGATCAGCCCCCTTGCCCCCCATGACCGCCCGGCAGGCTCCTTCCGGGCGTGCCCGGACTCGGGGCCGGTGGAATCCCTGGGTTCGGTGCCCCTGGGCTTGGCTCGGCCGGGGCCGACGCCTTCCGTTCCTCCCGAATGCCCATCTCGGCCGAGGCCTTGATCCGCAGGTAGGCCTCATCGCCCTTGTCGGACTCGGGGTTCCGGCTGATGACCATCCCCGCCGCGTTCCTCAGAACCGCCAGGATCGACTCGCGCGACGATCCTTGGATGCTCCCCGCCAAGACCGCCGCCAATCGCTTCGCGTCCAGGAAGACCACGCCCGGGACTTCAAGACTCAGTTCCGAGGGCAGAACCTCCGACGGATACTCCGCTAGGGGATCCAACGCGGGTTTGGCCGCGTCACCGGGGGTGCCACCAGGAACGCCCCGACCCGGGTCTTCCCACCCGCGCTCGCCTCCGGGCGGGAATCCTCCCGGCTGCATGCCCGAGGGCTGGAACCCACCCGGCTGGTTGCCACCAGGCTGCAGACCGCCTGGCGGTTGCCCTGTTGGTGTCGGTGCAGGGGTCGGCGTCGCTGGTGCCGGCTTCCCGCCTTCGGGTTCCGTGGCCGGGTTGAACTTCGAGATGTCGTACGTCTTGAACTCGCCGGCCAACTTCACCACACCCGAGATCGGATCGCCGGGCTCGACTGAGACCGTCGCCTTGCGATACCACCCGTAGTAGAACTTGAAGAGTTCCGCCGTGCCCTTGGGCACCGACGACAACTGATCGCGCGTTTGCGCGCTCGTCATCGCGAAGAACTCGTTCGGGTCTACCGTCACCGCCGGCGACCAACCCGACCAATCGCTCCGAACCAGAGACTCTCGCCCAAGGCGCTTGCTCTTCTCGGGAAGCGCCTGATCGAAGAGCGGGTTATTGAGCACGACCCGGCAGCGATACTTGTACGTCACGCCCGGCACCGCCGTCAGGTCGTGCGCCCACATCTTCACTTCTGAGTCATTCAGAATCGCATCACCCAGCGTCGCCGCGGGTGCCGTCGGCGCCATGGTTTCGCCGCCGACATCCTCGCCCAACTCGCGGAGGCGATCGACCGTCTTCTGACGCCTGGCGATCTCGCGATTGAGGCTCTGCTGGAGCACGGCCGGGTTGCCCACCGCGGCTGGCGCTGTGTCGCGAGGGGGCTTTGCGCCTCCGCCGCCCCCACCGCCCGGAGCTCGCCCGCCACCGCCACCCGGTTGTGAGAGCCCTCCGCCGCCGCCGCCACCGCCTCGTGGATCGCGTGTCGGTGTAGGTCGACCGCCCGGCGCCGGATTCGCTGCCTCCGCCGCCTTCAATCGCTCCTGAATATCCAGAATCCTCTTGTCGATGCTCGATAGCTCGCGCTTGAGCCGATCGATCTCACGCTGCTGATCGAGCATCTGCGCCCGGGCCGCCATCGACGAAGGCTCGTCCCACGACAATCCGGCAATCCGCTCGTAATACCTCGGCCTTTGGATCTCCTCCGAGTGCTTCGCGATCCGGTCGAGCGTGCCGCCGACGTCGCCGAGCGACTTCACGCTTTCCTTCCACACGGCCTCGCCGTCAAACCGCCCGGGAATCTGCGAGAGCGTCGTCGTCTCTCCAACTTTCGCATCAACGCCCGCGGGCGCCGCGACCACCTCGCGCTCCACCTCGAAGCGGATCACATTCACGAGCACCCGATTCGGCACAAGCGGATCGCTCCACCACGCGCGCGGGTATGGCAACGCCGACCCCTCGCCGTCCGGGTCCGACTCGAGCGCCTCGAGCAAAGACGTCCCCGAGAATGTCGCCTCGATGCTCACCGATGCCTTGTCCATCGGCTGGGCCGCGGGCAAGAAAGCCGCCAACTCCGGATATCGCTTCGGCTCGCGCGGGTCGATGGTGTTGCGGATGGTCGCCGCGATCACCCCGGTCGGAACGGGCACGCCGAGCGCGACAAACTCACCATCCGCCACGGGCCCCACCGTCGAGACTTTCATCGCCTTGGGTGGATCACCCAATGACGCCAGGCGATTCGTCGTCACGCCCAGCGATCTCATCTGCTCCTCGAAGCGCGACGACAGGTCCACCTTCACCTCGGGCATCGCCGGCGGATTCGTGCTCTCCACCTTCGCCAGAAGCGCCCGCGCCTTCTCTTCCACGGGTCGCATCGCGCTCTCGGGCGCCAGTTGCTGCGTGCCAACCTTGATCTCGTTGGGCTTCACCAGAATCTGGTACCCCACGATGCCCAACGCCGCCAGCCCGCACAGGCCCAGCAGCGCCTTGTCCACGTGTTGCTCGAACGCACCGATCCGCTTCATGGCTCAACCCTTCCTGATTCGCCCCCACCATCCCGGTTCAACACGCGATCCACTCAGCCCTGCGGCACCACCTCGGAAACCTTGAACGCCTTGCGCACGCGCGACGGCATCATCGGCTCCACCCACGACCGCAGCCACACCGTCTCCACGCGGATGGTCGCGCGGACGACGTGGTCATTCCCAAACACATACCCCGATCCCAACTCCTGACCCGTGTTCACCGCTTCGAGATTCACACTCAGCACCGTGTTGAAGTTCACACGCTCGATCGAATCGATCAGGCGTGACAATCGCTCCGACGACACGATCGCCGTCAGCGTCGCGATGCGAACGTCGTAGTGGTCGTTTGCCCCGCTCCCGGAGCGCCCCGTGAGCGTCGTCGGGTCGCGGGGCACCATGGCGCTCGGCCCCACCGGTGCCGCCCCGCCGCCGGCGTTTGGATCCATGCCGTTCATCCCGGGGAGGCTTTCTCCCGGGTGCCCCATCGGATTGCCGAACGAGTTTCCAAACGGATCGTCAAAGCCCACGGCGTCCAGGCCCGCCACGCTACTCACATTGATCTTTTCAATCCTCTTGACGGTCGAGTTCAAGACGCTCGTCGGCCGACCGTTCGTGTCCGTGTTCGCCAGCCGGATCGCCGCGAGCACGTCGCGCACGATCCAGTAGTCCCACTGCGCCACGAAGTATTCGCCCGAGTTCTGCAGCGGGGCATTCTTCGAGAGCACGTCCGCCGTCAACCGACGGCGATCCAGCTCCGCTCCCTGCTCGCCACCGCTCAGCAAAAACGCGTTGTCCTCGGCATACACCGAGATCGACGACGCCCGAGACTGGTACTGTCCAAGCCGGAACTCGCCGCACTCCTTGCGAAGGTCCGCCTCTTCCGCCGATGTGAGCGCCCGCCCTGGCGCGATCTCGGCCTTGCGGCGATCGTGGAACGATCGAACCGCCTGCTCCACCTGCACCGCGTCGGGCACTCGCCCGGCATTCACCATCGACAGCAACTCGACGAATGGATCCGTCTTGCCGTTCTTCCCGACGAGCGAATCCTCCATCTGCCGGAGCGCGTCGCCCAACTCCAAGTTCCGCATCTCCTCGATCTTCTTGGCTCTCGTCTGGGCGTTCATCTGATTGAACGTCTCTTCGCCCAGCGATTTCTTCAGTTTGTCCTCGAGTGCCGCGTCCATCGGCCCGGGAAACAACGACGGCACGAACGCGACGTGTGGCACACGCCCCGCACGCTTTGCCCACTCCCCCTCGCCCTTGTTGAACGCCTCGCAATCCTTGAACACCCGCTCGCTCTCGTCCTTCAGTCGGCTCTTGAGCGACACAAACGCCGCCGTCAGCCGGTCGTTGGGCGCCTCATTCATCTCGATCGGAGACGCCCCAGGCAAGGGCACCGCCGCCGAATATTTCACTCGAGCGCCATCCACCGCACGAGCTTTGTCGTCCACGACTTTCTGGCGAGCTTCTTTGATCTTCGTGTTCCACCCGCTCGCGAAGAACCACGAGACCGGGAGCGACACCACGATCACCACCGCGCAGATCACCGCGATGATGTTCTTCTTGACCCACTGCAGCATCGGCTTCACATCGCACCCCCATCCGTCGCCTTCACCTCGTTGAGCACCGCGTACCACGTCAGCGTGAAGCGCGTCACCGTCCCACTCTTCGCCTCCACCTCGGGCAAGGGCGCCATCGCGTCGAGCGACTGGTTCGCCGCCCCGACGTCAACCCCGCCACGCCCGGTAGGAGGCGTGTAGCCACCTGGTGGCGAGAAACCACCTGGGGTCCCAAATCCAGGCGAGGGCGTCGGCGTCCCGCGATCTCGAGTGCCGCCCGACGATCCACTGCCAGGTGACGAGTCCGCCCCGTCTCGCGCCACCGCGTTCACCGGGAGCACGATCCGATACGGCACGCCCTCGCGCGTCCCGTGCCCACGCAACCACGACAGAATCGTGTCCTCTGTGAAGCGCTGCGCCTCCGACGCCGTTGTCTCGATCACCAGCGTGCACTTCACCCGCGCCCGGCCCTGGGCCTCGACGGGCACACTCGCATCGCCCGGTGCCGCGGGCGCCATCGGATTCATTCCCGACGGATCGGCCGTCGCCGCCCCGGCTTCGAACTCCGTCGTGAACTTGGACAACTCCAGCGACGCCTTGCGCTGCTCCGCCTTGGGTCTCGCCTCGCCGAACATCTCGCCAAGATCGTCCACGATCCGCGGGATCACCTCACGATCCGCGAAGAGGGCCAGCACATTCGCCGCCCGCAGATCCGCCGTCGCCGCGCCCGTCACGCCGGCCTCGTCCGCCGCCGTCTTCTGCTGCCGGGCCGCGTTGATCGCCCGATCCACGACCGGGTCCGTGATCGCTCCACGCACACGGAAATAGTCGTACGCCGGCCGCGCAAAGAACGCCGCGCTCCCAATCAGCGCCAGCGCCGCCGCCCCCACGAACATCGGTGTCTTCTCCTTCCACATCGCGTCGCGCGACACCTGCAGCGGCATCAGGTTCCCGCCGCACGCGTTCATCCCCAATCCCTGCAGCGCAAGCCCGTACGCCGTCACCAGATTCAGCGACGCATCCTGGAAAACCACCGATCGATCCGTCGCCGGAAGATCCGACGCCAGCGCCTGCCCCGACTCCATCCCCGGCGGCGCGATCTTCTTGAACTCCTCGACGCGGAACACGTCCACGCCCAGCTGCTGCTGCAGGTACTTCCGCAAACCCGGCAGGCGGAACGTCGAGCCCACGCCAACGAGCCGCGTCAGGTTGCTGTCCTTGTACAGCGCCTGGTAATACCCGATCGACCGCTGGATCTCCGTCGATAGATCCGTGAACACCGGCCGCATCGCCTGGAAGACCTGCCGCGCGTGCTTGGTGTCCTCCGCCTCGCGCTTCAGCCGCTCCGCCTTCGGATAACTCAGGTTGAACTGGCTCACCAGGCTCTCAGTGAACTGGTGCCCGCCGATCGGGAACGTCCGCACCCACAGCCGCCCGGGCTCAGCGATCACGATGTCCGTCGAACTCGTCCCGACATCGACGACGATCGTCCCGGGCATCGACTCGTTGAACTCCAGGTCATACGCCATCGCGTTGTACACCGCGAGAGGACTCAGCGTGATCGCGATCGGCGTCAACCCGACGTCCGTCAACAGCGTCAGCCGGTCGCGAACGTTGTCCTTGCGGATCGCGAAGATCCCCACGCCCACGTCCGGCGAGTCCGGCGACACAAACGTCTGATAGTCCCATTCCACTTCCTCCAGCGGAAAGGGAATCTGCTGCATCGCCTCGAACCGAACCACCTCGGGAACCTTCTTCGGTTCCACCGGCGGCAACTTCGTGAACCGCGCGAACGCCGAGTGACCAGGCACGCTCACCGCCACCGGCGTCTTCCCGAAGTCCACCTGCCCAATCAACTGTCCCAGCGACACGCGCAGCACGTCGTTCGCATCAACGCCCGGCGTCGAGAGCACCTTCGGGTGCTGCACGATCCCGAAGTCCGTCGCCTTCACGCGCGACTCGTCCACTCGCTCGAGTTTCAGCGCCTTGATCGACGCCGACCCGATCTCAATCCCCCAGCACGCATTCGACGATGCCATCGCTTGCTCCAAAGAACGACCGCCAACCCGACCACTCGGCCTCTTGCCACTCACCGCGACCAACCACGTCCGTCACGTTCCGTTTGGAAGGTGAATGTTCGGGCGTCACACGCCATCAGGCGCCCAACACCACAACGTGCCCCCGGCACACCATGGGCGCACCTCGGGGGGGCCAATCCTAACCGCTCCCATCGCCCTCTGCACGCAACATCCGCACGCGAACGCGACAGAACGCCACCCCGCTCAAGATCTGGTACGAAGCCAGCCCAAGCCAAGTTTCACTCGCTCACATGCCGCAACCGGCGCGGTGACAACGACGTGACCTTTCTGCTCATCGAAATCAGATTGAATGGCGCAAGCTGATACCAAACAGATGTTTACAGTCGTACAGCGCGATTCATGCGCAAATTCTGCCACCATGACCACTACGCCGCCCGCGAGTGTGATTCCAAACTCACCACGGCTGGACGAGCCGCTCGCCGACCTTTCGTCGCCAGAATCCCGAGTTCCAGCACCAGCCACCCCGCCAATGCCGGGATCATCCACCACGCCGAGGCGTCCGACCGCTCGATCGTCCGGGCCACCAGCTTTGACGCGTTCCCCTTCCACAATCCTTTGGCCAGCCCCACCAATGGATGAGGCCGGGTGAGCGCCCGCCCCGCCCGGCTTGCCACAAACTCCATCCCCCGCCTCCCCTTCGCCGTCGCTTTCGCCAGCACGCGCGCTTCACCGCCCTGCTTCGCCAGCGCCAGCGCATCGTCCCCCATGCTCTCGGCCAGGTGCAGCGCCATCGCTCCCATCGGCTGCTTCTCGGCGAACCGCGCCAGGTCCGCCACATCCTCCGCCGACTCCGCCCGTTTGAGCAGCCGCATCGCCCCGCCCGGAGACGCCCGCTCGCCCAGTGTGCGGACATCCCCCACCACCGCCGCTAGTTTCTCGCTCTTGCGCGCGCGGACCAGTCCCGTGATCGTCTCGCCCAGTGTGTCGGTCAGCCGTCCGGTCTTCCGTGCCGCTTTCAACACACTGGGCACCCAGTCCGCCTCTGGCGCGAGCGTCGTCACGACCCCTATCGCAGAGAGCGCCAGGATCACCTCGTCCGAGTCGCCATCGATCACCTGCTTCGAGCCTTGAATCAGAAGATCGCGCACATCGCCGACGATGAAGAGATCCGTCGCGACCGCGCCGATCAGCGATTCGAGCGAGTCGCCCGTGCCGGTAATCGCGCCGACGCCGACGTCCCTCGCTTTGCGCAGCCAACTCGACTGCTGCGCGCGCGTCTCGCGCAACTCCGATTCGAGCCCCGGCTTCTCATCCTCGCCCAGATCGCCGCTCGCGATCGCTTCCAGCCCCGACTCGCCGACGACGATCGCCTCGCCGAAGCGTCCCTGCGCGCGCAAGGCGCGGACCTCGCCCGCAAAGTCGAATCCGGGCATCGCCGCCAGTTGCAGCCGCGCCAGCCGCGCGCCCGTCTCCGCCGCCAGAATCCACAGCAGAAACCCCGCGATGGCCACGCGCAGAATCGCCCAGCGTGCCGAGATGGCCCACAGCAACAGCCTCACGCGCCATCCTCCGCGACTGCCGTCGGCGTCCCGCCGCTGGCAAGTGGCTCATCCACGATCACCACCACGCTCGCCGGCCCCACGATCTTCTGGACCAGTTCACCGACTCGCGCCTTGCTCTCGTTCTCGACCATTCGCGCGTCGTCGGGCGTGAGGCGCATGGCACGGGCCTGTGCCGCGAGCCGCTGTCGCGCGCGCGACAGGTGGTACTCGCCGCCCTGCGTGCGGAACCGCAGCCACCCGACGCGCACCAGCGAGTCCTCGAGTTCCGGGTAGACCTCGGTGGCGAGACGTTTGGCGGGCGGGATGAGGACGATCCACTCGCCGCTCGCCGGGCTTTGGGTGATCTGCTGCGCGCGCATCGACGAGAGATCGACGCCATAGGAGAGCCGGGCGGGACAACTCACCATCGCCGTCACGTCGCCGCGCCAACTCTCGTCCTCGCTCTGGACGCTGACGCTGGTGTCGATGCGGACGGTGACGAGGTCCATGGCGGCGATGGCGCGCGCGACCTCGATGGTCGACACGCCGGTCGGCTCGTCGACGCGCGCGCGGGCGCTGACCTCGCGCTCGAGCGTGTGCTGCTGCCAGGCCAACCCGGCGACGACCAGCCCCGCGGCGGCGATCACGACCCACCGCGCGCGCGACGGCGTGCCCTTCGGCCTCCCGGTTGTGCCGCTACGGTTGATCGATCGCTCCTTCCAAAGTGCCACGCGTGGCACCAACCCAAGGTACTTCGGCATTGGACTCTCGGCCTGCCATCTTCCTAGATCGGGACGACACGCTCATCGAGTGCAACTCGCTTCCCCCTCCACTGCCGACGGGCAAGGTGGGCGACCTCACTGATCCCGAACGAGTGAGGTTGCTGCCCGGTGTATGCGATGGGCTTACCCGCCTGAGGCGGGCCGGGTTCGTGCTGGTTGTGGTCTCGAACCAGGGGGCCGTGGCGCGGGGGGCATGCGGCGTCGAGGATGTCGTGCGGGTCAACTCGAGAGTGGCGGGCTTGCTGGGGCCCGAGGCGATGCCGACGGCGTTCTACTTCTGTCCGTTCCATCCCAACGCGACGGGGGCGTTCGCGGCGGAGCACTCGTGGCGCAAGCCGGGGCCTGGGATGATTCGGGCGGCGTGCCGCGAGCACCACCTCGACCTGCAACGATCGTGGCTGATCGGGGATGGGGCGAGGGATATCGAGGCGGCGATCGCGGCGGGAATCTCGGCGGAGCGCGCGGTCCTTGTGCCGATTGATCCAGAACGGGATGTGTTCACGTCGGCAGTGGAGCGGGTGCTCGCCGGATGATGGGAGTAGAAGATAGAAGACACAGGCGAGACGCCCGCCTTCTGTGCCACGAGACGAGGACGGAACTGATGGAAATGTGCACGCTACGCCTTCGCGCTCTGCATGGCACGCCGCTCGATGAAGCGAGCGTTGGCGCGATGGTTGAGGCGACGGCGAGGGGAATCGCCGAGCGCATGGGCGTCGTGATTCAGGGGATCCGGATCGAGGCGGACGGCGTGACGATCACGATGGAGTTGGACAAGTTGAGTGGTCTTGGGTTCATGGCCGAGTTGCGCCGAACGACGAACCGGTGGTATGAGCAGAAATATCGGGATGGACCGTTGTGGGGGACGCCGGCGCCGGGGCGGGAGGAGTGATCGATGAGCCGGCTTTCGGCTTAGCCGTCCCAATGGAGGTTGATCTCGTCCTCGGGTGCTCTGCCCATGGGGCCATAGCGGAGGATGGCTTTGGAGCCTTTGGGGAGGGGCTGTTTCTCGATGAGGTCCTTCATCGCCTCCCACATGTCGTCGGCCTTGGGGCCGGCGCAGTTGATGGTGTAGAACCCGTCGCCGGCCTCGTCGCACTTGACCTCGCCGAGTGCGTCTTCGGCGAGGGCGGTAGCGATCTGGCTCATGAGTTGCTCGTAGCGATCGAACTCGGCCTTGGTGCCGAGGTTCTCGTCGGAGAGTCGGAGGCGGAGGATGACGGCCTGGGCGTGGCGGTCCGGCGCGACGTCGTCATCGTCACGCGGCGTGCCGCCAAAGAGCCAGGCGAGGAGTCCCATGGTGGAGACGCTATGAGGGGCGCGGGTGGATGTCCAAGCGGGCGTGGCTTGGTTCAGCGACTGGACGCGAGGTGGGAGGCGGCCTCGTCGAGGATGGCCTTGGCGCGGGCTTGGGTTGGAGCCTCGGCGATGAGGCGCATGATCGGCTCGGTGTTGCTGGGCCGGACGTGGAGCCACTCTCGGCGTTCGAGCCAGTCCACGCGCACGCCATCCTGGCGATCGACCTTGGCGCTCGCGTGGGCCTTGGCGATCCGCTCGATGGCCGGGGTGGCGTCGTCGCGCGTTCGTATCTCGACCTTGCGCTTCTCGATGGCGTAGGCGGGCATCGAGGCGACGATGGTGCTCAGCGGCTTTTTCTCGCGGGCGAGGAGGGCGAGGGTGAGGGCCATGGCGGAGAGGGAGTCGCGGACGTACGCGACGCGGGGCCAGATCACGCCGCCGTTTCCCTCGCCGCCCGCGACAGAGGACTTTGTCTTCATGGCCTCGACGACATTGGCCTCGCCGACGGCCGTGCGGACGACCTTGGCGCCGAACTTCGCCGCGACATCGTCGATCATGCGGCTTGTGGAGAGGTTCGTCACGAGCGTGGCGTCGGCGGTCTTGCGTCCCGCGGCGCGCTCGGCGTCGAGGAGCGCGAGCGCGCCGAGCGCCAGTGTGTGCTCCTCGCCGATGTACTTCCCCCGCTCGTCGATGATGGCGAGGCGGTCGGCGTCTGGATCCTGGGCGAAGCCGACGTGGCAGGAGGCCTCGCGCACGGCGTCGCACAGGCCGCCCTTGCCGCCGAGGTTCTCTTCGGTTGGCTCGGGCGGGTGAGGGAAGATTCCCGACTCGTCGCTCCCGAGGTGGAGGATCTCTTCGCAGCCCAGGGCTTCGAGCGCCTGTCGCGCGCCGGTGACACCCGACGAGTTCACGGAATCGACGGCGACCTTGAGTCCGACGCCGAGCGTTGAGGCGTCCTTCCAGACGCCGGCGTCCTCGATGGCGCCGAGCATTCGATCGACATGCTCATCGGCACCGGAGGCGTCGCCGGTGAGCGCGCCGATGCGATCCCACGCGACGGCGCTGGACTTGGCGCCGTTGAAGCGCTCGATGATCTGATTGGCGAACTCGGCCGGGGGCGCGCAGGCGGAGGACCCGTGCAGGCCGCCCTCGGCGAGGAGGCACTTCAGCCCGTTCCACATCTGCGGGTTGTGGCTGGCGGTCAGGACCATTCCGGCGACGAGCGTCGAGGGGAGTTGGCGCGAGTAGGAATCGGTCATGACGGCGGTGGTCGGGGTCATCGCGACGCCGAGATCGACGACGCGCACACCGGCTCCGGTGATCCCGGCGACGGCGGCGGCACGGACCATGTGGCTCCCCGCGCGACCGTCACGTCCGAGAACGATCGTGACGGATCGGCCTGCGGCACGCTCGACGAGCCACGACGCGTAGGCGCCGGCGAAGCAGGCGATGACCTCGGGCGTGAGCGACTGGCCGACGATCCCGCGACAGCCGGAGACACTGAGCATGAGTGGTGCGGACTGGGACATAACACGCTCCGAACAGTTCATGAAGAGGAACGAGATTGATGGACAGACAGGAACGTAGCACGGCGTTCGCTACAGTCCCAGCCCATGTTTGAGTTGACGGTTGAGCGCGAGTTTTGTGCGGCCCACGCCCTGTCGGTGGGTGGGCAGCGGGAGACGATGCACGGGCATAACTGGCACGTGACGGTGTGCATCGAGGGGGAGACGCTGGACTCGGACGGGCTTCTGTGCGATTTTCACACGGTGGAAGAGGTTCTGGATGAGGTGATCTTGCCTCTCCGGAACGCCGATCTCCATGGAATTGAGCCGTTCACGCGCGTGAATCCGACGGCCGAGAACGTGGCTCGGCACATCGCCGAGTCATTGGTGGAGGTGCTGGACGCGTCGCTGGCGCCGGCGGCGCGCGTGGCGTGGGCGAGCGTGACGGAAGCGCCGGGATGCACGGCGCGGTATCGGTGCCCCGTGCGAGAAGTTTGAGAACGGAATCGAGACGTGCCCCCGCTTCGCAAGACCAAATCCCCTCAGGCCGCGACGAGCGCCGGAGCGCCGGCGGAACCCGAGCCGCGGTTCATCAACCGTGATGTGTCGTGGCTGGAGTTCAATCGACGCGTCTTGGCTCAGGCGGGCGACGATCGCGTGCCGATTCTGGAGCGATTGAAGTTCCTCGCGATCTACACGAGCAACCTCGACGAGTTCTTCATGAAGCGCGTGGGCCTGCTCAAGCGGCAGGTGCACGCGGGGATCACGGCGGTCGGGCCCGACGGGATGACGCCGAGGCAGCAGTTGCAGGCGGTGCGTGAACTGGTGCAGGAGTTGGACGTCGAGCAGACGCGGGTCTATCAGAAGCAGATCCTGCCGCTGCTCGCGCAGAACGACATCCACATCGTGCGGTACGACGCGCTCTCGCCCGACGAGAAGAACTGGGCGGACTCGTGGTATCGGGCGAATGTGTTCTCGGCGTTGACGCCCCTCGCGGTGAACCCGACGCACCGGTTCCCGTTTGTGTCGAACCTGTCGGACAACGTCGCGGTGGTGGCGACGCGTGCCACCAGTGGTGGCGAGGAACCGGCGCGGGAGTATGCGCGTCTGAAGATCCCGCCGACGATCCGGCGGTTCATCCCGCTGCCGAGGCTCAACGGCTCGAAGTCGATCCGGTTCATCCTGCTGCTCGATGTGATCCGCAACAACCTGAGCGACCTGTTCCCGGGGATGAAGATTCTGGAGCACGTGTACTTCCGCGTGACGCGGTCGGCGGGGATCCAGAAGGACGACTTCGAGACGTTGAATCTGCTGCAGTCGATCGAGGAGGACTTGAAACAGCGGAAGTTTGCGAGAGCCGTGCGTCTGGAGATTGAGCCGGACCCCTCGCCGACGCTTTTGCGGTGGCTGCTCGACAAGTTGCGGATGGACCAGAAGGACGTGTACGAGCAGCCGGCGGAGGCGGAGTATTCGGCGCTGCTTGAGATCGTGGACGTGGACCGGGCGGACCTGAAGACGACACCTTGGAAGCCGGTAGTGCCGCCGCGGCTGGCGAGCGAGCCGTCGCTCGATCGGGCGCCGGGGAATATCTTCGCGACGATCCGGCGTGGGGACATCCTGCTCCATCACCCGTACGAGAGTTTCAACGCGAGCGTGGAGCGGTTCATCGCGGCGGCGGCGGCGGACCCCGAGGTGGTGACGATCAAGCAGACGCTCTATCGCACGAGCCCCGACTCGCCGTTCATCGAGTCGCTGATCCGGGCGGCGGAATCGGGGAAGCAGGTCGCGTGCCTCGTGGAACTGCGGGCGCGGTTCGACGAGAGCCGGAACGTTCGTTTCGCGAGACAACTGGAGAAGGCGGGCGTGCACGTGGCGTATGGCGTGCGCGGGCTCAAGACCCACTGCAAGACGAGCCTGGTCGTCCGTCGCGAGAAGCACGGGCTACGTTGCTATGCCCACCTGGGCACGGGGAACTACAACCCCAAGACGGCGCTCCTGTACACGGATCTTGGCTTGCTCACGTGCGACCCGGAGATCACGGCGGATCTCGTGAACGTGTTCAACTACCTGACGGGGCTGGCCGCGGGGCAGGAGTTCCAGACGCTATTGGTCGCGCCCTTCAATATGCGGGACCGGTTCTACGCGCTCATCACGCGGGAGATGGAGAACGCGAAGAAGGGACGGCCGGCGCGGATCGTCGCGAAGATCAACTCGATGGAGGACCGCGAGGTCGCCGAGCGGTTGTACGCGGCGAGCCAGGCGGGTGTCTCGATCACGCTGATCGTGCGCGGGTTCTGCTGCATCCGTCCGGGCGTGTCGGGGTTGAGCGAGAACATCAGGGTGGTCTCGGTGATCGGGCGGTTCCTCGAGCACTCGCGGATCTTCCACTTTGCGGCGGGACAGGATGATCCGAACGACGGCGACTGGTTCATCGGGAGCGCGGACTGGATGTACCGCAACCTGTCGAACCGGGTGGAGGTCACGACGCCGGTGAGCGACAAGGAGTCTCGCCTGCGGTTGACCCGGCTCATCGAGGTCATGCTCGCGGACCGGCGCAACGCGTGGGACATGTGCCCGGATGGCACGTACTTGAAGCGCGAGATTCCCGAGGGGGCCGACGTGAACAGTGTCGAAGCGCTGGGAACATTCGAGACGCTGATGCGCGACGCGGCGTACGGCTGAGTCACTGAAGCCGGTCCTGTCTCATCGACTTCAAAAAAGAACACGCCCCGCGGTTGGTGCGGGGCGTGGGACCTGGGAAGTGGAGGCAAGGGGACTCGAACCCCTGACCTCTTCCATGCCATGGAAGCGCTCTACCAAAACTGAGCTATGCCCCCAGGTTGTGCGGGCGATACGGGATGTGGCGGCCACGCCGTGGGGCGTCATGCCGAGCGTCAATGGTAGTGGATCGGACGGGAGGGTCAAGAGTGCGTCGTGGCACGCCTGGCGACCCGGCCAAGCACCTGATCGGCCGCTTCAAGGGCCGTCTTGACCTCGATCCGCTCCATGGAGCACCGGTCCGGGAAGTCATTGGCGAAGAGTTCGAGGGGAAGAGACGGGTCGGCCTTGATGACGATCTCCGGGCCACGCGTGGGGACGCTGGCGAGGCGATAGTCGGTGGGCCCGAAGAGGGAGACCAGTGGCGTGCCCAGGGCGGCGGCCATGTGTCGCGGACCGGTGTCGTTGGTCACCATGAGGCTCGCGCGGGCGATCAAGGCCTTGAGCGAGTGCATGTCGAGCCCGAGCGCGGGGAGGGCGACGACGCGGGCGCCGCGGTCGGCCCGGCGGACGAGTTCGTTCGCGAGGTCGCTCTCTCGCGGCGCGCCGTTCACGAGCACGGGGAGCGCGTGGCGATCGACGAGATGCCTTGCGAGGGCGGCGAAGCGATCGACCGGCCAGCGCTTGGCGTCGTTGTTCGCGCCGGGGGTGAGCATGGCGAAGTCGTCGGTGTCGGAGAGACCGGCGCGGGCGAGCACCACGCGGCCGGCCTCGCGCTCGGCGTCGTCGATGGTGAGTTCCAGGAATCGCCCGGCGGGGAGCGGGATCACCCGATTGGGATCGGGGAGGGGCGTGTTCGGCGCGGCGAAGAGCGTGCGCGCGACAAGGTTGTAGTGGTAGTCATGGAGCGAGACGGGGAGCCAGCGGCCCTCGGGTGTTCTCGGGACGCGGACGTCGCGCGTGAGGAGGAACGATCTCGCGTCACGTTCGTAGCCGATGCGGTTGGGGATGCCGGCGATGCGAGTGATGAGCGCCGTGGAGAAGGAGTTGGGGAGGAGAAGGGCGGTGTCGTATCGGCGCGGGCGGAGGATCTGGGCGAGGCGTTTGGGGCCCATGACGCCCTCGGGCTTTGCGACGTGGACCTCGTCAAAGAGTCCCGCGTTGTCGATGAGGGACTCGGACCCGGGGCGGGCGAGCACGCCGAGGAATGAGCCTTTGAATCGCTCACGGAGGAGTCGGAGCGTGGGCGTCGCCATGCACACATCGCCGACCCAGGTGGGGAGGACGACGAGCAGGCGGAGCGGGACGTGTGGAGGCACGATCGGGGAGAGTAGCGGGTGGACGCGGGAATGAAAACGCCCCGCGAGTGATCGCGGGGCGGAGGAGAAATCGAGATGGATCCAGCCGTTTGGCCGTGGTCAGTGGTGTAGAGGATTACTGATCCACGGGCTGCTTGGACTCGCCGCGGATGACGTCGCGGATGGAGCCGGCGTTGTCAAGGGTTGGTGCGGAGAGGGTGTCGTTTCGGATGGCGCCGTGGGCCTCGGCGGCGGCGGTGGCCTCGGCGAGCATGTCGAGGTCGGCCTCGTCGTCGTAGGCCTCGGGGAGTTCGACGAGGGGACGGACCTTGATGTCCTGGTAGGGTCGGAAGCCCGTGCCGGCGGGGATGAGGTGGCCGAGGAGGACGTTCTCCTTGAGGCCGATGAGCGAGTCGGACGCACCGCGGAGGGCGGCCTCGGTGAGGACCTTCGTGCTCTCCTGGAACGACGCACCGGAGAGGAATGACTCGCTGGATAGGGCGGCCTTGGTGATGCCCAGGAGGAGTGTTCGGCCCGAGGCTGGACGAGCACGACGGGCCTTGGCGCCGTCCTTGCCCGCGGCCTCGGCGCGAGCGTTGGCCTCGCGGACCTCATCCTTGGAAACGGGACGGCCATCGATGCGGAGGTCGGTCCCACCGACCTCGGTGACGATGACCATCTTTTCGATCTCTTTGTTCTTCTGCTTGAAGGTGTACTTGTCGACGACCTCCTGCGGGAGCAGGTCGGTGTCGCCGGGGGACTCGATCTTCACCTTGCGGAGCATCTGGGAGAGAATGAGTTCGATGTGCTTGTCGTTGATGCCGACGCCCTGGGCTCGGTAGACGTTCTGGACCTCGTCGAGCATGTAGTACCACAGGGCTTCCTCGCCCTTGATGCGGAGGATGTCGTGGGGGACGAGGGGGCCTTCGGTGAGAGGGTCGCCGGCCTGCACGAAGTCACCCGAGTGGACGAGCAGGTGCTTGTCGGTCGAGACGTGGTGGTCCTTCTCGATGCCGGCGTCGGAGATGACGCGGATGGTCATCTTGCCCTTGCGCTTGTCGGAGTGGATCTCGACGCGGCCCGAGATCTCGGCCATGACGGCCGGGTCCTTGGGCTTGCGGGCCTCGAAGATCTCGGTGACTCGGGGGAGACCACCGACAATGTCCTGCGAGCCCTGGCTCTGGCGCGGCTGGCGGGCGAGCATGTGCCCCGCCTTGATCTCCTGGCCGTCCTTCACTTCGAGTCGGGCGCGGGCGGGGAGGTAGTGGAAGTCGAGGATGTTGCCCGTCGCGTCAACGATGTTGATGGCGGGGTGGAGGTCGCCCTTGTGCTCGATGACCGAGAGGGCCTTCTGGCCGCGACCGGCCTCTTCCTCGCGCACGGTCTCGCCGAGTTCGATGTCCACGAACTGGACGACGCCGTCCTTCTCGGCGAGGATGGGGGTTCGGTGGGGGTCCCACTTGACGAGGAGTTGGCCCTTCTTGACCTCTTCGCCGTCCTTTGCGTGCATGTAGGCGCCGTAGGGGATCTTGTACTTCTCGAGTTCGCGCGACTTGGCGTCGAGGATCGCGATTTCGGCGTTGCGCTTGAGCACGACGAAGACGTCGTGGCCTTCGTCGTCCTTGGTGGGAACGGCGTTGCACTCGTGGAGGACGAGTTTGCCGGCGTTGGCGGCGCGGTACTCGGACTCGGCGGTGGTGCGCTGCCCGATGCCGCCGGTGTGGAAGGTGCGCATCGTGAGCTGGGTGCCCGGCTCTCCGATGGATTGGGCGGCGATGATGCCGACGGCGAGGCCCGGCTCGACGACCTTGCCCGTCGAGAGGTCCATGCCGTAATCGAGCACGGAGCAGCCGGTGCGGCTCTCGCTGGTGAGCGGGGAGCGGACGACGACGGAGTCGATCCCCAGCGCCTCGATCTTGGCGGCGGCCTCGGCGGAGATCACCTCGTTCTCAGCGATGATCCGCTCGTCGGTGACGGGGTTGACGACGGCGTTGACGCTGACACGACCGATGATCTGGTCGCGGAGCGGAACGTCGACCTGCTCGCCCTTGTAGATGGCGCGCTTGATGATGCCGCGGACGCTCCCGCAGTTCCACTCGCCGATGATGACCGACTGGGCGATGTCGCAGAGTTTTCGTGTGAGGTAGCCCGAGTCGGCGGTCTTGAGCGCGGTGTCGGCGAGACCCTTTCGGGCGCCGTGGGTGGAGGAGAAGTATTCGAGGATGTGGAGGCCCTCGCGGAAGTTGGAGCGGATGGGCGTCTCGATAATCGTCCCGTCGGGCTTGGCCATGAGCCCGCGCATGCCGGCGGCCTGCATGATGTTGCTCACGTTGCCGCGGGCGCCCGAGTCGTTCATGAGATAGACGGGATTCAGGTAGGTCGGGAACTTCTTGTCGTCGATCGGGACCTCGGCGCCGTCCTGGTCGCGGCGGTCGTTCTTGAGGGTCTCGACGAGGGCCTTGGTCACCTGCTCGCGGCAGTGGGACCAGATGTCGATCAACTGGTTGTAGCGCTCGCGGTGGGTGATGATGCCTCGGTCGAAGTTCTTCTCGACGCGATCGACGCGCTTCTGGGCGTCCTCGATGAGGCCCGGCTTTTCCTTGGGGATGCGCAGATCGGTGATGCCGAAGGAGAGGCCGGCGAGCGTGGACTGCTTGAAGCCCATCTCCTTGAGATCATCGAGGATGTTGATGGTTGCGGGGCGGCCGACGAACGCGTAGCAATCGTCGATCACGCGGGCGCACCCCTTCTTGCCCAGGGCGCAGTTGTAGAACGGCATGCCGGGCTTGAGGATGTCGGCGAAGAGCGCGCGGCCGGGGGTCGTGACGAGGCGTCCGTTGGCGGGGATCTTCTTGATGCCGCCGGTCTGGCTCTCGACGTAGGAGTCGAAGCCATCGACGCGGAGGACGACGCGCTCGTGGATGCCGACCTTGCCCTGCTCCATGGCAAGGATGGCCTCGCGCCGATCTTTGAAGATTTTGAGTTGGTCGACCGGACGGTCGTCGGGCTGCTCGAAGGTGGTGAAGTAGACACCCATGACGATGTCCTGCGAGGCCGAGATGATCGGCTTGCCGTTCGCCGGAGAGAAGATGTTGTGCGTCGAGAGCATGAGGACATGCGCCTCGGCCTGGGCCTCGACGGAGAGGGGAAGGTGGACGGCCATCTGGTCGCCGTCGAAGTCGGCGTTGAATCCGCCGCAGACCAGCGGATGGATGCGGATGGCGTTGCCTTCCACGAGCACCGGCTCGAAGGCCTGGATGCCCATTCGGTGGAGCGTCGGGGCGCGGTTGAGCAGGACCGGGTGCTGGTAGATGACTTCTTCGAGGATGTCCCAGACGGCCCCATCGCGGCGCTCGAGCATGCGCTTGGCACTCTTGATGGTGTCGGCGAGCCCGTGCTCTTTGAGTTTGCGGATGATGAAGGGCTGGAAGAGTTCGAGGGCGATCTTCTTGGGAAGTCCGCACTGGTGGAGTTTGAGTTCCGGGCCGACGACGATGACGGATCGCGCGGAGTAATCGACGCGCTTGCCGAGCAGGTTCTCGCGGAATCGGCCCTGCTTGCCCTTGATCATGTCGGTGAGCGACTTGAGTGGGCGGTTGGACGATCCGAGGACGGGGCGGCGGCAGCGGTTGTTGTCGAAGAGCGCATCGACGGCCTGCTGGAGCATCCGCTTCTCGTTGCGGATGATGACGTCGGGGGCGTTGAGGTCCATCAACTTCTTGAGGCGGTTGTTGCGGTTGATGATGCGGCGATAGAGGTCGTTGAGGTCGCTCGTCGCGAAGTTGCCCGACTCCAGGAGGACGAGGGGACGGAGATCCGGCGGGATGACCGGGACGACGTCCATCACGAGCCACGCGGGGTCGTTCTCGCTCCCACGGATCTGCTCGATGAGTTTGAGTCGCTTGGCGAAGTCCTTGATCTTCTGCTTGCTCTTGGTCTCCTTGAGCGCGTCGCGCAGGCCGATGGCCTCGGCATCGAGGTCGGTCTTCTCGACGAGTTCGCGGATGGCGTCGGCGCCCATCATGGCGCGGAAGGCGTTGCCGAACTTCTCGACGGCCTGGCGGTGTTCGTCCTCGGTCAGGACCTGCTTGAACTTGAGTTCGGTGTCGCCGGGATCGGTGACGACGTAATCCTGGTAGTAGATGATCTTCTCGAGATCGCTGGTCTTCATGCCCAGCAAGGTGCCCAGGCGGCTGGGCATGCTCTTGAAGAACCAGATGTGGACGACGGGGCTGGCGAGGTTGATGTGGCCCATGCGCTTGCGGCGTACGCGTGAGTGGGTGACCTTTACGCCGCAGCGGTCGCAGATGATGCCCTTGTACTTCGTGCCGCGGTACTTGCCGCAGGCGCATTCATAGTCGCGCTCTGGCCCAAAGATGCGCTCGCAGAAGAGCCCGTCGCGCTCGGGGCGGTAGGTGCGGTAGTTGATGGTCTCGGGCTTTTTGACCTCGCCATAGGACCACGCGCGGATGTCGTTGGGCGACGCCAGCGTGACCTTGACGGAGGCGAAATCGTTCACACGGTCGTACACGGTCTCGGCCATGGGATGCATCCTTCCAGCCGCAGCAGTCGTCCTGGCGGCGATGATCGTTCGTCAACCCGGCGGAATCGATGTGCTCGCATCGTCCCGCACACGTGCAGATCGAGGGCTCTTTACAGCAGGCTCCCGCCCTCGATCTGCTTCTTCTCCATCGTGATGTTCATGCCCAGGCCCTTGAGTTCGTTGCAGAGCACGTCGAACGCGACGGGCATGCCCGCTTCCAGTTTGTTCTGGCCCTTGACCATGCTCTCGTAGATCTTGGTGCGCCCCTCGACGTCGTCGGACTTGACGGTGAGGAGTTCCTGGAGGATGTACGACGCGCCGTAGGCCTCAAGCGCCCACACTTCCATCTCGCCGAAGCGCTGCCCGCCGGTGCGGGCCTTGCCGCCCAGGGGCTGCTGGGTGATGAGCGAGTATGGCCCGGTGGCACGCGCGTGGATCTTGTCGTCCACGAGGTGGTGGAGCTTCAGGACGTACATATAACCGACGGTGGTCTTCTGGCGGAACGGCTCGCCTGTTCGTCCGTCGAAGAGCTGGATCTTGCCGCCCCTGGGCATGCGCGCGAGCAGTTCGCGCGGGTGGGGCCAGGTGCCCGTGTCCTCGAAGTGCTTGAGACGCTGCTCGACGTGCTTGTTGGCCTCCAGGACGGCGGCGTGGACCTCGTCCTCGGTCGCGCCGTCGAAGACGGGAGTGACCGCCTGGAACCCCAGGACCTGGGCCGCCCACCCGAGATGCGTCTCGAGGATCTGCCCGACGTTCATTCGGCTGGGGACGCCCAGCGGATTGAGCAGCACATCGACCGGCGTGCCGTCTTCCATGAACGGCATCTCTTCCTCGGGAACGATGCGGGCGATGACGCCCTTGTTCCCGTGGCGGCCGGCCATCTTGTCGCCGACCGAGAGTTGACGCTTGGTCGCGAGATAGACCTTCACCATCTCGAGCACGCCCGTGGGCAACTCGTCGCCACGCTTCATGTGGGCGACCTTGCGGGTTTTCTCGGTCAGGATCGCCTGGACGCGAGGCCAGAACTGGCGGAACGTCTTCTCCGCGTCGGCCTTGGTCTCCTTGCTCCCCTTGATCCACTTGAGATCGAAGGTGCGGATCTGCTCCATGATGACTTCGGCGATGTCGGCGGCACCGACCTTCTGGCGCGTGTTGGGATCGACCATCGCCGTCCCCACCACGTCGTTAATCGCGTTCACCATCTGGCGGAAGAGCCCGATCGCCTTCTGATCCATGTCCGCCTCGTAGGCGGCGATGTCCTTCTTGAGTTGCTTCTTCTGCTCCTCGTTCATGTGGAGGCGGCGGCTGAAGCGCTTGGCGCCGATCACCACGCCCTCGACCCCCGCGGGGACCTCGAGCGAGTCGTTCTTCACGTCCTCGCCGGCGCGACCGAAGATCGCGTGGAGGAGTTTCTCTTCCGGGGTCAACTCGACCTTGCTCTTGGGGCTGACCTTGCCGACGAGAATGTCGCCGGGCAGGACACGGGCGCCCAGGCGGATGACGCCATTCTCGTCGAGGTTGCGGAGCATCTTCTCGCTGACGTTGGGGATATCACGGGTGAACTCCTCGCGCCCCAGTTTCGTCTCGCGGATCTCGACGTCGAAGGCGTCGATGTGGATGCTCGTGAAGATGTCGTCCTTCACGAGGCGCTCGTTGATGACGATCGCGTCCTCGAAGTTGTACCCGTCGAAGGTGTTGAACGCGACCATCAAGCTGCGACCGATCGCGAGTTCACCCTGGAGGGTCGAGGCGCCGTCGGCGATAACCTGGCCCTTGCTCACCTTCTGGCCCATCTTCACGATGGGCTTCTGGTTGTGGCAGGTGCGCTCGTTCAGCCCGACGAACTTGCGGAGGACGTACTCGTCGGAGTTGTCGATGATGATCCGCTCGGAATCCACGAACGTCACGACGCCCGCGTTCTTCGCCTTCACCACCATGCCGCTGTTGTAACCCACGGCCTTCTCGACGCCCGTCGCCACGCTCGGCGGCTGGACGCGAATGAGAGGGACGGCCTGGCGCTGCATGTTCGAGCCCATGAGCGCGCGGTTCGCGTCGTCATGCTCAAGGAACGGGATCAGAGCGGCCGAGATACCCACGATCTGCTTCGGGCTGATGTCGATGTAGTCGACGGTGCTCGAATCGACCTGGGTGAGTTCGCCATCGACGCGCGCGACGATCGCGCCCTTCTTCAGTTTGCCATCCGTCGCGATCGTGTCTGCGGGAGCGAGGATCGCCCGCATTTCCTCGTCGGCGCGGAGGTGGATGACTTTGCCCGTCGGCGAGCCGTTCTTCACCTCGCGATACGGCGTGCGGAGGAATCCGTAGTCATCGATGGAGGAGAAGATGCCCAGGGAGGCGATGAGACCGATGTTCGTGCCTTCGGGAGTCTCGATGGGACAGATGCGCCCGTAGTGCGAGATGTGCACGTCGCGCACCTCGAAGCCGGCGCGCTTGCGGTTGAGGCCGCCCGGCCCGAGGGCCGACAGGCGACGCTCGTGCACGAGGGTCGAGAGCGGGTTGGTCTGGTCGACGACCTGCGACAGCTCGCTGCGTCCGAAGAAGAAGTCGATGGCCGAGGAGATCGACTTGCTGTTCACGAGGTCGGCGATCTTCGCGAGTTCCTCGGGGTCCTTGACGCTCATGCGCTCCTGCACGGTGCGACGGAGTTTCAGGAAGCCCTTGCGGAGTTCCTCGACCGCGAGCTCATCGAGCGTGCGGAGGCGGCGGTTGCCGAGGTGGTCGATGTCGTCCACCGTCGCGACCGGGCGGCCCGTCTTGGGGTCCGGGCGGTTGCTGCGGAGGTCGAGCATGTACTGGATCACGCGCAGGAAGTCCTGCGACGAGATGAACATGAGGTCCTCGGGCGTGTTCAGGTCGAACTTGCGGTTGATGCGGAAGCGTCCGACGCGCCCCAGGCGGTAGCGGTTCTCGTCGTAGAACTTCTCCTGGAAGAGCTGGCGCGCCTTCTCGACCTGGGGCGGGTTGCCCGGGCGGAGCTTGCCATACACCTTGAGGAGCGCCCGCTCGTACTCGGTGTCGGCCTCGAACTGCTCGAGTTTCTCCTCGGCGACGGTGTTCAGGATGAGCACGTCGGAGGGGTTCTCGATGACGCGGACTTTCTTGAGGTTGCTGGCGTGGATCGCCGCCGCGCCCTCTTCGCCGATCTGACGACCGACATGGACGAGTTCCTCGCCGGTGTCGGTGTTGATGATGGAGTCCGCGGCCCAGTGCTCGGGGCGAACCTTCTCGGCGTTGATCTCGCTGATCTCGTAGAAGAGGCTCAGGAGCGCGGGGGTCGTGGAGATCGACTCGTCGAGGCAGCGGAGGAACGTGGTCGCGGCGAGCTTGGTGCTCTGGTCGATGCGCATCGCCAGAACGTCCTTCTTTGTGACCTCGAGCTCGATCCACGAGCCGCGCTCGGGGATGATGCGCGCCGAGTGGAGCGGACGGTCGGACTCACTCGAGACGATGGAGAAGTCCACACCGGGCGAGCGGTGCAACTGGCTGACGATGACGCGCTCGGCACCGTTCACGATGAACTCGCCGCCGCCCATCATGATCGGGAACTCGCCGAGGTAGATGTCCTCCTCGGGCATGTCCGGGCGGCCCTCGCGCTTGAGGAGCACGCCGATGCGGAACGGACGCCCGAAGGTCAGGCGCAACTCGCGGCACTCGTCGCTGGTGTACCGCGGCTCCTCGAGGACGTAGCGCGTGTACTCGAGCTTCATCGTCCCGTCGTAGCTCTCGATCGGGAAGACCTCGCGAAGGAGCGACTCCAGACCGATCTGCACGTCACGCTCGTCGGGGTTCTTCCCGAACTGCAGGAACCGCTCATACGCGTCGGCCTGGACCTCGGTGAGGTCCGGAATCTCCAGGGCGTCCCCACGCTTGCTGAAGTTGCGAATCGCCCCGTTCCCGTTCGTCGAGCCGGCTGATGATGGCATCGATACCTCGTCTGGTTGTTGGCCGCACGTCGTTGGCGAGGCCCGAAAAACACGCTTCGAACCGTGGTGACAGGGATCGCCTTCCCGAAGTCGAGCGTTCGCCCATAAGGGACGAACATCCAACCTGCCGGTTGTGGTGCCCCGGTGTGGTCACTGTGTTCTTAGACTGTCTTCCTGACTCCGCCGTGCCGATGGTCCACTGGTTTCCCCGCCCTCACCGCGTGGTGTGGAACCGATGAGTATAGCCACCACCCCTACGGCCTATCCCGGCCAAGTGCAAGCCGGGCCTGCAGATTTCATGCCAGAATTTCACAATACCTTGCCATTTCCGGCCTTGGAACATAAATCCTGCCCCAGAATTCATGTTTTGATGAGCTTTAGACCGAACGGCGAATCCAAACAAAATACAAAAGGCCCGGGCGACTGGCCCGGGCCTCTCAAGACGTGAGTTGGAACGAGATTACGTGAGTTCGACGGTCGCGCCGGCTTCGGTCAGCGACTTCTTCATCTTCTCGGCGTCGTCCTTCGAGACGCCTTCCTTGACCGCCTTGCCCGGAGCGTCGACGAAGGCCTTCGCCTCGGCGAGGCCCAGGCCCGTGATCTCGCGGACGGTCTTGATGACCGCGATCTTCTTCGCGGCATCGACGGCCTTGAGGACGACGTTGAAGGAGGTCTTCTCCTCCGCCGCCGCCGCCGCGCCACCGCCGCCACCCGCTGCCATCACGACCGCGCCGCCGGCGGCGGCCTCGATGCCGTAGGTCTCCTTCATGTACTTCCCGAGGTCGACCGCCTCCTTGAGCGTGAGGCCGGCCAGTTTGTCCCCGAGGTCCTTGATCTTCGCTTCAAACGTGGTTGCTTCGGACATGTCGTCACCTTTGCCGTGGGATTTGCGACCCACTCATTCGCCCGTGCCAGTGGGGCCGAGACGCTCGGCGCTTTCATCCACCCGTGAGGCGGACCAGAGGCACGATGATTTCACACACAGATCACTCACGCAACGGACGGGAATAAGCCGTGGCTCAACCGACCTTCGCGATGGGTTCGTTCTTCTCCAACTTGCTCTCGATCGCCTTGACGAGACCCGCGACGGTCGAGCCGGGGCCCTTGAGGGCGCCGAGCAGGTTGCGACCGGGGCTGACGATGAGGGTGACGACCTTGGCCTGGGCCTCCTCGCGCGTCGGGAACTTGGAGAGTTCCATCACGCCGTTCTTGCCCTTGAAGACCTGTCCGTCGAGGATCGCGCCCTTGAGTTCGATCGCGGGCATCTTGGCCATCAGCCCGACGATCTCGCGAGCGACCTCGACCACGGACTGCCCGCCGTAGGCCAGCGCGCTGTGCCCGGTCAGGAACTCCTTGAGCGGCTTGAGCTCGGTGGATTCCATGACCTTCTTGGCGAGCTCGTTGCGGACGACCGCGACGCGGATCTGCTTCTTCGCGAGACCGTTGCGCATCTCGGTCGTTTGCGTCCCCTTGAGGGCGGAGATGTTGATCACCAGGGCATCGGCGGCGTCGCCGATCCGGTCCTGGTAGTCACGCATGATGATGGTTTTGACTTGCTTCGACATGGTTCGCTCCAGATCTCGGTATGGGGCCCGACGCGTTCGTCACGCGTCTCAGGCCGTCGCCTCCGCCACCACGTGCTTCACCTGAACGCCCGGCGTCATGCTCCCCGAGACCGTGATCTTCTTGATGTACGTCCCCTTCGAGGACTGGGGCTTGACCTTCTCGATGGCGTTGATGAAGTACTGCAGGTTCTCGAGGAGGTCCTGCTCCTTGAACGACATCTTGCCGATGACCGCGTGGACGTTGCCGCCCTTGTCGGCGCGATACTCGACCTTGCCCGCCGAGTATTCCTTGACCGCGTCGGCGACGTTCGGCGTGACCGTCCCGGCCTTGGGGCTGGGCATGAGGCCCTTGGGCCCCAGCACCTTGCCGAGGCGCGACACAACGCGCATCATGTCGGGCGAGGCGATCGCGACGTCGAAGTCCATCCAGCCCTTCTCGATCTCCGCGACGAGTTCCTCGCCGCCGGCCTTCACGGCCCCCATCTGGAGCGCCTTGGGCGCCACGTCGCTCTGGCAGAAAGCCACGACGCGCTTGGTCTTGCCGATGCCCTTGGGCAGGCTCACCGCGCCTCGGAGGTTCTGGTCCGCCTGATTCGTGTCGATCCCCAGGTGCATACAGACGTTCACCGTCTGGTCGAACTTGGGGGCCTTGAACTTCTTGAGGGCGCTGACGGCCTCGGCGGCGTCCACCGCGTTTGCGGGGGCGATGCCCGTGTTCGCCTTCTGCCTCTTGGTGATTCGATATGCCATGCGTCTTCTCGCTTCAAGAGCGTTGTCGCTCGTGTGTGTGCCTTGACTCAGCCCTCGACCGTCACGCCCATGGAACGGGCCGTGCCCGCGATCACGCGCATCGCCGCCTCGATGGACTGCGAGTTCATGTCCGCCATCTTTTCTTGCGCGATCTTGCGGACCTGGTCCTGGGTGAGTTTGCCGACCTTGGTCTTGTTCGGCTCGCCCGACCCCTTCTCCGCCTTCGCCGCGTCCTTGATCAGCACGCTCGCGGGCGAGCTCTTGATCTCCAGGTCGAACGACTTGTCGGTGTAGACCGTGACGACACAGCCGACGACCTTGCCCTTGACGTGCTGGGTCGCGGCGTTGAACTTCTGGATGAACTGTCCGGGGTTGACGCCCTTGGAGCCCAGAACGGGGCCGAGCGGTGGCGCGGGGGTCGCGGACCCACCGGGAGCCATGATCTTGAAGACTTGAGTGATTTCTTTCTTGGCCATCGTTTTCCACCTCCCACAATGGTCCCGGATGCTCTTGCAAGCCCCGGACACGACCTCCGGCCTGGAGTGTCGCGGACCAAAGTAGTCCTGTCGGTTCTGGGTTGTCCCACCTGGAAGCGTCGGCCTCCAAACGGTCAAGCCTCATGGACGAGGGCGTGAGGATAGCCGCGACTCCAGGGCTTTCCAAATTCCAATTTCACTGAATTCATGAGGGAGCAATGACCCAGCGAATGAGTCCGAATCATACAAATACGAACAAAACCCTATCTTTATTCCCCTGGACGCATGTCGCTTTCAGACATGGATTTATCAGCGGCCTGTTCCTCGGCCATTCGCCGGCGTTGCGTGTCCAATGCCGTTTCCATCCACCCGGCGATGGTGGCGTCCAGGTCGTGGTCCTTGGCCTTCGCGAGACACTTCTCGGCCAGGTCCAAGCGAGCGTGGTCCGTGGCACTCTCGGCCTGCATCAGCATGACGACCGTGAGCCATGCCATGCCTTGCTTGGTCGAGTTCGCTTGCTGGGTCGCGCGGGAGACCAGCGACCGAACCCGAGTTTGATTCAGACCCGACGCCTCGATATCGAACGGCGAGAGTGCCAACCGCGGATCGTCGGCATAGGCCGACAGGATCATCGCGATTCCCTCGTTGATCCGTCCCGTCTCCAACATCGCCACGCCGAGCAGTCGCTTCCCCACCACATCGCTTGGATGAACGGCAAGGTGCTTGAGCAGCGGCTCGACCGCTTCCTTCGAGCGTTTGGCCTTGATCGCGTCGATTCCCAACTGCCACGACGTCTTCTCAGCCGGCGGCTTGCCGTTGACCCAACCCAGCCGGTCCATCTCGGCCTCGATGGCCTCTCGGCGGAGTTCCGACTGCATGCCGCGCGCCAACCGCGCGCGATCTTCCGGGGAGAGGCTGTCGAGCGTGCGTCGATCGAAGAGCGTCGCCCCGCCGCCACCGATGATGTACGGATGCCCGGTGGTGTCGAGCGGCTTGCCGGCATGCGGGGCATTCGCTTCGGCATCGTCCATCGCGTGCCGACGATCGTCATTCTGCCACGCGGCATCGACGAGCGCGAGTCTGGCGAGCATCGCCGGATCGTGGGCTGCGGTCACCATCCACTTCGGCCCGCTGTGTCGCAGCCAGTCCTGCCACTGCTGTCGATCGATGTGTGGCGGAAAGCCCGTCGAGGTCACGCGCGGGCGACGCGGCACGCCGGACGCGTGTGCCCCATGTCCATGATGCACCGCACCGACCTTCGACACGCCGAATCGTCGCGAGGATTCCGGGCGATAGAGCGATCCCGGATAGTTCTCTCCGAGCCGCGAGTCGGTATTCGGCACGGCCAACTGGCGCACACCATCACCAACCTTGATCCCCACGCCGGGCGCGGTCTGGGGCGCGATGTCCGACGTGCCCTTGGGGCTGATGCCGGGAGCCGTGGCCTGCCCGAGCGCCCCCGCGGCCAGCGCCATCGCGAGCACGCCGACAGCAAGGCGTGGATTGGGAAGCCGACTTTGCTTCAGAGAGCGCCTCTTGATAGTCGTCATCCTCGCATTCATCGTGCGTCTCCGTGCAAGTCCCCCACGGCGTCTCCCCCACGTCGATGTCATCTTTGTTAGACCCCGGACTTGCCGATGGGTTCTGTAACGGCAATCCCGTGGCCACACTCTCCCAGGCGCAGGAATGCATCGTTCCGGAAGGCATCACGTTGTACCTGCATGGTTCGTACTCTGTTGCATGCCCGACACCAAAACTTCACACATTCCGCATGGTCTGTTTGTTCTAGGCTTGTTTGCCCTGATTCCGGTGGCATTTTCCGGATGCGCCTCCCAGGGCACGGTTCGCCTTTCCTCCGCCACGTCCCAGCGTGCCTTCGAGGCCCGTCTCCCCACCCGCGTCTTCGCCCGTCAGGACGCCAACGCGATCGACATCTACATGACCGACCTCCCCATCGAGCGGTGGCACCCCGACACCTCGCTTGCCGGCGTCAGCGCCAGCCTCGTCCACATCCACCAGTTCATCGCCCCCAAACCCGGCGAGACCCCGATCTCCAACAACGCTTCCAACGCCACCGTCCGCTACATCCTGATCGCGCCGACCGGCATCGGGATCTATGCCGGTGGCGGGTTCCTCCGCGCTTCGGGCGACACGACGCTCCACGCGACGCTGGTGGGCTCCACGGTGAATCTCGTCCACCATTCGCCGGGCTTCACCGATGCGCTCGGGCCTAGCACGCTCGCCGCGACCGTGAACGCGACGGGCGACGATCGGGCGATCGCCGCGCTCCAGGCACGCGTGCAGACCATCGTCCAGTCGCTCGCGGGCAAGCCCTGACGTGCTCAGGGTTCAATCTCCGCCCCACCTACCCTCGTCCATGAGTCTTCGTTACACGCGTCGCCTGCTCGAGCACCTCAAGCACGACGACTACTCGCCGCGCAAGGTCCAGGAGGTCGCGCGCGATCTCGCCATCCCGAGTGAGGAACTTCCCGAGTTTGAGGAGGCCGTCCAGGCCCTCGCGCGACAGAAACTCGTCCATATCAATCAGGCGGGAAATCTCTCGCTCCCCTCCCTCGCCTCGCGCGGCGGCGAGATCACCGGGACCTTCCGCCGAAACCCTCGCGGATTCGGCTTCGTCGAGCCTACGCCCTCGGTGAAAGAGGGAAGCGTCTTCGTCGGCCCCGAGGACACCCTCGACGCGCTGACCGGAGACACCGTCCGCGTGGCGCTCGAGGTCGACCGACGCGGCGGCGTCAAGAACTCCAGCGGATTCGTCGGCGTCATCGTCGAGGTCCTCAAACGCAAACGATCCAACTTCGCGGGCGAACTCTTCAAACGAGGCGATCAGTGGCTCGTCGCTCCCGACGGGCGCGAACTCACCGAGCCCATCGTCGTCCGCGATGCCACCAGCAAGAACGCCCGCGAGGGCGACAAGGTCGTCGTCGAGATCCTCGCGTATCCGCAACCAGGGCTCGGCGGCACCACGAGCCTCGCCGAGGGCGTCATCACCAAGGTCCTGGGCGACGCCGGCCGCCCCGACGTCGAGACCCAGGCCGTCATCGCGGCGTACGACCTCCCCGGCGAGTTCCCCGAGGAGTGCGTCGACCAGGCGCGCGAGGCGACGCAGAGTTTCGACAGCCAGATCGGCGCCTGGCGCGAGAAGGGCGCATCGTCGCTCACCGGCCGCATCGATCTCACCAAAGAGTTCATCCTCACCATCGATCCACCCGACGCGAAGGACTACGACGACGCGATCTCGATCAAGCGCACCGCCGACGGCTGGGAACTCGGCGTGCACATCGCCGACGTCGCCCATTTCATCGAGCCGGGCTCTCCTCTCGATGTCGAGGCCAAGGACCGCGCCAACTCGTGCTATCTGCCGCGACTGGTCATCCCCATGCTCCCGGAGATCCTGAGCAACGGCATCTGCTCGCTGCAGGAGGGCGTGCCGCGATTCTGCAAGTCGGCGTTCATGACCTACAACCGGCACGGCGAGGTCAAGGCCGAGGGCGTCGCCCAGACGCTCATCCAGTCCGCCAAGCGATTGACCTATCTCGAAGCCCAGGCGCTGATCGATGGCGACCTCACCGAGGCGCGCCGCCACGCCAAGACCCCGCCGAAGTACTCCGACCAACTCCTCGAGGCCGTGCGCGAAATGAACGATCTCGCGCGACAGATCCAGGCCCGCCGCGACCGCCAGGGGATGATCGTGCTCGATCTCCCCGAGGTCGAACTGGTCTACGACGAGCACGGACGCGTCGTCGATGCCGAGCGCGAGGACGACGCCTTCACCCACAAACTCATCGAGATGTTCATGGTCGAGGCGAACGAGGTGCTGGCGCGCCTCTTCGAGAACCTCGGCGTGCCGCTGCTCCGACGCATCCACCCCGACCCCGTCCCGGGCGACGTGGACGAGATGCGCAAGGCCGCCCTCGTCGCGGGATTTCGCATTCCCAAGGCGCCCTCACGCGAGGAACTGCAAGGACTACTGAAAGCGACCCATGGCACACCCGCCGCGAGGGCCGTGCACATGGCCGTGCTCCGCACCCTCAGCAAGGCCGAGTACAGCCCCGCCCTCATCGGGCACTTCGCCCTCGCCAGCGAGGCCTACGCCCACTTCACAAGCCCCATCCGTCGCTACGCCGACCTCACCGTCCACCGCGCCCTGGCCGAGTACCTCCGCAAGACCGACAACGGCACAAAGCGCCCCAAGTCCGACCCCGAGAAGCGCCGGCTCGGGCAGGACCTCCTCCGCACCGAATCGTGCCCCCCAGAGGAGGAACTCGTCGAGATCGGTCGCCACGCCACGCGCCGCGAAGAGAACGCCGAGGCCGCCGAACGCGAACTCCGCTCCTTCCTCGTCCTCCAACTCCTCGCCGAGCACATCGGCGAGACGTACTCGGGCGTGGTCACCGGCGTGAACCCGCGCGGCGTCTTCATCCAGATCGACAAGTTCCTCGCCGACGGCTTCATCAAGTCCGAGGACCTTCCCGGCGACACGACCCGCGACAACCTCCGCCCCTTCTGGAAGATCGATCAGAAGTCCGGCGCGCTCGTTGATCAGCGATCGGGGCGCTCGTTCAACTTCGGCGATCTCGTCACCGTGAAGATCGCCAACGTCGATCTCGCACAACGCAAGCTCGACCTCGTCGTCGCCGACGATGCCGCCAGGGCCGCGGGCAAGCGGAAGAACATCTCGCTTGGCCTCCAGGCCGGGCTGGGTGGCGGGATGTCCAGCCAGGGCGGCGCGGGCGGGTTCCCGGACTACGACCGACGCCGAGGCATGTCCGGCGGGCAACGCCGGAGCCAGAAGTCCAAGTCGCGCGACAAACGCAAGGGAAACCGCTTCCGCGACCGGTAACCAGGTCCTATTCGCCCCCGTGTGAATCAACCGACAGCCCGCACGAGCGTCCGAGACCCTTCGGAGCCGTGATGCTGCGCAAACGACATCGACCATGACGAATCTTTTTTGTCAATCTGGGCAACTTGTGCGGTTTTTTTCGCAATTTCTGTTGACATTCGCTCGTTTCGTTGTATCTTGCTCCCCATAGGAGTTGAGAGGGACAGGCTGTGCCCAGCGCAGAGCCTGGGGAAGGGAGAGATCGAGTTATGTCGTCTTTGTGTTGTCGTTTTGTCGCCATGGCGATGGGGGCTTGTGGATTTGCCCTGTCTTCGTCGGCGGCGATCGTTTTCACCCCTGTGTACAACCCGAGCAATGGGCATTACTACGCCCAGATCTCCGCGATCGATGCCGGTCACAACGACGGGATCACGTGGGATCAGGCGTACGCCATCGCCGAGTCGCTCACGTTCATGGGGCTCAAGGGTCACCTCGCGACCATCACGTCGCAGAACGAGACCGATTGGGTCGTCGCCAACATGCAGCAGGCCTGCATCGACCTGTACTACCTCGGCGGACGCCAGACCCCTGGCCTCTCCGATCCCGAGGCGGGCTGGTCGTGGGTCACGGGCGAGGTGTGGAACTACACCAACTGGGAGACCATCGAGCCCGAGCCCAACGACGGACGTGGGCACGTCGATGAGATCATCCTCTCGCTGTGGCGTTACGACTACCGCGCGCCGTACAACCCCAACAGCGGCTACCCGCTGGGCGTGTGGAACGATGAGCCTCTGACCTATGTCGAGGACGGCATCACATACACCCACACGAGCAAGGGCTTCCTCGTCGAGTTCGAGGCGCCGATCCCCGCACCGGGGTCGCTCGCTCTCGCGGCGCTCGGCTCGTTCGTGATGATCCGCCGCCGTCGGTAAGTTCGTCACTCCACCATCGGGTCGCGCAACGCGACTCCACGCAAGCATGCACGCACGCGAGACGCGTGTGATCACGCCGCATCCGGCTCAGATCACTCGCGCGTCTTCGCGTGCGTGTGCGCGCTCATCGCACACCAAAAAGCCCTAAAATACAGACGTTTTTTGGCATTGTCACCTTGACATTCTCGAGTGCTCGTGTATCTTGATCCCTTGGGAGTTGAGAGGGACAGGCCGCGCCCAGCGCGTTGCCTGGGGAAGGGAGAGATCGAGTCATGAATATGTCTTGTGTGCGTTGTGCCGTGGTCGCGTTGGCCCTTGGTGGTGTCGCGTCGATCGCGAACGCGGGGATCGTGTACACCCCGATTTATAATCCAGCCAACGGGCACTACTACGCGCAGATCACGTCCTTCAACGCCCTCTATCCCGAGGGCATGACGTGGGACCAGGCGAAGAACGTCGCCTCGAGCCTCGCCTTCGTCGACGGCGGCGGGCAGACGTTCACCGGGCACCTCGCGACCATCACCTCCGCCGCCGAGACCAACTGGGTCGTGGCGAATCTCTACGAGGCGGTCACCAATCGCTACTTCCTCGGCGGCTACCAGGCCGCCGGCGCCACCAACCCGGCCGACAACTGGACCTGGGTCACCGGTGAGGCGTGGTCGTACACCAACTGGGAGCCGACGCAGCCCGAGCCCAACGACGGCGGCGACTGGATCGAGAACGGCGAGGAGAGCGTCCTCACGCTCTGGATCGCGCGCTTCGATCCCACAGGCCAGTATCCGCTGGGCGTGTGGAACGACCAGCCGACCAATCACATTGAGTATGGATTCGTCGTCGAGTTCGAGCCGACGATCCCCTCGCCGGGTGCCTTGGCACTCCTTGGTCTGGGCGCGCTCGTCGCGACTCCCCGTCGGCGATAGCGATTTGTCCGGGAGGACCACGTGCTCCATGTTTCGCACTGCACCTGGATCCACGTTGCGCATCTCGTTTTCATTCATCGACTTGTGCGTGTTTGAGACACGCTGCGTCTTTGAACTCAACTCCGATTGGCGCAGATTTTGACGCCAAGACTTGCACATCGAATCGGACCTGATACACTGTGTCCAACAACTTGCCCCCCCCCGAAGGGCGTGGCGTTTCGATGCCACGCCCTTCTCCCTTTTTGAGGCGCCTGGAGCATGGCGGGGCTCGGACACCATCGACTTAGTTCGCGATCTCCCACGGAAAACTCGGTGGCATCATCTCCGGGCGATTCTGCAACCAACCGACGAGCCATTCAAACGCATCGATCAGCCTCGGCCCCGGGCGATTGAACATCTGGTTCCCATCCACGATCGCGACGCGTCCCTCGCGTACGCATTCGAGTTGCCTCACGCGCGGCTCGCGCGCCATCTCCCACCACGAGTGCGCCGACTGCTCGAGCGTCAGCCCGCACGGCGCGATGACCAGGCGATCGGGTTTCGACTCGACGAGTTCATCGATCGAGAGGCGCCGGCCTTTGCCCGCGCGGCGTTCGGCCTGCATCGGACCCGCCGCCGCCCCAGCACGCGCGACAGGCGATGTCGGGTTGAGCGGAAGTCGCCCGCCGGCACGCTCGATCATCTGCACCGTCCAGTGCCCTGCGACGAACGGCGGGTCGGTCCACTCCAGGAACGCGACATTCGGGCCATAGGCGTATGGATCGACGCGTTCCTGGGCCGCGAAGAGACGTTCACGCCACGCCGCGACGGTCGCGATCGCCTGGGACTCAAGGCCAACCTCGCGTCCGAGAAGGAGGGCGTCGTCTAGGACGCCCTCGATCGTCTCGGCCTTGAGCGCCACGACCCTGGCGCCGAGCCTGGCCGCCGCACTGGCCACGCTGGCTCGATCGATCGTGCAGACGTCGCACAAGTCCTGGGTCAGAATCACGTCGGGTTTGAGCGACTCGAGCATCTGGAGGTCGAGGGTGTAGAGCGGTAACCGCTCGGCCATCGCCTGGCGCACGTGCTCATCGATCGTCCGGCAGTCGGCACCCTCGGCCTGTGTCGGCAGCGTCGGCGCGCACACCGCCGCCAGACGCTTCACACCAGGCGGATGGTCGCACTCGTGCGATCGCCCGACGAGGAGCCCCCCGCCGCCCAGTTCGCAGAGGATCTCGGTCGCGCTGGGTACGAGGCTGACGACGCGGATTGTGGCGGAAGATCGTGCGGGCACCGTCGGAGCATAGCGAGCACCCCTAACGTCTTCGGTTCACAGGGCGCGGGATGGCTCATCGGGTGGGCGTCGCGCGGGCGGCGCGCCGATGAATGACGGATCTTGCCAGACCTTCCATCCGCGAGCAACCCGTGCGGGTGATGGTCCAGGGAGCGGAGAAGCCCATGAGAACTCGAACGACGAGCGCGACAACATCCTCCACCACCGGCCTGGCTCTGGCTCTCGTGTTGGCCGCCGGATGCGCTCTCTCGCCGCGCGCCTCGGCCCAGGACAAGGTCGCCGAATCCGCGAAGGGTGGGAAGCAGGACACGAAGCAGGACAGCAAGGAAACGGGCAAGGAGGATGGGGCCCTCAAGTCGATGGACGATCGCGCCAAGCGGGCCGCCGACCGCCGGGCCAACCGCATGGGCGGTGAGGTCCGCCCCGGGATGGCCGGGACGCTGCCTGGAACTCAAGACGGCATGCAACGACCCGTGGCCAACTCTACTGCCGCCCCGGCCGCCGCCAACGCAATGCAGCCCGCGGTCGCCACGCCGGCTGGACATCAGGACATCCCCGACGTCGGAACCGGAGACGACGAGACCATCACGCTCGCGGCCTTCTCCGAGCCCGTGCAACTCACAACCCTCGTCGAACTCCTCGTCCAGACGCTGGACATCAACGTCGTCATCAAGGGCGACCTGGTGGGCGCGGTGACGTTCTACGCGCCGGTCAGCGTGCACAAGTCGGAACTGATGTCGCTGGTGAACGCGCTGCTGGAACAGTACAACTTCACGATCACGTCGTCGATGCCGGGGTTCTTCACGGTGCACCCGCGCGACGCGATCGAGTCGCAGTTGGGCATGGCCGACGCGACCCAGGCCGGGGCGACGACGCGCGTGATTCCCACGCCGAACGTCCGGGCCTCGTCGATCTCGACGCAGGTCACGTCGATCGCGCCGACCAAGTCGGCCGTCGCGTTCGATGATCTCGGGTTGATCGTGGCGACGGGTTCGCCCCGGCAGTTGGATTCGTTCGAGTCGCTGGTGAACAAGATCCTGTCGGAGTTCGCCAAGGCGGAGTTCACGCGGATCGAGGTTCGTCAGTTGTCGGCCCCGGTCGCGCTGCAGCGCGTTCTGGCGCTGGTGGGTCAGGCCTCGCCGGCGCGCAGCACGGGCGTGGTCGCGCCCGACGGACAGACCCCGCCCCCGGCCACCACGCCCAGCGCGCGCCCGAGCGCCCTGGACAATCTCGCCGACCGGCTCACGGTCGACCCGCAGGGGAACGCGCTCATCTTCCGGGGCGTGCAATCGGAGATCGACTTTGTCAAGGGGGTGGTCGGGGTCATCGACCGGACCAGCGAACTCGAGCCCAAGCGTTATGAGGTCGGCTCGGCCGCGAAGCAAATCGCCGACATCGCCCGCGAGCGAGGGATGGGCGAGGTCGTCTCCATCGAGAAGCAGGCCGGCGGGAACAACTTCGGGAACTACTACGACTACAACCAGCAGTATTTCAGCGCCCAGGCGCGTCAACAACGGCTCAACCAGCCCCTCATCGGCGGGCCCGTCATGGTCATCGACGAGAGCAGCGGGTCCATGCTGTACTACGGCACGACCGAGCAGCACACCCAGATGGACAAACTCATCGCCGAACTCGACATCAAGGGCGATTTCATCGTCATCCGCAACTACAAGCTCAAGCACTCCGACGCCGAGGAGGCCGCCACGCTCATCCAGACCCTGCTCGGACAGGCCACGGGCGCGCGCAACTCGCTCCTGCCCGGCGGCGGCGGCACCGGCGTCGCCCAGCCCGTGATCCAGAACTTCAACCCCGACGGCACGCCCGTGGGCGAACTCGCGCTCACCGGCGAGAACGCCTCCGTCACCGCCGACACCGCCAACAACCAGATCCTCGTCCGCGCCCCCGCTAAGCAACAGGACGACTTTGAGAAACTCATCCAGAAGATCGACCTCCGCCGCCCGCAGGTCTACATCGAGGCCAAGATCGTCAGCGTCAACTGGACCGACGACATGCGCCTCGCGTTCGAGAGCCAGCTCATCAACGCCGGCGGCTCCGGTGGCGCACTCAACACCAACTTCGGGCTGAGTACCTTCCCCAACACCTTCACCGACCCCAAGGCCGTCGCCACGGGTCTCCCGGCGTTGACCGCCGCCGTCATCCGGAACGATCAGATCCCGATCATCCTCACCGCACTCCAGCGCAAGGTGGACACGCGCATCCTCTCGACGCCGCAACTCCTCGTCGACGATAACGAGGAGGCCACGATCGCCTCGGTCGATGAGCAACCTACGACCACGACGACGCAGACCTCGGGCAACCCGACGACGACGTCTTTCGGAGGCTATGAGCAGGCCGGCACCGATCTCACCGTCACGCCCCACATCTCCGAGGGGGGCTACATGAGGCTCGAGTACAACGCGAAACTCTCGAGCTTCACTGGACCCGCCGCCGCCAACACACCGCCGCCTCGCCAGACCAACGAACTCAACGCCGTCGTCACCGTGCCCTCGGACATGACCGTCGTCGTCGGCGGACTGACCTTCTCCAACAAGGGCAAGACCAAGATCTCCGTTCCGCTCCTGGGCGAGATCCCCCTCATCGGTCGCCTCTTCAGCGACGACAACACCAACGACCGCAAGACGACGCTCTATGTCTTCCTCACGCCCAAGATCATGCGTGATGAGCATTTCCGAGACCTGCGACTGCTCACCGAAGGACCGATGGCGACCTCGCAACTCAACGCCGACACCCCGGCCCTCACGCCAAGCACCATCAACCTGAACCAGACCACGCCGTAACTCGGCCCCAGACGCCCACGCATGCCGCTCCTTCCAGCCTCCATCACGGGCAAGTCCATCCCCAAGCCGGGGAGCGGCACGCTCGCGCCCGCGGGCGCCTCCGGCGATTGGGCGCGCATCGCGCAACTCCTGGGACCCATCCGCCTCGCCCCCGAGCAACTCGCGCAGTTCCCCAAACTGGAAGGCTCGGACGAGGAACCCTGGGAAGTGCTGATGGGCCTGCTCGCCCTCGACGAGCACCAGGCGCTCGATCTTCTCTCCAAGCGCACGGGCGTTCCGTTCGTTGCCGAGCCACGCCTGCAGGATTCCGCCTCGCGTTTCTACGAGATCGTTCCCCTCGATGTCGCGCGCCAGTTCCACGTTGCCGCGATCGACTCGGTCGGGCACGCCTTCACCCTCGCGACGGCCCAGCCCATGCTGCCCGCCGTCTTCACCATGCTCGAGGAGATGCTCGACGCGCCCATCCGCCTGGTCTTTTCCCCTCGCGGCGGCGTGGCGAACCTCATCAATCGTGGCTACGAACGCCGCCAGGACCTCGTCACCGAGATCATCGAGGAGATGCCCCTCGACGAGCGCGCCATCGCCTCCGTGGCGGGACTCGCGGGTCAGGCGACCGACCTCCTCCAACTCGCGCGCCAGACGCCCGTCATCCGCCTCGTGAACATGATCCTCTTCGAGGCCCTCCGACGGCGCGCCAGCGACGTCCACGTCCACCCCGGCGAGACCAAACTCATCATCCGCTTCCGCATCGATGGCATGCTCGTCGACGCCTTCAGCCCGCCCCTTTCCCTCGCCCCCGCGATCTCCAGCCGCCTGAAGGTCATGACCGAGTTGGACATCGCCAACCGGTACACCCCCCAGGACGGGCACACGACCGTCCGCATCGGCAGCCGCAAGATCGATATCCGCTTCTCTTGCATCCCCACGGTCTACGGCGAGCGCCTCGTCCTCCGCCTCCTCGACCAGTCGTCCACGCAACTCGATCTCAACGAGATCGGCATGACGCGCGACATGCAGACAAGCCTGCTCGACCTCGTCGAGCGCCCCACCGGCATCATCCTCGTCACGGGCCCGACCGGCAGCGGCAAAACCACGACGCTCTATGCCGCCCTCCAGCGCGTCGATCGCGCCAGCCGCAACGTCATGACCATCGAGGACCCCGTCGAGTACCACCTCGACGGCATCAGCCAGATGCAGGTCAACGTGAAGCGCGGCGTCACGTTCGCCACCGGCCTCCGCGCCCTGCTCCGCCAGGACCCCGACGTCATCCTCGTCGGCGAGATCCGCGACACCGAGACGGCCCAACTCGCGATCCAGGCCTCGCTCACCGGGCACCTCGTCCTCGCCACGCTCCACACCAACGACGCGCCCAGTGCCGTCCCCCGCCTCATCGACATCGGCGTCGAGCCGTATCTCGTGACCTCGTCGCTCCTCGCGGTCCTCGCCCAGCGACTGCTCCGCCGCACGTGCCAGACTTGCAAGGGCACCGGCGTCGGCTCGAGCGGCGACGCGTGCGAGGCGTGCTTCGGGTCCAGGTACAAAGGCCGCCTCGCCGTCTACGAGATCATGACCATGACCGACGAGATCCGCCGTTTGACCGGCCAGCAGGCCGACGCCATCGCCCTCGCCGACGCCGCCAAGGCCCAGGGCTTCCAGCCCATGCGTGAGGACGCCCTCCGCAAGGTGGGGATGGGCCTGACCGACGAGGCCGAGGTCTATCGCGTGCTGCACTAGGCACAAACCCGCCAAAACTCGATCGATTCGAAATCGCACCCGACCGCGTAGAATCTGTGGAAGCGGGGGATATCGCGCAGGGCGTAGCCCATTTGCACGCCAACGCACGTCTCCCGCATGGATCCACTTGTCCCCGCGCACGGAGGACCACCATGCGACCTGACATCCGATACAACAACATCATCGACTCCGACGAGGCCCGCCTCGCCCAGGCCGCCGCCGATCACGCGCCGAATCTCCCCGCGAGCCAGATCAACGCGGACAAGTTCTACATCACCCAGCAGTACTGGAAGTACACGCGCGAGAACCACGACGTCTGGCGTGAGATGTTCGACCGACGCTGGACCGTTCTCGAGCAGCAGGTCAGCCGCATCTTCATCGAGGGCATGAAGATCCTCAAACTCTCACGCGACCGCCTACCGCTCCTCGACGACTGGGTCGCCGACCGCGACCTCGAACTCGCCGGCGGCACCAAAGTCACCAAGGGCACGAAACTCGAGGGCATCAACACCTTCCTCCAGCGCGCCAGCAACTGGGCGAGTTATGGCGTGCCGGGCTATCTCCCCGCGAAATCCTTCTTCGCCTGCCTCGCGCAGCGCGAGTTCCCCACCACCGTCCTCATCCGCCCGCGCGAGGTGATGGACTATCTCCCCGAGCCCGACATCTTCCACGACGTCTTCGGGCACGTCCCCCTCCACACGCTCAAGGTCTTTGCCGACTTCCTCCAGACCTATGGCAAGGCCGCCCTGCTCTGCGAGGACGAGGAGCACATCAAGCGCCTCGGCCGGCTCTTCTGGTTCACCGTCGAGTTCGGGCTGATCAAAGAGAATGGCCAGATCAAGGTCTATGGCAGCGGGCTTGTGAGCAGCCATGGCGAGGCCGCCTACTCGCTCACGGGCGACTGGGAGAAGCGCAGCAGCGTTGCCCCCGATTGCACGCCGCGCGACGTGCCGGTCTACCGCCCCTTCGATCTCGACAAAGTCTGCAACACCGATTTCGAGATCGACCACTACCAACCCATCTACTACGTGCTTGAGAGTTTCGAGCAGCTCCGCGACGCGATGAACGACTATGCCGAGGAAGTCATCGGCGAGGCGGCGATGGAGAGCGTGACGGTGCGGTAAACGAACGCAACTCGCGGAGTCAACCGAGCCCAGGAGCGCCCGTGGATCAGCAACGAGCCATGCCGGAAGTCGTTCTTGACGATCGCTCCTGCATCTCCTGCGGCTACAACCTGCGCGGGCTGCCCTGTGCCGGCGTCTGCTCGGAATGCGGCGCTTCCGTCTCCGAATCGCTCCGAGACGACCTCCTCCAGAACGCCTCGCGCGAGTACCTCACCGAACTGCTGCTGGGCCACCGAGTTGTCCTCATCACCATCCTCGTCAGCATCATCGTCGCGGTCTTGGCGGCCATCGCGACCTACGCCCTCGGCGGCTCGCCCGGCGTCGTTCTCGCCCTGAACTTCATCAGCATCGCCATCTCGATCGTCTCGATCGTCGGCTACTTCAAGATCGCCGCGCCCAACCCGCGCCACATCGCGGGCGAGAGCCCGAAGTCAGCGAGGCAGATCGTCCGCTACGCCTGCATCGTCTCTCTCGTGATTGCCTGCGTGAGCTTCCCGCTCCAGTTCTTCTCGCCAGCCGGTTCCTTCGACCTTATCACCATTCTGAATGTCCTTGTCGGACTCGTGAGCCTCGTCGCGTGGGGCATGCTCTTCTTTGGCATGATGAATCACGAGCAATGGCTGGCGAAGCGCGTCCCCGACGACTGGATGGTCCGCCGCTCCGGCCGATACATGTGGCTCCTTCCCGTGCTGTACATCGTCGGGGCGCTCGTCCTCGTCGGGCCGCTCATCGCGCTCGTGCTCTACTGGAACTTCCTCGACCGCATGCGAAAGCACCTCAAGAGCATCCTTGAAACGGGTGCCCCCGCGGACGTCAAGGGAAGAGTCGGCCCGCCGGCCATCCCCACAAGCACGCCCACCTCGACCGCATCACCACCGGTCGCAGGCTAGTCCTCGACCACTCGAACAATCACGCGCAAACGAGCTACGCCAGCCGCCTCTCCCCCGGCGACATCGGCAGCAACCGCGCATCCTCCAGATACCGCTCCAGGCTCTGGCGCAACTCCACCATCGTGTCCCCCGCGAACTTCTCCAGGAGCGCCCGCGCCACCTCGAGCGCCACCACGTTCTCCAGCACCACGCTCGCCGCCGGTACCGCGCACACGTCGCTCCGCTCGTGCACGCTCCGCGCCGATTCCTTCGTGTTGAGATCGACGCTCGTCATGCCACGTAGCAGCGTCGAGATCGGCTTCATCGCCGCCCGCACGACGATGGCCTGCCCGTTGGTCATGCCCCCCTCCAGACCGCCGGCGTTGTTGGTGGGCCGAACGAACCCGAGCGTGCGATCATTGCGCCTCGATTTGTCGTAGTGGATCTCGTCATGCACGCGGCTTCCCGCGCGCCGGGCCCCCTCGAAGCCAAGCCCGATCTCCACGCCCTTGATCGCCTGGATCCCCATCGCCGCCGCCGCGAGTCGAGAGTCGAGTTTGTCGCGCCAGTCCATGCACGAACCAAGCCCCGGCGGGCAGCCGAAGACGTGCGCCTCAATGATGCCGCCGAGTGTGTCCTGGTTCTCCTTCGCCTCGCGGATCACGGCATGCATCTTCTCCGCGATCGGCTCATCCGGGCACGCGACATCACTCGCGTCTCGGCGCACGCGCAGGTCCCTCGCATTCGACGCCTCGGCATGGATCCCTGTCTCCACACCTCCAATCGCGCGCACGAACCCGAGCACCTCGATGCCAACCTCGCGAAGCAGCACGTGCGCCAGCGCTCCCGCCATCGTCCGCGACGCCGTCTCCCGCGCGCTCGCCCGCTCGACCACGCCCCGCGCGTCCGTCGTCAGATACTTGATCGCCCCCGCGAGGTCCGCGTGCCCGGGCCTCGGCTGGAACATCGGCGGCGTCTTCTCCGCGTCATCGATCCGAGCGTCCTTGTTCCGCACCACCATCACCACCGGCGAGCCGATCGTGAGCCCATCGCGAAGCCCCGAGAGAAACTCCACGCGGTCATCCTCGATCCGCTGGCGCGCCCCGCGTCCATAGCCGCGCTGCCGCCGGGCGAGTTCGCCGTCGATCGCCGCCGCCTCGACGTGCAACCCCGCGGGCATCCCCGAGACCACGGCGACGCACGCCGCCCCATGCGACTCGCCCGCCGTGATGTGCTCCAATCGCGCCATCGTCGATCCTACTTCTCGCTGTCGTCGCTCTTCGGTTCCGCCGGCGGATCCTTCACGCCGACGAGTTCGATCGTGAAGACCAGCGTCGCGTTCGGCGGGATCACGTCGCCCGCGCCATCGGCGCCATACGCCATCTGGGGCGGGATCATGAGCCGACGAATCCCACCGACCTTCATCCCCGGCACGCCGACCTGCCACCCCGGGATCAGCCGATTGAGCGGAAACTCCGCCGGCTCACTGCCGCGCGTCGAGTCAAAGACCTTGCCGTCCGCCGCGAGCGTGCCGTGGTAGTGCACGGTGACGGTGCTTTTGCGCTTTGCCTCGTCGCCCGTTCCAACCTTGAGATCCTCGATCGTCATCGCTATCCCCTTGAAGTTCATCGGCTCCATCATCGTGCCATCGGGCGCCTCATAGAGCAGTGTCTTGTGGTTCGACGAGCACCCTCCCACCGCCACCACACACGCCGCGAGCACAAGCCATCGGACGGTCAACACGTGTCGAAACATCGATCGAATCCTCTCGTTGAAGGCCGCCAGATCTGGTTCACTACAGTCCTCGCGTGACCATAGCCCGCGAAGGCAACCCGCCACGTCATCCCACACTCCTCGTCACCCTCGGCGATCCCGGCGGCATCGGTCCCGAGGTCGTCCTCAAGGCCCTCGCCGCCGCGCATCCCACGCTCGATGCGTCCATCGAGATCATCGGCGTCGAGCCACCCCTCGAAGACGCCGCCCGCAAGGCCGGGATCAAGCCCTTCTGGGCCATGTCCCTCGAGAGCCGCAACGAACCGTCAGCACCTCGAGTCACGCTGACCACACCCATCGCCGATCTCCCCGAGACGTTCGACGCGCGCCCCTCCGCGATCAACGGCCGGGCCTCCTTCCTCTGGGTCCGACACGCCATCACCCGCGCCAACGAACTCCACGCCGCCCGCCAACCCGTCGCTGTCGTCACCGGACCAATCTCCAAAGAGGCCTGGGCCCTCGCCGGGTATGCCCAGTTCCCCGGGCACACCGAACTCTTCGCGCACGACACCGATGCCGCTCGCCACGCGATGATGTTCGAGAGCCCGCGCCTCCGCGTCGTCCTCGCCACGGCCCACGTCCCTCTCGCCGACGTGCCCAAATTCATCACCACCCAGCGCGTCCTCGACGCCATCGAACTCGGGGCCGCCGCCTGCGTGCGTCTGGGCATCGATCGCCCCCGCCTCGCGGTCCTCGGCCTCAACCCACACGCCGGCGAGCACGGCCTCCTCGGCGACGACGAGCAACGCACCATCATTCCCGCGATCGAGCGCGCCAAAGCCCAGGGCCTCCACATCGAGGGGCCCTTCCCCGCCGACACCATCTATCGCGAGTGCCTCATCGGCTCACCAACGCAACGCTTCGACCTCGCCGTCGCCATGTACCACGACCAAGGCCTCATTCCCCTCAAACTACTTGCCTTCGAGACTGCCGTCAACTGCACCCTGGGCCTCCCCTTCCCCCGCACCAGCCCCGACCATGGCACGGCCTTCGCAATCGCCGGCCAGAACCACGCCGACCCCTCCAGCATGCTCGCCGCCCTCCACCTCGCGGCACGGCTGGCGTAACACAATCTGCCAGATTGCCCCTCCTCGCGGCGCTCTACCCTCCTGCCATGAAGACGCTCGTGTCCCGCAACCTCGCCCTCGCGCTCCTCCCCCTCGCCGCCTTCGCCCCCACCGCGCTCGCCTGGGACGCCTATGGCCACCGCCTCGTCACCCAGGCCGCGATGGCCGAGTTCAATAAGGCCGTCCACCCGCCGGCATGGCTCGGGGCCGACAACGTCGCCTTCCAGATCGCCGACCAGGCGACCGTCCCCGACCGCTGGCGGAGCATCAAGGTCCCCCAACTCGTCCACCTCAACTCCCCCGACCACTTCATCAATATCGAGCCGCTCGAAAGGTACGGGCTCACGCTCGAGACCCTCCCCCCATTGCGATACGACTATGTCCGCCAGGTGCACACGTACCGATTGAGCCCGGGTTTCGAGGACCCCGACAAGAACCCCCCATACTCCGATCCCGCAAAGTCTCGCGAGATTCCCGGCTTTCTCCCCCACTCGATCGTCGAGTGCCACGCCAAGGCCATCGCCGCCCTCCGAGTGGTGCGCATACTCGAGGCGCTCAACGACCCCTCGCGCCAGGAGCAACTCGCGATGGCGCGGTCCCACGCATTGAGTGCCATGGGCATCCTCAGCCACTACGTCGGCGACGCCGCCCAGCCCCTCCACACCACCATGAACTACAACGGCTGGGTCCAGGAGAACCCCAACGCCTACACCACCAGCCGCCAGTTCCATTCATTCATCGATGGCGGCGTCCTCAAACTCCATTCCATCACCGCGAACGATGTTCTCGCCCACACGCCAGCGCCCTACACGATCGACGCGACCAACACATGGGCCGCCGCGATCGCGCACATCAAGCGCAGTTTCTCCCAGGCCGAGCCGCTCTACGCCCTGGAAAAATCGGGTGACCTCGGCAGGGCGCCAGGCAAGGAGTTCATCGCCAAGCGCCTCGGCGACGCCGCCGCCATGCTCGCGGGTCTGTACATCGCCGAGTACAACGCCGCCAAGCCCACCCCCAAGGACCTCGAAGAGTTCACTCGATTCGACAACTACGAGTTGACGCTCAAACTCCAGCCGCCCTCGGCCAAAGTCGAAGCGCCCAAGACCGGCGACGCCGCGCCCTCTCCCGCCGAGACACCTGCCTCGACGCCCCCGACCCCTCCCGCGGGCACGTGAGCCTCTGGAGCACGTGCGACATCTAGTACGCCCTGACGACCTCGGCCGTCGGATAGAACCGTCGCATCATCTCACGCCAGTCCACGCCCTGCTCCGCGAACCCCTTCGCGCAGTGCTGGCACATTCCCACGCCATGCCCGCTCCCGCGTCCGTGAAGGCGCACGACATCCGCCCAGATCTCGATGTCCATGTCGCCGCTAAGCACCTGGTTCTCGAGCGCGATCGGCGCGAGCCCCGTCGCCGTGTAGTTCAAGGCCGCGCGCATCTCTTCCGCCGCCAGCACGACCTCTTCGCCGTCCGAGTCCGTCACGCGATACTCGACAGGCCGCCCCGCGCTGTTGCGCCGTGACACCTCGACCGCCCGCACGCGCGAGAGTACCGGCGTGTCGGCCTTCCGCCGCAGCACCCAACTCCGGAGCCGAACACTCAGGTCCTGCGCATCCCGCGTCGCCTCCCATCGATACGACTTCGACCCCTGGCACGCGCTCTCCCGAGGCGAGCCCTGCAAAGGCTCGGCACTATTGAAGTCATACGCCGGCGTCGAGCCCCACACATCCCGCCCCGACGCCGGCCGACCGCCGCACGTGCTGCTGTAGTACGCCCGGATCAGCCCGCCGCGCCACGAGAGCACCATCCCCCGAGTCGCCGCCACCGCTTCGACCACCGCGGAACTCTTGGGGATCGACCCGAACGTCTGGTCCGCCTCGGTCCCCTCGATGTCGTACCACCCCGTCGTCACGCTCGATCCGCGCCGGGCCCGATCACGCTCGAACATCGCGTACGTCCGGGCCGCCACCGACTGCGCCTCGAGCGCCTGCCGGGGCCACGCAGCCGGCATCTCCTTCGACACCACCCCCGACACATACGACTCCAGGGGCATCGACAGCGCCACGTCCAGCAGCCCCATCGCCGAATCCTCGCGAGGGCGCACAACCGCGAACCCCGGCACGAGCATCCCGTCCACGGTGATCCCCGACGCCAGGCGCGCTGCCCCAACTCCGCCCGCCACGACCCGGCTCACGTCGGACCGCTCGCCTTCCACGGCGAGCACCTCCACCGCCATCCCCTCGCCGAAGGTCTGCGACGCACCGGATCGATCCGTCACGCGGATCGCCCCGACGCGGACCTCCATCGTCACCGGCGTCAGCATCACCTGCGTTCGATACCCGCCCCCAGCGCGAACATACACACGCCCGCCGCTCCCCCCACCCGCCCGATCGCCCGGCACGCCGATCGACACGCTCTTCACCCCCGCGCGAGTCCGCACTCGGATCTCGGGCTCATCCCCCAACTCGACCTTGGGCCCCACCGCCGACGCCGTCGGCGTGACGATCGACTCGATCGCCCGCGACATCCGGGTCCCCTCGCACGAGCACAATGACAGACCCACCAACCCAATCGCGATCCCCGCGACCGCCCTTCCCATCCACGCGCCCAAGCACATCCGGCGGTTCATCTATCATCACCTCTCATGCGACACGACCCCCACACCACGATCCGCATCCACAACCAATCGTGTGCGACCAGATTTTCTGCGCGTGCCGCGGCGTCCCTGCTCGCGTCCGGAGCCGCCCTCATGGGCTTGATCGGCTGCCGCGCCACAATCCCTCCACCACCGGTTTCCAACGCCCCATATCCCGGACCCGCCCTCTCCATTGTCGCTACCACCGACGCCGAAACTCGCATTCCGGGCCTGGGCGGACGCTCCACGTATCGAATCCAGATGGACGCCCCGTCGCCGGGATTCATCCTCGAACTCGATCGCGTGGACGATGGCTTCAACGAACGAACCGTCTACGTCACCTGCCATCGCCCATACGACGCCTTCCCACACAGTCCCACGCCCGTCACCCAGGTCCTCGCCACCAGTGCAACGACCGATCTCGGCATCATTGTCTACGCCCGCCTCGCCAACGCCCTCGAAGAACCCGATGCCGACGCCTCGTACCACCTCGCCGCACGGGTCCCCAAAGGCTCCAATCAAGCGAACACCACGCCGTAGCCAAGTCGCCACCACCTACAGAGTCCCAAACAAACATCCACACCCGGCTATAGTCCAACCATGGACCCCGCCGACCGGGAACTCCTCCGCCTGACCATGGTCCCCGATCTGGGGCCGAAGCGCATCTCCGCCCTCCTCAACAGGTTCGGGTCCTCCGCCGACATCGCGCGCGCGTCCGCCGCCGATCTCGAACGCGTCAAGGGCATCGGCCCCGTTATCGCCCGCAATGCCGCACAGTTCTTCGCCCAGGGCGACAAGCCCCTCGACGACGAGATCGACCTCGCCTCGCGTCTGGGTGTCTCCATTGTCACCCGAGCAAACCCGGCGTATCCGTCGCTCCTGACCGAACTTCCAGACGCTCCGCCGCTGCTCTTTGTCCGAGGCGATCTTGTTCCCGAGCGCGACCGATTCGCCGTCGCCATCGTCGGATCCCGCGATTGCACGGCCTATGGCCTCGAACAGGCCGAACGCTTCGCCGCCGTCCTTGCCAGTGCCGGGATCACGATCATCTCAGGCGGGGCCCGCGGCATCGACACCGCCGCCCATCGCGGCGCGATGCGCGCGCAGGGCCGAACCATCGCGGTCCTTGGGTGTGGACTCGCCCGCTGTTACCCGCCGGAAAACGCCCAGCTCTTTGAGCAGATCTCGTCGCGCGGGGCCGTCGTCTCCGAACTTCCCCTGAACACCTCGCCCGAATCCTCGAACTTCCCCGCGCGCAATCGCATCATCTCGGGGATGTCGATCGGCGTCCTGGTCATCGAGGCCGGGCAGAAGTCGGGCGCGCTCATCACCGCACGCCAAGCCGTCGAAGAACACGGGCGCGAAGTCATGGCCGTCCCGGGTCGCGTGGACTCGGCCACGAGCAAAGGAACCAACGACCTGCTGAAGGCAGGCGGCGCACACCTGGTCACCGAGCCCGGCGATGTCATCGCGATCCTCGAGTCGCAAGCGCGCCACGTCTTCCAAGGCACGCACGCCGATCGGTACTCGCTCTTCTCTGAGGGCGGCCTCGATACTCCGCAAGTCACGCCGTCAACGCAGGATGTAGCCAACGCATCGAACTCAACTCCCGGCCCGTTGGAAGGCTCGATCGAGGCGAAGATCCTCGATGTGCTGGACGAGCCGAAGACCCTCGACGAACTCGCGCTTCGCCTCTCGACCGAGCCTTCGAATCTTCGGAGCGGGCTGACGATCCTCGAAATACAGGGTCGTGTCCGTCGATCCGGCCCCCGATTCGAGCGGTCTCGACCGACGGCCAACGCCCTCCGGAGGCCGTGAACGCGGTTTGAACCCAGTAAAACCCCCAGAACCGAACATGAACCGCCCAAATTGGCTTGACATCTCTTGCCGTCTGGATTGTGATATGCTAGTCTAATCCGAACAGACCCGATGACTACTGCACGGGTCCCAAACAAGTCGCCTCGCATTGCCGCACATTCGGAATGCACCTGAGGCGCAACCGACAAGGGCTGATCGCCGGAGGCGATCAGGAGAGCAAAGTCCAACGCGAGATCCGGAGGCGATCGTCGACGCGGAGCACAGGAGCGCACGGGAAAAAAAACCCGAACCACGAGGACGTGCATCCTCGACAAAGCGCGAAAGGCCGTGAGGACGAACATGAAGGTTTCTGGAACAACCATCTCGACATCATGCGTGGTGTGCCTGGGCCCTGGCGGCGACTATCGACAGCAACTCCGCCCGGTTCTAGGCGAGGCGGTCGAACTCCACTCTGAGACTGAGGCAACACTCAACGTAAACCTCCATGGGGTGTTCACCGTGGCAAGGCGATGGTCGCAGGCCATCATCTCGGCTATCGCAGCTTGCGTCTCCCCCCGGGATTGGGCCGAGGCGGCAGGCCCTGGCGTTGAGGCCGAGGTTGGTGTCGGCTTTGACGACGCTGGCACCGACTCGGGTAAGGCCTGCATGGAGGCCGAAGCCGAGGACCGAGAACGTGTCGGCGAGGCTCGCTCTTGTTGGTTGGTCGAGGCCGCGGGCGTGATGGCGACGGTTGATTCCTGGCTCGATCGCCAGGCTTCGGTCCTGGGTGGCCTCGCCCGTTCATTGGCGTCCACGTGCCGAGCACGTCATCAAGGATCGGACGGCGTGTCGCCGGTGTTCGCCCTGCTCGAGGGCGCGTGGGCCAACGAGGAGTCCGCCCCCGGACGCGGGGGCGTGTTTGAAAGCATGTTCACTGACGCCTCGGCCTTTTCCGGGGCGTGGGATGGTGTGGGTAGGACTGACGCAAACCGGGATCGCTCGCTGATCGTGAGGATCCCCTCTTGGAAGGAAGCACGCGATGAACTTGACCCCCAAGCAACTTCGAATCCTGCAACTGATTCGCGACTGGCGCGTTCGTCGGGGCTATTCGCCGACGATGCAGGAACTCGCGGACGAGATCGGAGTGAGCAAGGTCACCGTCTTCGAGCACGTCGAGGCGCTCATCAAAAAGAGCGCGCTCATCCGGGAGCCAAACAAGGCACGCTCTTTATCGATCGCTGACGGAATTGCAGTCCCCGACGAGGCCCGCCCCCTGCGCTTCCCGCTGGTCGGGCGGATCGCCGCGGGCAACCCCATCGAGCGCGTTGCCAACGAGGAAGAGATCGACCTCGCCGAGGTGATCTGTGCCGCCCCGGGTCGGCAGGAATCCACCTTCGCCCTGAAGGTCGAGGGCGACTCGATGCGCGATGAGGGCATCCTCGATGGCGACTACGTCCTCATCGAGCGCACCCAGGTCGCGCAGAACGGCGACAAGGTCGTCGCCCTTCTCCCCGATGGCTCCACCACCCTCAAGACGTTCTACAAGGAAGACGACCACATCCGCCTCCAGCCCGCCAACCCCTCGTTTGATCCCATCCGCGTCAAGTTCTGCCAGGTGCAGGGGATCGTCAAGGGCGTGGTTCGCCGGTACGGACGCTGATACGCGCCACGTTCCGTCACGGCTTGGCTCGTTGCACACACAACCGAATACAGAATTCAACAGACCCCCTCAGGCATGCCCGAGGGGGTCTTCGTGTGGGTGACCAACTCGGGATGGAGTCCACCACGAGCGGCTGCAAGTGATACCGGGCGCTTGGCCCAGAGTTTCAGCTCGCAGAAGTTATTCGAAGTATCAGTTACTTGGGAGCTGGAGCCTTGGTCCCGGTCCCGGCCGGCGCGTTGGTTGGCTTGGGGCTGGACGCCGTGCCCGGCTTGGTGGCAGGCGTCCCCGCAGGTGCTGTGGATCCACCGGGTCCTGTCGCCCCCCCCGAGGGTGCCGCGCCGCCGCCGGCAGTCCCGGCGACCGGTGGCGTGTTGATGACCTCGGCGATCTTGGAGATCTCAGCGGTGGTGCTCAGGCTGACATAGCGCCGGCCCTTGCTCTCGCGAACGACCACGCCGCCGGAGGGCCAATAGGGATAGCCGTTGAGGGCCCGGTGCATGTAGTCCGGAGCATTGACGATGAAGTTCCCCTGGAAGTACGTGATCGAGCCGCCCGACCCGCCATTCTCCTGCCACTGGTCGGACTCGATGAGGGAGACGATGAGGCGCTTGAGGTCGTCGGCCTTCTCCTCGGGGGTCTTGACGTCCTGGTCCTGACCGCGTGTGCCGCCGGTGTCGCGGAACGGAGAGCGTGCCTGCGAGGCGCCACGCCCGCCCGAGCCTTGGAGGACCGTGTTCAGGTCGAAGTCGGGAGCGTCGGTGTAGTTGGGGATCTCGGTGAGGAGATCGATGATGGAATAAGTCTCGACGCGCTTATAGACGTTGAGACGCTCGCGCGGGCCGAACTGCAGCGAGCCGGTATCGCTCATCTGCCAGGCGCTCATCCCGGTGAACTCGCTCCCGGCGCGCTCGAGGAGTTTGTCGAGGACCGTGAGGGCCGGAAGCGACGTGGTCTTGAGCGTGATGGTCGCGTCCTTGTCCAGGCCCACGGCATGGGTGTCGTCGATCCACAAAGGCTCGAAATCAGCCCCCGTCACCGTCTGCAGGTACTGCACGATGTCCTCGAGCCGCTGGTCGGTGAAGTCCACGGCGATGGGCTTCATCATGCGGAGGAGCGTGTCGCGCTGGGGGATGCCCGTGGTGCGGACAGTCGAGGTGCCCGAGACCGTGGTGCCGGCGGTGCGCGGTGCCGTCCCCTGCGCCAAGGCGACGCTTGAGAGGCCGAGCGCCAGCCCGGCGGAGAGGAGAAGGTGAGCGGCCGACTGCGAGAACAACTTGCCCGTGAACTTCATGCCCTGGCTCCTTTGTCGTCCGTGCCTTTGGCTGGTTCTGGCATCGCATCGCCAGCGAGGCGGAAACACTCATCGGCGTTTGGTGAGCGTCATGGCGCGTGGCACACCCGAAGCGGCCCACACAACCCTCGGCACACGTCGTGCCGACACAGTGGTATAGACGTATCGACCTTCGGGAAGTTCCTGACGATCACGAAAGGAATGGACCTCATGGTCGACTGTGGCAATGCCTGGGAGCCACTCGTGCCGATTGTTCTCGGGCACGAGCCCTATCAAAGCACAAAAAAGCCACCTCAGGGATTTGAACCCTGGACCTATGCTTTACGAAAGCATCGCTCTACCGCTGAGCTAAGGTGGCATCACCCGAGGCGAATCACGGGTGGGGTGAAGTATCGGGGGTCGGCGAGCAGGAGTCCAGTTCCGTGAACCAAATGCCCCGTGCCACGTGTTCTGTCGTCATTGCCGCCCTCGGTTTTGCGGCCATGGGCGGGTTTCTGGGTGGCTGCCGAACGGTCCCAACCGACCCGACGATGGGGCGGTACACCCCGGCGGTGGATGCGGCGTGCCGGGTGCAGTTCTCCGGCGAGCGGGCGGACGTCCTCGAACAGATCGCCGCCAAGCCCGACCTCGAAGAGTGCGACCAACTCCGGATCGTCCGCTGCTTGAGTTCCAATAGCGGCTTCTCGGAGGACCACACGAGAGTCCTTGCGACGCTTGTGCGGAACCCCGCCACCACGGTCCGCACACGCCAGGTCATCGGGTCCCACCTCGATCAGATCGTGGCCTTCTCCGAGCAGCGGGCCGAGATCGCCCGGCTGTTGTCGGACAACCCGCCCGCACCGCTTCCGCCAGAACCGACGTCTCAGCCGTGACCGGGGAATTCGTTCGTCAGGATTGATCGGAACTCGCGGCCTTGCTCCACCCTGGCCTTCCTGGAATACCAGGTGTCGGTTTGGGCTTGGGGGCGGGGCCGAAGTTGAGAGATATTGGTTCGCCGTGCTCGTCCGCAGCGGTCAGGCGTGAGCCCGCGGCCTTGCAGAGCGCGAGTTGCCTCAGCCCGATGCGCACGTGGATCACCACTCGGTCATCGTGGTACTCGCGGTCGCGGACAACGCCCTGGGCCTCGATCCTCTGGATGAACTTCGCGTCGCGCGTCGGGAGCGTGACGACGACGTCGCGGACCTCGCCGCGGGCCATGCCCCGGATGCGGTCGGCGAGTTCGGCCTGGCCGAGCGGGGTCGGCATGCCGGGCGACGCGGGGAGCGCACAGAGCGGGATCGCGTCGGGGTGCTTGCGCAGCCAGACGAGCACATCGGCATTGTCCTTGAGGCGGTCGGCCTTGTTGAGCAGCAGGATCCGACGCGGACGCTCCCAGCGCCGATCGTGCTCGTCGGGAGAGCCGGCGAGTTCTTCTTCCAGTTCCTCGAAGAGTTCGTCGAGCGTCGTGGTCACGGTGTTGAGATGCATCTCCGCCGCGGGGTCCGAGACATCGAGCACGATGAGCAGGACGTCGGCGTGGGTCGCCTCTTCGAGCGTCGCCTTGAACGACGCGATGAGATTGTGGGGCAGATCCCGCACGAAACCTACGGTGTCCGAGAGCATCACGCGCACCGAGTCGCCCAGGTCCCACTGGCGCGTGCGCGTCATGAGCGTCGCAAAGAGACGATCGTCGGCGTACGCCCCGCCCGAGGTCAGGGTGTTGAAGAGCGTGCTCTTCCCGGCGTTGGTGTAGCCGACAAGCCCGATGGTGAAGTGCTCGGCGTTTCGCGAGGCCACCTCGCGGCGTTTGCGTGCCTGGATGTCGTGGAGTTGTCGCTCGAGCGCGAGGCGCCGCTTCTGCACGAGGCGCCGGTCGATCTCCAACTGCTGCTCACCGGGACCGCGCGTGCCGATCCCCGCGACCCCGCCGCCGCCCACGATGCGCTCGAGGTGGTCCCACATGGCGCGGAGACGGGGGTAGGTGTACTCGAGTTGCGCGAGCTCGACCTGGAGTTTCGCCTCGTGCGTGGTCGCGCGCCCGGCGAAGATGTCGAGGATCAGCTCCGAGCGGTCGACGACCTTCCGCCCGATCGCCTGCTCGATCGACGAGATCTGCTTGGGTGAGAGGTCGTGATCAAAGATCACGGTGGCGGCGTTCAGCGTCTCACAGAGCGCCTTGAGTTCCTCGATCTTCCCCGTGCCCATGTACGTCCCCGTCACGGGGCGCTGCAAGTTCTGCGAGAGTTCGCCAACGACCACCGCGCCCGCCTGCTCGGCAAGGGCTCGCAACTCGCCGAACGGATTGGCGGCGTCGAAATGGTCCTCGGGCAGTCGAACGGCGGCCAGCACCGCACGCTCGCTCTGCACCTCCAGCGATGAGCGTTCTTTCTTGGACATAGGAAAAAGGCCGGGCGGAACAGGCGGACCCGAAGGACCGAACGGAAAGGGATGATATGGAGCCGCGCTAGAATGACGCCGACGCTCCGGTTGGGAAACATGATCGGGCGGGGCGCGTCGCATGTGGGGTGTGCGGAGGAGTCGAAGCATGATCCGTCGTTCTCGTCTGTGGTTCGATCTGTCGCTCCTGGTGATCCTTGGGGCGGCCGTCTTCGGCTCGACACTCGCGCTCGCCCGGCGGACGGACTACTCCTTTGTCGATGCCGTCGTGGACATCAAGCATCTGGTCGAGCAGAAGTTCGTCCGCGAGGTGGACGAGACCAAACTCCAGGAGGGCGCGATCAAGGGGATGCTCGAGGCGCTCAACGACCCGTACTCGGAGTATGTCCCTCCCGCCGACGCGATGGACTTCAACAAGAACCTCACCGGCGAGTACGTCGGCATCGGCGCCCAGGTCTTCATCCAGGACGACTATCTCACCATCCAGACGCCCCTCGAGGACTCGCCCGCGTTTCGTGAGGGCCTCATGCCCGACGATCGCGTCCTGGAGATCGATGGCAAAAGCACGCACAAGCTCACCGTCCAGAAGTGCGTTGATCTCCTCGTGGGCGAGCCGGGCACGCCCGTGAAACTCACGATCGATCGCCAGGGCGAGAAACTCGAGGTCACGATCGTCCGCGAGCGCATCAAGACACGCTCGGTCAAGGGATTCCACCGCCAGGATCAGGATGGCAACAAGTGGATGTACACCATCGATCCGGACCAGGGCATCGCGTACATACGCCTCACGCAGTTCACGCCCGGATGCGCCCGCGAGCTCGCCGAGGCGCTCCTCTCCATCGACGCCGACAAGGGCAACGTCAAGGGCCTCGTGCTCGACCTGCGTTTCAATCCCGGCGGCGTCCTCGGCGAGGCGATCGCCATTGCCGACCTCTTCCTGAAGGATGGCACGATCGTCTCGACACGGGGCCGCGCCCACAAAGAGGAGAAGGCCACCGCCCGCGACCCCGGCACGCTCCCCGACTTCCCCATCGCGATCCTGCTCAACGGGCAGTCCGCGTCGGCGAGCGAGGTCCTCTCGGGCGCGCTTGTCGAGAACAACCGCGCCATCGCCGTCGGCTCGCGGAGTTTCGGAAAGGGCAGCGTCCAGACCGTCCACACCCTCGCCAAGGGCGAACTGGGCGAACTCAAACTCACCGAGCAGGGGTACTACCTCCCCAGCGGGCGCAGCCTGACGCGCACTGACGACTCGGAGACCTGGGGTGTCGATCCCTCGCCGGGGTTCTATATCCCCATGAGCGACGAGGAGGTCGGCGACATGCTCGACGTCCGCCGGAAACTCGAGGTGCTCCGCCAGGGCGGCGGCGAGGACGACGGGCAATGGACCAACGCCGACTGGGTCCTCTCCACGCTGCACGACAAACAACTTTCGGCCGCCGTCAACGCCGTCCGCGGCAAGATCGCGACTGGCGAATGGAAAGGCTCCGGCGAGAGCGAGCACCAGACGCAGAAGATCGCGATGGCCGAACTTCAAGACGCGGTGCGCCTCCAGGAGCGCCTCGAGCGAGAACTCGAGCGGACCGCCAAGCGGATCAGCGCCCTCGAGACCGCCGCGGGGGATTCCATCGAGCCACAGGACCTTTTGCCCGATGATGCCGACCTCGCCGGCGGCGTGGTCGAGGTGAAGGACAAAGATGGGCACGTGATCGCGATCCTCGATATCAAGGGCAAGAAGATCACCGGCAGAACGCTCGAGCGCTGGCTGCAGGCGTCGGACCTCGTCACCAAAGAGGGCGCGCCCGACTCAACCGCGGCGAAGCCTTCGGGCGATTCGTCCACGCCGGGCGAGAAGGAAGCCCCCGCGCCGTGACCCGTGTTGCCGTCGGTCGCTCGGTGGTGCTGGGGATCGAGTCCTCCTGCGACGAGACCGCCGCGGCGGTCGTTCGTGATGGGCGTGTCGTGCTTTCAAGCGTGGTGGCCTCACAGCACGAGATCCACGAGGAGTACTCGGGCGTCGTTCCCGAACTCGCCAGTCGGGCGCACGTCGAACGCATTTTGCCCGTCATCCGCGGCGCGCTCGCCGAGGCGGGCGTGGGCCTCGGCATGATCGACGCGATCGCCGTGGGCAACCGCCCGGGCCTGATCGGCTCGCTCCTCGTCGGCGTGTCGGCGGCCAAGGCCCTCGCGTGGGCGCTCGACAAACCCCTCATCGGCGTCGATCACGTCCACGCCCATCTGTACTCCGGCGCGCTCGTGAAGGCCGACGACGATCAGCCCGTTGGGGCGCCCACGCTCCCACGTCTCGATCTCCCCGCGCTCGGCCTGGTCGTCAGCGGCGGGCACACCTCGATGTACCTCGTGCGCTCATGGACCAGCCTCACACGCCTCGGCTCGACCATCGACGACGCGCTCGGCGAGGCCTACGACAAGGGCGCGAAGATCCTGGGCCTTCCCTACCCCGGCGGACCCGAACTCGATCGCCTCGCGCGTTCAGCCAACGCCAACGACCGCGCCTTCGATATGCCCATCAGCCGGCTCTCACCCGAGTCGCTGGATTTCTCGTTCTCCGGATTGAAAACGGCGCTCCTCTATGCCGTGCGCGGCGTGCCGGGGAAGAACGCCGAGCATCCGACGAACCCCGTGCCCCACGAGCAGTTCCCCGACCTCGCGGCATCATTCCAAAGGGCCGCGTGCAAGGCGGTGATCCTGAAACTCGAGCGGGCGCTTGCTCGCGTGCGGAGCGAAGGCAACGCCGTTTCGACCCTTGTCGCCGGCGGCGGTGTGACGGCCAACTCACGCCTCCGCGCCGAACTCGCCGCCTTCGCCAAGGCCCACGCTCTCACGCTCCACATCCCGCCGATGGAGTTCTGCGTGGACAACGCCGCCATGATCGCCGGCCTGGGCGCGACACTCCTCGCCTCGGGCGAGTCGAGCGGGCTGGACCTCAAGGCCATCCCCACCACGAGCGCGAACTGACGCATGGCGACGACGGGCACCATCCTCGTCCCCGCGCCCCACCCCGCGACCCTCGCGATCGAGGATCTCCTCGAGTCGTGCGAGATCGGTCGCGGGCGTGCCTCAGGCCCGGGCGGGCAGCACCGCAACAAAGTCGAGACCAAGGTCACGCTCCTGCACGCGCCCACGGGGATCGAGGCCAATGCCGACGAACGCCGGAGCCAGAGCGAGAATCGCAGCGTCGCGATCTTCCGCCTTCGATTGCTGCTCGCGACGCACTGCCGCGCCCCCGTCGGGCTGGGCGAGATCCGCTCGACGCTCTGGCTCTCGCGCACGCGCGGCGGACGCATCGCCTGCAATCCCGAGCACGCGGACTATCCCGCGATGCTCGCCGAGGCTCTCGACGTGATCGCCGCCGCGGCATGGGACGCGAAGACCGCCGCCCTTCGCTTGGGCTGCTCGATGAGCCAACTCGTGAAACTCGTGAAGGACCACCCCCACGCGTTCGTGCTGATGAACAAGGAACGCGAGGCCCGCGGGTTGCACCTGCTCAAGTGACGCCGGTCACTCCGTGCTCGGATTCTTCGGCGCCGCCGCCTGGGATGATCCGTCGGCGTGCACGCGACCGACGATCTCCCGCAGGAGATCAAACGCCCGCAGAGGCGTCAGCGAGTCGATCTTCACCTCGCGCAACTCCTCGACCACCGGGTGCGAGACATAACGCGTGAAGAGGGACATCTGACCGGCGTCATCGGGGTGATCCATCATCGTCTCGCGCGACGGAACCTTCAGAGCACCACGCGCCTTCGCGGAACGTCCAGCCTTGGGCGTCGCGCCTCCCGCGCTCCCGGCGGCCTCGTCCCGACACGTTGGCGCCTGGACCATCGGCCCATGATGCACGGCGAGCGAGCCGAGAACCTCGCGTGCCCGCTCGATCACGCCCGTCGGCACGCCCGCCAGGCGCGCCACATGCACGCCATACGACTGATCCGTCTTCCCGGGCATGATGCGGTGCAGAAATACGATCTGCGCCTGCGGATCGCCCGGCGGCCACTCGCGCACGAGCACATGAAGGTTCTTCACCTTTCCCGCCCATCGCTCCTCGAGATCGGTGAGTTCGTGGTAGTGCGTGGCAAAGAGCGTGCGCGGGCCGGTCGCGTCGCCGGTCCCCGCGAGATGCTCGGCGATCGCCCAGGCGAGGCTCAGCCCATCGAGCGTGCTCGTGCCGCGCCCGATCTCGTCAAGGACCACGAGCGAGCGAGGCGTCGCGTGGTTCAGGATGTTCGCCGTCTCGATCATCTCGACCATGAAGGTCGATTGTCCGGCGTGCAACGCGTCGTCGGCCCCGATGCGCGTGAAGATCCGGTCGATCACGCCGACCGTCGCGCGCTTCGCCGGCACGAAACTCCCCGTGAGTGCCAGGAGCGCCAGGAGTGCCGTCTGCCGGATGTAGGTGCTCTTGCCCGCCATGTTCGGTCCCGTCAGGAGCGCGAGCGACGCGTTCGAATCGCCGGGCTTCCCCGCGCCAAGGCGCGCGTCGTTGGGCACGAACCCCGTGCCCAGCACGTCGTCCAGCACCGGATGCCGCCCCTGCTCGATGTCCAGGACGGCCTCCTGCACCACCTCGGGCCTCACCCAGCCCTTGCGATGCGCCTTCTCGGCAAAGGCAGCGAGCGCGTCGAGTTCGGCGACCGCCTCGGCAAAGTCGAGCACCGCCTCCAGCCGCGTGAGGGCCTCGTCGCACACTCCAGCGAAGAGCACGCGCTCTCGCTCCAGCCCGCGAGATCGCGCGCTCGTCACCTTCTGCTCGAACTCGCGGAGTTCGGGTGTCGTGAAGCGCTCGGCGTTCTTGAGCGTCTGCGTTCGAGTCAACGCCGAGGGCGCGCTCCGTGCCTGCGCCTGGGGCAACTCGATGTAGTACCCGAAGACGCGGTTGTACCCGACCTTGAGCGAGGGCAGATCGTGCTCCTCGATCAATCGCGCCTGATACGCCGAGAGCCAACTCCCCGCGTCGCGCTCGAGCAGTCGGCACTCATCAAGTTCCGCGTCGAACCCGTCGACGAACAGCCCGCCCTCGCGGAGATGGGCCGGCGGCGATTCCACGCATGACTCGACCACGCGCCTCGCCCAGGCTTCGGTCGCCGCCGCCGCGTTCGCGAGCCGATCACGCAGCCCGCGCGTGGCCGGCGCATCGAGAAGGTCCGCCAACGCCGGCGCGTGCGTCAATGATCGTGCCAAGCCGACAACGTCCCTGGGCGACGATCGCCCGAGCGACAACCGCCCCGCGATGCGCGCCGCGTCCTGGATCGCGCCCAACTCTTCGCCCAGCCGCTCGGCGAGCACGCGGTCCTCCACCAGGCACGCGACCACGCGCTGGCGAGCCTCAATCGCCGCCACCTCACGCAGCGGCGTGACGAGCCACTGCGCGAGAAGCCGCCTTCCCATCGGCGTCCGGCAGCACGACTTCTCGCCGGTGCCTCCAAGAAAACATCCCACGAGCGAGCGATCTCCCGAACCGCCACTCGACACGCCCGCCCCAGCGCGCATCGTCCGCTCGATCTCCAGGCTCCGCAGCGTCACCGCATCGACAACGCAGAATCGCTCGCCCTGCACACGCGTCGGCGGCCTGATGTGCCCCAGCGTCACCCGCGCCAGGTGCACGCCCGGCGCGTTCTCCAGGCCCCGGGTGTCCTCCTCGCTGAGTGTCTGCGTCTCCTTGATGTACCGCAGAATCGCGCCCGCCGGCCCGACAACCGGATCAGCGTCGCGCAGGCCGAATCCCGCCAGCGTCTTCACGCCATAGTGCGAGAGAAGCGCCTCGCGCGACTCGTCCTGGCGGAAGTGCCACCCCGGCCTGGGCGTCCCCGAGATCGAGAGTGCCTTGAGCGCCCGCTCGATCGCCGCGTGGGGCGTGGCACTCGCCGCCTTCACGCCTCGCGCCGCAACCGGCTCGGGATAGAGCAACTCCCGCACACCCGCGCGCGACAACTCGTCGACGAGCGACGCCGCCGGCATGTCCGAGATCCTGAACACGCCCGTCGAGAGATCGACCACGCCCAGGAACGCCATGTCGCCACGCTCGGTCTCGTGCACGATCACGCACCCCAGCGTGCTCGCCGCGTCGGAGTCCAGGAGCGCGTCGTCCACCACCATCCCCGGCGTGACCACGCGTGTGACGGCCCTCGGCACGACGCCCTTCGCGAGCGAGGCGTCCTGTAACTGCTCCCCCACCGCCACGCGGTACCCCTGCGCCACCAGGCGACGCAGGTACGTGTCGAGTTGGTGGAAGGGCACGCCCGCCATCGGGACGCCCGCCGTGCGCTGCGTCAGCGTCAGCCCCAGGGCCTTCGAGACCGTCACCGCGTCGTCGTCGAACGTCTCATAAAAATCGCCCATCCGAAAGAGCAGCACGCAATCGGGATAGCGCTTCTTGAAACGCGTCCACTGTTGCATCGCTGGCGTTTGACGCGGGTCGGCCTGCTTGGCCGATCCGGAGATCTTCAGCGATGGGGCAGGCTCTGGCGGGTCGTTGGGGGGCATGGAAGGGGGTTTGCGGCGAGGCACAGACGAAGCATACGGACGCCCACCGAATCGAACCCGGATTCACGCTCGGCGCGTGCCCCGATTTCGTGTATGCTGAAGGTCTCGTGCGAAAGGGCCGAACCCGCTCTTGAAATCCGCACCCCCGACAAGAGGAGTTGTCACCATGAACACGAAGCCATTCGTCGCCACCTGCGCCGTCGCTCTCGCCGGATCCGTCGCCCTTGCCCAGCCAGCCAACGACTCCTGCTCCACGCCCGAATCGCTCAACGGCTTCGGACAGTTCGCCTTCGACAACAATCTTTCCACCACCGATGGCTCCGCGGCCACCTGTGGCGACATCTTCAACGACGTCTGGTACTGCTGGACCCCCAGCGAGGGCGGGCCCACCATCGTGCGCACCTGCAACCTCGCCACATTCGACACCAAGATCGCCGTCTACCTCGGCTGCGGCTGTCCAGGTTCAGAATCCATCGCCTGCAACGACGACTCGTGCGGCCTGCAATCCTCCGTCGGCTTCAACGCGGAACTCGGGCAGACCTACATGATCCGTCTCGGCGCCTTCTCGGCCACTGGTTTCGGCGCCGGCTCCATCGAGGTCGCCTCGGGCATCATCGCCGGTCCCATTTCAAACGCCGCCAACGGACACGAGTACTTGCTCTACGAGGCGACCGACTGGAACACGGCCGAGTCGACCGCCGTCGCGCTGGGGGGACACCTCGTCACGATCAATGACGCCGACGAGAATCTCTTCGTGAACTCCCAGGTTCTTGGCTTCGACGGTGCCGACCGCCGCGCATGGATCGGATTCACCGACGCCGCCTCGCCCGGCGATTACGCCTGGATCAGCGGCGAGCCTGTGACCTACACCAACTGGAATCCCGGCGAGCCCAACAACATCGGCATCGAGAGTTACACCGAGATGCTCGGGAGCAGCGGCGAGTGGAACAACGTCATCGCCACCCACGCCGTGACCCGCTTCGCCATCGCCGAGCGTGGCCCGACCACGCCGACCTGCATCGCCGACGTGGACGATGGCAGCGGTGAGGGCACGCCCGACGGGGCCGTCACCATCGATGACCTGCTCTTCTACATCACCATCTTCCAGCAAGGTGCCGTGGCCGCCGACGTGGACAACGGCACGGGCACAGGCACAACGGATGGGGCCGTCACGATCGACGACCTGCTCTACTTCCTCTCCCGCTTCCAGAACGGGTGCTGAGACATCGAGGCGTCATCGATCAGGAGGCATAGCTCCTGGTGGCACCGTTCCTGGTGGCACCGCTCTCCAGAGCGGCGAGTGCGCCATCACTCACGCCGCCGACCGCCGCTCGTGCGCCAGCCACTTCGCGCACGCCGCAACAAGCGCGTTCTTGTCGATCGGTTTCGTGGCATAGTCCGAGCACCCGGCGGCGATGCACCGATCGCGGTCTCCCACCATCGCGTGCGCCGTCAGCGCGATAATCGGCGCTGTGTACCCCAGGCGTCGCAACTCGGCCGTCGCGGAGTATCCATCCATGTCGGGCATCTGCATGTCCATGACCACGATGTCGAAGTGAGTGTTCTGCGCCACCGCCTCGGTGATGCGCTCGATCGCCTTGCGACCATTCTCCACAATCTCGACCTCCGCCCCGGCTCGGCGGAGGTGGAACGCGATGAGACGCTGGTTGTCCTCGCCGTCCTCGGCCAGGAGGATGCGCCCCTCGAGACGCTCGGCATGCACCGGCGTGCTCCGGATCGCGCGTCTCGGGTCCATCGCCATCTGCTCGACGGGCGCCTGCACCATCACGCTGTCGTCGAGGAGACCCGTCGCGATCGTGAGCGAGAAGGTGCTCCCCCGGCCCTCGGTGCTGTCCACCGTGATCTCGCCCCCCAGCATCGACGCGAGTTGACGCGAGATCGCCAGGCCCAGGCCTGTCCCGCCGAAGCGACGCGCCATCGAGTTGTCCGCCTGTGAGAACGGCTTGAAGAGTTTCGCGAGATCCTCGTCCTTGATGCCGATGCCCGTGTCCTCGACCTCGAACCGAAGTTGCGACCGCTGATACGACCCCTGCTCCAGCGAGCAGCGGATCACAACGCGCCCACGCTCGGTGAACTTGATGGCGTTGCTCACGAGGTTCACCAGGATCTGGCGCAGCCGCGTCGGGTCCGACGTGATCGTCTTGGGCAGCGGGAAGGCCCGCTCCACACGCAACTCCAGTCCCTTGGCCCTGGCCCGCGCGATCATCATCGCGTGCACGTCGTCGAGGATCACCAGCGGCGACGTCTCGATCGACTCGACCTGGAGCTGGCCCGCCTCGATCTTGGAGATGTCGAGGATGTCGTTGATGATCGCGAGCAGGTGCTCGCCATTGCGCCGGATCGTGTCGATCGCGTCGGTCTGGCCCGGGCCCACCGCCGACTCGCTGAGCAGGTCCGCGAAGCCCAGGATCGCGTTCATGGGGGTGCGGATCTCGTGGCTCATGTTGGCGAGGAACTCGGTCTTTGCCGCGCTCGCCGCCTCGGCCACGTGCTTGGCCTGCTCGAGCGCCTTCTCATACCGCATCCGCTCGGAGATGTCCTGCACCGTGCCCACCAGGCGCACGACGCGCCCGCGCATATCGACCTCCGGTTGCCCGAGGATCTGATGGTGCGCCGTCGTGCCATCGGGCATCGTGACTCGGCCTATCACATCGACCGCGGCCCCGCGCTTGGACGACTCCAGGAACGCGCCGGCCATCGACTGGCGATCCTGCTCGTCGTACAACTTGATGAACGCCTCCAACCCGACACTTCCACCCACAAAGCCCTTGCCAAAGAGCGAGAAGACGCCCGGAGACCAGCGGAAGCGGCGCCCGCGAACGTCGTACGCCCACGTCCCGAATCGGCCTATGCGCTCCGTCTCGATCCGCATCGCGAAGAGGCGCCGCTCGCTCTTGCGCGTTGCCAGCACCACCACCACGCCCGCGCCCCACACCGCCAGCGTGATCGCGCCCGCCTGGACCATGAGCATCCGGCTCTCGGCGTGCTTCACACTCGGGTCCGTCGAGACCACGACCGAGATCCCGCTGCTGCGGGCCCGGCTGATCGCCTCCTCATACTCACCGGGCGCGCTCCCGGGCACAACCCCCGCACGAGCCGCCATCACCATCGCGTCCGCGGCATCGACGTCGAGCGACGTCCGCACACGCGGGTCCGCGCTCGCCGCGCTCGTCACCACGCGGTGCTCGTACGGGTGCGCGAGCAACCGCCCGTCGCTCGTCGCCGCGTGCACGATCTCTCCCGGCGCGTGCGACGCCGTCATGAGCAGACGCTTGATCGCCGACGCGGGCGTGTCCACGCGCACCATCCCGAAGACCTTGCCCTCGGCATCGCGCAGCGCCCGCCCGGTGGGGATCACCACCTCGCCGTTCACGTCCATCGCCGGGAGTTCGACGACCGCGTCTTTCCCGTTCATTAGCGACTTGAACCAGTCGCTGCGCGTGATGTGCTCGTCACGCACGGACCAGTCGAGCGGATCGGTCGGCGACTCCTGACGCACGTACGCGCCGTATCGCTCCAGACCGTTCTCGCCCTGGCGCTCGATGATCGCGCCCACGCCCGCCGGGGCGTTCGACGATGTCGGACGCACCGCACCCTGCAGGAGCGCCACCAACTCGGCCTGATCGCCGCTCCACCGCTCGAGCACGCCCGCGACCGCCTGCGCCTGGCCCTCGGCACCAACAAGCACGCTGTCGATCTGCGACGCGATCGTCTCGGCTCGCCGGAGGTGCGCATCCTGAGCGGCGCGGTCCGCCTGGTCGATCAGCCGCTCGTGCGCGAACAGCACCCCGGCGGTCACCACGCCGCAGATACCGATCACCTTCGCGAGGGTTTGCCAACTCCGTCGGGCCGAATGTCGCACCGAGCACCTCCGCCGGGCGAGGCCCGGGCGGTCCGAGAAAGCCGCGCCACACACGCCGGCGCGCCAAACCCGATCCCGCGTCGTCTATCGACGGGCAAGGCTCCACAGGGCAGGCGAGTCGCGTTCATCGAGCGCCCATGTGACGAGTGTGCCGCGTCGGCGAGTCGCACGCGTCCCAGAAACGCACAACGCCGCCCAGAACGAGAGGCGGCGCCGTGCATGATCCTTCAAACCGGTGCCGTGATTATCGACGGCCGAGAACCCAGCCCAAGACGCCCGCGATCAACGCGAACCCGCCCAGCACGCCGATCACAATCATGAAGTTCTCCCCGATCGAGGCGAGCAGCCCGCTCCCCGCAGCCCCGGAGATCCCCATGATCGTCGCGAAGATCGCCAGGCCCAGCGCGACGATCGCGCCCAAGGCCAGGCCACCAACGAGACCGGAGCCGGCGCCATCGACCGGCTCGGCCACCATCATCATGCCACCTGCCATCGCGGCTCCCGCGCCCGACATCTCGGGAGCGTCGTACCCCGACGACTCGAAGAGCGCCCCACCGTCGCCGCCACCAATCGCGGGGGCGGCCGCGGCCGTCGCCTGCGTCACCGTGTCGCCGCCATAGACATCATCCAGAAGCCCCGCGCCCAGCGAGGTGTCGTCGGCCTCGCGCGTGAGGTCGAGCAGGCCCGCACGCGAGCCCGAACCGCTCGAGCCGGGGTCGGCAAAGCCGCCCAACCCGCTCGTCACCTGCGTGACGGCATTCGCGTCGGCGTCGTCGGTCCCGTCGATATCGAAGATGTTGATCCCCGTCGAGTCCTTGGGGGTCTCCACGGGCATCGAGGTGCCCGACGAGCCCGCTAGTCCGATCGCGTCCATCTCCTTGCTGTCGGCAAGGTGGATCGCGCTGTCGCCGGTCATCAGGTCCACCTGATCGACCTTGAACATCAGGCGATCGCGGTCGCGGAACTCCTGCAACTGACCCTTCGCCGCCATCTCGCGGACCTGATCTGCGGACTTTCCGAGCTTCGCGGCGGTCTCATCGAGCGTGTAGAACATCTTCGCCATGTGCGTTCCCATTTCCCGCGTTCTGCGGTGCTGTGCCCCGGTTCCGGCTTACTCGTGGGTTCTTCTCAGTCCCATCGAAACCATCGGCGAGTGGGACGGTAGCCGAAAACTCGCCCCGGCTCAAATTCCGACCCGACCACAACCCTAGTCGACGGCCAAAACCTCGCTGGGCCAGTCCAGAAAGGGCCAACTCACACTACGTCCACCGCTTCGTCGCGGTTCCGGGCATCCCTCATCCCCGTGGCCCTCGCCGATCAACGTTCCGGATCGAGCGAACGGCCGCGTACAGCCCTGCCACCTCCTCCCGCTCCAGCACCCGCGGCGCGTACGCGTTGTTCACCGGCTGCAGGCGGATCATCTCCCGTCCCGACGCGTCCTGCTCGAAGTACACCCTCTTGAACGTCGTCTCGTGGTCGCGCTCCAGACGCACGAAGCAGTCCTGCCCCGACTCAATCTCGCGCGATGGACTGAAGACCACGATGTCCCCTTCCACATAGTCGGGAGACATCGAGTCCCCCACCACCCGCGCGGCAAACGCGTCCGGATCCTGCACATCCGGGCAACGCACGTACTCGTCGGCCACGCGCGCCGGATACGTCATGTCCGTGAACTCGCGCGGGTACCCCGCCGCCACCTTGTTGATCAGCGGCACCTCCGTCGGGAGCATTGAGGGCAGCGGCGTCGGCGAGAGCAAAGCCCCCTCCCCGGGTGAGATCTGCTCGATGAGTCGGCGGAGTTCGCCCGAGGCATAGGCCCGATCGAGCGGATTTTCATGCCCTCTCGTGGGGTCTTTCGTGGGATCGTCTGCGGGCTTCTTCGTGTGCGCCTTGAGCAGGTCGGCGAGCCGCCTTGCCGATTCCGATTGACGTCGGAGCCTCGCGAACTCCTCCTCGACGACTTTGCCGCCGGCACTCAGCCCGCGCTCCCACCCCGCGATCGACGTCAGGCTTCCCTCGGACATCATCATCAACGACTCGGCCTTCGTGAGCACGTCATCACTCGGCGGCGGCCTCCGACCCGTCTCCACCTCTGAGAGATACCCCTTCGCGCACCCGAGCAGGTCGGCGAGTTTCTGCAACGACCAGCCAATCGACTGCCGACGCGCGCGCATCGCCGCCCCGGTGCCGCCCGCCGGGACGCCCGGGCCGCCCGCCGTCATCGTGCTCATGTCGCCACTCATTGCCGCTCGCTCCCGACGTAGCGACGCCACCGCGCGGGCGCACAAGAACGCCCGAGAAGTCGGCTCGCTTCGTGATTCGCACGCGCACTGACCACCGTTGCGCGCAGATTCGAGTTGATACCAAACAAGATCCTTGCTTTTTGTTCTGCATCGTGTAGAACATTGTCCATGGTTCTCTAGTTTACGAACCAATCCCCACCCCGTCAACTGCGTTGGAAACGAGGAGACGAAGAATGGAGTTCCTTGAATATCAGTCACTTACAGCCATCCAGGACACCGACCGTGCCCCTTTGCTTCCACAGATAGACCCCGCCGCCGCGTCTGATCGTCGGAGACGGATGGAGGGTGGCATCACCGCCACAATCCTCGAGAGGTCGGCCGCCCTTCCGACCCACGAACGCCTGCTGATCGTCGCGGCCTATCGCGACGGGATGTCGGCCGTCCAACTCGCCCTCACACTCAAGACCTCGGCGTCGATCATCCGCCGGAGCCTCAAGCGCCTCGTGCACCGCCTTCTCTCGCCGCGCTACACCTTTGTGCTCACGCAGCGCGACCTCTGGCCCTCGACGTGTCGCAAGGTGGCGACGGCGTGCTTCATTGAGGGTCGCTCGCAGCGCGAAGCCGCCGAACGCCTCGGGCTCACGCTCCACACCGTGCGTCGGTACCACGATTCGATCGCCAGCCAGGCGGACCACGCTTCGAGTATCGAGCGCGCCCTCGCCCGCAAACTCGCGCGGGGCGAGGTGGCGCTCGACGACCTTGGAGGTGACCAATGAGTCACACGTCTCGTTCCGAGGTCGCCCTGTCTCCCCGCGCCGGCCCGCCGAGCGAGAGACTCTGCCGGGCGTGTGCCGCGTTCGGCATCGCGCTCGTCCCGGCACGCGCGACGCCACAGACCGAGACCACACTCCAGGCTCAGCGCGACGCCAGATCGCTCCATGACGCGCTTGTTCCGGGCACGATCGCGCTCGTCACGGGCCCGAGTGGTTCTGGAAAGAGCACGCTCGTCCGCGCCCTCGCCGCCCGCGTGCGTGCCGCGCGCCAGGCCTGCGTTGTGTCGCATCGCCCGCGCCAGGATCGCGCGATCATCGACCTATGGAACGAGAGCCCCGCCGAGTCGCTCCGCACGCTCGCCCGCGCGGGACTGGCCGATGCGCGCCTCTGGGCGCGCACACCCGACGAACTCTCCGAGGGCGAGCGGGCACGCCTGACGATCGCTCTCGCCATGACCCGCGCCCTCCACCACGCCAAACGCCGACCCACCACCATGATCCTCGACGAGTTCGCCTCCACCGTCGATCGCGCGACATCCCGCGCCCTGTGCCACTCGCTGCGTCGATGGATGCACGAGGCCGCCGAATCCGGGCGCGTCTTGCGTGTCGTCGTCTGCACGGCCCACGACGACGTCCTCGAGTGGCTCGCCCCCGCCCTGCTCGTCGTCACCGCGCCCGGCGAGCCCGCGCGCCTCGAAATCAAGGATGAATCGCATGACCACCCCGCTCGCTGATCGCCTCACGTCGCGCTGGCGACTGGCCCACGCCTCGCCATCCCTCGATCGCGTTCGTATCGAACCGGGCGACGCGCGCGACTACGACGCCCTCGCCGCCCATCACTATCGCGCCGGCCCGCCCGCGACCACGTGCGAGATCCGCCGGGTCGTCCTGGATCACGAACTCGTCGGCGTGCTCGTCATCGCGTTCCCGACCCTCAACGCGACCTGGCGCGATACCGCCTGGCCCGAGTTCACCACGGACGCGCCGCCCACATCCGACCGGCGCGAGCGGGCGCGCTATCTCAACACTCACCTGCGCACGATCGCGCGCGTCATCGTCGAGCCGCGGCACCGAGGCATGGGGATCGCCCGCCGTCTCGTCGCGTCGTACCTCGACCATCCCGTCACGCCGCTCACCGAGGCCATCGCGTCGATGGGCGCGTTCTGCCCGTTCTTCGAGCGTGCGGGCATGCGCGAGATCCACCGCCCCCCCACCAAAGCGAGCGTGCGCCTCGCGCAGCGTCTCGATGCACTCGGCTTCAAGCCCTGGACGCTCGCCGACCCCGCGCGACGATCGCGCGCTCTCGCCAGGCCCGCCATCCGCGAGGCGATCCGCGACTGGGCCCTTGCGCACCGATCCTTCTCGCGCCTCGCGAGAGAGCCGAGCGCCCCGCTCGATGACCTCGCGCTCAAGGCCGTGAGCGCCATAGTCGCCCCCGCGCGCATCTACGTCTCACCCTGATCGAGACGCGAAGTACCAAGCACATCCGCTCTCCCTCTGCCCTTCCATTCCGCCGCCATCCTCTCCCCCTCGCCCCACGCACATCCACACCGAAAGCGAGCCGCCCTTGCCCAGCGCCAGACGCCGCACGCGCACGCCAAAGTCCGACACCGAATCCCAAGGCCCCGAGGCCTCGCCGTCCGCGCACCCGGACTTCGACCCGACGCCGCCGCGCACTCCCGACGAACTCCACGCGTGGCTCGTCACCCACCTCGACCTGCGCGTCGCGCGCGAGCCGATGCTTCCCGAGCACCACGCGCCCTTCGAGTACCTCGTCCACTCCTTCTTCGAGGGCAAGGCCTTCGACACCGCGCCATCAGTCGAGAACACACCCACAACCACACCACTCCCGCGCGACTGCGTCGTCTGGGCCAACCGCGGCGGCGGTAAAACCTTCCTCGGCGCCGTCGCCACGCTCCTCGATCTCCTCTACAAGCCCGGCATCGAGATCCGCGTCCTCGGCGGCTCGCTCGACCAATCCCGCCGCATGCACACCCACCTCCGCCGACTCCTCGACCCGCGCAAGCACCCGGCCCTCGCCGACCAGATCGACGGCACCCTCACCGACAAGCGCCTCATCCTCAAGAACGGCTCGGAACTCGAACTCCTCGCACAATCCCAGGCCTCCGTCCGGGGCACGCGCGTCCAGAAACTCCGCTGCGACGAGGTCGAACTCTTCAAGCGCGAGGTCTGGGAGGCCGCCCAACTCGTCACACGCTCCAAGCGCTGTGGCGAGTTCGACGTCCCCGGCACCATCGAGTGCCTCAGCACCATGCACCTCCCGCATGGCCTCATGCACTCCCTCGTCAACGATTGCAATGCCGGCACGCGAACCCTCTTCCGCTGGGGCGTGCTCGACGTCCTCTCCACCTGTGGCCCCGAGCACGCGTGCACCAGCGACACCGGCAAGCCCTGCGTCCTCTTCGAAGAATGCCAGGGCAAGGCGAAGGTGCGATCCGAAACCGCCGCCGGGCACATCCGCGTGAGCGACGCGATCGTGATGAAATCGCGCGTCAGCCGCTACACCTGGGCCAGCGAGATGCTCTGCACCCATCCGCGCCGCTCCGACAGCGTCCTCCCTGAGTTTGATCCTGCCGTGCACGTCTTCGACGCCGACCCGCCCCTGGGCAAGGGCTCGCGCGTCCTCGCCGGCATGGACTTCGGCTATCGCGCGCCCACCGTCGTCGTCTTTGCCATCCTCGACGCGTCGGGCGTCCTATGGATCGTCGACGAGCGCTCCGAGGCGATGGTCGTCCTCGCCGAGCACATCGACGCCATCAAGAAGGGCAAGGGCCATCGCGAGTCCCCGTGGCCCGCTCCCGAGTGGGTCGGCGCCGACCCCGCCGGGCACATGGGCGACGGGCAGACCGGCATGAGCCACATCGACGCCATGCGCGAGTCGGGCATCGTCGTCCGCTCGCGCCCCATGCGCATCCTCGATGGGCTGGAGATGCTCCGCGCCCGCCTCCGCCCTGCCAGCGACACCCCCGACGACCCGCGCCCGCGGCTCTTCGTCCATCGGCGCTGCACCACCCTCATCGAGTCCCTCGAGCGATACCACTTCCCCACCGACAAGCCCGAGAGCATGGTCCCCGTGAAAGACGGCCACGACCACGCCGTCGACGCCCTGCGATACCTCATCCAGTGCCTCGACAAGCCGTTCAAGATGAGACCGGTGAACTATGGGGAGGGGTGAAGCGACCGGGCCGAACTCCTCCAAATGTCCTCCGACAATCAATTCTCCAGATTCGCGCGATTCGGGTTGCCAAGTCTGGAAACATGATGCACATTCCTTGTCATGAACCCCAGGCGACATGCCGCGAAGACCACCGCGGCCGATTCAAACGGCCTCACACGATCGCAATCCATTGGCCGACTTGGAGTTGCGGCCGCCTTTGTTGTTCTGGCAAACATCACCGCCGCCCAGGCCCCGCCCGACTATGGCTACGAGTTTGTGACCATCACCCACCCCGGCAACCGCGGCACCATCCCCTCGGAGCAGCGCCTTCGCCCTGAGGCGCCGCCCGTGGGCCAGGTGGACCACGAGTACCGCATCTCACGCACCGAGGTTGCCCACTCGCAATGGGAGGAGTTTGCCAACGCGTATCTTCAGGCCTTCCCGGCCGCGCCCGCCACGCCGGAGTTGCTGGGCTTCGGGATGACGGTGGACTCGAACCGCGTCGTGCACACCGCCAACCCGATGAACCTCCAGTCGCCCACGCAGATGTCCTGGCGCATGGCCGCCCGCTACTGCAACTGGCTCACCAACGACAAGTCGCCCGAGCCATCCGCCTTTGAGAGCGGCGCCTACGACGCGAGCACATTCACGCAGAACTCCGATGGCACGTTCAACGACCAGATCGCCCACTCGCCTGGCGCCCTCTTCTGGATCCCGACCGTGGACGAGTGGACCAAGGCCGCGTACTACGATCCCGATCGCTACGGCCCAGGTCTCGAGGGATACTGGACCTCGCCCAACGGCACGAACGAGCCGCTCATCACGGGTCTGCCCCAGAACGGCGGCCAGACCAACGCCGGGACAGACTTTCCACAACTTTCCTACTCGCTTGCCGTCGGCTCGTACGTCGATGTCCAGAGCCCGTGGGGACTCTTTGATGTCTCGGGGGGTGTTCAGGAATGGACAGAGACACCCATCATCACGGGCGACAACAGAACTCGAATCGCGTTGGGGTCGTACGAACGGTACTCCACCCCGTTTTGGACCGATGCGCCGGACCCCTTCGTGTTCGGAGCATGGAGCACAAACAATGTAGCACCCGGATTGCGATTGGCTTCCGCAATCCCATCACCCTCAGCTATCATGTCCTTTGTCGTAGTGCCATTCACCTTTTTTTGGAGTCGGAAACGATAAATCGTTTGTTTTGTGTGATCGTAGTTTGTCTTGCGACACTCCCGACAACAATATCTCTCGGACAGGCTCCGTTCTTTTACACTTACAGCGGACACGGTACTTTTCCCAACATTTCTGAGTCCAACACACCAGACGGATGGGACCTTGATGTGACTTTTCAGATTGCTACCGGGACTACATTTAGTTCCTTTGGTATTCGGCCATCCTCACCCAACACAAGAATCCGCTCTGTGCATCTATACGCCTTTGGAGGCAACTCTCAATCGTACTGCGCGTTGGGCATCAGTGGCATCAGTGGCATCAATGGCACCAGCTACATATCGAGAGTTGGCGATTTGTATGGCACGGGCCCGAAGCCAATTATTGTGAGCTGTTTTGATGTGGGCTAGATTGGAGGTCCGACACAGTTCGCCACTATTCGCGGTGCACAACTTGGTATACTTCGGGCATTAACAAGCACATCGCTCGTGGGTTACACGGGCGATGTGTTTGCCAACATCGAAGCAACCGGGTCTCAAAGTGCAAATCTCAGCTGTGCTTGGAATGATTTTAGTAATATACAAGGATCATTTTATGGATCGGTTAAAATTGCGGGTTTTGTGCGTACTGATATCGAACAGCATCCCGGTATCGGCCAACTAACAGTTGATGGCGACATCGGGGATGCGCAAAATCCAGTCAGCATTTCTTGCGAAGTGATCCGCGCCCTTACTGCAACTAATATTTATGCAGACTTGAATACGGTTTACTACTTGAGCGGCACAACGCAGGTGCCATTTAATGAATACAGCCGCATCTCCGATGTTGTGGCGACTGGTGACTTTGTCGGGAGCGTGCTTACAGGAACGCTCGCGCCCAACACATTCTCGGGCGGCACAACCCAACGTTTTAATATAACAGGTGATCTCGATGCCGACATTACTGTTCTGGATTCGCTCGACTCACAGTGCGGCACCGACCCCGCGTCCGTTGTGGTGGGTGGATCAATCGTCGCTGGTCGCACGATCACGATTGGTGGCACGCTGCACAGCGGAAACAGCACGTCTGGCGAGGGCGGGCTCTCGCTTGCAACGAACGGGCTTCAGGGCCAAGTCATTGTGAACGCCACTGGAACCGACGGACAATGGGATGGGCCTGTCACGATTGGGACCAGTCCACTCACACAATCAGTGACAGGCGTGTACGACGCATCGTCATCCACAGTCGGCGGCGGGGCGGTCGGACTCGTCCCGTATCACCTCTATGCCAGCGACTGCTTTCCACGCCACGACGACAACTGGCTGATCTCGACCAGTGAACCATACATCATGAACTCAGAACTGAACGGCACGAGGCCAGATCCAAATGGTGGGTTCCTGCCGAAGGTGCCCGTAAAGATGAGTTTCTACGGCCCGATCGCACCGTCATCCACAAGTCCACCCGTCCGCGTCTGGATCTGGCTCCATAACACGTACTGGATGGATGTCACCGACCACTGCGACGTATCCATCTCGGGTCGTTCTATCAGTATCTCCGCCGCGAGCGGCCACACACTGAGCGCAGGGTACTATGCGGCATTGGCTCAGACAAGCCCTGGTCCAGACGCGCTCGTGTGTCTTGGCACATTCGCATCCACGCCACCGAGCGTTGCGCCAAACACGCTTGATGCCTCGGGCAATCCTGTTGCTCAATACAACTTCTATGTGTTCCCTGATTGCGACAGCAACGGAGTCGTCGACAGTGCCGAAAGTGGACAGTACTGTGGGCCTTGCGTTGCCGACTGTGACGATGGAACCGGAACCGGCACACCGGACGGAGGGGTCACTATTGATGATTTGCTCTATTACTACGCGGAGTTTCAGAATGGCTCCATCTTCGCCGATATCGACGACGGATCGGGCACCGGCGTCACCGATGGTGGCGTGACGATCGATGACCTCCTGTACTATCTCACGCGGTTCTACGCTGGCTGTTGATTGTCACGAGATTCTTGGCTTGAGGTGTAACACCGAAGACCTTTGATCTGGTTTCGGTACCGCTTGTTAACCTACCATCACCACCTCGGCACACCCGGCGGCACCAAGGGCGAGGCTGACGACACCGTTGAGGGTGAAGAAGGCCATGGGGATCCCCGCGAGGCCGCGGCGGGCGACGATCGTGTGCTCGAGGGGCAGGATCACGCCGACGAGCACGACCGCGCCGAGCACGATCGGGCCGAAGCGTGGCTCGCGGTGCCACGCGAGCGCCAGCACGCCGAACGCCCCGGCGTGGAGGAGCCGCGCGACCCACGCCGCCCCACGCGGGCCGAGGCGCGCGGGGATGCTGCGGAGGTTCTCGCGCCGGTCGAACTCCAGATCCTGCAGGGCATAGATCACGTCGAACCCCGCGACCCAAAGGACGACAAAGAGCGCCAAGAGCGGGATGGTCCATGATGGTGCCGTCCCTGCCGCGCTGGCCGACGACCCGAAGAGCATCGGGAGCGACGCGGGCCGAATCGCGATGGCGGCGGCGATCGGCGAGGCGCCCAGCGCGCCGCCTAGAAACACATGGCAGAGTGCCGTGAATCGTTTGGTGATGGAGTAGAACGCGATCCACGCGAGCACGGGGACCGCGAGGATCATCGGCCAGGGGTTCTGGTCGAGCAGGTAGAACCCTCCCGTGCCGAGGACGAAGAGTGCCGCCGAGGTGAGGGCGATCGTCCAGCCGCGCGTGGGCGAGAGCCGTCCCGAGGCCAGGGCGCGGCGTGCTGTGCGCTCGTTGCGCGCGTCGATGTCGCGGTCGGCGAGGCGATTGAAGAGCATCGCCCACGTGCGCGCGAAGACCATGCAAAGCACGACGAGGGCGAGTTGCAGGGCAAAGTGCCCCCAGGGCGGGGCGGGATCCTGCGCCAAGAACGCCGCGAGCACGGCAAAGGGCAGGGCGAAGACCGAGTGGGCGAGTTTGATGTCGCCCGCGGCGATGCGGAGCGATTGGCGAAACGCCGGGCGAGGGTTGGAATCGGCGTGGATGGTCGGCGTATGGGTCACGGCGTTCGATGCATCAGATCACAACTCTGGAGAGATTTGCCACCAGGAGAAGGCTACTGAGAATGCCGGGGGAGGGACTTGAACCCACACTCCCTTTTGGGGAAGCGGATTTTGAATCCGCTGCGTCTGCCATTTCGCCACCCCGGCGTGATGCGGTCAGGATATCACGACGGCGAGGCGTACGACGGCTTGTCGGCGAGATCGCGCTCGACGCGGAAGACCTGGCGCTGGATGACCGCGCGCCACGCCGGGTCGGTCTCGAGCAGGAGCGCCCGCTGGAGGCGTTCCAGCGACGGCTCGTCGGAGACCATGAGCATCTGGACGAGAACGGCATGCCCGCGGAGGGAGGGGAGATACGCCGGGTCGCGGTCGAGGCTCTCGACAAAGTACTGGAGCGATTCCTTGTGCCACCCGGCGCGGAGGTAGGCCTGGGCGAGGTTCTCATAGGGGCGCGGGTCGGTGGGGAGCAGTTCGGCCGCGCGGCGGAAGGAGGTTCCGGCGTCCATGAAGTTGCGCTCGCCCTCCATGAGGCAGACGCCGAGGTTCTGCCAGACGGCTCCGATGTCCTCGCGCTGCTGGAGCGACATTCGATACATCTCGGCGGCCTTCCTGTAGGACGCGGCCCGATCGACGGGGTCCTTCTCGTCCTCGGCGTTCTGGCGGAAGGCGTCGGCCTTGGCCCAGAGTTTCCTGGCCTCGATCGTGCGCGCGTCCATGTCGTCCTTGGGAACGAAGCGCGTGCCGGTGTTGCACGCGCCGAGCGAGAACACGGGGAGGCCCAGCAGGATGGCGGCGAGGAGGAGTCTGGTCGTGTGTCGGGTCATCGTCGTCTCGTCTGTGGTGATCGGGCTATCGGTCGATCCGTTCCCAGCGGTAGAACTTGATGTCGGCGGACCAATCGTGGGACTCGGGCACGATCTTGATGCCCTCGACCTCGAGGCCCGGGACGCTCTTCAAGGAGAGTTCGACCCACGCGAGGATGGCGCCGATGGACTCGTCCTTGACCTTGCTGTAGTCGATGATGGTGCGCTGGACCTCGCCGACGGGCGCCTCGGCGGTGACGCGCGGGGCCTGGGGCTCGGACTTCATCCCGGCCTGGCGGGCGTAGGAGTTGATGGTGCTGCGGATCATCGTGTTGGGAACGAAGCCCCCCGACGAGCCTTTGGCGTCGATCTCGGCGCGGAGTTTCTTGAGTTCGCCGGCCTTGTTCACGAGGTTCGCGCTCCAGGCGCGGTTCTGGGCGAGTTTCGATTGCGCCGACTGCTCCCTGGTGACGGCCCAGGCGGCGATGGCGGCGCACACGACGAGCACGAAGACCGCAAAGAGCACCAGGCTCCGCGGGCGGTTGCGCATCTCGGTGCGGGCGGCGGCTGCGGCGAGATCGAATCGCGCGTCGCTGGCCGACGACTCTCGAGGAGTGAAGTTGCCCGAGTCGAAGGCGGTCATGGGCGTGGCTCCGACGTGGCGGGCCACGAGCCCACGAGTTTGCAGACGAACTTCTTGCCAGTCGCGCCCTGTCGCTCTTCCGAGATAGTTTCCTGGCCCCACACGATCTGCGAGCCGGCGATGTTGCGGAGCGCGTTGGGTACGGGCTCGACGGCGGGGAGGGACTCGGCGCTGACCCAGACGGTGGCGTAGGTGGAGTAGACCTCGAGTCGTTCGAGAGAGAAATCACCCGAGCCGAGGACGAGCGTGATGGTCTCGAGTTCCTGAAGGATGGGGAGGGCGGGGCGCGGGCCTTTGGGGATGGTGAGTTGCTTCTTCGCGCGACTGATGGCGTCGTCGATGAGTTTGGACTTGGGGTCCACGCGATTCGCGAACTCGGGAAACTCCTTGGCGATCGCGTCGTTGGTGTCGAGGACGACCTGGCCGGCCTCGGCGGAGGCGGCGATCGCGCGAGCACGGGCCTGCCACGCCCAGACGCCAAGAACGCCGGCGACGATCGTCGCGAGGAGGGCGAGCCAGCGGTACATCTGGCGGTGGGCTTTTCCCGGGCGCGAGGCGAGAGAGACGAGTTCGGCGGCGGGGTCGGGGAGCGTGGAATGCGGCATCGGCGTGCGCTCGAGCGCGCCGGCGAGCCGCGAGAGCGTGGCGCCGATGGGGTCCTCGTCGGCGGCGACCTGGCCAGCGGAGCCTGGCCAGGCGCGGGAGAGGCCGTCCATGAGCGGACGCGCGACGTGATGGGGCGCGACGGCGACGAGGCGCTTGGGCGCGACGCCGAGTTGCATGGACCAACTGGTAAAGTCCATGGAGAGCCGCGAGATCTCCGCGTCGTCGAGGTGGACGTGGTCCTCATCGGCGCGGGCGAGCCGCATCTCGCCGCCGGCGAGGAGGCGTCCCGCCAATGACCAGGCCCAGACGAGTCTCGGAGCGTCGGCGCGCGAGGGATCGACGACGACGATCGCCAGGGGCGACGGCGGCTCGGGGATCGTCGACTCGCTCCTGGGCGCGGCGTTGAGAGTCGAGGCGGGATCCCACGCGGCGGCGATCGCGTGCCAGAGCGAGAGCGTCGAGCCGATGGTCACGCCCAGCGCGTCGAGTTCATCGGCGAGGACGCGCGCGGGAAGATCGGCCTGGGCGAGGATCGCGAGGCGCTCGGGCACGGCGGCCTGCTCGCCCTTTCGTGATCTTGCGCGGGATGATGTTGCCCTAGCCGGTTGCTCGGCGACGGCGACGCCCATGGGCTGGATGAGCGAGTCGAGGGGGTCCTGGGCGAAGAACTCGATGGGCCCAGAGTGGGGCGTGGTGCGTGCGCCCAGAGCGTCATCACCCGCGGGGACCGCGCCCATCCGCGCGAGCGTGGCGACGACCTGGGGCTCGGCGGAGGGGCTGGAGATCCACGCGCAGACGCCGCCGACGGTATCGAGGCAGAGCCACTCGAGCCTTCCCGCGGCGCGCGTGCCCGAAAGGGATGAGGCGATCCAGCGGGCGGCCTGGGCGATGGTGCGTTCGGGGGAGTCCTCGCCTTGCGGCGCGGCCCAGCGTTCCTCTGTGCCCTGGCCGGCGAGGCGAACCGAGCGGATCGCGATCCCGCGTTGTGCTCGTTCGAGATAGGCGATTCGGACACTCATTTAGAAGTCGATCCCGAGATACTTGAGCGCCTCGACGTCCAGTTCGGTGCCGTCACGATCGGGCGATTCGGACTGGAGTTTCTGGCGATACTGGATGAACTCCTGGACCTGCTTGGCCTGGCCCTGGCGGATGAGTTCCTGGAGGACCTTGCTCGTCTCGCTGGCGTAGGCGTCCTCCTTGACCTCGGACTTGCCCATGAGTTCGCGGAGCAACTGCTGGACCTGTTCCTCGGAGAGGCGCCCGTCCTGATTGGCGGCGGCGTCCATGGAACCTGGGCGCGAGGCGTTGGCGGTCGTTGCCGCGGCGGAGGCGGAGGCCGCGGAGTTGGCGGTCGAAACGCGGATGCCGGGCGTCGCCGAGGAGGCGCCGCCCATGGCGTTGGGATTGGTTCCGGCGCGTTGCTGACCCTGTGCGCTGGCGGCGGCGACGCGAGTGAAGAAGTCGCCCGTGCGCTCGGCGCGCTCGAGGCGGCGGGTCACGCCTTCGCGATCGAGTTCGACGAAGTCTCGATCGATGGTCGCGACGCGCTCGCCCTCGATCGACTGACCGACCTTGACGAGCACCTGGTGCGGCCCGCGCGCGATCATGGCGCGCTTCAGCCCGGCGAACTCGATCTGGCCAAGGTATTTCAGTTCGTCGGCCTGGAGCGGGGGCGCGGTGTCGGCCACGGGCGTGGTTGGAACGCTCGGCGGCGTGGGCGGCTCGACGACGATCGGCCTCGGGCTGTTGGCGAACGAGCCGAACCTCGCGGCGGTGGGCGTGAGATCGATCGCGGTGCGGGTCTCGCCCTTGGTCGCGGTGACCACGGCGGTGGGAATCGTGATGACGCGTGGCGAGGGCGAGGCCGACTGGGGCGACTTGAGCGCCGAGACGAGGACCCACGCGCCCAGGCCGACGCTCGCGAGCGTCCCGATCCGGGCGATCCAGGTGATCCGCGTGGCTTTGGTTCGAGGCATGTCCATGGCGTGCTTCCCTTCCGTTTCCTGTCGCTCGCCCCGCGATCGCGATGGTTCTGGCCTCCTCCCTGAGGCTTGCCGAATCGCGAGGCACAACTGTATCAGTACTGCTCGCGCTTCATCTCCAGGACCGAGACGCGTCTTTGGAACCCGGCCAGCCCGTCGCGATCGCCGCCGGAGGAGAGGACCACGCCCGAGTATCGCAGCCGCTGCCCCGGCAGGCGGAGCGAGTTGTCGGTCGGCTCGACGCGGCAGGTCCAGAGGATCGGCGACGCGGTCAGGGCCTTGCGGAGCGCGTTCTGCTCCTCGGGCGTGACGCCGGAGTTGATGATGACCTGGTCGAGCGTGATGGGGGTCAACGGCTCTGTCGCGCGGGCGCGGATGATCTCGCCGGGGATGGTCTTGCCGTTTCCCGGATTGCAACACGTCGCGACCACGGCGTCGAGGACCTCCTCGCGGGCGCTGTTGGCGCTGATCGCGACGGGTCCGAGGCGGCGGGTCCACGTGACCGTCTGGTCCTTGGCGCGGGCGGCGAGTTCGTCGAGGATGCGCGAGGCGAAGTCGTAGCGAAGGCCCTGGAGCGCGGTGAGGTCGTCAAGGGCGGTCCCCTGGGCGTCTTCGAAGTACACGAGGATCCCGGCCTCACCCTGCGGCGAGATCTCGAAGGCTAGGCCGTTCTCGCCGAGGTTGTCGATGACGGGGGCGTTGCCGAGCGAGCGCACCCAGGTTTCCACGGCCTCGGCGAGTCCCCGCTCGAGGTGGCGCGTCTCATAGAGCGCGACCTGGCGCTGCACGGACATGGTCTGGGCCATCTGTCGCTCGACCATCACCGCGAGGGCGATGGCCGCGACAAAGGAGAGCATGACGACGAACATCAGCGCGAAGCCCTTGCGTCGGACGAGGCGCGTGCGCGCGAGGCGTCGGCGGGTGTCGCGTCGAGAGATCGGGGCGTGCGAGCGGTTCATGGCTTCACGACTCCGCCCGAAGTGCCTTTGTCGCTGGAGCGTTCTCGGACTGTGGGGGGTTTGAGAGGTGTCGCGGGCTTGGTGCCGCTCGCGCCGGGTTTCGACGTGCCGGTGGTGCGGGCCGCCGCGGTGCCGGCCGTTCCGTTGGGAGCGATGGGCCTTCCCGACGCGTCGACGGCGACGGGTTGGTTGACCTCGGCGCCGCTGACCCAGTTGAGTTCGAAGAGCCAGTTGGCGGTGAAGCCGCTGCGGGTCTTGAGTTCCATCTCGACGTAGGCCGGGATGTCGTTGGTGTAGGCGAGGGTGTACGTCGTCTGCCTTTGGTTCTTGACGAAGACGCGCCACTCGAGGGCCTCGATCTTCGACGCGAGGCGGTAGGGTTGGCCGACGGGCTGGAGAACGTCCGGGGGTTGGATCGCCGTGAGTTCGGCGTTCTCCGCGTCGTCGTCGGCGAATCTCGGCGGCAGCGGGACCCACCACAACTCCCACAGCGGCTTCGAATCTTCGGGAACGCTCATCGCGTTGAGTTGCGCCTGGGGCACGGGCCGCAACTCGAAGGCGCCGCGCACGGCCTGGACGACCGGCTCGTCCGTCGGTTGCTCGAGGGGAGACTCGTCGTCGGGCGTTGGCATCTGGCCGGAGGTCGCGGCATCCTTGGCGGCCTGCTCGCGCTCGCCCTTGCGACGTTCGTAGTCCTTCTCTCGCTCGCGACGCTCACGGGCGGTGTGCGCCAGACGGGCGGCGAGGGTCTCATCGGTGGAGACGGGAACGGGCGACGCGGAGAGCACGACCTCGAGCCGCTGGGGCGTGAAGTTCGAGGATGACACCGCCGTGTATCCGAGCGGGTCCGTGAATCGCGTCGGATCGTCGAGGGTGAGGCGAAGGCGCGGGGCGGCACGGACGGGGAGCGGGGCGTCCTCCTCTGCCGCGGCGCCGGTGTCCAGCCCGGCATCAGCGAGAGCCTTGGCCGCAGCGGCGGCGTTCGCGGCGGAACTTGTGGTAGTTGTCTTCGTTCCCGACGGCGAACCCGCTGGCGCGGGCGAGCCGGTGGTGGACGAGCCCGACGTGGTGGCCTTCTCCGCCGCCGCGGCGGCATCGGCGGCCTCGCGATCGCGCCGTGCTTTCTCGCGCGCCACGGGGTCGCTCCCCTCGGCGACGACAAGCGTGCTGAACGTCCGCTCCATCACGATGCGCGTGCGTTCGATCTCGGCCATCTCGTCATAGCGGCGCTCGAGGCGGCGGTCGGTGGTGGAGACGGTGAAGAAGACGCCGAACGCCGCGCCCAGCACGACGACGCCGATCGCCATCGCGAGCATGAGTTCCAGGAGCGTGAACGCACGCCGGGTCATGGCTTGCTCCCCGAGGGTGTCGTGCGATTCGGCGTGGTCCGTGAGCCGGTCCCGCCGACGGGTTGGGAGAGCAGTTCGATGATGCGACCGGTTGTGGCGGCCTTCTGGAGCGAATCCGGATTTCGTAGCGGAATCGGGTTGTTGAGGCGCACGAGGTGGGCCGTGGGAACGCCCAGGCCGGGCGATGCCGCGCCGCCCGAGCGCTCGGAGAGCCACACGGTGACGGAGAGGTTCGTGAATCGCTCGAGCACCTGCCCGCGGCGGGCGATGCGGGCGTTGTCGCTGTCGGTGGGGACGAATCCGGCGTGGAAGTCCACGGGCGTGGCCTCGTACGACCAGCGATAGAACTCGCGCTCGTTCTCGACGAAGGGGTCGGACGCCATGCGGGCGAGTTCGTTCGCGTCGTCGAGATAGATGATGACGAGGCGGTTGGCGATCTCCGAAGCGGTGAGGCGCTGGCGCTGCTGGGTCTGCTGCAAGACGATCGAGTTGAGCGTCACAAAGACGGCGAGCGCCACGCCCGCGAGGAGTACGGCGGAAACGATCGTCTCGAGAAATGTGAAGCCTCGGCGGCGCATGGGTGCCTCGTGCCTCGCGTGGGCACGTCAAGTTCACGGATTCGCGGGCGCCTCCGGGGCGTTGATCAGCCACACATCGATGTCGTCGGGCGTGCCCACCTGGAGATCGGGGCCCGACGAGGTGAGGAGATACGGACGATCGACGTCGCCCGGACGCGGCTCATAGTTCAGATTGGTCCCCCAGCCGTCCTGGAGTTTCTTGTTCGAGAGGAACTTGGTCTGGATGAGGACGTTGAGCTGGTTTGGGGCCGACGAGTACTGGAGGATGTACGAGTCGAGGGCGGACTTAATGGTGTTGAGCGTGGACTGGGTCGCGGTGACCTTGCCCTTGGCGCCCATCCCCAGCACGTTGAAGGCGGCGACGGCCATCAGGATCCCGATGATCGCGAGGACGAGCATGAGTTCGAGGAGCGAGAAGCCGCCTCGGGCGCGGCGACGAGGCGTGCCTGAACCGGTGCGTGAAATGGAGTGCGTTGCGTTCGGAGACATGGATCGGATTCCTTGGGTCTGCATGGTCGTGGCCTTACTTCACATGACGCGCGGATGGTGGCGTCCCGTCCGCGATTGGTGCGATTCTTACTGGTTTTCTAGCCCACCGACGCCGGGGCCTTCATCAGCGGGATCATGATCGAGAGCAGGAGCGTCCCGATCACGAGGAACATCACGATGATCAACGCCGGCTCGAGCACGGCGAGGAACCGGCCGGAGAGCCGCTCGACATCCTCGGTCGCGTCGGCGGCGAGCGTCTCGAAGGCGGGCGTGAGGTCGCCCGTGCGTTCGGCGGCGACGAGCAATCGACGCGTAGGGAGCGGCAGGGCGTCGACGCGCTCGATGAGCACGCGGAGCAGGCCACCCTCGATGAGCTTGGTCTGGAGCGTGGCGAGTTGGGCGCGGAGTCGCGGGTGCCCGATGACGCCGGTAGCGACGCCGAGCGCGTCGGAGAGGGGGACGCCGCTGCGCGACATTGCCGCCATCACCGTGAAGAATCGTGTGGACTCCTGCGCCAGAACCACGTCGCGAAGGACGGGAGTACGGCGCGAGAGCCGCGCCATCAATCCCGCGACCTGCTTACGCGACATCACGCCCAGAGTCATGGCAACAAGCAATCCCAGGAGCGCCCAGACCCAGTTCGTGACCAGCCCCTCGCCGAGGGTGACCAGGATCTTGGTGGGCAACGGCAGCGGCTTGCCCATGCTCTCGATGGCGCGCCCGATGCGCGGCACGATGAACATAATGATGCCCGTGCCCATCAGAATGCTGAGCGAGAGGACGATGATCGGATAGAGCATCAGCGTCGCCGCCTTGCCCATCACCGCCAACTGGCGACGCAGCGTGATCGAGAGTTGCTTCGCCGCCCCGGCGAGGTCACCCGAGCGCTCCGCCGCCCTATAGACGGCGATCGTCACGCGATCGAACGCGCCCGTCTGCTGGCAGGCGTCGGCAAAGGAACTCCCGCCGGCGACGAGGGTGCGGATCTTTCCGACGAGCGGCCTGGAGACCGGGGCCACCGCCGCACCGGTCACGTCCAGTGCCTCGACCAGCGAGACACCTCGGCTGAGAAGTTGGGAGAGTTGCGTGTGGATCTCGGCCTGGTCCTTTGGCTTGAGTTTCGAGCGTGGCGTGAGTTCGAGCCACGAGGGGAACTCCCAGGTCCGCAGGGGGACAAGCCGCTCCCGTCGGAGGTCGTCCACGAGAGCACGGCGGGTCTCGGCCGTACGAACGCCAACCGAACGACCACCGTTCACCTTGGCGGCGAGGTAGAGGTAACTCGAGGCTCGTCTTCCGACCGTGGACATGTGCTGGAAGTCTAGAGGCTTGGGACCATCCGGCCCGTCTCAAATGGAGGACGAACCATGCCGGAAACTCCTTACCGGACAGGCCCGGGCACACGAAGATCGGCCATGGGGCGTCGGGATCGAGAGGACTTCACTGGCGGTGTGGACGTTGGGCGTGGGGACTCAGAGAATCATGCGTTCGCGGCGCGAGCCGCCGTGCGAATGCTCGCAGAACGAGCATCAAAGCCAGAATCAACCTTCTGCCGAGATCGCCATGCCCACGCCCACCACGTCTGCCGCGTCCACCCGAACGTCCTCGCGTCCGCAGACGATGCGAGCGCTCATCAAGCACCATGCCGGCCCGGAGTTGACGTTCGACCCGGCCCATCCCAAACCCGTTCCAGGCCCGCGCGACGTGCTCATCCGCGTGAAGAAGGTCGGGATCTGCGGGACGGACCGGCACATCTGGGAGTGGGACGACTGGGCGGCAGGGCGCATTCCCGTCGGCATCGTGACGGGGCACGAGTTCGTGGGCGTGATCGAGGAGGTCGGGAGCGCGGTGACGCGGTACAAGCCGGGCCTCCGCGTGAGCGCCGAGGGGCACATCACCGCGGGCGTCGATTACAACAGCCGCACCGGCAACGCCCACATCGCCAGCGACACCAAAATCCTGGGCATCGATCGCGACGGCGTCTTCGCGGAGTACGTCATTGTTCCGGAAGAGAACGTCTGGCCTGTGCACGCGAAGATTCCCGACAAGGTCGCGGCGGTCCTCGACCCGCTCGGCAACGCCGTCCACACGGTGATGGCGGCCGGAGTCTCGGCCAAGAGCGTGCTCATCACGGGGACGGGGATCATCGGCCTGATGGCGGTCACGGTCGCCAAGGCCGCGGGCGCGGGGCGGATCTTCGCGACCGACATGAGCCCCGCTCGCCGGGCGATCGCGAAACGCCTTGGCGCGGCCGACGCCTTCGACCCGCGCAGCGACGCGTGGGTGAAGGAGGTCCAGAAAGCCTGCCGCGGCGAGGGCGTCGACGTGCTCCTCGAGATGTCGGGCTCGCCCACGGCGTATGACCAGGGGTTCAGTGCCCTCCGCAACGGCGGGACGGCGGCCCTGCTGGGGATCCCCGCCAAGCCGCCGACGTTCAACATCACCCAGCACGTCGTCTTCAAGGGCGCGACGGTGCTGGGGATCAATGGGCGCAAGATGTTCGAGACGTGGTACCAGATGGAGGAGTTGCTGCTATCTGGGAAACTCGAACTCGACGAGATCATCACGCACGAGTTCCCGCTGGAGGAGTTCAAGAAGGCCCACGAGACGATGATCTCCGGCGAGGGGATCAAGGTGGTGATGGGCGTGTCGGCGTGAGACGTTGAGATCTCGAACGCGGTAGACTCCTTCACGTGTCATGATCCGCATCGCCCTCCGCATGCTCGTCGGCGATCCCATCAAGTGGATGGGCGTGGTGCTCGGCGTCTTCTTCTGCACCTTCCTCATCGCCCACCTGCTCTCGATGTTCAACGCGATGTTGCAGCGGACATACGCGACGATCTCCGACATCCCGCAGGCCCAGGTCTGGGTCATGGATCCCGCGACCGAGTACGTGGACGAGACCGCCGGCCTGCCGCCGACCGCACTCGACCGGGTGCGGAGCGTTCGAGGCGTGGAGTGGGCCGTGCCGCTCACCCTTGCGGGCGTGCGGGCGCGGCTGCCCAATGGCCTCTTCCGCCCCGTCACGATCGTCGGCGTGGACGACGCGACGCTCCTGGGCGCGCCCGACTCGATCCGTGGCGGCACGCCCGCCGACCTGCGCATCAGTGATGCCGTCATTATCGACGACGCCTCGGCGGCGACGCTCCTCCCCATGCCGCTGCACGCCCCGACGCGCATGCCGGGCTGGAACATGCCCGACTTCGACGTCCCCACGCGCCCGCTCGACGTGGGCGACGAGATCCTGCTCAACGACCATCGCCTCCGCGTCGTGGGCATCGCCACACTCACGCCTCGCTTCCTCTCGCGGGCGACGGCGTACGTCACCTACACGCACGCGCTCTCCATCATCCCGCCCCAGCGCAACACGCTCTCGTACGTGCTTGTCAAGGCCCAGCCCGGCGAAAACCCGATCTCGCTCGCCGCGAGGATTCAGGAACGAACGGGCTTGCGAGCCCTTGATGCCGCGACCTTCTCGCAGGTCACGCGGAACTACTTTGTCCGCGTCAGCGGCGTAGTCTCGCGGATCGGATTCATGGTCGGCATCGGCGTGGTCGTCGGCGCGTGCGTCAGCGGGCTGCTGCTCTTTCTCTTTACCAACGAGAATGCCCGGTACTACGCGACGTTCAAGGCCCTGGGAGCCGAGAGCAAGACGATCGTGCTCATGGTCGTCGCCCAGGCGCTCCTCTCGGGCGTTGTGGGCTATGGGCTTGGCGTCGGCGCGTCGTCGCTCATCGGGCTGACGGTGAAGTCTCCCGCGATGCCCTATCACCTCACAACGTGGACCCTGGGATTCACGGCGGTCACGGTGCTGTTCGTGACCGTCGCGTCGGCGGCTCTCAGCGCGATGAAGGTCATCCGCCTCACGCCGGCGCGGGTCTTTGCCGGGGCGTGAGCCACACTACTCCTTCGGCGGTGAGGCCCGCAGCGCTTCCGCCACGCCAATCTCGTGCAGGCGCACGCTGGCCCGCTCCATCGCCTGGCGGGCCGCGTTCAACTCGTTGGGATCGACGCTCCGCCAGTCGCGATCGGCACGGTCCACAAGGTCCGTGAGTCGATCGACGAGTGTCTCGAGTTCGCCGGCGTAGGCCGCTTCAACCTTGGCCCCGAGTTTGTCGAGCCGTTCGCGCGTCCACTTGATCTCGAGGCGCGACGTCGCCACGAGGTCGACGACGCGGTGGCGCCGCATGTCGTCCTTCGCGTGCGCGAGCGACTCGCGCTCCATGCGATCGATCTCGTCGCGAGAGAGGCCATGGTTCGGCACGATCTGGACCGACGTGCGCGTCTCGCTGCGGCGCTCGCGGGCCGAGACGCGAAGGACGCCGTTGGAATCCACGAGGAACTCGACCTCGACCTGTGGGATTCCCGCGGGCATGGGCGGGATGCCGCGGAGGTGGAACTCGCCGAGGCTCCGACAGTCCTGGGCCATCTCTCGTTCGCCCTGCAGCACGTTGAGTTTGATCGAGGTCTGCCCATCGATGCTCGTCGAGAACATCTCGGTCGCTCGCGCGGGGACGGCCGAGTTCCGCATGATGATCTTCGCCACCGCGCCGCCCGCGGTCTCGAGGCCCAGGCTGAGCGGGATGACATCGAGCAGGAGCGCGCCCGTGTGCCGCCCCTCGAGGATCGCCCCCTGCACCGCCGCCCCGAGCGCGACGACCTGGTCCGGGTCGATCGCGGAATACGCCTCGAACCCGAAGAACTCTCGCACGCGCTCGCGCACCAGCCGCACGCGCGTTGAACCGCCCACGAGCACCACCACGCCAGGCCCGCCCGCCTCGGGTGTTCTCGGCCTCTCACGCTCGTCGAGCATCCCCGCATCACGCAGCGCCCGGCGGCACGCGTGCATCGTGCGATCCACGAGCGCCCCGATCAGCGAATCGAATCTCGCCCGCGACATCTCGGCGTTGATCGTTGGTCCTTTGGCGAGTTGCACCTCGATTCGTGTCGCCGATCGTTCGCTCAGATCGCGCTTTGCTCGTTCGCATGCCGCGATGACTCGCGCCCGATCGTCGGCACCGAGCGATTCGGGCGCGAGACCCGCGTCCTGGAGCACGGCCGCGGCCAAGACCTGATCGAAGTCGTCGCCACCCAGATGCGTGTCGCCCGCGGTCGAGAGCACGCGGTACGCCTCGCGCGCCGGCGCCGAGCCCGGCCCCGTATCCATCGGCGGCACGAGTTCGAGAACGGAGACGTCGAACGTCCCGCCGCCGAGGTCGTACACGACCACCGTGTTTGCGCCGCTCTTCTCGGCGGTGTTGCGGTCCGCGCTGCGGTCGAGGGAGAGGCCATATGCAAGAGCGGCGGCCGTCGGCTCATTCACGATGCGCACGACCTCCAGCCCCGCGAGGCGTCCTGCGTCGCGCGTCGCCTGGCGCTGGGCGTCGTCGAAATACGCGGGCACGGTGACCACCGCGCGCCGGACACGCACGCCGAGCCGATCCGACGCGATGTCTCGCAGCCTTCGGAGGATTGTCGCCGAGACCTCCTGGGGCGAGACCACGCGCTCTGGATCACGCGCCGAGGGGAGCGCGACGCGCGCGGTATTGTGCTCGCCCCGCACGACGTCGTATGCGAGATATGGCAAATCGCCCGCCGCATCGTCGAGGCTGCGCCCCATGAGGCGTTTCACGCTGGAAACGGCGATCGAAGGCCGACCGCTCTCGTCGCCAGCATGTCTCGCGACACGCCCGACCACTTCATCCCACGAGCCATCGGCGGATCGTGAATATCGCACCATGCTGGGTAGAAGCGCCTCACCCGATTCATCGAGAAGGACGCGCGGACCAGAGTCGTCCCAGATCGCGACAAGGCTGTTGGTCGTGCCCAGATCGATGCCGACGATCGGGTCGCGGCGTGGCGGGCTGTCATTGGGAGTCCCCATCGCCACACGATAGCGCGGCATGCCCCGCACACCACGAGGGCACACTCGCAAGCGCGCTCTGCCAAGCCGCTCGACGCGCCGTCTTCAGGGCCTCGTGGCAGAGGCACCTCGCCTGTGTCTCCATGATCTACCGGATCGTTCCAACGGCGCCGCGTTCCATCAGAAACTTGTGTCCAACCCCGTGAGTTCAAAGAGCCGCTCGGCCAAGGCTCGCGCGCCCTGCGTCGGCGCGTCGGCGTCGTGGAGATCGAGGTGGTACGACCGGCGCGTGCCGTTCGCCGCGACATAAACCAGGGCCGTGGGCGAGAGGAGATTCTCGGGCGGGATGTCTCGCTCGCCCGGGCGCGATCGACGGGCCTCCGGACCCACGAGCCCGGAGGCGCTGGTCAGGTGCCACAGGTCATCGACCTCGGCCGGGCTGAGTTGGCGGACAACTCTCGGCAGGGGCGTGTCCTCGCGACGCCAGCCGAGCGCCGCACGAAGGCGTCCATCGGGCTCCATCACAAACCATCCCGAGTTGGATCGCCCGGTCTCGGCGTTGGGATCGAGCAGCGTGACGGACAACGCGAAATCTTCCGGCGCGTCGATCGTCGAGGCCCGCCGACTGGCGCACGCGGAAGTGAACAGAACCAGGACCACGCCCAACCCCCACCCCAGTTGTGATCGCGATGTTCGCATGGCACAGTGTAGTGGCACGTGATTCGAGAACGTTGCCCCAGGGTACCCCCACTGCTCGCCACGAGACCGGCGTAGACTCGCGCGTGGATCTCACGCCCACTTCGCCCGGCACGGCCCGCCCATCGCTCTTCGACGCCGAGGCGATCGGCCGATTCCACGCCACCCTCGCCGAGCCGACCGACAACGCCCACGAGCGTGACGCGCGAGCCTTGGTCCTACGTGGGGTCGCGCTTACCGACTCTAACAACGAGAACGGCGCGGAGTTACATTTCGCCGAGGTCCTCGCGTTGACGCGAGATGAGCGTCTGTTGTTCCTGGGGTTCCAGTTTGCCTTCCGGACGGCACGCCTGGACCTCGCCGAGCGCTTCGCGCGCCGACGGATCGAGGTCGCCGCGGACGACTCCGCCGACGCCGCCCGGGCGTGGTCGAATCTTGGCCTGGTCCTCCACGCGAAACGAGCGTGGGACGCGAGCGAGCAGGCCCACCATCGCGCGATCGAGATCGATCGGCGGATCGGAAATCTGGAGGGCGTGGCCCGCGATCTGGGGAATCTCGCGCTCGTGCCCGAGTCGCGGGGCGACCTCGACGAGGCCGAGCGGCTGAACCTTGAATCGCTCGAGATCGCCGAGCGATTGGGCGCGTCGTCGATCATCGCGACCAAACTCGCGAACCTGGGCGATATTGCCCACGCCCGCGGGCGGCACGCCGAGGCGCGAGATCGCTGGACGCGGGCCGTGGCACTCTTCCGCGAACTCGGAAAGACCGCGTGGCTTCGCGAGGCCGAGGGGAAGATCGCCTCGCTCGAAGCCGAGAATCGGTCTTAGCAGCCGGCCTGGAATCGCACGAGGTAGTAGAGCAGATCGTCGATCGTGACGGCACCATCGGGCGTTGCGGTGCCTGAGCCGTCGTCCACGTCGGCCGCCACGTCACCCTGCTGGAAGACGCCGAGGTAGTAGAGCAGATCGTCGATCGTCACGGCACCATCGGGCGTGCCTGTGGCGCTGCCGTCGTCCACGTCGGCGATGCAGACAGGCGTGACCTCGCCGACCGTGAACTTGAACCACAGGATTTCATATGCCTCGCCTTTGGTCGCGGTGAACTGGCGTGCGGCCTCGCCCTCAGCCTGAATGGCGAACGCGAGGTTCATGCCCGTGGATGAGCTGGAGTTGGCGGCGACATCGGGGAAGTCGAGCACCGCGCCGTCGGCAAAACCCTCGTTGGCGTTCGTGCTCGCCAGGTTGTGCATGAAGTTGTAGTTGGAGAGCGCGAGGTAGTACTCGCCCTGGGCGAAGGTCCCCGTGATCGTGCCGGGGCCGCCTGTCACGCCCGGCGCGTCGTCGATGCCCAGGGCGGGGATGGGACTCAGGTTTGCGTCATAGATCCAGAAGTCCGAGTCGGAGTTGTGACCCTGGCCTTGCGTGGTGATGGTGATGGAGCCAACGGCGAAGGAGCCATCGATCACCGTCGGCTGGATGGCGACGCGCGAGTAGGTCGCGTTGTACGGAGCCGAGGTGCTCGCGACGCCCTGGATGCGGTAGTAGATCTCTTCGGCTCGCCCGAAGCCGTACCACTGATTGGTACGCGCGAGCGAGATGGTCGCCGACGAGGTCTGGGCGAGGGCGTCGGAGCCTTCGGCGATCGTCCCGGCGAACTGCGAGAGGCCACGGAGTTGCGTCGTGTGCCCGGCGATGTCGCTCGTGGTGACGAGGCGATGTCGGTAGATCCCCAGGGGCGACTGGGCGGTCTTCAGGTGGAAGTAATCCACGGATGTGTCGCCGGCGGCGGTGCCCGTGCCCCGCGTCACGCCTCGGATGATCTGGCCCTCGACAAGGGACTCGATAACATTGGCGGCGGCCTTGGACTCGTTCGGCTCGGACTCGGCATAGACCCCGCCAGCGTCGGGCGTGAGGACGATCTGGCCATGGGCAGCGCCCGAGATCAACGCCGTCGCCACCATGGTGCCGAATCCACCGACCCCGATCTTCGTGCTCCGACGCATGTCACACTCCCGAATCTCACTGCCGTCCGCACGCAGCCCGCTGCGCCTCGACGATTCCAAACTCACTTCGTGTTGGACGGTCGACAAAGACCGATCCAAGGGGAACCTACACGACGATTGTCCGATTCGCCAGCAAAACGCGCGCGGGAAGCGAGAAAATTCAATCGCTCCCTGATCGGCATGGTTATCGGGCGATAATGCTCAGCAACCATCCTGGAACCGAACGAGGTAATAGAGCAAGTCGTCGATCGTGACGGCACCGTCGTGGACGCCCGTGCCCGTGCCGTCGTCCACGTCGGCACCGCTGGCGCCCTGCTGGAAGATCGTGATGTAGTAGAGCAGGTCGTCGATCGTGACGGCACCATCGGGTGTGCCCGTGCCATTGCCATCGTCGACGTCGGCGACGCACACGGGTGTCGTCGTGGGGAAGCACGTGCCAAAGAGGCGGATGATGTACGAGCCGCCCGAGCCCGAGAAGTCCGACGCCCACGAGGTCAGCGCGCCCGCGGCCCCGGGGCCATCGGGTGCTCGCTCGATATCAAAGGGGTTGTCCTGCCAGATCGGACCACCCGCGGACGACGGGTCGCGGTCGAGTTCGCTGATCGCGAGGTAGTAGTTGCCTGGCTCGGTAACGAACTGATTGGTGAGGAGCGACTGCGGGGAACTGGCGTCGTCGCTGAAAGAGATGCCTAGGCCGTTCTCGTCGAAGAGAGAGAGTTGGGTGTCGAGCGTGGTGTAGCCGACGGTCGTGCCGGCGAAATCGATCGGGCTGCAGATGTTGATCTTGTAGACGTCGGCCTGGTTTGGCCCGAGGGTGCCCATGATGCCGCGGAGCGGTCCTGCGCCGAGTGGAACCTGGGCGGCTTCCAGTGTCTCGCCGGCGGGCTGCTCTCCCGAGACTTCATTCCAGACGATGATGGGGATGCCATCGGCATTGATGCGGAGCGTGAACGGGCCTGTGTTGAGTGATGTGGAGGAGACGCTGAAGTTCGGGGCAAAGGACATGTTGTACCCGCCGACGGCGAGGTAGTACGTCCCGATCTCGAGCGGGCCATCGGGCCCGGCGGAGACCACGCCGCCGAAGCGGAGTTGGGAGAAGCGTTCGAAACCATCGTCGTCGTCGCTGCCCACGAGTTGGCCGGTGGCGCGGTAGAGCCCGATCTCGGTGTCCTCGAGGTCGCTCCCGGTGATGCCCGTGGTCGAGATCGTGAGTTGGCGCTCGGTGGTGAGCGAGAACTCCACGGAGACTTCGAGGCGGTACCACTGGATCTGCCCGGGCGAGACCACACTCACGGGGATGGCATCGCCCTGGCTGGAGGAGATGTCCCCGAGATCAATCGACGTGGGCTGGGCGACGGCCGAGCCGGCGAGGAGGATCTGAGAGACAAGAGCAGCGGCAAGCGGGACTCGCATCGTCGATCCTCTCCGAAACATGGGCGCGAGACGAGCGACTCGTCCATGCCCAGCGTGTGTCGTTCCACCCACGAGAGTGATGCCCCACCCCGGCCCCACCCCATCTGCAGTCTATTCGAGTTCGCGCTCTGTCCTAAATCGAGGGGCAGAATAGCGGAGAACCCGGAGAAGCCCCCTCCCGCGCTCTCGCGCGGGAGAGAGGTTGAGAGACTTAGCAGCCCGCCTGGAAGCGGACGATGAAGTAGAGCAGGTCGTCGATGGTCACGGCCCCGTCCTGGGTGCCCGTGCTCGTGCCGTTGTCCACGTCGGCGGCGACGGCGCCGGTCTGGAAGATCGTGATGTAGTAGAGAAGGTCGTCGATCGTCACGGCGCCGTCCACGGTGCCCGTCCCGCTGCCGTCGTCGGTGTCGGCGACGCAGTCAGGAATGACCGGGCCAGGGAAGCAGGCGCCGGTGAGAGCGACGGTGTAAGGAGCCGCGACGATGGTGCCGGTCCAGCCAAAGACCGGGTTTGCGGCGCCTGGGCCATCGGGCGCACGCTCGACGGCGAAGGGCAGGTTCTCCCACAGGAGTGCCCCGCCGGAGTCCACCGGATCGCGGTTGTAGCGGGTGACGGCGAGGTAATAGTCACCGGCCTGCGTCACGAACTGGTTTGTGATCGTGGACTGCAGAACAGCGGCAGAGTCGTCGTTGTACGCCACGCCGACGCCATCAGTGTTGAAGAGGAAGAGCTGGGTGTCGATGGCGACCTGACCGACGGTCGTCGCGTTGAAGAGGAGCGGATCGCAGATCTGGATCCTGTACATGTCGGCGAAGTCGGCGTCGAGGTTGCCCGTGATGCCCGAGAGGCTGCCCGAGCCCTGGGGGATCTGAGCGGTCTCGGGGAGTTCGCCGGCGGGCTGGGCGCCCAGGGCCTCGATCCACGATCCAGCCGGGGGCATCTGGACGGTGAGATTGATGATGATGTCGCCCGTGCCCGCGCCCGTGGAGATTGCGCTATACCCGTCGGCGAAGGTCACGTTGAAGACGCCTGTGGCGAGGTAGTACTCGCCGGCGGGGAGTTCGCCGTCCACGCCCTGGGTTCCCCAGCTGAGGAGGGAGAGCAGACCCGTGCCGTCGTCGTCATCGCTGGCGACGAGGCTGCCGTCATTGCGGAAGAGACCGAGTTCGGTGTCGAGGCCGACGGTGTTCTCGGTATCGATCTTGAGGGTGCGGTTGGAGGAGAAGAGGTAGGCATCCTGCACGTTGATGCGGAACCACTTGATCTCACCCGCGGCGGCTACGGTCGTTGTGAGATTCACCGCGCCGGTGCTCGTGCTGTAGTTCCCAAGGTCGGTGAACTCCGCCGGCTGGGCGAGGGCGCTCCCCGCGCACGCGGCGAAGACCGCCGCCGTCATCAGTCCAATCTTCTTCATTGTCAAACCCCTTCGAATTTGTGCCACCGGGTTTCCGGCGGCGTCCCACGAAACGCGAAATCACCCAAATCCGACGCGCCCCACACAGGGCGCGCCGGGAACACACTTAGCAGCCCGCCTGGAAGCGGACGATGAAGTAGAGCAGGTCGTCGATGGTCACGGCCCCGTCCTGGGTGCCCGTGCTCGTGCCGTTGTCCACGTCGGCGGCGACGGCGCCGGTCTGGAAGATCGTGATGTAGTAGAGAAGGTCGTCGATCGTCACGGCGCCGTCCACGGTGCCCGTCCCGCTGCCGTCGTCGGTGTCGGCGACGCAATCAGGGATGACGGGGCCAGGGAAGCAGGCACCGGTGAGCAGGATCGAGTACGCGCCACCAGTGGTGAGCGCGTCGGACTCCCAGCCCGCGATTGGGCTGGACGCGCCGGCACCGTCGGGCGCCCGCTCGGTGGCAAACGGGGTGTCGTTCCAGATCACCTGTCCGAGCGAGTCCACAGCGTCGCGGTCGTACTCGCTGACGGCGAGGTAGTAGTCGCCGGTCTGCGAAACGAACTGGTTCGTGATCGTGGACTGGAGCGGGCCGGCATCGTCATCGAACGAGACACCCGTGCCGTCGAGGTTGAAGAGCCAGAGTTGCGTGTCCACGTCGGTGACGCCGACGGTCGTGGCTCGGAACGTGGCCAGGTCGCAGATCTTGATCTTGAACATGTCGGACTCGTCGACGCCGAGGGAGCCGGCGAATCCGCTGAGCGTGCCGGTACCCTGCGGGACGAGAGCCGTTTCGGGCAAGTCCCCCGCGTCACCGTCCTCACTCACGAGGCCCGTCGGAAGGGGCGTCGAGGTGATCTGAAGAAGGATGTCGCCCGCGTTTGGGCTGTCCGTCGTCACGGTGAAGAAGGAGTCGAACGCCGCGTTGTAGCCCGCCACGGCAAGGTAGAACGTTCCGGCGGGAAGGTCGCCATCGATCGCCACGCCGCCGAGCGAGCCGAAGGAGAGGAGCGAGTAGAACCCTGGACCTCCATCGTCGTCGGTCGCGATGAGCGTCCCGCCGGGCGAATACAGGCCCAACTCGGAATCGTCAAACAGGCTCCCGGCCACCTCGTTCGTCGCGATCTCGAGCATACCTTGCCCGGCGTTGAACGGCGCGGTCGTGGTGAGGCTGAACCACTTGATCTCGCCCGCACCAAAGGTCAGCGTCTGGTTGTTTGTGCCCGTAGCGCCGATGTTCCCCAGGTTTGTCGATGCGGGCGGCTCTCCTGGTGTGAGCGTGGAGATGTTGATGTTGTACGACCCGACCGTCTCGCCGTCGGTCGTGACGCCGAAGCCGGGTGTGAAGAGGGACTCCCAGTCGCTGATGGAGAGGTAATACGTTCCCGCGGCGAGCGTGCCATCGGCCTCGCCCTGCCCGAACGAGAGTCGCGCCAGGAAGTTCGTGCCGTCGAGATCGTCCCAGGCGACCACGTTGCCCGACGCGTCAAAGAAGCCCAAGTCGGTGTCGAAGATGTCGAGCGAGCCCTCGGTGTCGATGCGCAGAATTCCATCGGCGGCGGCCGTGAAGGGCGACGAGATGGTGATTCGGAACCAATCGACCTCGAAGGGCACATCGAGCGAGCCGGTGGTGGCGATCGGCGTCGAGCCGGCACCATACGACCCGAGATCGGTAAACGTCGCGGGCTGCGCGTGCGCGAGACCGGCGAACAGGGCCAACGCCCCTACCCCATAAAGAACCTTCTTCATCGGACACCCCTTCTGCTGAACGCGATACCACCAACGAACTCGCGTGTCGGCACGAACGGCCTCCACGCTTCGAAGTCACACCGAGTCTTATCTCATTCCTCTATGGACCACCAGCATACCCCAAAAGTCTCCTACCGAACAGGCTTTTCACGTTCAATTTCGCGTATCGGACTCGATTTTCTCCTTCCGACATAGGCCTCATTTGTTCTGAATCACGGCCTTCACCCTAACAGCCTTGTTGGAAGCGAACGAGAAGATAGAGAAGATCGTCGATGGTGACCGCTCCGTCGGGCGTAGCCGACCCTGAGCCGTCGTCCACGTCGGCCTCGATGTCGCCGCTCGTGAAGACGCCGAGGTAGTAGAGCAGGTCGTCGATGGTGACGGCACCGTCGGGGGTGCCTGTGCCGCTGCCGTCGTCGAGGTCGGCGACGCAGGCGGGCGATTCGTTGATGAAGCACGCGCCCGTGAGCGCGATCGTGTACCGCCCGAACGTGCCGTCGCCCAGCCATCCGGCGATTGGCTGGGAGGCCGCGGGACCATCTGGGGCGCGCTCGCCCGTGAAGGGCTGATCGGCCCAGAGTTCAAGACCCGCCGCGGAGACCGGATCGCGATCCCATCCGGCAATCGCGAGAACGTACTCCCCCGGGCCTGGAATCATGGCTTCCGTGATCGTGGACTGACGCGTTGTGGCGCTGTCGTCATTGAAGACCAGCCCCATGCCATCGAGCGAGAAGAGGAACATCTGTGTGTCGAAGTCGGCGCTGAGCACGAGCGTCGCGGTGAAGGGCGAGGTCGAGCAGACGTGGATCTTGTAGAGATCGACGTCGGCGGCATCGAGGAGTTCGCCACGGATCGAGCCGAGGGGGCCTGTGCCCGTGACCGCCTGGGCCGACACGGGAAGGGCGCCGGCGTCATCGACCTCGCGCCACTGGTCCGCCGGCGGAACGGGGAGCGTCCCCGCGGCGACCTGGACCTCGATCAGGCCCGTGTTCGCGTGCGATGAAGCAACTTGGAAGTTGGTCGCGATGGTCGCGGGCGCGCTGGTCACGCCTACGTAGTAGATACCGGCGGGGAGCGTGTCGCCGTCGCGTCCGTCGCTCTCGAGAGCGCCCGCGGGGAGTCGTTCCTCCGAACCGATGCCGAAGGAGAGCGAACTGAGCAGGGCCGGGCCATCGTTGTCATCGAACGCGATCAACGTGCCCAGAGAGTCGAAGAGCGCGAGGACGGTGTCGTCTCCGTCGAGGAGGCTCTCGGCGGAATCGAGGTCGAGATACGTTCGATCGGTGCGACTGATGCCTGTCGCCAGCGTGAATCGATACCACGCGACCCCCTGGGGCGCAAGATCCGCGTCGCCGATGAGTCGGCCCTCGAGTTCGAGTGATCCCAGATCGATGGCCTCTGGTTGAGCCCATGCCGGAGCGACCAGGAGTCCACATGCAGCAAGACCTAGGACTCCAACCACGGCAACGCGAGACCGATGGGCACACTGGCGCATGGGAACCCTTTCTCCGGAGTTGTTGCCGGACACTTAGGAACCTACATCACTTTTGCCGTTTGGCCAGTCGAGGCGGCAAAAACGTTGAAAATTACTTGCGCGGTCGAGATCGACATTCGTCGGACCCGAACATTTCTCGGACTGACGCTTCTCGGGCGGATGGTTGAACACATCGAGTGTGATCGAACCGCACTCTCTGACGATACTCAGCAGCCCTCAGAGAAACGGAACAGGAAATAGAGCAGGTCGTCGATGGTGACGGCCCCGTCGGGCGTGTTCGACCCGGAGCCGTCGTCCACGTCGGCGCGGATGCGGCCGGCCTGGAACTCGCCGAGGAAGAAGAGCAGGTCGTCGATGGTGACGGCTCCGTCGGGAACGCCGGTGGCCTGCCCGTCATCGACATCGGCGACGCAGACCGGCGTCGAGGCGACGAAGCACGCGCCCGAGAGCGCGATCGTGTAGATCCCGCCCACGCCGGGGTTCACCGACGTCCAACCCGCGAGCAGAGCGAGAGCGGCTGGGCCATCGGGCGCCCGCTCGAGGTTGAAGGGCTGCTCGTTCCAGATCGGCAATCCATCGAACGTGACGGCACGGCGCCCGAACTGGTTGATCGCGAGGTAGTACCGTCCCGGGGTGGTGACGAACTGGCCTGTGAGGAGGCTCTGGCGGAGCGCCCCCGAGGGCTCGTCGTCGCTCATCGCGACTCCCGTGCCGTCCTGGTTGAAGAGCATGAGGACGGTGTCCCAGTCGGCGCGTCCGATGGTCGAGGCGGTGAACGCGGCGGGATTGCAGATGTCGATGGCGAAGAGGTCGGTCTCGTCGCCGAGGATGAAGCCGCGGATCTCGGAGAGCGTGCCGCTGCCCTCGCACTGCTGAGCGGCCTGGAAGAGATCGGGGGCGTCGGTGGTCTCGGTCCAGCGCGGTGGGGGAAGGGCGTCGTCCAACTCGAAGTTGGCCGAGCGCCAGATGGATTCGACGCCGCCCGGCGCGTCGATGAAGTCCTCGAAGAAACGGAACTGCCAATCACCCTGGGCGGCGACCGGGGCGGTGAGTTCGAAGGAGAGCCCGGAGATGGTGATCGGCTCGGAGAAGGCCTCGGTGGTGGTGGGCTGGAAGATGGTCGCGAGGCCGGTGGGCGGCGTGATCATGACGCGGGCATCGGCGGCCCAGGTCCCCGGGGCGATCGGCTCGAGCACCCCCGTGAAGTTCACGCGTCGGGCCGTGAACACCTCATCGACGGTCGCGATGCGGATGCTGTTGCTCGCGGCGAGGAAGGCGCCGATGGAGTCCACGTCGGTGAAGCTCTTTGTGGTGCGGGGCGTGGCGAGTGCGGGGAGCGCGCAGCAGACCACGGCCGCGGTGGCACCGGCGAACAAAGCACTCTGTCGCTCGAATCGTCGCATACCCCGCCCTCCATTGTGTCAGATTACACCAGAGCGGTCGGTGAAACAAGACGCCTGGGCCAAAAGTCGGTGTGGAACGCGAGGCGGAGTGCAAAAAAGAACCGGCACCCCGGGAGGCCGGGGTGCCGGATGAGCGTTGGCTCAAAGTGTCGGCTTAGCAGCCGCCGTTGAAGCGAGCGAGGTAGTAGAGCAGGTCGTCGATCGTGACGCCGCCGTCACGGGCGCCCGTGGCGGTGCCGTCGTCCACGTCGGAGCAGACGTTGCCGGAGTTGAAGATGGCGAGGTAGTAGAGGAGGTCGTCGATGGTGACGCCGCCATCGGGAGTGCCCGTCGCGGTGCCGTCGTCCACGTCGGCGACGCAGCCGGCGATGTTGGTGCGGACATCCACGTCGATGGTGCCGGTGACCGTGCCATTGGTGATGACGGCCCAGGAATCGACGAAGAAGAGGGTGTTGTAGGTGCTGACGGCGAGGTAGTAGGTGCCAGCGGCGAGGTCGCCGTCGATGCCGTCGAAGATGGCGCCGTCGCCATCGGCGGGACGGGTGTTGACGGTGTCACCGAAGGAGAGCTGGCTGGAGAAGCCGGGGCCGCCGTCGTCATCGATGGAGATGGCGAGGCCGGTGGAGTCGTAGAGGCCGATCTCGGTGTCGTTCGGCCCAAAGCCGTTGTCGGGGATGTTGGAGTCGAAGACGGTGATGTCGAGGAAGGTGCTGCCGGCGTCGGTGGCGGCGCCGGGAATCTGGAGCTTGTACCAGAGGACGTCGCCGGCGTTGTAGGTGGCGTCGTTGACGAGCTTGCCCGAGAACTCGGGGGAGAAGACGCGGCAGAGATCGGTCGCGGTGGGCTGGTTCGAGACGAGGAGGGCGATGTCATCGGTGAAGGTGCGCGACTGGGCGTCGGTCACGGTGAAGGGGATGGCGTAGAGGTCGCCGGGCGTGGCCGCGGGAACGACGTAGGTGAAGGAATAGATGCTGTCGCCGCCGAGCACGTCGCCGCCGGTCCCGTCATCGACGAAGGCCTGGGTGGCGCTGCCGCCGATGGCGGAGAGGTCGGCCGAGACGGCCAGGCCGGTGCTCACGGGGTTTTGGCCCGCGGTGACCTCGACCGTGAAGAGGGTCGTGGCGCCGTCGAGGAGGACGTCGGGCGTCGCGAGGCCCACGCCCGTGGGAGGAATCGTGCAGGCGTCGCCGAGCTGCATCACGAGGTTGAAGTCGGGAGTGTCTGTCTCGGCGGCGACATCAACGCCACCGGTGACGAAGAAGCCGGCCAGAGCGAAGGCCGTGTTGTAGCGGGAGACAGCGAGGTAGTACGTGCCGGGGGTGAGATCGCCATTGAACCCGTCATTGAGAAGACCGCCAGTCACGAGCGACGGACGGTTGGGGAGGATTCGCCCGAAGGTGAGGGCGCTGAGGAAGCCCGGGCCGCTGTCGTCATCGGCGGCGATGCCGAAGCCGTCGGCGCCGTAGAGAGCGATCTCGGTGTCGGGAAAGAGTATCCCGTCGTTGGTCGAGCTGTTGGTCGCGATGTCGAAGAAGGTGCCGAGCGCGTCGGAGACCTCGGGGAGGGTGATGGTGTACCACTTGACCTCGCCCGTGGAGGTGAAGGTGTGGGCCGAGGTGGTCGCAACGTTGCAGAGCGTCGGAGTGGTCAACGCCGTCGGGGCGGCGAAGATGCGGAGGTTGGCGGTCGCGAAGGCCGAGCGCGACTCGGCGTCGTTGATCGTCGCGAGGACGGCGTAGTCGCCCGGGGTCACCGTGCCGGCGACGGTCGTGGAGTAGACGAAGACGAGGTCGCCGGCGACGTCGTCGCCGTTGGTCCCGTCGTCGAAGAGTTGCTGGGTGGCGCTGCCGCCGACGGAGGTGAGATCGACCTCGACCGTGACGTTGCTGCTCACGGGGTTGGCGCCGGGCTGGACGCCGACGACGACAACGAGGGGCGTGGTGGCGTCATTGAAGCCGCCGGTGTTGCCGCCGAGACCCGTGGGGTTCGTCGGGGCGGAGGAGCCATCGAAGGTGAAGTCGATGGTGGACCAGGTCGCGTCGGTCGCGCCGTCCACGAAGGACTCGAAGAAACGGAGTTCGACGTTGCCCGTCGGATCAAAGGGCGTGGCGACGGTGTGGACGAAACCCGTGGCGGTCTCGGTCACGAAGGCGGCCTGGGTCGCGAATGGCTGCACCGTGAACGCGTTGAGCGGGAGCGACGCGGGCGTCACGCGAATGCGAGCCTCGCTCGGCCACGAGCCGATGCCCGCGCTGTTGAGCGTGCCGTTCACGGTGACGCTGCCGAGGGCGTAGCCTCCCGTCGAGGTCACGGTCTGGAAGGCGTTGGTCACGGCGTTCAGTGCCCCGCTGCTGGGAACGGCTGTAAAAGGCCCGAAGGACTCGGGCGCGGCGGCGAAGGCCGACGCCGCAAGCCCACACACGGCGAACAAACCAAAGACGGAACGATTCATGAAAACCCTCTCTTTTCTTTCTTTGTGACACCCTGCACGAATGAATCTGGCTGTCTGAGCAGACAGGCACCCCAGATTCCCACGAGTATGGCACTCAATCCAACCAACAGTCTACCTCAAGTTTCTCGAAATGCCAACAAAAAAACCCCGGGGAAAACCCCGGGGTTTGGACCTTTGGTCCGATTCGATGGGCTTAGCAGCCGCCGTTGAAGCGGGCGAGGTAGTAGAGGAGGTCGTCGATGGTGACGCCGCCGTCACGGGTGCCTGAGGCCGAGCCGTCGTCGACGTCGGCGCAGACGTTGCCCGTGTTGAAGATGGCGAGGTAGTAGAGGAGGTCGTCGATGGTGACGCCGCCGTCCATCACGCCCGTGGCCGAGCCGTCATCTACGTCGGCAACGCAGCCGGCGATGTTGGTGCGGAAGGTCACGTCGATGGTGCCCGAAGCGATGCTGTCGGAGGTCGCGACCCACGGGGCAGCCGGGGTGATGTTGAAGGAGGAGACCGCGAGGTAGTAGGTGCCCGCGGCGAGGTCGCCGTCCTGGCCGGCCGCAGCGACGCCGTCGCCGTCAGCCGCACGCGGGGTGGTGTCGCCCCAGGAGAGCTGGCTCATGAAGCCTGGGCCGTCGTCGTCATCGCCGTCGACAACGTTTCCGGCTGTATCGAAGACCGCGATCTCGGTGTCATCGGCGAAGGTGTCGCCGGTGAGCACGGAGCCGACGGTGGTGATATCGAGGAAGGTGAGGCCAGCCGCCGAAGCGCCGGGGCCGGGGATCTGGAAGGTGTACCAGGAGGTCTGGCCGGGGGCGTAGGCGAGGTCGTTGATGAGGAGGCCCTTGAACTCCGGATCGAAGACGCGGCAGAGATCGGTGGCCGTAGGCTCGCCGACGACGGTCACGTTGAAGGAGCCGTTGCTGGAGCGTGATTCCGCGTCAGCGACGATGAAGTTGATGGGGTAGGCTGCGGCCGAGGTGCCGTTGGGGATGGTGTAGGTGAAGGAGTAGGTGCCGTCACCACCGGTGACGTCGCCGTTGGTCCCGTCGTCGAAGAACGACTGGGTGGCGCTGCCGCCGATGCCCGAGAGGTCGGCCGTCACGGTGATGCCCGTGCTGGTCGGGATCTGGCCCGGGGTTGTCACAACGGTGAAGAGGGGCGAGAAGGTGCCGTCACCCAGGCCTGCGGCCGGGGTCGAGGCGCCGACGCCCGTGGGGTTGGTCGGAGAAGGCGTGTTGTAGACGAGGTTGAGTTTGACATCGCCCGCATCGGCCGGGGCCGGGACGAGAACTTCCCAGTTTGTGGCGTTGTGGGTGGTGGAGAACTCGGAGACGGCGAGCCAGTAGATGCCCGCGGCGAGAGCGCCGTCGCGGCCGTTGTGGGCCGTGCCGCCGGTGAGCGGACGGGTCGGGGAGACCGCACCATAGGACTCGGCGCTGTAGAGGCCGGCGCCGTCGTCGTCATCGGCGATGACGAGGTTGCCGGTGTTGTCGTAGAGGCCGACCTCGGTGTCGGTCAGCGTGCCGGGGGCCGTGCCGCCTTCAACCCACAGGTCGAGATAGTCGGTCGGATCGGCGACGCCGGTGGTCAGTTCGAAGCGGTACCACTTGACGTCACCGGCGGCGTAGGCCTGCTCGTGCATGATCGGCGTGGCCGAGTACGAGAGGGTGCCGAGGTCGGTGAAGGTGGCGGGGAGGCCCGAGGAGCCACCGGAGATCGAGTGCGAGATGTTGGCGGTCGCGGTGCGGGAGAGGCCATCGGTCGCGGTGACGACGATGGTCGAGGTGCCGGGCGCGCCGGTGGGCGAGAAGGTGAGCGACCAGATCCCGTCGGCCGCGGTCACGTCGCCGCCGGTGCCGCTGTCGTTGAAGGCCTCGGCAGCCGTGCCGCCGACGGCAGAGAAGTCACCGGTGACGCTCGTGATCGCGCTGGCCGGGAGGCCTTGGGCGACGGTGGCGGTGAAGAGGACCGGCGTGCCGGAGAGCGTCGGATCGGGGACGTCGGAGGTCGCCGTGATCGACGGGTTCGCCGTGATGGCGGCGGCCTCTTGGTAGACGAGGTTGAGGAGGATGTTGCCAGTAGCGGCAGATGTGCTCACGGCGTTCCAGCCGGTGGCGTTGAAGGTCGTGTTGAACGCACCAACGGCCATCCAATAGGTGCCCGCGGCGAGCCCGCCATCACGGCCGTTGAAGTTCACGTAGCCCGTGAGAAGACGGTTCGGCGCGACGAGCCCGTGGGACATCGCGCTGAGGTTGCCCGTGCCGTCGTCGTCATCGCTGTCGACGAGGTTGCCGAAGCTGTCGTAGAGGCCGATCTCGGTGTCGGTCGGGCCGGCGACGGCGGGCGTCGCGGTCCACGAGTCGAGGAAGTCGACGGCGTCATTGGCGCCGGCGATGGTGAACTTGTACCACTTGACTTCAGCCGCGGCATAGGTCAGCTCGCTGCTGACGGGGGTGTTGGAGTAGGAGAGCGTGCCGAGGTCCGTGAAGACGGCCGGGGCCGCGACGATGGAGAGGGCGATGTTGCCCGAGCCCGAGCGGGACTCCGCGTCGGTGACGGTGAAGGGGAGGGAGAAGTTGCCGCCGCCGGTGACGGGGACGTTGTAGAAGAAGGAGAAGATATTGTCGCCGCCGGTGACGTCGCCGTTGGTTCCGTCATCGAAGAACGTCTGGGTGGCGCTTCCGCCGACAGCGGAGAGATCAGCGGTCACGGCGAGGCCGGTGCTCGTGGGCGAGGCGCCGGGGACGACGTTGACCGTGAGGAGCGTGGAGCCCGTGCCGTCGCCGAGCGCGCTGCCCGGGGTGGCGAGGCCGGAACCCGAGGGGTTCGTGGCGAGGAGCTCAACGGTGAGGGCGACCCAGTTGACATCGAACTGGCCGGAGACGCCCGTGACGGTCGGACGGGTCATGGGAACCTGAACGTTGCCCACGCCGCTGGTGATGCCCATGTTGATGTTGGAGACGTTGGTCGTGCTGGTGTTGGCGACGACGTTGGGGAAGTCCATCACGGCACCCGTGAGGAATGTGCCGCCGGTGCTATTCTGGTTGTTGGCCGTGTTGAAGTTGCCCCAGGCGAAGTGGTACGTGCCGGCGGCGTACGAGAGCGTCCGGCCGGAGTCGGGGTCGTCGATGTCGTATCCGGGGATGACGGCGAGCGACGAGTCGTACACGAACCAGTCGTGGTCGGCGGTGCTGCCCGTGCCCTCGCCGATGGTGATGTTGCCGGCGGCGACGGTCCCGCTGCCGCCCGCGGCGGTCTCGGTGACGGCGGAAGAGGAGAGGACGACCGAGTAATCGCCGGTGGTGGAGGCGGTGCCCGTGACGCGGATGTAGATGTCGCGGTTGCCCGAGCCACCCGTGCCATAGAACACCGCGCGACGGCTGCTGTCGGCCGTGATCGTCGTGGCGGTCTGGACGGTGGTGTCGGTGGTGCCGATGACGCCGCCGGTGGTCTGGTTGAGACCGCGGATCGTCATGGTGTGCCCGACGGTGCCGGTGGTGGACAGATCGAGCTGGTAGCGGGTGAGCACGCCGTCGGCGGGAATGCGCACGAGGAAGTAATCAAGACCGGTCGTCGTGGCCGAGATCGAGTTCCCGGAGAACGTGTCTCCGGCGGCCATCGTCACGAGGGTGGCGGTGGTCTTGTCGTCGTTCGGCTCGACTTCCGGCGTGTTGACCGCATACGCGGCCATCGCCAGAGCCATGGCAGCGGAGGCTGCCGTCACATACGTTCGATTCAACATATCCCTAGCTCCTTCGTTTCCCTGTGGACAGACAAACAACGAGACCGCGCACGACGAGCCACAGTGGCCGGCCTGACGCCTTGATCTTCGTTTCCCTCACACCCACCAACCACGAGTCGGTGAGAAGGCGCGGAATATCGATTACCCCACGCGCCGCCGGCCCACACGCCGGCCGAGAACACTGTCAGGATACCAGAAAGACGGCGTTTGGAGAATACTCAACTGGCGGATTCTGCCCAAATTCGTGGAACCGCTGCCAAATAGGGCCATTTTCCAAGTGGTTTCGTGTTCAACACCTATGCGCAAAAAAATCGCCACCCAAGGTTTCCCTTGGGTGGCGCCAGTGTTTTTACTGGTTCTGGCTCGCGAGAGCCTGGGGCTTAGCAGCCGCCGTTGAAGCGTGAGAGGTAGTAGAGCAGGTCGTCGATGGTGACGCCGCCGTCACGGGTGCCCGTGGCGGAGCCGTCGTCGACGTCGGCGCAGACGTTGCCGCCGTTGAAGATCGAGAGGTAGTAGAGGAGGTCGTCGATGGTCACGCCGTTGTCGGGCGTGCCGGTCGCCGAGCCGTCATCCACGTCGGCGACGCAGCCGGCGATGTTGGTCCGGACGTTCACATCGAACGTGCCCGAGAAGGCGCTGGTGCTGGCGACATCCCAAGGCGAGGCGAAGGTGGAGTTGAAGGCGGCCACGGCGAGGTAGTAGGTGCCCGCGACGAGGTCGCCGTCCTGGCCAGCGCCGGCGACGCCGGTGCCGTCGATCGGACGGGGCGTGGCGGTATCACCGAAGGAGAGCTGGCTGAGCAGGCCGTCGCTGTCGTCGTCATCGGTGGCGACGAGCGTGCCGGCCGAGGTGTAGACCGCGATCTCGGTGTCGTTGTTGGCCACGAGCGCCGAGCCGAACGTGTTGAAGTCCACATAGGTGAGCCCGGCGGCGGAAGCGTCCGCGGGGATCTGGAAGGTGTACCACTTGACCTCACCGGCGGCGAGCGCGACGTCGTTGAGGAGGGTGCCGGCGAACTCGGGAGAGAAGATGCGGCAGAGGTCGCCGTTGACCGTGGGCTGACCAAGCACGCGGAAGGTGATGTTGCCGGTGCCGGTGCGCGACTCGGCGTCGGTGATGGTGAAGGGGAGGGCGAAGTTGCCGACGGTCGCGCCGTTGGCGACGCTGAGGGTGTAGGAGAAGATGTTGTCGCCAGCGGTGACGTCGCCGCCGGTGCCGTCATCCACGAACGCCTGGGAGGCGCTGCCACCTGCCGCCGAGAGATCGGCGGAGACGGCGAGGCCGGTGCTCACGGGGAACTGTCCCGGAGCCACGGTGACGGTGAGGAGCGAGGAGCCCGAGCCGTCGTTGAGGACGGCGACGGGGGTCGCGAGGCCTGTGCCCGCGGGGGCGGTGGGGCCTTCGCGCGTGACGCGGAGGACGACATCGCCGGTCGCGGTCGAGGTGCTCGTGGCGTTGAAGTTGGTCGCGTTGAAGGTGGTGTTGAAGGAGCCGACGGCGAGGATGTAATCGCCCGCGGCGAGGGTGCCGTCACGCCCGTTGGAGGCGGTGCCGCCATCGGTCGGACGGGTCGGGGCGATCAGGCCGTAGGAGAGGGCGCTGTAGTTGCCGGGGCCGTCGTCGTCATCAGCGTCCTCGAGATTCCCCGAGGCGTTGTAGATCGCGATCTCGGAGTCGTTGTTGGAGAGGGTGCCAGCGAGCGTCCAGACGTCGAGCCAGTTGGCCGGATCGCTGATCGCGTCGGGGAGAGTGAACTTGAAGAACTTCACCTCGGCGGCAGCGAGGGTGACGGTCTGCGTGATGTTGGCTCCGGCGCTGATCGTGCCGAGGTTGCCGACGATGAGGGCCGTCGCGTTGCCCGAGCCGCTGCGCGACTCAGCGTCGGTGACGGAGAGGGGGAGGCTGTAGGTGCCCGCGGAGGCGCCGGTGATGGTGGCGGAGAAGGAGAAGATGTTGTCGCCGCCGGTCACGTCGCCGTTGGTCCCGTCGTCGAAGAGAGTCTGGGTGGCGCTGCCGCCGATGGCGGAGAGGTCCGCGGTGACCGCGAGGCCCGTGCTGGCCGGGACGGTGCCCGGGGTGACGGTGCCGGTCACGAGGACGCTGTCGCCGTTGCTGCCGAAGAAGGCATTGCCGGCGACGGCGGGATTCGTGGTGGCGGCCTCAACGGTGAGGGCGACCCAGTTGATGTCGAACTGGCCGGAGACGCCGGTCGTCGTGAGACGGGCGAGGGGGACCTGGACGTTGCCCGCGGCGCTGGTGATGCCCATGCCGATGTTGGTGACGTTCGCCGTGCTGGTATTGAGGACAACGTTGGGGAAGTCCGTGACCGCGCCTGTGAGGAACGTGCCGTTGGTGCTGGGGAGGTTGTTGGCGGTGTTGAAGTTGCCCCAGGCGACGTGGTAGGTCGCGGGCGTGAGCGAGATCGTCGCGCCGCTATCGGGATCGTCGTTGTTGGCGGTGGGAATCGCGGCGAGCGCGGAGTCGTACACCCACCAGTCGTGGTCGGCGTTGCTGCCCGTGCCCTCGCCGAGAGTGATGCTGCCCTGCGCGACCGTGCCGCCGCCGCCCGCCGCCGTCTCGGTGACGGCCGACGAGGAGAGGGTCACGGTGTAATCGCCGATGGTGCTGGCGGTGCCCGTGACGCGGACGTAGATGTCACGGTTGCCCGAGCCACCCGTGCCGTAGAACACGGCGCGGCGCGCGGACGTCGCGGTGATCGTGGTGGCGGTCTGGAGCGAGGTGTCGGTCGTGCCGACGACGCCGCCGGAGACGTTGAGCCCGCGGAGGGTCATCGAGTGGCCGGCGGTGCCGGTCGTGGTGAGGTTGAGTTCGTAGCGGGTGAGCACGCCGTCGGCGGGGATGCTCACGAGGAAGTAGTCGATGCCGGTGGTCGTCGCCGAGATCGAGTTCCCGGAGAACGAGTCGCCGGCGGCCATCGTGACGAGCGTGGCGGTCGCCTTCGCATCGTTCGGCTCGACCTCGGGCGTGTTCACCGCGAATGCGGCGGTCGAGATCGTGAATCCGGCCGCTGCGCTGAGCAGACCGGCCTGCACCTTCCAGTTCTTCTTCATGGGACCTTTCTCCTTCACAGATCACACAACGTCGACGACGTGTCGACACGGACGAAAATCGCCGCTCGCGCGACGGGCGCGAGCGGACGCATACAACTCGATTTGAACCATTGGCTCGCCGTTTGGATCGCGCGCCGGTTCGCCGCCCCCAACGAAGTCACTTCTCCTCTTCCGATCTCCCACACGAGGATGGACAGCCTAAGTGTACTTCAAGAAAGTCCAAAACGCCATAAAAATCGACACGAATGAGGATTTCGGACCTACGTAGACCGTTTCCGGGTCGGCCCCGAAGCCCGTATCCTCTGCCACCATGCAAACGAGTGTGAACTGGCTGAACGGGCTCTTGAAGCCGGGCGGACTCCAACCGAACGAGATCGTCGAACTCCTGCCCCACGCGGGATTTCCGATCGAGAGCCGAACGAACACGGGCCTCAATGAACGGAACCCTGACGTCCTTCTCGATGTTGAAATCACTAGCAATCGCGGCGATTGTCTGTCGCACGTCGGGCTGGCGCGCGAGATTGCGGCAGCCTCGCGCGGGCGACATGGGCTTACCGGACGTCCGCATCGCACGCCGGAGATCGATCCGACCAAAGCCGCATCGGTCATCTCGCTGGAGAATCGGGTGCATGACGAATGTCCCAGATTCACACTGCGCGTGATCCGCGGCGTGAAGATCGGGGCGAGTCCGGCGTGGCTGCGAACGCTCCTCGAGAGTGTCGGGCAACGCAGCATCAACAACGTTGTGGACGCGACGAACTGGTTGAACCTTGAGTGGGGCAATCCGTGCCACGCGTTCGATCTTGCGAAGCTCGCGGGGCCGGCGATCGTGGTGCGACGTGCGCGCAAGGGCGAGCGATTGACGACGCTCGATGGGAAGGTCCGGGAACTGGCGGGCGACGAGGTGGTCGTCGCCGATGCCGAGCGGGCGCAGGGCTTGGCGGGGGTGATGGGTGGTGCGGACTCTGAAGTCTCAGACGCCACGACAGACATCGCTCTGGAGGTCGCGACGTGGGATCCCGTGGCGGTCCGTCGGGCGGCACGGCGGCACGGCATCCGCACCGACGCGAGCCATCGGTACGAGCGGCTTGTGGATGTGCGCACGGTCGATGACGCGGCGGAGCGTGTGGCGGCACTCATCGTCGAGATCGCGGGCGGACGCGTGTGTGCTGAGCCTTTGGTGGCCGGGCCCGCGGTGCCCGCGCTCACACGTGTTCGGCTTCGGGCGGCGCGCGCGTCACAGATCCTGGGCGTGGAACTTGGGAGCAAGGAGATCGTGGACGCGCTCGCGCCGCTTGGGCTTGAGGCCGAGCCGATCGGGCGCGGCGGGCAGGAGATTGCATTCGTCGTCCCGGCGCATCGCCCGGACCTCACGCTCGAGATCGACCTGATCGAGGAGATTGCGCGGGTGAAGGGGCTGGATGCGATTCCGCAGCGCGAGGCGATGGAGGTGCGCGTTCGCCCGCCGCAGGAGAACGAGCGGCGACGGAGCGCGATCGTCTCGACACTCTGCGGCATGGGATTCCACGAGATCGTGACATTCACCTTCACGAGGGTGGAGGACTCGCAGGCGTTTCTGCCGACGTCGCCCGCGGGATTCGGGTTGGTTCGCGTGGACGACGAGCGTCGCGCGCACGAGCCGGCGCTGCGGACGAGCCTGGTGCCAAGCCTGCTTGGATGCCGACGAACAAACCAGAACTCCGGGGCGAGCGGCGGGTCGGACGTGCGCCTGTTCGAGGTGGGATCGGTCTTTGCCGAGGCCAGCGTGGGGAAACCCGGCGCGTCGATCATGGAGCGCCTGAATCTGGGGTTGGTGCTCGACGTGCCCGTGAAGGGCAAGAGCGCGACAACGGCAGAGTTGCAGATCGGCGTGCGCGCCATACGGGGCGCGATCGAGTCGCTCGTGGGCGGGGTCGTGGGCGCCGGGGCGAATGTTGAACTGATGCCGGCCTCGGCGCACTGTGGAGCGTTCCGAGATGGCGCGTACGCGGGGGTTGAGATCGACGGCGTGCGCTGCGGCTATGTCGGCATCATTACCGACGCGATCCAGAAGCGATTCGGGCTGGAGAGGCCGGTGGTCGCGTGTGAGATGGGGATGAAGGAGTTGCTCGGAATGCCGACGAAGACTCGTCCGATCTCGGTGCTGCCCCAGATGCCGTCGATCGATCGGGATGCGTCGCTGATCGTCGATGAGCGGCTGACGTGGCGCGAGGTTCTCGGGCACGTCGAGTCGCAGTCGCCGCGGTGGCTCGAGCACGTCGCTTTCGTCGGGACGTACCGCGGGGCCCAGGTCGGCGCTGGGCGGAAGAGTCTCACGCTGCGCTGCCGATTCCGCGACGCGTCGGCGACGCTCCGCAACGAGGAACTCGACCCGGTGTGGCAATCGCTGCTCGATGGCCTGCGGGCGCGAACGGGGGCGGAGATTCGTTCGTAAGCGTGGTCGCCCGAGGGAGTAGGGTGGACCCAACCATCTACCGGACGGAACCGGCTGCATTGTGTCTATGATGAGCGCTGACGCGGATCGACACCCTCGGCACCGAAGGATGGCGATGTGTTGAGCGCGGGCATGTGGGGAGCATTCTGGAGTTGACAGGCCGTCGGCCTGAAGTACGGAGGACGCACGATGACGACCGCAGCACGCCCGACGATCGCCCGTGAAAAGGCCGCGTTTGACCTTCCGTCGCCCGACCTTTGGAAGGCTGAGACGAGCGAGAAGCCGCTGATCTTTGTCAATGGTCGGATGGTCCCCAAGAGCCAGGCCGTGGTCTCGGTGTATGACCATGGGCTCTTGTATGGTGACGGCGTCTTCGAGGGGATCCGCGTCTATCAGGGGAAGATCTTCAAGTGCCAGCAGCACGTGGACCGGCTGTATCGCTGCGCGGAGAAGATCCACCTGAACATTCCCTTCCCCAAGGAGCAGATGGTCGCGATCCAGCAGATGTGCATCGAGTCCAACGGCTTGAGCGAGGGATACATCCGCATGATCGTCTCGCGTGGCGTGGGGACGCTGGGGCTGAATCCGCGGCTATGCCCGGTGCCTGGCGTCATCTGCATCGCGGATCAGATCTCGTTGTATCCCAACGACTGGTACACGAGCGGGATGCGCGTGGTGGTGGCGAAGCGTCCCAAGACGCCGGTCGCGTGCCTTGATCCGCGGATCAAGAGCCTGAACTATCTCAACAACATCCTCGCGAAGGTCGAGGCGATCGAGCAGGGGTGCCTTGAGGCGATCATGCTCTCGCCCGATGGCTGGGTCACCGAGTGCACAGGCGACAATCTCTTCATCGTGAAGGGTGGCGTGCTGTACACGCCGCCGAACACCACGGGGACGTCCGGCTCGCTGGAGGGGATCACGCAGAAGTTCGTGCGTGATGAACTCGTGCCGATGTGCGGGCTCAAGTGCGTGGTGAAGGAGATGCGCCTGGACGAGGTGCTCAAGGCTGATGAGGTCTTTCTGACCGGGTCGGCGGCGGAGATCATCGCCGTCACGCAGATCGACCACGAGAAGAAGGAACACAAGATCAGCGCGAGCGAGGGCCCGATCACGGCGAAGTTGCGGGCGAAGTTCCGCGAGATCGTCACGGGCCCGAACGTGCCGGTGAACTAAGACACGCGATACTTTGGGGACGCGCTGGGGAGCATGCGCAGGAGAGACGCCTGCGCCACGAGATGGAGTTGTGCCGATGCTGCGACGAGTGCTGGCGATGGCCGGGGTGGTGGGGTGCGCCGTGATGCAGGGCGGGTGCGTGGTGTGGGACATCCGCAATGACCTGCGTGGCGTGAACGGGCGGCTGGAGCACGTCGAGACGCAACTCGCCGCGTTGGACAAGACGAATCAGCAACTCGACGAGTTGAAGGGGCAGATGGAGTCGCTCAAGGTGCAACTGGTCGCGTTGCAGACGAGCCTGCAGGTCATGCCCTCGATGGACGCGACGCTCGTGAAACTCGACGAACATCTGGCGGGGCTTCGTGGGACGATCGAGTCGATCGACAAGACGATCCCGTTCTTGAGCCTCTCGCCCAAGGAAGAAGTGAAGCCCGAGAGTGCGGTCGGCGAGCACAGCACGCCGACGGACAGTTCCGCGCCTTCCGCACCCGCCTCAAGCGGTGAGCCCACGACACCGCAGAATCCATAACTTGTGTTCATGCAGCATCTTGCGACGACGGATTCCATCGGAACGGACATTCTACTTAGCGCGTCCTTGACATGATCTGAATATTACCGCACAGTAGCGTCCTTATGGACGGACTCTCTGCTTTCGAGATTGCGGTGCGGCTGGGGGCGGCCGCAGGACTAGGCGCGCTCGTCGGGCTCGAACGGGAACGCAAGCACCGGCCCGCCGGGTTTCGCACGATGATCCTGATCTCGCTGGGATCGGCCGGGTATGTGATCGTGGGCCTTGAGGCGATCCATGCGATGGCGAAGACGCTGGTCGACGCCGGCTTGACGAGCGCCACGAGCAACGCCCAAGGACGGCTGTTGGGTCAGGCGGAGATCAGCCGCGTGATCCAGGGTTTGATCGGCGGGATCGGGTTTCTGGGCGCGGGGGCTGTGATCCAGAACAAGAAGGCCGTGCGCGGGCTGACGACGGCAGCGGCGGTGTGGGTGACGGCGGCGATCGGGGCGGGGTGCGGGTTGGGCTTTTACAAACTCGCGGGCATCCTCGGTGTGGGGACGCTCTTCACGCTGATCATCCTCGAGTATGTCGAGGAGCACTACTTCCCTGATCCTGAGACGCTCGAGTCTCGCAACGGGACAAACGTGCAGCGGATCGTGATCGATGAGGACGGTCGGCCACTCGAACCCAAAGGGTGAGCGGGTTCAGGACGCCAATGATCGAGGCGCGGCGAGATCGGCTTGATGTAGTGGCGTGTCGGCCTCGATATCGCGCGTGGCGATGGTGCCGAGGATGTTCTCGAGTTCGACGGGCGGGAGGCCTGTGCCGGGGCGTTTGAAGGTGAGATCCGCCCGTCGGATCGGCGCGCCTGCCATGATGCTTCGCGCGGCGACGATGGATTGGCGAGAGACCGTGCGCACGTCCTGCTCGATGGGGAGAACGCGTTTGGTCGCCTGGGGCGATGGGGAGCGTGGGGTTGTGGCCGCGACTTTGGCGCCTTCGTGTGCTCGGGCGACGTATCGGGCGAGGTCGGCCTCGACCAATGAGGCGGCGTGGTCCGGGCCTTTGGCGTTTGTGTCATGTGTAAAGTGTTTCTCGAGGATACACGCGCCGCGACGTGTGGCCTCATAAGCGGCGTCGACGCCCTGGGTGTGGTCGCTGTAGCCGATGGGAAGATCGACCATCGATCGGAGGGCGAGGATCCCGTCGAGTTCGGCGTGATCCATCGGCGTGGGATAACTGCTCACGCATTGCAGGATCGCGAGGCGATCGTGGGCTGGAGTGAGCCATTGGACGGCCCGCTGGATCTCGTCGCACGTGCTGGCGCCTGTGCTCACGATGAGCGGCTTGCCTGTGTCGGCGAGGGCGTGGAGCAGGGGCTTGTGGATGATGTCGGGGCTGGCGGTCTTGAAGGCGTCCCACGCGAGTTCATGGGCTGGGGGCACGAGCTCAAGGGAGAAAACGGTGGCGATCGCGGCAAGCCCGAGGGTGTGGGCGAGATCAACGCACGTGCGAAGATCAGCGAAAGAGAGTTCGAGTCGACGGAGCATCTCGACGGGGTCGGACTCGCCGGCGGCCTGCTGATACGCTGCGAGTCGCGAGGCGCGGCTCATGAGACGGTCGGCCTCGAAGACCTGGAACTTGACGGCGTCGGCTCCGGCTCGAGCGGCGGCACGCACGAGGTCGAGCGCGCGATCGACGCGCCCATCGTGGTTCACGCCGAGTTCGGCGATGACGAAGGGTCGCGAGGCGAGATCGGGGTTCGCGTCGATGGTTCGACCGGCGATGTTCATGTCAGGTGGAGCCTTTCAGCATGGACTCGGCGACGAGGAGGTCGATTCTGGTGTCGATATCGACCACGGAGCCTTCGGGATTGATGATGCCCCGGCGGTCACGGCCGAAGAACGCGTGCGGGCCTTCGGTGATATTGGGAATGCGCTGATGCAGCGCGTCGGGGGTGAGGGCGATGACGCCGCCGTCGGGGATGAAGGCGGGGGGAAGGTCCTGGCGGCGGAAGATGTTGTGGTTGAGGATCTCGCCCTCCCAGGGGCGAACTGTGGCGGAGTCTGCATCGAGTCGAGCGGTCCACCACGGATGGTGCTTGCCGACAGGTTGATAGGACTGGACGGAGTCACAGCGCGTGGTAGCAAGCGTGTCGAGCGCGCGGTCGGTGGAGTCGGCGGGACGGACCGGGACGTTGGCGTAAAGGATAACGACGGGCGAGGACTCCAAGAGCCAGGGGTGGCGCGTGCGGAGAGCGGCGTTACCCAAGATCTCTATATGGGCATGGCGAGCGGCGTCGTCGATTCGGGCCGTGTCGCTCGCGAGGTGGGGCGGACGATCGAAGGCGTGCACGCCTAGTGACGTGGCGTGATGACGCATCTCGGCATCGTCCGATGAGAGCGCGACGAGGCCGATGCGTTTGGAGGCGTGCGCGTGGCGGATGGTCCACTCGACGCAGGGTCGGCCGGCGATGTGAAGTACGTTTTTGCGTGGAAGACCCTTGCTCCCGCCGCGTCCGAGGATGATGGCGATCGCAGGAGTTGAGGCAGGGCTGTTCATGACGCCGTCGCGAGAGGGATATTGGACTCGTGTGAAGTCGTGGCGCGGCGGTAGAGGGTCGAGAGGCGTTGTGTGCCCAGCGTGCCGAGGAAGGTGCCGTGGGCGTCGCGGACGTGCCCGAGCGGGTCGATGACGAGTCTCGATCGCTGGAGTGCGGTCCTGGCCCCAGCGGGGAGCGGGAGCGGCGCGATGCGCTCGCCGGGGATAGTTGCGGGAAGCGGATCGATCACGCACGAGCCGAAGCGCATGAGGCCCATGTCATAGAAGCCCTCGATCTGCTCGTACACGGCGTCGCGGCGGGTGATGCGCGGGACGATCCAGGTGTGGGGCAATCCCGCGGCGTGGGCCTGGGCGTCGGCCCATCGGGCGAGGGTGTTGAGGCCATCTTCCACTTGTGCGAGCGCATCGAGGCCGGTGAGCGCGTGATAGGTGCTCGGGTGGGTGGCGGGGATGTCGATGCTGATGATGTCGGGCGCGAGACGGGCGAGGCGCTCGGCATCGAAGACGCCATCGACGAGGCGCGTGCGGACGTGGATGGGCCACGGACCGGACTTGCGGAGATACTCGACGATCTCGGCGAGACGTGGATGATCGGCGGCATCTGGCTCACCAAGAAGCGTGAGAGCGGCGTCGGGACGTTGGGACAACTCGCGCGCCAGCGTGTCGATGAGTGAAGCGCTGATCGGCGGCACCTCGGGCGCGACGAGTCGAAGATCGACGATCGGCGGGAGCGGCGCGGACGAGATCTGATCGTCGTGCTCGGCGCACCAGCGGGCGATTGACTCGATGGTGAGTTCGTGGTGGCGCCCGGCGTGCTCGCGGAGGATGCTCGCGGTGAGCGACGATTGGCCGGAGTCAGCGATGAAGCGGTGATGCAGGTCGCGGACGCTCGAGGGAATCGAGACGCACGCGCTGCGGGCGATGGGGTCGGCCTGGGGCGCGACGGGGATGTAGCCCAGATACACGCCCAGGGACGCGAGCGGGCCCGAGGACGCGGCAAGTTCGTCGAGGAGCGAGGTCGTGACGAGGCATGGTGCGAGGCCGGGCGGGGCCTGCGTAAAGGTCAGCGGATGTTGCTCGGGGCTTTCGGCGTGCCTCGCGACGAGTGAGTCGATGAGCGCGGGATCGACGAGGGGCCAATCGGGCCCGACAAGGACCGCGGCGTCGAGTTCGAGTTCGTGGGCGATGGGGGCGAGGATTTTCGGGCAGCAGACCTCATCGAAGACAGTGAGTCGTCCGACGCCGCCGCGCCAGGAGGCGCGCGACCACGAGCGCCCGCCTCGCATCGCGAGGAGGCGGTCGCGCAGGAGCGACTGATCGGCCTCGGCGATGATGAGGCGTTTGCCGGCGGCGATGAGCAGCGGCTCGACCGAGGCCGAGAGGCGCCGGACGTGCTCGATCTGCGGCGTGACGATCGCGATGGTGTCGACAGACGAGCATCGCGCGAGGCGTTCGAGCGTGAGGGCGAGGGCGTGGCGCCCTTGGACGATGGGGGCGGCAAGGTCGCGTGGCTGGCCAAGCCCGCCGACGGTCGTGTCGGCCTGGATGAGGACAGCGACGCGCGGGCGTGACGCGATGGCGAGGTCGGGCGCGTGATTCGACGCGAGTTGGGTCGCGTCGGATGAGGTCGACGCGGTGTGTGTGGCGGCGGAGGCATCGCGCGTGACGCGCGGGCCGCCGGCGATTGCGCCGAGACAGTCGCCGAGCATCGATCGTGCTTGATCGGCGGCATCCGCGATCCAGGTGACGTTGTCGATGTCGCGCTCGATGCGCCGCTTCTGGCGCTCGAGTTCGCTGAGGCTGCGCTCCAGGGCGATGTGGCGATCGTTTCTGAACCTGCGGAGCGAGCCGGTCTGGTTGAGGAACTCGACGAGGCGGAAGGCGTGCTCGGCGGCACGGACCTCGCCCGCGATCGTCTCGACGCGCGCGATGAGGCGGTTGACGCGGGGCTGGTCCGCATGGTGATCGAGCATCTCGCGGAGGAGATCTGCGGTGCTCCGACTGCGAGAGGCGAGCGTCGTGACGTCTTCGCGGAGCGTGTCGACGCGTCGCTGCAGCGCCTGGAGGCGCCGGACCCGCTCGCGTGGGTCGATCGTGGGCATCGGCGAGAACGAGAGTGACTGGGCATCGCGCGGGGCGAAGAACTCGATCGCGTCGGCGAGGGGCATGGGGCGCGTGTGCTGTTTGCTGACGCCGCCCTCGGTCGCGTCGATGATGCGCAGGCCTCGCGAGGCGTCGGCGGCAAAGTCGCGCTCGAACTGGACGAGGTATGTCGCCATCTGCTCGTCGGTGTAGATGGGCCGACCCAGGTGGTCGGTCGCGGCGCGGAGCATGGATCGCATGCGCACGATGCGTTCCCACTCCATCATTTCCAGCGTGTTGAAGTCGCTGAGTTCGGCGCTCCAGACGCTGTGGATCGCGGCGCCGGCGGCGTAATACTGCCCATCGGTGAAGCCCAGGTCCTGTCCCACGAGCACGACGGGGTCGCAGCCCATGTGTCGCGCGAGGGAGTAGGAGAGATGGGCGACGGTGGCGCCGGGGGGGACGGAGCGTGCGGGGTCGTCGCCGCCGAGGTCGTTCGCGAGCGCGTCGCCCAGAACCAGATCGAGGAGTTCGTCGCGGACGAATCGGACCTCGCCTGGGTAGGCCTGGATGACGGCGGGGTTGACCTTGGGCTCGGCGACGAGCGTCACGCCCTCGACATCGTCGGCGGTGAGGCCCTCGTAGAACCGCCGGCTGATCTCGTGGTGGTCGAGAGCGGTCACGAAGTGCGGCCTGATCCCCTCGCGCAGCAGCGTCTTCAGGACCGTCTGGACGGCGATGATGACGACGCGCTCGCGAAGGGCCTGGTCCTTCAGGAGATGGATGTTCCGCGCGAGGCTGGGGCCGGCGGCGACGACGATCGCGGGTCGGGCGGCATGGACTCCGGCGAGGTCGGCGATGCCTGGTTGCGACGCGTAGTGGTCGGCGTTCTGGAGCAGGTTGCGCAACGTCGTCTCGCACTGCACGAGCGTCGTGACGACGTTGGTTCGCACGGCAGTCACCGTCGCGGCGAGGGCGCGATCGAAGTCGGCGATTGATGCGCCCAGGCGCACTCGGCTCGGGAGGTGCGTCAGCAGGCGTGTGCCCAGGCCCAGGATCGCCTCGGCGCGCGTGGCGGCGGCGGCGACGGAGGAGGCGTCGGCCTCGACCACCACGCGCAGCATCGGGTGCGCCAGCCACGACGAGAGATCGACACGCTCAAAGAGCGAGCGGAGGAGCGAGACATCCGGCTCGAAGGCGATGACCAGGCCGCCTTTTCCGACGCGATCGAGAAGGGCGCGGACGTGGTGCCCACACGCAAACCCGGCGACGGCGGCGGCCGCGTGGATGAAGGGATCGAAGGTGCTCGCGAACTCCTCTCCCTCGGCGATCGGATCGACCAGGCTCGAAAGACGCACGAGGCGGCCCGACGCGGCGGGTAACACGCCGGTCACGCCAGAGTCGGCCGCGAGAATCCACTGGACCTCGGGATGGGGCGAACTCGCAGCAACCGCACGGGCGGCGACCGGCGAATGGATCGAGAGGGCGCGGAGATTGCGTTCGAGCGTGTCGAGGCTCGGCACAAGATCGGGCGTCACGAGGGCTTGATCGGGAGTCGTGGACATGGCAAGGTCAATCGAAAGCGGGCGAACAGTGAATGAACCGGCGACCAAGGCCTCGCAGGATGCGTGCCGGGGCGCAACGGCTCATCAACTCTCCATCGGCGGAACCGGCGATGCGGGGGGAGAATCGGTCGCGGGTCACAGGCGGGGAATCGGTTGCGCCTGGTCGCGCGGGGTGTGCGCGGCGATCGGCATGGGCTGCGCTGGCGTCGCGCAAGGGCAACTCCCCGGGACGGGGCTGACCGAGCCGACGCCACTCCCCTCGCCCCCGATCGTGCAGCACCATCTCTTCGAGCAGCCGTGGATTGTGGTGGCGCTGGCGCTCGTGGCGGGTGTGGTGCTGGCGATGGTGCTCAATAGACGCGGGAGGGGGCGTGCGGCCCTGATGGCGTTCCTGGTGAGCGCCCTGGTGGCCGGCGGCGTGTTTCTCGCTTCGGAGGCCGTCACGACGCCGCGCGAGAACATCGACCAGTCGGCCCGCGCCCTTGTGGCTGCCGTCGCGGAGGGGGATGCGACGGGCATGGGCGCACGGTTGACGAGCGACGCCACGATGCGGGCGTGGCTCTTCCCGATCGAGATCGATCGCGATCGGATCATCGACGAGGCGTCGAAGCGATTCGGTGCTGGGGAGTTCCGCCTCTCGTCGTGGAGCATCGAGGCGTTGCAGGCGAACCAGGCGGGGCCCGAGGTGGGGGTGGTCCAGGTGAAGATCCGGGCGGTGCCCGCGAGGGATGGGACGATCGCCCATTTCAGTTGGTGGCGGCTTGATCTCCGGCTCGAGGGCGGCGAGTGGCGCGTGCAACACGTCGAGCCGATCAGCGTGCAGTTTGTGACGAACCCGGTCGGCGATTAGGCGCGGCGGGCGGCCTCGTCGCCGATGCGGATCACGATGATCGTGGCGTCGTCGGGGCGCGTATTCAGGCCCGCGAACTGGCGCTGCTCCCAGACGATGCGCTCAAGGACGTGCGCGGCGGTGGCGTCGGGCGTGTTCTTGAGGGCGGTGAGCACGGCCTCGTGGAGGCGTTTCTTGCCGAAGCGCTCGCCCGAGAAGTTGAGCGTGTCGGGAACGCCATCGGTGTAGGCGATGATGAAGTCGCGCGGGCGGAGGTCGCAGATGGCGCGCTGGTATCGCTGGGAGGGATCGACGCCGACGACCATGCCGCCGACGCCGAGCTCGTCGATGTCGGCCTTGCTCGGGGGTCGATGGGCGGGTGCGCGGACGACGAAGGTCGGCTCGTGCCCTGCGGAGCAGTAGGTGAGCCGCCAGGTGGCGGGGTCGATCACGCCGTACCACAGCGAGGCGAACTCGTTGTCCATCGTGTCGTGACAGAGGGCGACGTTGACCTTGGAGACGACGTCGTCGAGGTCGTAGGTGCGCTGGACGTGGGCGCGGAGGCTGGCGCGGACGGCGGACATGAGCAGAGCGGCCGGGATGCCCTTGCCCACGACGTCGCCGATGACGACGCCCATGTGCCCGTTGAGATTGATGAAGTCGTAGAAGTCGCCCCCGAGTTCGAAGGAGGGCTGGTAGCGCACGGCGATCTCGACGCCGCGCATGTCCGGCGGCTTGTGGGCGAGCATGCGACGCTGGACGTTGGCGGCGAGTTGGAGTTGGCGCTGGATGCGCTGCTCCTCGCGCTCGAACTGGAGGAGCCTGGCCTGCTCGACGGCGACGGCGGCCTGGTGGGCGATCGAGCGGAGCAGGCGGCGGTCCTCCTCGCCGAACTCGCGCGGCAGGCGCGAGTAGAGGCGGATCACGCCGATGGGGCGCTCCTGGAAGATCAGGCCACACTGGATCGTCGCGCCGAGTCCCTCTTGCGCGACGCGCTCGGGGATGAGGACGCGCGGGTCGTTCGCGAGATCCTCGGAGACGACGACCTCGCCGTTGAGCGCGTCGCGATCAAAGGCGCGGCCCCGGCTGAGCGGCTGGTTCCAGGTGATCCACTCGCGCGAGAGATTGCGCGAGGCGGCCATGTAGAGGTCGTTCTCGTCCTCCTGCGCGTCGGGATGGTGACGCGAACCGTCCTCGTCCTGCTTGAGGAGCATGATCGCGCCCGCGTCGAGTTCCATCGCGTCGAGCACCGACTCGAGGGCGGTCTCGAGGACGCGCTCGGCTCCGACGGCCCGCGCGAGCATCGAACTGACCTTGTAGATCGCGCCGACCTCCTTCAGACGGTGACGCAACTCGAGTTCGTGCTCGCAGAGTTCAGAGGCCGTGCGCGTGAGGAGGACCAGTGCACGCTGGAGGACCTGTCGAGCATCGTCAGGGAGGGCGGGGTGGCCCGGGCCCATGACGATCGTGCCGATGGGCGCCTCGTCGAGAAGGAGCGGGATCTCGATCGACCCCGGCTCGATGGGGGGCGAGGTCGCCTCGTCATTGAGCCGCCACGCGCCGTGTCCTGGGGTGGTGGGAAGATCACGCTCGATGAGCCGGCCCGAGGCGTCGCGGAGTTGGACCACTACGCCCGAGAGGCGGGTGAGTTCCTGGCAAAGCGCAGCGAGTGAGCCATCGGTCAAGAAATCGACAATCGTCAGGGGGCGATCGACAGGCAGGCCCGGAACGAGGCCGCGAGACAGCGAAACCGGCGCAATGTCTTTACTAATAGCACCTTGCGCCACAGATTGATCGCCCGGCATGCTCACGTCGTATACCCCTCCCCACCACCACATCACCTAGACCACCTATCCATTCGGCCTCGGAGTGATTCGGGGGATATTAGGTCGGATCTCCCCCACTGGCGAGGCGGAAGACGTGCGGCCAACTCACGGATTCGAGGGCCCGGGGTTTGCCAACCAGACGCCCTCGAGGACGTCGATCCAGAGGGTGTTCCCGTTCTGGTTCTTGGTCTCGCGCCGGAGGAGGATGAGGCCTTCGCGGATCGCCGGCTCGTCGTTGCGCTGATATCCGAGATAGGCCAGGAGCAAGGCGGACTCACGGGGGAGGCGCTGGGTGATCCCAGACGATTCGGTGAGGTTGGCGCGGAGGAGTTGGAGGAGTTCCGTCTGGCGTGTCTGATCGGGCATGAGAGACTCGCCATAGCGCATGCCGATGGCCTCGGGGTGCTCGGTGATGAGCGTCTTGAGATTGACAGACGCGGAGAGGAGCAGCCCCGCAGCGAGTTGGGAGTTGATCCGTCCACCCATCGCGGAGATATCCCCTCGACGGACCTGGAGGGCGAGAGAGAACTTCTCCTCGGCGTCGAGATACCGGCGTTCGCGCATCGTGTCCTCACCGGCCTTGAGGGCCCGGCCATACGCGTCGGCGGTGGAGAGTGTCGGTCCCGAGAGGCTTGTCGTGCGATCCTCTCCGGCCTTGCGGATCACGCCGAGGAGGTCTCGGTCGAGTGCCGGCGTGGCGGCCGCCTCACCAGGGCGGGATTCCCCCGGCTTTGAGGTGCGCGAGTCGCTGCTCGTGCCACGCCCCGAGAGCAGGGAGCGGAGGTCGTTGAGCCGTTCCTGGGTGGAGGTGCTCTTGGCGTCGCGATCGTCCGGCGTCGCGCCCGGTGCCGGGCGATCGGTCTTCGAAGGCTCGTCGCTCGGCGTGTTCGTGGGCAACTCACTCGTCGCGGGCCTGGTCGCGCGCTGCGTCCCGGCGAAGTTGTCGAGACGGGCGCGGAACTGCTCGTATCCACTCGAGACGGGCCGTTCCGTCGCGGGCAGGACGGCACTCTCGGAGCCGGCGCCAGGAATCGGTGCTTCGCGTGGCTGCTCTCCGAGTGTTCGCAGCGGCTCGGGGGTGAACGGCGCCGCGGTGATACCGGTGGGGATGTACTTCACACCAAGAAGGCCGCTGGTCGCCGTGATGACCTGACCCTGATCGGATTCGCGCGTGCTCAGGACCACGGGGGCGAGGGCGCGATTGGCCGTGTAGGACGAGGTTGACCGGAGCGAGCCGCTGGGCGATTGCCATCCGCTCACGCCGAAGGACGGCGTCGTCGCCTGTGAGTTGAGGACGCCGGTCGAACTGGTCCCGATGGCGGCGGCGGGTGTGGCGTTGACATCGCGTCCATAGACGAGCCTCGAGGGCGCGTTGCCCAGGCCCGTGGCGACGGAGAACTGGTACTGGAGCCCCTCGGTCCCGCGGAAGCCGACGCCCCCCAAACCCGAGGAGATCGAGTCACGCCGGAAGGCGAAGTTCTGCGCGTCGCCGAGGGTGTCGCGGAAGTCGCCGGGCGCGCTGTAGTTGACGCTGGAGCGGAGGGAGAGGCCGCCGGGCGCGTTGCCCGTGACCATGGCGTTTCGGAAAGCGACCTCGGCGGCGAAGTCGGCGCGCGGGGCGTTGCCCGTGCCGCCAACGCGGAGGTCACGCTCCAGCGCCCGGCCGTTGGCATTCTGAGAGACGTACTGGGCGAAGGCCGACGAGCCCATCGCCAGCCCGGCGCACACTCCGGCCACGCGTGTCATCTGTCCTGCCCGTCGATTCTTCATGGCTTCGCTCCGATCCGCATGGTCGGCCGATCGCCGGCCCGGGTCATGAATCGTACGAGGCGAGGCGGCACCAGGGTCGCGCCACGCCGCCCGCCCCGATCATGGTGCGAACGCGGGCCATGCGTAAACTCCGCGTCATGGGCAAGCACTACGTCACCACGCCGATCTACTACGTCAATGATCGGCCTCATATCGGACATTGCTACACCACGCTCGTGGCCGACGCCGACGCGAGGCTCGCCCGACTGCGCCTGGGCGCGGCGGGCAAGGTCTTCTTTCTCACCGGGACCGACGAACACGCGGACAAGGTGGTAACGTCGGCAGCCTCCCACGGCATGGCGGCGATCCAGTGGGCCGATCGCAACGCCGCCGAGTTCGAGCGCGCCTTCCGCTTCATCAAAGCCAGCAACGACGACTTCATCCGCACGACGCAGGACCGGCACAAGACGCGTGTGACGGAATACGTCACGGCTCTCATGAAGTCCGGCGCGATCTACAAGGGGACCTATGAGGGGTGGTACGACGAGAACCAGGAGGAGTACCTCACCGAGACGGTCGCGAAGGAGGCGGGGTACAAGAGCCCGGTCACGGGCAAGCCGCTCGTGAAGCGGAGCGAGGCGTGCTACTTCTTCAAACTGAGCGCGTACCAGACGCGGCTTGAAACACTGTTCACCCAGAACGCGGCGTTTGTCGAGCCTGAGGCGCGCTTCAACGAGGTGCGCGGGCGGCTGCGCCAGGGGCTCAACGACGTGCCCGTGAGCCGGCCCGTCACCGACGACCCGGCGACGCAGTTCGGCATCCGCGTCCCCGGCGACGAGGCCCACCGGATCTATGTGTGGATCGACGCGCTCTTCAACTACCTGAGCGTCGTGGACACCGACGAGCGGCGCGAGTTCTGGCCGGCGGACGTCCACTTTATCGCCAAGGACATCCTGTGGTTCCACGCGGTGATCTGGCCGGCGATGCTGATGGCGCTCAAGGACTGTGGCGGGCGTTTCGCGTTCGTCGATCTCCCCAAGACCGTCTACTGCCACGCGTACTGGGTGCGCGAGGGCAAGAAGATGTCCAAGTCCCTGGGCAACTTCGTCACGATTGAGGTGCTCGAGGCGTATGCGGCGAAGTTTGGTCTCGACGCGGTGCGGTGGTATCTGCTGACGCAGGGCCCCCTGGGGAGCACCGACGCGGACTTCAGCCACGCGAAGTTTGTCGAGGTCTACAACGCGGACCTGGCGAACGGCATTGGGAACTGCGCGAGCCGCGTCTCCAACATGATCGAGAAGTACTTCGGTGGCGAGATGCCGGCGCGCGACGCGGCGCACGACCACCCCGAGTACGACTTTGGCGCGCTCGCTCGGAAGGCTCTTGGCGATGCCGAGCGGGCGCATGACGTGCACGATGTCTCGTCGGCCCTCCTCGCAGGGATCTCGCTCGTGCGCAGCGTGGATGCGTACATCAACACCACGGCCCCCTTCAAACTCGCGAAGACCGTTGAGCAGAATCCGGCGGCGAAGGTGCACCTCGCGACGATCCTGTACACCTGTGCTGAGGCCGTGCGTGTGGCGAGCGTCCTGCTGTCGGAGGCGCTCATCGAGCGCGTGCCGGCGTTGTGGCAGGCGTGGGGTTGCACGCCCACGGCGGGCGCAACACTGGGCGCGTTGTGCACCTTTGGCGGCGCTCACGCCCTGAAGCCCGGATCACGACTCACCAAGTTCGAGGCGCTCTACATGCGGGCCGACCCAGCCGAAGCGCCGCCGGCGTGAGCACCACGGTCATGCGAGTTTGATCACTTCACGAATCGCCGGACGCACGCCGTGTCGTTCTGCCCGCCGAAACCGAAGGAGTTGGAGAGGCAGACGTCGACGCCGCCCTCGGCCCGGAGATCACGCGCCGCGTTGGGGACATAGTCGAGATCGCACTCGGGGTCGGGCGACGTGAGGTTCATCGTCGGTGGGATGACGCCCGTGCGGATCGCCTGGACGCAGGTCATGAGTTCGACGGCGCCCGCCGCCTGGATCAGGTGCCCGAGCATGCTCTTGACCGAAGAGAACGGCACGCGCGGCGCGAGGGGGCCGAAGACACCCTTGACGGCCTTGGTCTCGATGCGGTCGTTCTCCTGTGTGCCCGTGCCGTGCGCCGAGATGTAGTGGACGCGCGGGCGGCCTTTCTCATCGGGCTCTCGCGGGTCGATCCCGGCCATCTTGCAGGCCTCGCGCATCGCCGTCTGGGCACCCAGGCCGTCGGGCTGGATGTCGGTGATGCGGAAGGCGTCGGCGGAAGAGCCATAGCCCGCGAGTTCGGCGAGGGGTGTCGCGCCGCGCTCGAGCGCGTGACCGAGTTCCTCGAGGACGAGGATCCCCGCGCCCTCACCCATGACGAAGCCGCCGCGCTCTTTGTCGAAAGGTCGTGAGGCCGCGCTCGGGTCGTCGCGATCGGTGGACATCGCGGTGAGGCGGATGAACCCGGTCATCCCCAGCGGGTGGATCATGGAGTGGGCGCCGCCCGCGAACATGACGTCGGCATCGCCATAGCGGATGATCTCGAAGGCCTCGCCGATCGCCTGGGTGGAGGCGGCACAGGCCGTCATGCAGTTGAACGCGGGGCCGCGACAGCCGAACCGACGCGCGAGGTGATTCAGCGTGATCTCGGGCTCCTGCTCGATCTCACTCGTGGCGCTGAATCGTCCCGCCGCGGTCGTGGCCCAGACTTTCGCATCGATCGATCGGGTCTCGGGCCGCCACGCGGCGAGGTTGGCGCGCGAGAAGCCGTCGAAATCCTGCGGCCCCTCGCCCGAGCCGAGGTACATCCCGAAACGCGCGGCGTCCGCGGTCTTGCGATCAAGGCCAGCCTGCGACCAGGCCTGTTGGGCGGCGACGATGGCGAAGCGCGTGCCGAATGCCGCGGTTTGTTCCGCCGGCGTGGCGCGGATGTGCGCCTCGAGATCGAATCCCTTCACCTCGGCGGCGAAGTTGGTCTCGAAGGTCCTCGCGTCGTACCGCGTGACCGGGCCAAAGGCGCGCTCGCCCTTGATCAGGCGCGACCACATCGCGTCGACGCCCACGCCCAGCGGCGTGACGCATCCCATCCCCGTGATGACGACGCGTCGCTCGCCCATGGTCACGCCTCTGGTTCGCCTCAGGCCTGATCGTCGTAGTCGTGATCGCCGTCGTGGTCGTCGCCCGACGAGATGCCGCGGTCGGCGTTGATCTTGTCCACGTTCAGCACGCGAACAAGCCCATCCTTCAGGCGACGCTCGGCGAAGTTGATGATGAGCCCTAGGTCGAGGTTGCCGGCCTTGAGTTTGGCGCGGGCCGCCGAGCGGTCCTGGGCGCTGACATCACCCAGGCGCGCCAGCACCTCGACGATGAATCGCTCCTCGACGTAGAAGTCCGTGCGGGCCTTGCCCACGGGCTTGCCCTTGTACTCGACGTTGAAGTCGTGGTTCGAGTGGAAGTTCAGACCGTCTTCCTTGAGGGCGGCCTCGAGGGCGGCGTGATACACCGAGCGATCGAACCCGGGCCCGAGCGTCTTGTGGACCTCGATCGCCGCGCCGATGACGCGACGCGAGAAATCCGTCAGGGTCGAATCGAGTTCCGAGAGCGGGATGCCGCGACGCTCGCGACCGCCTCCCCCACCACCGCCGCCCCCACGATGGTGCCGGCCGCCGCGTGACTCGCCCGAGTACTCGCCGCGTTGATATTCGTTGGACATGATCGGATCTCCAGAATTCGTAGTAGTGCGCGTCCCACCCCGGAAGACACTCAGGCGTGCGCCACACGCTGTGGCGCTCGATCAATCCTATGCGGGCGGCAAGGCCCGACCGTGTTCCTCACACCCTCGAGAGCACCGCCGCCGCGCACGAGCCGCCGACGCCCATCGACACGACGAGAACGTTTCTCACTGGCACCGAGTTTGATGCGCCCGGGAGGCGCCCGGTTCCAAGGCACCACGCCGCCAGCCCGGCCTGGATAGCGCCATGCCCCGCGACCGCATTCCCGACGAGCGACGCGAAAGCGACCTGGGGCACAGCCTCCAGCCGGTCCCCGAGCGCACGCCGCAGCCCGGCACGCTCGGCATCATCAAACGCCGGGACGCCCAGTCCCATTGGGAAGATTGCGTCAACGTCGTTTGGACCGACGCCGGCGTCACGCATCGCGGCCTTCACCGCGCGCTCGAGGCCATCGCCGGAGATCGTGTCGCCCGGCTTGATGGGCAGATTCGGCGGATCGGCGTGGCTGGCCCCAAAGCCGCGGAGTCGCGCGTGGATCCGCACGCCGCGTTTCTTCGCGCTCTCTTCATCCTCAAGGACGAGGATGCCACCGCCCTCGCCGACGACACCCGTCTCCGGGTTCACGCGTCCCGCGAGTTGCATGCGCATGAGGCCCAGGACGTTCACCTTGCTCTCGGCCCCGCCGCTGAGGCATGCGTCGGCCTGCCCCCTTCGGATGACGCGCATCGATTCGCCCAGGCTCAACAAGCCCGACGCCTCGGCACACGTGATCGTGTTCGACGGGCCCTCGCTGCCATGGATGATCGTGACGTGGCACGCGAGCATGTTGGGGAGGTACTTGAGCATCCACAGCGGCTGGAGATTGCCCATCCCGCCGCCCCCGCCCGGACCGGTTCCCCACTTCTCGAGGCTCACCGTCTCGGGGTGGGCCTCGTCGCGCGCGGTGTTGAACGCCCCGGCGATCTCGGCGGCCTCGGCAGCGATCAGCCCCGCGCCGATGTGGCACCCCACGCGCGTCCCCGGATACGTCGGCTCACCCGAGCCGTCCTCGATGGTGCCGCGGGTCTGGAACGAAGCATCACGCACGCCCTCGCGTGCGGCGGCCACGGCGATCTCGGTGTCGCGGGCCATCACCTTGACGGCCTTGCGATAGTGCTTGGGGACGTAGTCCTTGGCCGAGAACTCGCCGCCACCAGTCCCCCCCACTAACTTGATCTCACCCACGGTCGCCGTCTGGAAGTTCGACGCGTCGAAGCGGGAGGCCGGCGCGAGGCACGACCGCCCGGCGGAGACAGCCTCGAACAACGCCTCGGCCCCAACCCCCGCGGGCGTGACCAGCCCGATCCCCGTGATGACCACCTGGCGTGGCATGAACGAAAGTGTACGACGGGGACAGGTGGATCAAGGGCAATAGTGCCCGTTTGAAACAGCACCCGCCGTTGAGCAACCCTCGACCCTCAAGCCCCCAACCATTGTCAGGGGGATGCCTGTTTCCAGGAGACCGCCACATGATCCGCCCTTGCGTTCGCACATTCCGTCCGGCATCACTCGCCGCATTGCTGGTGGCGATCCTCGGCTGCATGGCCTGGCCGAACGGCGCCCTCGCCCAAGACGAGGATGGCGAGATGGATTTCGCCCACGCCCCGGCCGTCGCGACCCCCGACACGCCCGTGGGCAAGCAACTCGAGTGGGTCATGGGCCTGCTCAACGGCAGCCCCGCCCTCCCCATCGCCAACGCCGAGGAGCACTTCCACGAGGTCTTCCTCAAGCAGGTCCCGCCGGCCAAGTTGAGCAAGGCGTTGGCCGACATCCGCGAGAGCGCCTTCGGCGGCTCAAAGATCGACCTCATCCAGGTCCAGCAGGACGGCGAGGGCGACTTCGCGCTCACGGGACTCGTGCGAGGTGGAAAGGAATCCACGCGCGTCCTGTCGGTCTTCATCGCGATCCACGAGGATGACAAGCGGATCGTCGGTCTGCGCTTCGACCGCGCGGGATACGACTTCGGCAACGTCGGCAACTGGGACGCCTATCGCGGCACGATGGGCAAACGCCCGGGACTGCTCTCCTTCGGCGCGTACGAACTCATCGAGCAAGTCCCCGAGTGGCCCAGGAACACGGGCTCCAAAAACGAGAACGAAACCAAGGACGCCGAGAAGACAGCCACGCCTCTGCCCACGTTCCGCCTCAAGCCGATCCACCAGATCTATGACGACAAGCGGCTCGCCGTCGGCTCGGCCTTCAAACTGTGGGTGCTGGGCGCGATCGCCGAGGACGTGATCGCGGGAAAACGCACGTGGGACGAGACCATGGCGATCGACAACGCGTTCAAGAGCCTCCCCTCGGGGACGATGCAGAACGAAGCCGCGGGAAGCGAGCACCCGCTCGAGCACTTCGCGACAAAGATGATCTCCATCAGCGACAACACCGCGACCGACCACCTGATCCATCGTGTCGGACGCGACCGCTGTGCGGCGTACTTCAGCCGATTCTCCGACGACCCGACACGGACGCTTCCGTTCCTCTCGACGATGGAGATGTTCAAACTGAAACTCGCGCCCCTGCCCGAGTCGCCCGACGACGATCCCGAGGCCTTCCTGGCGACCAGGTACATCGGCGCGAGCGAGGCCGAGCAAGCGGCGATGCTCGCCGGCCCGATGGACAACTCAGAAACCACGGGCGCGGTGACGAGCGCCGACCCAATCAAGTCGCAGATCATGGGGTGGACGACGCCGAGATTTGTGGACTCGCTGGAGTGGTTCGCCTCGGCCCGTGAACTCGCCAAGACGCTGGCTGATCTGCATCGCCTGGAGTTGGACGACCGCAACGAGCCGATGCGGCGGGTGCTGCGGAAGAATCCGGGTCTGATGCTCGACAAGGGAACGTGGAAGGAGATCGCGTACAAGGGCGGGAGCGAGCCGGGCGTGCTGAGCATGAACTTCCTGCTCACGCGAAAGGACGATCGCCTCTTCGTGGTCACGGCCACGTGGAACAGCCTCGATCAACCCCTCGACGAGGAGCGCCTCTTCGCGCTGGTCAAGCGAGGCATCGAACTCGCCGGCGAGACGGAGTGAATCGCCGCCGCAGAGCATTCCTCGCCGAACATCTCGATCACATCGGGACAATGCGCGGCAGGACGTGCACGATCAACAGATAGCACCCAAGCCCCAGAAGCGCGACCCCCATGACGATCTGCGTCGCCAAGACCAACGCGGCCCGGGGAATCTCGCGCGTCGTCTCGACGCGGATGGCCTTGTACGCGACCGCGATCCCCAGCGCGAGGGGAACGAGGAACCACATCCAGTATTCGTTCAGCGAGATCGGATCGATGAACGGGCGATATGCGAGAGTGGCGGCGAGAAGCGTGTTCACGCCTTTCCCCCGGCTCGCTCACGCTCGATCTGCTCCAGCCGGCGACGATCCGGCCACGCTGCATCAATGATCGCGATGAGATTGATCATCCCGGCGATGGTGGCGAAGAGCGTCCCCATCTCGTTCATCTTGCCCATGGACTTGATGTTGGGGGGCGTGCCGCCCAGGGCCGGGGCCCCCGTCTTGGGGTCGCGTCCCTCGTTGGGATTCGCGGATCGGATGATGGTGCCGCGGGGCGTGACCTCGCGAACCTTGAACTGATTCTGGTGGATGCGATCCACGCTAAAGGCGATGGGGCCGACGAGGGCTTGCCCCACGAACCACGGCAGGTCCTCACGGGAGTCGATGACGTCGATCCCACCGATGAAGATTCCGCCAAAGAACATGCCCAGGATGCCCGCGGCGATCCAGAGGCCCCGTCTGATGTCGCCCAGGAGCACGTGCCCCGCGCCCGGAAAGGCGATCGCGGCAAGCCCGGCGAGAGGTCGTATGGTGGAACTGGAATCGCTCATCGTATCAACAGGCGTCGGTCGCATGCCATCGGCGCGGGCAGAAGTCCATGGTGGGAAGCCCCGCCCAACCCTGGGGCAACCCCGGTGCCAACGGGCTGTACGGTAGCGGACCCAACCCGGGCACGCCGAGACCGTCCCGATCAGCCAGACTTTTTGGTCCACCAGACAGTTGACACCCACGTCCGACTTTGTACTCTACGGCCTGTTCAACCCGACTTGGGAGTTGGATGCCCTGGGCGCCACGACTGGGTCGGATCGAGCACACCGGACTCGTGACGTGCCGCCGCGCACGTGGACGAGCGCCGGCCTATCTTGGGGGCAATACTGGGGGACATTTCTGGGGGGTCTTTGGGGGCTTCTCGTTGGGCATTGATAGTGGGAGCGGAGTCATGGCAGGGAACGTCAACGACACGATGATCTTGGGTGGAACCTCGTTCGGGAGTGGCGCGACCACGGTGCTCGAGACCGGCGAACTCGACACGAGCGATCGCCTGTGGCTCGACCCCGTGATGTACGACGAGGACGAAGACGACGACGAGGATGACGACTCGTTCGATGGTGACGAGTTTGACGACGATGACGAGTTTGAGGAAGAAGACGACGATTTCCTCGAGGACGACGAGGAAGAAGAAGATGACACCGAAGACGTGGACGGCGACGACGAAGACGACGATGACTTCTAGTGCCGTCCCGGCCCTGGAGCGTTGCTGGTGCCACCGTCCTGATGGAGGTGCCCGGCTCGCGAGCCGAGGTTGTTTCCCTGGACGGCAGGGAGTCGCTCCATGCCGCGTCAGAATCGATCGAAGTCCACGCCCAAAGACAACCCCATGCCCCCGGCCAAACCCGAGGTGAACGCCTCGTCCACATCCGGTTCGGGCATGGTCGTCGATCGGCGTACCGGGCTTGACCGCCGTCTCCTGGGCACAGGCGCGAATACCGACTTTGATCGCCGGCGCGGCCCGGGGCGACGCCTGAGCGACTTCACGAGATCCGCCGAAGAAGGCGAGATGACCAAGGAGCAGTTCCTGTTCCTGGTCGCGATCGACGAGTTCAAGAAGGCCAACGCCAAGAGTTTCCCGACATGGACGGATGTCCTCGAGGTCATCCGCCTGTTGGGGTATCGCAAGACCATGCCCAGCGAGATCTCGTTCGGACGGGCCGAGGACTGGCGCGAGCCGTCGGATGCTCCTTCGGCCGTTCGCCCAGATCGCTGGGCTGAGCGCCGAAACTCATCCGCGGCCTAACGAACATACCTATCGATCCTGTGGGGGACACGTTCGGCATACATTCGCTTGAATGCCGCAGCGTCGCTACCATGCCCCCCTATGGGCAATCGCGTCGATATGGGTTCTACATCCCCGAAGCGTTCCACGACATCGAGCCGCCCCGAATGGCTCGATTGGAAGGTCTATGTCTTGGGCGTCATCGCCTTGGCCCTGGTGGCGATCTGGGGCGTGATGCTCCTCACGCCCAATACCCCCTCGCTCGCCAATTCCGAGGCCGCCATCTCTCAACTCATGGAGCTGCGGTCCCGAATCATGCTGCACGTTGAGGACAAGAAATCCCTGCCGTCAACCCTCTCGGATCTGAGCATCGATTCCAAGATGCTCAAGGACCCGTGGGGCACGGACCTCATCTACTCGGTCAAGACCAACAAGCCCAAAGACTGGGCATACACCATCGGGTCGGCCGGCTCGGACAAAGCTCCGGGCACCAGCGATGACATGTCCTGGGACGTCGAACTCACGCTCGACGTCACCGACGCCATGATGGTCAAATCGGAAACCAGCAAGGGCATTCCCACTGGAACGCCCTGATCGCTGACGAGAAGCGTCGAATCGTCGACTCCTGCGCGATCACACCGGGTTCGTGAAGGCCGCTCAGCCCTTGCTCTTGTAGTAATCCAGGTTCACCTGGACGTACTTGTTCCACTCGCCGGGAAGGTCTTCCTGCGGGAAGATCGCCTTGACGGGGCACTCGTCCACGCACAAGCCGCAATCAATGCAGGTGTCGGGGTCGATGTACAGCTGCGTCGCGGTCGCGAAGTCGGGCTCGTTCTTTGTCGGGTGGATGCAATCCACCGGGCAGACCTCGACGCACGAGGTGTCCTTGGTCGCGATGCAAGGCTCGGCGATGATGTGGGGCATGGCGATTCCTGATGGGCCGTGGCGGCGCACGCCGTTGGCTCGTGGCGCCGCGAGATGAAGGTGCGAATACCCCCAGAATGGGCGCCTCGGACCCGCGTCCAAAGCCACCCACTCGGAAGCCGCGCATGATAGCGGGAACAACGCGGGCGACTCGGATTTCGACCCGTAGACACGCGGTCCATCCCAATCCGCCGAAGGAGACGCGTCGAAAGACCCTCCTCAGTTCATCGGCACGCCCGGCGGCCTCGCGTTCCCGGAGTCAATTGGTGGCCTGTCCGTCGGGAGCGTGGAAAGGACTACCGCGTTCGCTGGCGTGTTGAGCAGGCCCACAACCCGAGTGTCGCGCAGGGACTTCCATCGAACGCTCGCATCAAAGTACCCGATGTTGGCGCCGTCAACGTCCGCCGCTCGACCGCTCTCACGCCACGCGTTCGAGGGATTCGTGTCCGGAAAGCGATACCGCAGCGTCCCCTTCCCGTGGTTGTAGAAGAACGCCTCGCTCCCGCTGATCGTGTTCGGGTCGGCGCTCCCGATATACCAGATCTTGTCCTGAACCAACGGCATCATGCTCGGCGAGACCGTCAGACGATCGATCTTGCCCGAGACTCCGTCGGCAAAGCCAAAGTCGGGATTGCGATTGGGCTGCTCCACCGGATTAAACGTTGAGCCCATGGGAGTCCGGCCACGCGAGCCGTAGTAGTCGTACGTGCCATAGCACGCGATCGAGCGCGTGTTGCGCGGGTCATCGATCGCCACACTCGGCAGCGACGCACACGTGGTCACCTGGAAGTTCTGGATATAGGGCTTGATGACAGGCCTCAGGTCCCACCAGTTGTTTCCAAGCATCGACCCCGGCGAGGCGTATCCCGACATCGGATTCACCGGCAACGCGAAGATCGATGGCGCGTACCCCTGCGAGGGAACGTGCGGCGGAAGATTCCCTCGGGCATCCTCGGCATACATCGTGAACGCCAGGATGTACTGCCGGATGTTGCTCGCACACTTCACTCGACGCCCCGCCTCACGTGCGCTCGACAGCGCCGGCAAGAGCAACGCAATGAGCAGCGCGATGATCGCGATCACCACCAGCAACTCGATCAGCGTGAACCCACAACGACGAGTCGCACCCATGAACCGCTCGGCCGGGCCGGCGATCCGCCAAGGCCCCGGGGGTCGGGGGCCCTGCTCGCGATCAACTCCGGCACGACCGGCGGCGAAGGAGCGGTCAACGTCCATTCGTGGGCATCCATGTCGAAGACACATTCGAGTCGTATCGATCATGCCGAACTCTCCGGTAGCCATCGGGCGATCTCGGTCATGGAAACACGCCGCGGACCTCTCGGCACACGGCGTGGAGTGGAGCAGGGTGTGCTCAGCAGCCCGAGTTGAAGCGGGTGAGGAAATAGAGCAGATCGTCGATCGTCACGCCGCCGTCGGTGATTCCGGTGCCGGAGCCATCGTCAACGTCCGCGGCGATGGAGCCCGCGTTGAAGATGTTGAGATAGTACAGAAGATCGTCGATGGTGACGCCACCGTCGGGCGTGCCCGTACCGGAGCCGTCGTCCACGTCGGCGACACAAGCCACCGAGCCGGAATCGCCCGCGGCGATGTCGGTATTGGCGTCGCTCTCGTAGGCGCCCGCGAGAATCGTCCACTGCTCGGTGGTCGGGCCGACGTTGTCCCAGTCGAGGCGGCACTGCACCCAGCCATAGTGCATCGCGTTGGTGACGTCGAGAAACTTGAACCCGATGTAGAAATCGCGATTGACCGCGACGGTGCCATCAAAGGCCGTCACGCTTGGGTCGCCGAGCAACACCGGGTCGAGGAATAACGCCGCGGCGGCGAATCCAAAGCCGCTGCTCGGGGCGTAGGTGTCGACGCTCCCCATGACCGAGCCGCCCGAGGCCAGTTCCACCACGATGTCTGCGGGAGGAACCGGTGGATAAGTCAGATTGGCGTCTGGCCAGGTGTTGCTCAGCACATCGGAGATGCCTCGACCACGCCCTACCACCTCGATAGTCGCCAGTTGGGCGCCGGGGGCGAGTTCAAAGTAACTGAACCCAAGGTCGTTCTGTCCATCCCCCGTGAGTTCGATCTGGAGCACCTGGCCTCCAGAGCCCGCGGACAGATCCACGAGTTGGGTCCCCAGATCGATCGGCACCGGCGCGCCGAACACGCTCCCCGCCATCGCCATCCCGACACACCCCATCCACATTCGTGCACGCATCGTCATGATCAACTCCCTTCGAGGGGTGCCGCATGGTGTTGCACCCGGCCACAACCAAGTCAGTCTGTTTCGGCGCGTCGCGTGGTTCTCGGAAGGTGTGGGCCGTCCACGCCCACGTGCCGCGGTCACGGTCATCGCCGGCCGGGCCACCAGCCCGACTTTCGCAATCTACAACGTCGAAAAGTTCTTGTCAACTGTTTTTGAAACAGTCTTGACAAAACACCGGGGTTTCGTGGTATAGTGGGGCCAAGATGCCTCAGGAACTTAAAAACCGGCATAATCAACCCTCGGCGCCTGTGACCGCCGAGGCACATTCCGTTTTGAGTGTTGTTCGGGATGTTATCGGACGTCTCCTGCAACAACTTCCCAACGGCTGGGGGTCCGTCACCCAGATCGCCAACGCCCTGGGCATCGAGCGGACACTGGCGTGGAAGATCTCACGCGTAGGGTCGGCACCAGACCCGTTCGCGGCCGCCCAGCATCTGCCCGGTGACCGGGCGATGCGACGGGTCTGGGATGCCTTTGCCCAGATCGGGGCCGATGCGGCACTCCTCGATGAGGCGCGATCCGCCCTCGCCCGGTTTCGCTCGCTCGAAGGGCATGCCGAGGACCGGGCGTCATTGAGTTTGCTGGTCGGGGCCCAGGCGACGCGCGGGCGCGAGGATCTGGATCTCACGCAGCGACGCGCGGCCTTTCGGGCGAGCAGTTACTTCCTTGGCGCGAGCGCACACGTTCTCTATGACGCGACGTTCTTCGTGCGGTCCAAGGCGGACCCGGAGTTTGTGGATCTCGCCACGATCCGCGGGTATCGCGGATTGGCATGCCTTCGCCACGGCGTGGCGTGGCCGATCGCCAGGCGGGTCACCTCGGTGGAGCCGGACGGGCAGGTGGCGCACGTGGGTCAACCCCTGATCCCCGAGGACGTGGAGCAGGGTGTGCCGGTGCTTCGACGGTTCGGCACCTTGGATATGCCGGCGCTCATTCGTACGGAATCCTCGGACGGGATCTCGCGCTTCGCGATCGAGCCAAGGGGGCTTGGGAGGCAGGGAGCGCTGGATGTCTTTGTGGGCGAGCGGTACACATGCGTGACTCGCGCCACGCCGACGCCGAGCGAGCCGAACCATGCCGTCGCGGTCCACATGCGCACACCCTCGCGGATCGCGGTGATCGAGCAGTACATCCACCGCGATCTCTTCGGGCCGCTGCAGATGCGCGCGTCGGCGGGAAGCCTGGTCTTTGGCGAGCCGAACCTCGACGAGATCCAGCGTGGTCCCGAGAAGGGGCGCGGCCTGCACATCCCGCTCTTTGAGAAGGTGGAGCACCTGGGGCGCGCCGATCGGGCCCAGGCCGTGCGCGAGTTGCGCGACCACCAGCAGATGGCCGCGTTCGGCGCGAGCGGCCTGGGTGTGGACCTCTCGGAGATGGACCTCTACCGACTCACGATCGAGTATCCGCCAGAGCCGAGCGTGGTGGTCATGAGCGCGCCGCTGCCCGTTCGCGGAAAGTGAGCTCTTTCCTTCTGCGTACGTGAACTCCAGAGACGACGATGATCAACAGCCCGCGTTGAAACGAGTCAGGAAGTACAGGAGATCGTCGATGGTGATGCCAGCATCGGGTGTTCCCGTGCCCGAGCCGTCGTCCACATCGGCGATGAGCTCACCCGCGTTGAAAACCGAAAGATAGAAGAGCAGGTCGTCGATGGAGACTCCGCCATCGGGCGTGCCCGTGCCGCTGCCGTCGTCGACATCGGCGACGCATGCCGCCTTCACATAGACAACGGCGTACCCGATCGCGTCGAATGAAGTGAACGGATCCGTGACATAGATCTGGAACCATGTCCATCCTGCGAAGCCTGGATCAGGCGTGAACACGTACTGCTCGCCGACCATGGACGCGGTCCCGTTTGGCCCCTGGGCGCCGAGCTGGAAGTCGTAGGTGCTCGTCGTGGCATCCGCGACCCGAGCACCAGTCGGAGCACTCGGGGTGTTCGCGTCGCAGACGATCCTGGCGTGGACCGCGACGATCGGCGATTCGAATGGAATCAACGCGCGAGCGTCCGCATCTGGAAGGGTGAAGAGATCCACGGCTTGACCAGGTTGGCCCGGATTGCCGCTGGAAGCGCCCCCAGCGCCGGGAGTCCCGTGGACGATTGTGGGCAGCGGAAGTGCGGCCAAACCGCTCGACGCGGAGCGGAGGACGCCGACGCAAAATCCACCTCGACCACCACCTCCGTGCCCGCCGCGGCCTCCGTCGCCGCCATCACCGCCTTGCCCACCGTCGGTAGCTTGGTCTCCCCCGATGCCTCCGACGCCGCCACTTCCTCCGAGCCCTCCGGTTCCGCCAGACCCACCGCTTCCGCCTTGCCCGCCATCACCAGTGACGAATCGACACTCGGGATAGTTGTACGCGCTGTTGAATGTGAGAAACGCGATGGAATGGCCTCCGGCGGCACCACCAGTGCCCGGCAGCCCGGCGCCGCCTCCGCCACCACCACCGCCGCCGCCGCCGCCACGATCGGGCATGCAAAGCCCGCCGGTTGACCCGCCTCCTCCTCCCCCGCCACCACCTCCGCCGAGACCCGCTGCGCCTGGGAGACCCGGCAAACCAGCCTGACCAAAGACGAGACCTCCAGAGCCGTTCAGACCATTCGCACCGCCTGTGCCGTCCTGGCCCGCGCCACCATTGCTGCCGGTGACATTCACGCCACATGATTCAGACTGTCCCCCGACTCCTCCCGCGACGCCACTTGATTGACCGTCGGCACCATCGGCACCCGCGTGTCCTCCACGTCCCCCGTTCGCGCCAGTCTGCCCCGGCACGGATCCTGGTCCACCGGCTCCTCCAATGCCGCCCTCTCCGCCGGGAGAGCCTGCGGAGACGTTCGCGCCGCCGTTCACTCCCGGCTCACCCGGGCTGCCCATAGATCCTGCCGCCCCGGACGTGCCCGAGGAGCCGTTCCCACCATTTCCAACAAAGAGCTCACATCGCGTCAAGAGATAATTCACGGTGCTGTCGTTGACGATCGCGATGCGAGTTCCGCCAATACTCGGGGTACTGAGATTGAGAAACGCAAAGCCGATGGAACTGGGCATGGAGACCGAGTTGCTATGGGCCACCGAGATCGGCCTGGCCGGGCCGAGGATCGTGACGTTTCCGCCAACACCACCCGTGCCAGCGGGTGTTCTCGACCACCCCGAGCTCGGGTCGAATCCTCCAAAGACCACGAGATCGCCGTGCCCGTCAAGGCCGTTGAAATGCACCTCCTCGTTGTACACACCGTCGGCCACATAGACCTGGCGCCAGGGCGTGTAGCTCGACGCGGCGAGGACGGCGGCGGCGATGGTGCGCATGGGTCGCTCGATCGTGCCCGGATGTTGATCGTTCCCCGAGAGCGACACATAGATCGGTCCACACCGCATCCCATCGATCCCATCCGAGTTGGTGTCGGAGAAGGAAGGATCCGGGTTGTCGTTGTTTGCTGGCGGCGAGAGGAAACTGCATGGTTGGGCAATCGCGGGCAGCGCAAGACCGGCAACCGCACACAGAACCGCTTTCAAGCACATGGCCATTCCTCCGATGATTGAGCACGGCGCGTCGACACCACAGATAGTCGATGGGCGTCACCCATCATCCAATGAATGGGTGTGCGCGTCAATTTCGCGGCCATCCGAGATCGATGAACTCGACTTCGAGTTCTGGTCGAGGACCGGAGTTTGTTCGTGCCCGCTTCCTTGGCATGGACCAGCGAAGTTTCAAACTTACTGAGTCGCACTCGCGCGGGTCCGATTCCACGGGCCCTTGATCGCGAATGTCAGCCCATCGTTCTGACTGTTGACGAAGAAGACGCTCCCGTCGGGCGAGAAGCACCCGCCGCAGAACTCGCTCTTGCTGAGCGCGTTTCGGGCGAAGATGTGGACCTCGCCCTCGCGCGTGACCTGCAGGACTCGATTGACATCTGTACCATCCTCGCAGACAAAGAGGTCGCCCCAGGGCGCGACGCAGATGTTGTCGCACATGTTCATGACCGCGGCCTTTGGAGACTCGACAAAGAGCGAGAGCGTTGCGGGGGCATCCTTCTCGCGATCGGTCCCTTCGTGCGGACTTGGGACGTAGCGCCAGATCTGCCCGGCGAGAGCTGGCCCGCCATTGGTCGCGGCGAAGTACACTCCGTCGTTGCCGTACCACATTCCCTCGTTGCGGGCGAAGCGGGCGGCACCGCGGTCATATCCGCGATAGCGAAGATCGTCGGCGGGCGAGTCGATGCCATCGATATCGAACCACTCGACATCCATGCGTTCGTTGAGTTTGATCGATCGCGATTCCCAGTTGCGCGTGTCGCAGGAGGGGCGGCCTTTCACTCTCAACACCTGGAGGCGTCCGCCCTCGTGGAGTTTGCCCGGGACATTGGGGATATAGCGATAGAGGATTCCGTCGGGGCGGTCCTCGGTGAGATAGACGACGCCGGAGTTGGGATCGACCGCGGTCGCCTCGTGGCGGAAGCGTCCCATCGCGGTGATCGGCGCGGGCACGGCGAGCTGCGGCGTCGAGGTGATCGGAACCTCGAAGACCCAACCGTGATCGCGCTGGAAGTTGCCTCCCGCCCTGGTGACATCCTCCTCACAACTCAGCCAAGTGTTCCATGGCGTGGGGCCGCCGGCGCAGTTGAAGCACGTCCCGGCGAGGCTGAGAAACGACAACTCGATGGAGTCGGTTGCGTGGTCGTAGACAAGGGTGGTCGTCCCACCCAGTATTGGGTCCTCCCGACCATTGTCAAAGATGCGCGCGCGATCGACCCGTGCGAGACGATCGAAGCTCTTTCCGAACGCGCCAGGGCCTTCGGACTCGATGATCTCGTGATTGCGGATGAGCGTGGTCTTGCCCGGCGCGGTCGCGAAGGCCGCCATCCCGTCGGGTTTTCCGGGCGAGAGCAGCCCGTCGGTCATTTTGTCTCCGTCGCGGATGAGCACGCTGAAAGTAAACCCCTCAGGAAGGTCGAGCAGGCGATGCGAGTCCCGCTTGAGCGGGCCATACGGCGAGGGCACCGGACCAGCGGCAAACCCGGTGCGAGCAAGCAGGAGGTTCAGCGCCGAAAAGGCGAGCGGCGTGGCGGCAGTCTGTCGCAAAAACGCACGGCGGCTCAGCGAGAGCGAATCGGTCTTCACGGTTCAACTCCAGTGTGTGAGAGCCAAACTCTAGAAGTTCTCTGTGAGGCCACGGACGTTGGTGCGTTTAGATCATGTGAGGATTGCTCGTCGGGTGTGTGTTTGGGGTGACGCCGGTATCGCGCTATCATGGCAGACATTGGCTTTGAACGCGGCCACCAGGCCGTTTGACCGTTCGATGTGAGGAACACATGCCTTTCACGATCAAGCCCGAAGATGCCCTCGGGGTCGATACCGACACCACGCCGTACCTCAAGGATCACGTCGACACCGGCGACCGCTGGGTCCTGAACTTCGGACCCCAGCACCCTGCCACGCACACGACGCTGCGGTTGGTCATGGAACTCGATGGCGAGCGCATCGCCCGCGTCACGCCCCACATCGGCTACCTCCACAGCGGGTTCGAGAAGCTCGCCGAGCACCTCGACTACAACCAGTACGTCACCATCGTCAGCCGCATGGACTATCTCTCCCCGATCGCCAACGACATCGCGTGGCACGGGGCGGTCGAGAAGTTGTTCGACATCGAGATCACGCCACGGTGCAAGGTCCTCCGCACGATCATGGCGGAGGTCGCCCGCATCCAGAACCACCTCCTCTGCGTCGGGGCGGCCGGCCTCGACCTCAACGCCTTCACGGGGTTCATCTACGCCTTCAACGTCCGCGAGAAGATCTATGACCTCTGCGACTATGTCTCCGGTCAGCGCTTCCACCCGGACTGGACCCGCGTCGGCGGCCTGATGCAGGACCTGCCCGACGAGGAGACCTTCAAGCGCCTCGTCAAGGCCCTCATCCGCGTCGAGGTTCCCGGCGCCATCAAGGACCTCGAGACGCTCCTCAACCGCAACCGCATCTTCATGGACCGCACCCAGGGCATCGGCGTCATCACGAAACAGGACGCGATGGATTGGTCCCTCACCGGACCCATGGGCAGGGCGAGCGGCGTGAAGCGCGACATCCGCAAGGACGAGCCGTATCTCTGCTACGCCGACAACTGGGACGGGCAGGGCGCCGAGGCCGTCAAGTTCAAAGTCCCCATCGCTGAGGTGGGCGACGCCTACACGCGGTACCTCGTCCGCGTCGAGGAGATGAAGCAGAGCCTCGCGATCATCGAGCAGTTGATCGACAAGATCCCCGCGGGACCTGTGGACGCGTTCGCCGACGGCAAGATGACCAAGCCGCCCAAGCGCGAGGTCTATGGCTCGATCGAGGGGCTGATCCAGCACTTCGAACTCATCATGACCAACCGCGGGTGGACGCCCCCGATCGCCGAGTGCTATTCATGCCAGGAGTCGGCCAACGGCGAACTGGGGTACTTCCTCATCAGCGATGGCAGCCCCCGCGCCTGGCGCGCCAAGACCCGCCCGCCCTGCTTCATCAACTACTCGATCGTCAGCAAGATCACCGAGGGGCACCTGCTGAGCGACATCGTCGCGATCATCGGCTCCATCAACGTTGTCGCTGCGGAACTCGATCGGTAGACGTTGTCCGCATCCTCAGACACAACGACGATCCAACAGCCAAACGACCCCGGCAGGGCTCGAACCTGCGACCCCCGCGTTCGAAGCACGGTGCTCTGATCCAACTGAGCTACGGGGCCAACACGCGCACTCTCTTGTGCCTGATTCCACTTTAGGGCGTCGGCGGCGTCGGCTTGGGGCCCGCCGGTTCGGCTGGAACCGGAGGCCCGACGGGACCGATCGGGCCGGTTGGACCCGTCGGGGCGTCTGGCATCAGGCCCTGGAGTTCGTCGGTCGTGACGCTGAATCGCACGAGTTCGATCCGCGCCGTCTGCACCGATCGGTCGATCGCGGCATACTTCTGGAAGATCGCGTCGGCGCTCGGCGCGAGGTACATCGCCAGCCGCCCGTGTTCGCCCGCCTCGATCTTGGCCGACGTCGCCTTGTACTTCTCGATCGCCTCGGGGTCCCCCAACAGGCCGATGATGGTGTCGAAGATGGGAGAAGCCTTGGCCCAGTCGGTCTTGAGTTCCGCCGGCGACATCGACAGGAGCGCCTCGTCGGCGTTCATCGTCGCGTTGGGAAAAACCGCGAACTCCTTGCGCATGTCGGCGCTGGTCGCGCCCGCGGCGATCTTCGCGTTCAGCCACCTCCCGATCGCGTCGCGCTCGCCGCGGAGCGCGAGAAGGAAGCCATACGGATCCGCGGCCTCGCGATCGTCGAGCCCGGCAAGGATGCGTCGCCCGCCTGGAATCGTGAGCGCACCGCGCCCGAGCAGGCGCCTCGCCGTTTGGCACGCGCTGTCGTCGATCGCCGCCCCGACGAGCGCACTGATGATGATGCCGTCCGACTTCGCCGCGTTCGCCAGCCCATACATCGACGCGATGACCGTCACGGCCCGGTCGTTCACCGGCGACTTCGGATCGTCCCCGATCTCGCGTCGCGCCTCATTCATCATCATCCGCATGCTTCCCTGGAGGAAGTCCAGATGCGGAAGAGTTGCCTGGAACCCGGCCGAGCGGTCCCAGCCGAAATCGCAATACGGCATGCGAGCCGCCGTGGCCACCGCGTCTACGAGGGCCTCGTTCTTCGAGAGCGCCTCGACCACCTCTGGCGGGAGTTCGCTCTTTGCCGGGAACGACACGAGATCCCACGTCTCCTGGCTGACGCTCGCCCATGCGCGGATCAGGGGCCACGCGCCGTTGTCGTGCCCCGTAATCTTGAGCGGCGGGTGGAGCCCGACGAACCGCGCATCTACCTCGGCCGCGCTCGCCACGGGTGAAGAGTCCGTCGCCGGAGTCTCGCCTTTGGCCGTGTCCGCCTTGGGCTGATTGGGCGTGACGCCGTCGGGCGGCGTCGCCTTCGATGTCGTGCTCGCCGCACTCGCATTCGCCGGCTCTTGCGATGGGACCATGCGGGCCGACTCCGCGGGCTTCTCGCACGCGGCCTGACCAGCGGCCAGCACGCCGATCACTCCGGCCCATGCAACGCCATGCACCAGCGTCCGCAAACGAGTCATCGATCGAGCCGGTCCAGACCACGTTCCCTTCACGTCCATCGGTGGGCATCCTCCGTCGTCGGCCACAACCGGCCCGTTCACCTCACGCGCCGCCGCGGGGCAGTCCACCCCGCGCGACACTCCCTTTACGACACTCATTGTTGGATCCCGGCCTCGCCGAAGCACACCTCACCCAACTCGGGACGATCGAATCGCCCGCCCGCAAGCCCGCACGCCGCGAGCGTCGGCGTCCGCGCGAACAGAATGTCCGGACCGACACCAGAACTCGGATCGCCTAGCCGGAGCGTGCACGCGAACCCTTTGGTTCTATCCTCGCGCCGGGATTCGTCGGCATGCACAAGCCCGCGAGGTTCCGGCGTGATCACGACGTCGGCCGATCCAAGATCCCGCGCCGCTCGACCTTCGACCTCAAGCGCGTGATGGACCGTGCCCCGGCGAAGGCCGCCCGCAGGCACGACCCTTGGATCAATCGCCACACGGCATACGAGCGACACTCGTGTTGGCGTCGTGCCCGAAGCAAGCGACGTGCCCTCATCTCGCCAGAGATGCGCGGCCGCGCTCGTCGCGATCGACCAGCGGATCTCGAACGACGAGGGAACTCTTGCCGCCGCATCTGACTGGCTCGTCGGCACGCGCCCCGGCACCTCGATCGGCGTGTCGATGGGTTTCAGTCCGCGATTGCGGTGGATCGCGCTCATCGCCCGCCCTCCCCATTCCTGCCGCGCTTCCGCCCGTTCGACGATCGCTTCGCCCTCGCCTCGCCGCGCGACTTCTTTGCTCCGCGCGTCGGCATGACGCTCGTGAGCGCCCTGGCCGCGAGTCGCAGCCCCTGCCCCGCCGGGCTGACGAACTGCTGCGCCAGTGTCTCGAGCATCTCGAAGAACTCGACGAGGTCGTCCAGGCGGCGCTGGTGCTCGGCGATGCCGCGATTGGGCGCGTCCATGCCCACCTCCAACAGTCCAGACTTCCCGCCCGACAACGTGTCGGCGAGCGACCTCCCGCTCGAAGCTTTCCCCGTACAGGCCTCGCCCGGCGTCATATCCCGGATCTCATACAAGGACGCCAGCAGCGGCTCGGCCTCGCGCTTGATCCGCTCACGCACGATCGCCCGGAACATCGCCCACACGTCCTGCTCGGCCCTGAAATACTCGCGCCGATCCACGCGCTCGCCCTCGATCTTGACGGCTGGCCCCGCCGCCCGCGCGATGATCCCCCAATCGAGCAGCGCCCGCAGCGACATCGACGCGTTGCCCCGCGAGATCTGCAGTCGCTCCATCACGTCGTCGGTGCACAACGCCTCGCCGGTGATGTAGAGCAGCGCGTGGACCTCGGCCATGGTCCGGCTGATCCCCCACGCCCCGCCCATCTGCCCCCACACCGCCACGAACCGGTCTTGGGCCTCACGGACAAGAGGGGCCTCTCGCACAAACGGGGCCTCACGCGAGATCGAGCCCTCGACGCCGCCCGCGCCCCCGCCACCCCCGCGCGTGCCGCCACCGCCGCCCTCGGAGGGGCCTTGCGACGGGAAATCGGGCTGGGGCCGTGCCGCAGGCATGGGTACCCAAGAGTATACGGGTTTTCAATGATTTCTGAAAGGATCGGAAGGCGGGGCCAGGCCGCACGTCTCCAATGCCCACCACTGGTGCTATTGGAGCCGCGCCCTACGAGTTCCACGATTCGACGCTCGGCCAAGTGAAATGGCAAGTACGAGTCGATCACGCACACCGACCATTACCATTGTTTCGGGTATCCACCTAGGCCTTCGTTTTTCCAGTTATCTGGCCCGATTCGCCGATATTCCGGTGCCCATGCGCGCTGACTCATCCAACCCCTCGCCCCCCGCCCACTCCACCGGGCGTGTGCGATACCTGCCGCTCGATCCCGGGTGGCTCTTTCTCGCGGCGTCGCTTGCGCTCCTTGGGGCCGTGGTCCTGATCCCCGCCCAGCGGGACGTGGCCCAGGCGCGGCTGGTCCGCGATCGGGCGCTTGCGCTCGAGCAGCATCGCCTGGCGCGGCTCGACCGGTATGAGGGGTTTCTCGCCGCCGTCACAGACAAGGAGCCGGGGCTGATGCGTGACCTCCTGGCGACGCAACTCAACCAGATGCCCGCGGAGTTCGGGCTGATCACAGGCCCGGCGTACACGCGCGTCCCCGACGCGAGCGTCTTCCCCGCGCTCGAGCCGCCGCCGGCCGTGCTGCCCACGGCCAACGCCCAGACCAACCCGACATCGATGCTCGGGCGGTGGGCGACGAACCCCAGGGCGAGGCTCTGGCTCATCGCGCTCGGCGGCGTGGGGATCCTCATCGGCATGATGCCACCCGCCAGGCCGCGGACCGAACCGGCGATCGACTGAGTTCCACTGGATTCGCGGCTCGTGGTGGCCCGCTTCTCCGAGGCGGGTGCCTTGATCCACCGCGTTACCCTTCTCTCGATGCCCGTCGCTCGCCCATCCAACTCGCCCGCCCCGCCGGGTGATCGCCTTCGCCTCTCTCGGCGGCAGCGTCTGACGCACGCGCGCCAGTTCCAGGCCGTCCACGACGCCCGCATGCGACGAGCCGTCGGCCCGATCACGGCCAGCGCCATCCCCAACGACCAGCCCTTTCATCGCCTTGGCCTGGCCGTCTCGAAGCGCGTCGGCAGCAGTGTCAAACGCAATCGCGCCAAAAGGATCCTCCGCGAGGCCTTCCGCGTGCTGCAGCACGAACTCGCGACCATCGACGCGAGCCACGCCATTGACACTGCTGCGACACCCATCCATCTCGACATCATCCTCTCGGCCAAGACCTCCACGCTCACGCTCGACGAGGCGAAGGACGCGCTCCACGACGCGATCCGGCATCTCGCGCGGCAGTGGGTCAAGCGACTCGGCAAGGAGTCGATGAGAGACGCGACTCGAGCGGATTCACGCGAGGATCGCTCGCCATGACCGATGCGCGCCCCGCTCGCGGCCTGATCCCGCGAATGCTCTCGGGCCTCCTGGTGCTCCTCGTTCGCGTGTATCAGGCGACGCTCTCGCCGCTCTTCGCCGGGCAGTGCCGATACGTCCCGACGTGCTCGGAGTACGCGATCGACGCGCTGCGAACTCACGGCACGATCCGCGGCACGCGACTCACCCTCCGCCGACTCGCCCGTTGCCACCCCTTTGTGAAGGGCGGCTACGACCCCGTCCCTCCACCCGACGAACGTGATCACTCGCACGGCTCCCTTCGATGATCCGTACAGTGGCGCCACGAGGCCCCGTGGCGGAACGGCAGACGCAGCGGACTTAAAATCCGCAGTCCCGAAAGGGGCGTGTGGGTTCAAATCCCACCGGGGCCAGTGCGACGACTCACCGATTGCGTGCACGTACCCTTCGGCACGCATGCTCTGGTCCCGCCCCACCGATTCCCTCGCCGACGATCCCGGCCGCATCGCCCGCCGCGAGCACTCCGAGTGGCTCACGCGCGCGATCACCGGGCAGCGCGAGTTCCCGCGCATTCCTGTCCGGCGTGTGGATCGGGGCGGCTTTGGGTTCCTCGCCGATCTGCACTCGGGCCTCGCCTGGGCCGCCAGGTGGTGGCAGGCCGCACTCCGCCGCGTTGAAGACTGAGCCTCGACACCACGGGATCGCCCCTAAACCCACAGGATCAAGCCCAACCCGCACGCCCAACGTGCCGATAATCTCCCGTCGGCGTGCGCGCACGCCCACCACGCGGAGCACCCGATCCATCATGAACGACACCACACTCCACCGCACGCGACTGGGCCGATCCTGGATCACCAAGATCTCCATCATGGCGATCGTCGCCCTCGCCTTTGGGTTGTGGGGTCTCTACGACGCCCTGGTCGTCTATCCCGGGCGTGGCAACCGTGCGGCACAGGCGCTCGAGCTCCAGTACTACAAGGCCTTCGAGCAGGAGCGAGGATCCATCACGCGCGACATCTCTGTCGATGACCCCAAAGCACGCCTCGCCACGCTCAAGCAGAACCCCTCACGCTCTTCGCGCGATGAGGCGCTCTACCAATGGCTCGATTCCCTCGACACCATCGGCAAACTCGCCGCCGAGAACACCACCGTCCCGCGCACCGACTATTTCCGGGGCGTGGAGATCTCGTCACCTGCCGAGCGATTCCGAGACCTCAGCGCGATCAAAGCCCCCGATGCTCCCCTCGCCAAGTGGGACATTCCGATCCAGTGGCTCATCTTCGTGCTCGGCACAGGTGTGGGGCTGTACCTCTCCGCGCTCATCATGCGCGTCGCCGGGAAGTCCTATCGCTGGAATCCGACAACCCAGGAACTCCATCTTCCTGATGGCGCCACGCTTGTCCCCGCCGACATCGAGGAGTTCGACAAGCGCAAGTGGGACAAGTTCCTCATCGATCTCCGTATCCGAGAAGGGCACGATCGACTCTCGGGCAAGGCCATCCGCCTCGATCTCTATCGATACGACCCGCTCGAATCGTGGGTTTTGGAGATGGAGAAGACGCGGTTCCCACAGGCGGATGCCACAGAACTCACGACAGAACAATCAGCCGCGCCGGAATCGGCAATCGAAGAATCCAAAGAAGTCTGAGAGGCCCCGTCGAGGACCACACGGCGATTGTGCTGGGTAGGGAAGGGGCGCGTCCATGCCGCCATTCATGACCACGCTCGCCCTGACATTCTCCGATGTGCTCGACGTCGTCCCGCCGGGTCTGGTGATCCTCGCGGGGATTGTGGGCATCGCCCTCACCGCGCTCACGCTCCCCGGCACCTGGCTCAATATTCTCGTGGCGCTCCTCTGCTGGTGGTGGAAGCCCGACATGTTCAGCCTTTGGACGATCGTCGTCGCGCTCATCATCGCGATCGCCGCCGAGGCCGTCGAGTTCGGGGCCTCCGCCCTCGGCGCTGCCAAAGCCGGCGGCAGCCGAAAGGGCCAGATCGGCTCGCTTGTCGGTGCTCTCGTCGGTGCCATCGTCGGCTCGTTCTTCTTCTTCCCGATCGGAACGATCCTGGGCGGCGCGATCGGTGCCGGTGCGGGAGCCGTCGTGGCAGAACGCTTGTGGGCCAAGCGCGCCTGGAACGAGTCGGCGAAATCCGGCCAGGGTGCCGCGATCGGACGACTCCTCGCCACCGTCGGCAAGACCACACTCGCGATTATCCTCGCCTTGGTCCTTGGCGTCGCCGCCATCTATAACCCGAAACCGGCCGCATCCACCTCAGCCATACCCGGCCTGGTAACGCCGAATGCCACCGACGGAACCGAGGTCCAGGTCCATTCGCCGACTGTCGCGCCCGACGCCCCCGCCAAGAATCCATGAAGATCGCGACATCCGACGTCGAAATCCCACGAACTTCCAGAAAACAGGGATGCATCCCACGTGATTTCCCGATATCCTGATGAACTCCCGCGCACAGGATGTCAGCGCGCGGCGTGATCGGCCGACGGACCGGCCAGGCGAGAGTGATCAAAGGTGGCCAAAGACAGGGCCAAGAAAAAAACCATGAGTCACGCGGCCCGCAGCGTCCCACCCTCCCCCGACGCACGCTCTGTCCCCACGGAGACCCGCGACACGTCAAAGCCATCCAAGATGCCGCCCGCAACTCGACCCTCCGACGTGATCGCCCGTGTGCGAGGCCCCGAGGCGCCCACCGAGATCAAGGACTTCGTCCTCGATACCAACGTCCTGCTCCACAACCCCAATGCGCTCTTTGTCTTCAAGGAGCACAACGTCGTCATCCCCTTCACCGTCATCGAGGAACTCGACAAACTCAAGCGCCTCGAGAACGACCTGGGACGAAACGCCCGAGAGTGCATCCGCCACCTCGATCGCTTGCGCGGGCTCGGCAAACTCTCCGAGGGTGTCGAATGGGGCTCCACCTCGCCCTCCGCGACCGCCGCCGCCTCGACCGGGATCAACGGGCACACCGGGACCGTCCGCATCGACGTCGGCGAGCACGTCCGTCCCGACGCGATCGATGAAGATTCTCCCGACAACCGCATCATCGCCGTCGCCTGGCATCTCGCCAAGTCGCGCCCCCACGTGGTCTTCGTCACCAAGGACCTCTCCGCCCGCATCAAAGCCGACTCGCTGGGCATCCACACCGAGGACTTCACCAACCAGAAGGTCGATGCCGACCGCCTCTACAACGGGTTCATTAGCGTCGAGTCCGATGGCGAGGTCATCGACGAGTTGTACCGCGATCGCCTTCTCGCGATCGATCGCCTCAGCGAACTTCTCCAGGCCGAGGACGAGCGCGGCCAAAGCTACGAGCGCGAACTCCACGCCAACCAGTTCATCGTCTTCAAGGACAAGGACGACGAGAACCACACGGGCCTGGGCCGCCGGCTCGCCGACACCGACCACGTCATCCCCGTCACCGGTCCACGAAAACCCGTCTTCGGGATCATGGCGCGAAACGTCCAGCAGACCATGGCTCTGGATCTCCTCCTCGACGACGAGGTCCGCATGATCACCCTGCTTGGCTCCGCCGGCACGGGCAAGACCCTCCTCGCCATCGCCGCGGGCATGGCCAAGGTCTTCAGCGAGGAACGCTACGAGAAACTCCTCGTCGCCCGACCCATCATGCCCATGGGACGCGACATCGGCTATCTCCCCGGCGACAAGGACGAGAAACTCACCGCCTGGATGCAGCCCATCTTCGACAACCTCGGCTATCTCCTCTCCACCCGAGGCGCCCAGGTCCAGCACCCCGACAGCCACTCCACCGAGCAGCGCATCCAGAAACTCATGGCCGATGGCAAACTCGTCCTGGAGCCCCTCACCTACATCCGCGGACGCTCCATCCCCCACCAGTTCATGATCGTCGATGAGGCCCAGAACCTCACCCCCCACGAGGTCAAGACCATCGCCAGCCGCGTCGGCGAGGGGACCAAACTCGTCCTCACCGGCGACATCGGGCAGATCGACAACCCCTACCTCGACTCCTCGAGCAACGGCCTGGCCTACGCCGTCGAGAAAATGCGCGGCGTCCGCCTCTTCGGGCACGTCACCCTCGCCAAGAGCGAACGCAGCGAACTCGCCAGCATCGCCGCCAACCGCCTCTAACCCCCCACAACTTCCAGCCGTTCTCGGACGTTCGTCCCCACACGGGCCGATCACATCGACAATTCGCGCCCAATTGCGGATTTTTGTCCGCGCCGACTGGCACTTTGCCAATTCTGGTGTACATCTCTCTAAGCAGGACACGCCTCGCAGGCGTTTGGTGTTTGTTCTAGCATTCGTCGTGGATGCTCGTGGGCTAGTCGTAGAGAGGTGGTTTTTATGTCGATCCGTCCCTGGCTCTGTGCCGTCGCCGTCGCCTCGCTCGCGGGTGTGGCCTCGGCCGATGTCGTCTCGTTCACTTCAGTGCTGGACAACACCCTCTTTGAGGATTCCGCAGGGTCGCTCAGCAGCGCCCTTGGCGGCGGCGTCTTCGCCGGCGTTACCAACTCCGGCGAGAAACGCCGAGCCCTGGTCCGCTTCGACCTTTCCTCCATTCCCGCAGGCTCCACCATCAACAGCGTCACTCTCCGCATGAACTGCGAGCAGTCGAGTGGCGTCGCCGCGGTGTTCGGCGTCCACCGCGTCACGTCCTCCTGGGGCGAAGGGACCAGCAACAGCGGGCTCAGCGGCGGCGGTGCGGCCTCCACCACCGGCGACGCCACCTGGATTCACCGCTTCTACAACACCGAACTGTGGACCACCCCCGGCGGCGACTTCGTCAGCACCGCCAGCGCCAGCGTCAACATCCAGGATCTCGGGTTCTATGAGTGGACCGGCGCCGGCCTCATCGCCGACGCCCAGGCTTGGGTCAACGACCCGGAGATGAACTTCGGCCTGCTCATCAAGGCGTCCAGCGAGACCGCGGGCCGAACAGGCAAGAGGTTGGGTAGCCGCGAGACCTCCATCCCCGATCGAATCCCCAAACTCATCGTGGACTTCACGCCCGTCCCGGCCCCCGGCGCCATCGCCCTTGTCGCGGGCGGCGGACTCCTCATCGCCCGCCGGCGCCGGCGCTAAACCGTCTCTAACTTCCGCGGCCTCAACGCGACAACTCAAATACCATGACGGCGCGTGACGCACACCTCGTCGCGTGCCGTTTTCTCATTTTGGATCTCGATCAGGAACGCCGACATGCCCACCACCTTCGACGCCCGCGCCCGCTCCATCCTCACCGGCCTCAAGGACTCCGGGCAGTACAAGGTCCTCCAGACCATCGATGGCCCGATGGACGCGAGCGTTCGACTCCGCCGCCCCGATGGCACCACCAAGGACGTCCTCTGCTTCTGCTCGAACAACTACCTCGGCCTCGCCAACCACCCCGAGGTCGTCGAGGCCACACTCAAGGCCACGCGCGACTTCGGCGCGGGCACGGCCAGCGTCCGCTTTATCTGCGGCACGTTCTCGCCCCACCACACGCTCGAGAAAACCATCGCCACATACATGGGCACCGAGGCGAGTTACACCTTTGTCTCGTGCTGGACCGCCAATGAGGCCGTCTTCCCCACGCTCTGTGAGCCGGGCGACATCATTATCAGCGATGAACTGAACCACGCGAGCATCATCGACTCGGTCCGCCTCGCCACCACCATCAAGAAGGGCCTGCACAAAGCCATCTACAAGAACAACACCCTCGAAGGCCCCGGCTCACTCCACGAGGCTCTGACGAAAGCCAGGGCCAACCCGGACGTCGCCGGACAGATCTGGGTCGTCACCGATGGCGTCTTCAGCATGGAGGGGAGCATCGCCGACCTTCCCACAATGCGACGCCTCTGCGACACGTTCGGCGCGATGCTCGTCGTCGACGACTCCCACGGGCACGGCGTGATGGGCACGACCGGGCGCGGCACGCACGAGCACTTCAACATGCTCACCGCCGCGAGTGGCAAGGGCACGATCGATCTCTTCACGGGCACACTGGGCAAGGCGCTCGGCGGGGCCGCGGGAGGTTTCGTCGCGGGGACCAAAGATGCAATCGATCTTCTCATCCAGCGCGGCCGTCCCACGCTCTTCTCCAACGCCCTCCCCGTCGGCGTGGCGGCGGGCGCGAACCGTGCTATCGAGATCCTGATGAACGAGCCGCAGCGCGTCGCGCGACTCCACTCCAACGTCGCGTATGCGCGGAAGTCGATCAAGGCCGCGGGCTTCGACGTGCTCGAGTCCCCCACCGCGATCTGTCCCATCATCGTCCACGACACCGCGAAGGCGATCGCAATGAGCAAGCGCCTTCTCGACCTGGGGATCTACGTCATCGGCTTCGGCTACCCCGTCGTCCCCGAGGGGCACGCGCGACTCCGCGTCCAGATCTCCGCCGCCCACACCGAGGCCCACATCGACGCGCTCGTCGCGGCACTCAAGAAGCTCTGAACACGACTCGCACGAGCGCCTATTTCTCGGGCGACCGCCCCTCGACCGTCAGCGAGGCCTTCCGCTCGCGCGCCCGCCGCTTCTTCCCCGGCGTGGGGATCACCTTGCGCAGCACCAGCCACGCCGCGATGAGCGCGACCATCGAGACCACCCAGAACTGCCAGTCGCCAATGGGGAACACGGTTCACTCCGTCACCGAGTCGTGATCACGACGCGATCGTGTACGCGATCCACGCGCCAAGGTAGGCGAGCAGGCTCATCCACGCGAACTGGAGGACGGCCCATCGCACACCCCCGGCCTCGCGAGCCGTCAACGCCAGCGTCGGCAGGCACTGCATCGCGAGCACATAGAACACAAGAATCGACCACGCCACGGGAACCGTGAAGATCGGCGTGCCATCGGTCCGCGACGCGTGCGAGACCGCCGAGAGGATCTTCTCGTCGTCCGTCGTGTCGTGACCCGTGACGACGACCGCCATCGTGGAGACGAAGACCTCGCGGGCGGCGAAACTGGAGAGGACGCCGATGGAGAGTTGCCAGTCGTAGCCGATCGGCCTGAAGACCGGCTCGGCCAGGCGCCCCAGCCGCCCGATGAACGACCGGGATTTCGCGTCCATCGCCTCGAGTTCGTCGGCCTTCTCGAGGATCATCGACGCCGCGGCAGGCCCATCGATCTCGCGTGTGCTTTCCTGACCTCGTGGCACAGGCGTCCCACCAGCGCCTTCTACCTCGACCTTGTTCTCGACTCCAGCGCGCTCCAAGGCGACCTCCGGCTCAACCGACCCCGCCTCGACCTGGGCCGCCACCTCGCGGAGTTCCTCGACCCTCGCCGGCGGCTTCACCTGCGGGAACGCGCCGAGCCACCAGAGCACGATGCAGATGAGCAGGATGTTCGTCCCGGCATTCGCGATGAACGAGCGCCCACGGTCGTAACTGGTGATGAGTGCCGAGCGGAGATTCGGCCAGCGATACGCCGGCAACTCCAGCGCCATCGGGCGGCTCGCCCCCTTAAGGATCGTTCGTCGTGCCATGAGCGCGCTCAGCACGCCCGCCACGATCCCGAGCGCATAACACCCGATGAACGCCGCCGCCTGCCGCCCTGGTGAATCGGGGAACAGGATCCCCGTCATGAGCGCGTACACGGGGATTCTCGCCGAGCACGTCATGAACGGCGCCACGAGGATTGTCGCGAGGCGCTCGCGCCGATCAGGAATCGCCCGGCACGCCATGATCCCCGGCAGAGCGCACGCGTGGCTCGAGAGCAGTGGCACGAAACTATGCCCGGGCAACCCAAACGGCCTGAGCAATCGATCCATCACAAACGCCGCCCGCGCCAGATACCCCGTGTCCTCCAGAAGCGAGATCACGAAGAAGAGCAGACAGATCTGGGGCAGAAAGACCACCGTCGCGCCGATCCCGACGACCACACCTTGCGAGAGAAAATCGGAGAGGATCCCCGCGGGGAGCACACGCTGCACCAGCCCGCCCAACTCGGCGAAGATCCACTCGATCCACGCCATCGGATACGTCGCGAGCGAGAAGATCCCCCAGAACAGTCCGGCCATCACCACGAGAAAGGCGAGAGCGCCCAGCACCGGATGCGTGAAGGCGTGGTCCATCCGATCGGTTCTCGCGCGTCGATCCGCGCGATCCTGCTCCGTCTCGGTGGTGCGCGCTGTCGCGTTCGCCGCCAGGCCCTCCGCCCATCGCTCGATCTCGCCCTGATCTCCCGGTGGCGTGCGATTGGGAACCACCGCTCGCTCGAGCGCGCCGGCGATGTCGTCGATCCCCTGACCGGTGCGCGCGCTCACGAGCAACACGTCGCATCCCAATCCCTCGCCCAGCACGCCCGCGTCGAGGTGCACGCCGCGCTTGCGCGCGATGTCGATCATGTTCACGACGATCAGCGTGGGCAGGCGCCGGCGCAGCGCCTCGCCCGCCAGAAGCAGGTTCCGAGCGAGGTTCGTCGCGTCAATGACGACGATCACGGCGTCGGGCGCCCGAGCCGGTGCCCCCGCGGGCGCGAGCGTCCCGGCGAGCGCCCCCCGGCAGACCTCCGATTCTCCTTGCGCCAACTCCAGCGAGTACGCGCCGGGCAGATCGAGCACCTCGATCGTGCCGCCCCTGGTGTCGGGCATGAATCCGACGCGGCATTCCTGCGTCGTCCCGGGAAAGTTGCTCGTCTTGTGGCGCAGACCCGTGAGACGGTTGAAGAGCGAGGTCTTGCCCGTGTTGGGATTGCCCACGAGCGCCACACGCCGCGGCGAGCGCGTCTCCGGCGATCGCGCTCCACCGATCGACACAGTCGCCGCCTGGCTCATGCGCCGGGCTTGTGGTCAGGGGTTCCCTTGTCGTTGGACGTCGTCCCGACGACGACCATCACGCGAGAGGCGAGTTCTCTCGCCATTCCGATGCGGCACGCGCACCCGCCGCCCGCCGCCGTGTGCACCTCGATGATGCACGGGTCGCCGAGGCGACAGACTCGCAGCGTCGCGTTCGGGCGAAGCCCCATCGCGCGGAGAAGGCTGGCGTCATCGGCATCGAGGCACGTCTCACAGACCGAGGCCAGATCTCCGGGGCGAAGGTCGCTCAATCGCCGCCCGGTGACGGGCTGACCTTTCGTGTCGGTCGGGCAGCACTCGCGAGGGCATTGATCGCGGAACTCGCACGGGTCGGCGTTCAATGAATGGCTCTCGAGGGTGGTGGACATGGCCGGCGTTCCACGAAAGAGACTAACAGACAAACATATCCGCAATTCTCACAAGGAGAGTCTAGGGCCGCTGAGACCGAGTCTCAATTACCCCCGCCGCCAGCCCCGCCGACCAATGCGGCATTGGTCGGGAACCGCTGCAACGCCGCGATCAACTGCTCGACCTGCTGCGGCGGCGGCATCGAGAGCAGGCGACGCCGAAGGGCCGACATCGTCTTGAGTTCCTCCTCCGTCAGGAGCAGGTTCTCTTTCCGCGTCCCCGACTCGGCCAGGTTGATCGCCGGGAAGACTCGCCGCTCGGCGATCTTCCGGTCGAGGATCAACTCCATGTTGCCGCTGCCCTTGAACTCCTCGAAGATCACCTGGTCGGCCTGGCTCCCGGTATCTACCAGGCACGAGGCGATGATGGTCAGCGAGCCGGCCTCCTCGGTGTTGCGCGCGCTGCCGAAGATCTGCCGTGGCACTTCCAGGGCCTTGCTGTCTAGGCCCCCCGAGAGCGTCCGGCCGCTGCTGGCGTGCTTTCGGCTCTGGTTGAAGGCCCGGCCGACGCGCGTCAGCGAGTCCATGAGCACCACCACGTGCTTGCCCACCTCGACGAGACGCTTGGAGAACTCGATCGTCCGTGTCGAGACCTCGATGTGCCGCTCGACCGGATGATCGTTGCTGCTGGCGATCACGCGGATCCGCGACCGGGCCAGCCTCGGCGCGACGTCCTCGGGACGCTCGCCCAGCATCTCGGCGGCGAGTTGGGCGCCCGCGTCCACGCTCGCGAAACTCCGGCGGAAGTCCGTCACTTCCTCGGGACGCTCGTCCACCAGGAGCACGATGATCTCGAGATCCAGGTGATTGCGGAGCAAGGCCCCGGCGATGTCCTTGAGGAGCGTCGTCTTGCCGGCTTTCGGCGGCGAGACGATCAGCCCGCGCTGCCCGCGACCGATGGGACAAAAGAGGTCGATCAATCGGCACGACGCCGGGCACCCGGTGTATTCCAGGGTCAGGCGCGGCTGGGGGTCGATCGAGGTCAGATCTTCGAACGGTCTGATGACCGGGAGGTTCCGCCCCTGCGAGTCGCGGAGCATCGCGTTCATCTCGTCGACGGGGAAGATCGCCGGCGAGGGCGCCCCGCGGTTCAATCCGCCGAGGCGCTGTGGTCCGTTCGATGGGTGTCCCGACGTGCCGTTGCGGCGGAAGTCATTGGACCCCGGGCCGCGATGGCCTTGGGAATGAAACTGGTTGGAGTTCCCGTCGCTCTGGCCTGAGCCTCTGCGCCGGCGTCTCCGGGATCGTCCGGGACCCATATGGACTCTTGACTCCTTACCTACACATGCGGAATGGCGTGTGGACCGCCTCCCGCTGGCGGTTGATCCGCCTGGCGAACACACCGGTGGCACTGGTCAGGCCTCAGTTGTGGCCACACCCGCAGAAACACCCCGACAACATGTCATGCACACGCCCGAGCGTTCGGCGTTGGAAAGCCGATGGGGCGAACAAGGCCGCGATTCCGGTCCGTTGCGTCTTGAGTCCAGTTCGGGCATCCTTCGCGGCGATCTCTCTACGCCGGGAGGCCCTTGGCCACAGACGAGGGCGGCCGGGGTGATCCGGCCGACAGACACGCACAATCGTACACCAGATTGGCGATCGTTGCACGCGGAATCGATCCTCGGCATCGAATCCCACGCCGACGGGACTTTTTCCACGCCCTCACTATCATCCGGTCGTCCCATATCCGGATGCAACAGACCCGTGCCCAAGCCCCCAAAGCCAATCAAGATTGAGCCACGACCCGTACAGCCCATTCAGGGGATTGCCGTCTCTCCAGGTATTGTTATCGGACGATTGCGAATCCTAGAGGATGATCTCCGTCGAGTCGTCCGCCGGGAGGTTCAGCCCCAGAGCACCAAGGGCGAAGTGGAGCACTTCGACCAGGCCGTCAAGGCATCGATCGGGGAGTTGGAGGAGGTCGCCGACCGTGCCGAGCGTGAGATGGGCAAGGAGGCTGCCAAGATCTTCTCGTTCCACATCGGGATGCTGAAGGACAAGACGCTGCTGGCGCCGATCCGGACGCTGATCCAGGAGGAACGGGTGTCGGCGGACTGGGCGGTCAGCCAGGTCTTCCAGCAGCACGCGGCGAAGTTCCGCAGCAATCCCAACCCGGTCTTTGCCACCAAGGTCAACGACATCGAGGACATCGGGCGTCGGCTGCTCCGCAAGATTGCCAACGACAACGAGCCGGCGGGGCGTGTCAGCCGCCTGAAGGACGAGGACGGCGGGGTCATCATCGTCGCCCGCGATCTGACGCCCTCGGAAACCGCGGCGTTCGACCGCGACAAGATCCTGGGCTTCGCGACCGATCTCGGCGGCAAGACCAGCCACACCGCGATCGTGGCGAAAGCCCTGGAAATCCCCGCGGTCGTCGGGTGCCAGCGCATCACCAAACTCGCCCATCACGACGCCCTGGCGATCCTCGATGGCGACACCGGCGTCGTCGTCCTCGACCCCGACGAGAAGACCCTCGACGAGTACCGGAAACGCATCGATGCCAGACGCGAGTACCAAGTCGAACTGAGTGATGATTGCTTTGAGCCCTCGGTCACGGCCGATGGCGTCGCGGTCCATGTCGTCGGGAACATCGAGTTTCCCGACGAGGTCCGCAACGTCCTGTCCTCCGGTGGCGAGGGCGTGGGGCTCTATCGCACCGAGTTCCTGTACCTCACCAGCACGAGTGAGCCTTCCGAACACGACCACTACCGGGCGTACAAGCGCTGTGTGGACCTGCTCAAGGGGCGCGAACTGGTCATCCGCACCATGGACCTGGGGGCGGACAAGTACACCCAGGCGCGCGAGGAGGTCCCCGAGCGGAACCCCTTCCTGGGCTGCCGCAGCATCCGCTACTGCCTCCGCAACATCCCCATGTTCAAGACGCAGTTGCGGGCGATCCTGCGGGCGTCGGCCCACGGGCCCCTCAAGATCATGTTCCCGCTCATTACCAGCCTGGCCGAACTCCGCCACGCCAAGGTGATCCTGGGGGACGTGACGGAGGACCTTGATGAAGCCGGGGTCGAATATGACCGAAAGATGAAGGTCGGGATGATGGTCGAGGTTCCCTCGGCCGCCCTCATGGCGGACCATTTCGCGCGTGAGGTCGACTTCTTCTCGATCGGGACCAACGACCTTGTCCAGTACACCCTGGCGGTGGATCGGACCAACGAGCGGGTCGCGAGCCTGTACAGCCCGACCCACCCGGCGGTCATCCGCCTGATCCGGGACACGGCCCGCGTCGGCAAGCACCACAAGATCCCGGTCTCGTGCTGTGGCGAGTCGGCGAGCGACCCGGAGTTCGCCATGTTGTTGATCGGGCTCGGCTTGCGTACCCTTTCGGTGACGAGCTCGTCGATTCCGACGCTCAAGCGATTCGTCCGAGGTGTGACGGTTGCTCAATGCGAACGCGTGGCTAAACAGGTCATGTCGCTCGATTCCGATGCCCAGGTCGCGGTTTTACTCCGCGACAAGGCTCGAAAGATTGTTCCCCAGGCCTTCGACGGTCGTTCCGTCGAGTAGGAGTTGGGGAGAAGAAACAGCGATGCGGGACTGGCCGAGGGGGCGTTGTTCGCTCTTGCCGCCCGATCGGAACGACTCTGCGGGACCGTCCGCCGCCTGAATCAAGGGCCGAGCGGACCCCGTGAAAGATGCCCGAGGCCGAGCGGAGACCCGCCCGGCAGTCTGGGCAAAGCGAACGGCATCGCCGTGCGGCGCGTACGAACGCCGACGGGCGATGAGTGGGCTTCAAGGCCCTCCCTCAGCCGATGGACTGTGCGGGCGCGAGCGCTCGACACCAGCGGCAGGGACGCGAAGGGTTGATCCAGTCGGCGATCGGACCAGAGACGCGTCGCAACGCCCGGTGCACTTGCCGGCGTCCAGGATGGCTCCATGACGAGCCGGACGCCCCCAAGGACGGGAGAGGAGCACGCATGTCCGATTCGCAGATGATTATCAACTATGTCCCCGGCGAGGAGTGCCGGGTCGCCATTCTCCAGGATGGCAAACTCGAAGAGACGCACGTCGAGCGTTTCGCCAACGCCAGCCGCGTGGGCAACATTTATGTGGGGCGCGTCACGAACGTGGAGCCGGCGATCCAGGCGGCGTTCGTGGACTTCGGCGTCGAGGACAACGGGTTCCTGCACGTCAGCGACCTGCACCCGCGCTACTTCCCCGGCGAGGACGACGACACCACCGAGCGTGTGGGCCTGAAGACCCCGCGCCGCGAGCGCCCGCCGATCCAGGCGTGCCTGCGTCGAGGCGACGAGGTGATCGTGCAGGTGCTGAAGGAGGGCGTGGGGACCAAGGGCCCGACGCTCACGAGTTATCTCTCGATCCCCGGGCGCTTCCTCGTGATGATGCCCTACATGGACCGCACAGGGGTCTCGCGCAAGGTCGAGGACGAGGACCAGCGCCGCAAGATGCGCGAGATCCTCGACCAACTCGAGCTCCCCGAGGGCTTCGGCTTCATCGTGCGGACGGCCGGGATGGAGCGGAACAAGACCGAACTCAAGCGCGACCTCGCGTATCTCCAGCGCCTGTGGAAGGACATGGAGAAGCGCCTAGGGGCGGGGAACAAGCCGCGATTGCTCTATTCCGAGAGCGACCTGCTCGTCCGGGCGCTGCGCGACCTGCTCAGCACCGACATCAAGGAGGTCGTGGTCGACAACGAGCTGGCGCTCCAGCGGGCGGCGAGGTTCATGAAGATCGTCGCCCCGCGCGGGCAGGCGAAACTCCTGCACCACGCGAGCACGACGCCCCTCTTCCACGCCTTCGGCATCGAGCAGCAGATCGGCATGATCCACGCGCGCGAGGTGCCCCTGCCCAGCGGCGGGCGCCTGGTCATCGACCAGACCGAGGCGCTTGTGGCGATCGACGTCAACAGCGGGAAAAGCCGCGAGAGCCGAGATAGCGAGAGCAACGCCTATCAGACGAACATCGAGGCGGTCGAGGAGATCTGCCGGCAGTTGCGTTTGCGCGACCTGGGCGGGATCGTCATCAACGACCTCATCGACATGAGGAGCGCCCAGCACCGCAAGGACATCGAGCACCGCTTCCGCGAGCGTCTCAAGCGCGACCGCGCCAAGACGACGGTGCTCGCGATCTCGGAGTTCGGGATCCTGCAGATGACGCGCCAGCGCATGCGCGCCAGCCACGAGAGCGTGCACTTTGTGGACTGCCCGACATGCCGCGGGCGTGGCGTGGTGCAGAGGCCCGACTCGATTGCCGCGGATGCGTTGCGTGAACTGGCCGCGATCCTCGATGTCGAGCGCGTGGCGAAGGTCGAGATGGTCGTGGCGCCACGCGTCGCGGGCGAACTGCTCTCGACGAAACGCCGCCTGCTCGGGCGTATCGAGCGCGGCACGGGCAAGCACGTCGACGTCCGCGTGAGCGAGACGGTCATGATCGATCGCGTCGGGTTCTATGCCTATGACGCGGCGGGGGCGGACATTGATGTCGGGTCGCTCCCCAAGCCAAGGCGGCCCCGCGACCTCAAGGAGTTCGAGTACGCCGCCGCGGGCGAGAACTGGGCGCAGGATCTGGAGGAGGAGAAGGCCCTCGCCAGCGAGCCGACCGACGAGCCGGAGACCGAAGAGGCGATCCATCCGATCGAGATCGACGATGCCGGCGAAGGTACCGACGAGCCCGCGGAAGAATCGGGCGGTCGGAAGCGTCGGCGGCGCCGGCGCGGACGTGGCCGCGGACGTGGCGATGACCGGGACGCGCCGCGTCAGGAGGGCCGCAGTTCCGCGGCACCGGCGCGCGAGTCCTCGATCAGCAAGCCTTCGGTTTCATCTCCCAACCGATCACAGGCTCCATCGAACGGCGTGTTGCAGTTCGCGGGCGATCACGGTGAGGAGGATGAGGGCGGTCAGGTCGAATCCGCCGCCGCCCAGGAGACGGGCGAGGCTACTACGGCAAACGCTGATGGCGAGCCACGTGAGGGCGGGCGCCGTCGCCGCCGGCGTCGGCGTGGTCGCGGCCGAGGCCAGGGCACGGACAATGGCGCAGAAGCGCCTGTCGGTGATGAGTCGCGTGGCGAGGCCGAGCCTCAGAACAAGCGCGAGGAACGCGCCGACGGCGACTCGTCTTCCGAGCGTCAGGCCGACGAATCCAAGGGTGATGGCGAAGGTGGCGAACGCCGTGGGCGTCGTCGGCGGCGGCGGCGTGGCGGACGAGGCGGGAACGGCGAGGGCGCGTCATCGGGTGGCGAGGGCGCGAATCACGATCGTCCCGCACAACAAGCCCCGCGTGCCGAATCGCCCAAGAGTGCCCCAACGCCCGAGGTGAAGCCGACCGCGAAGCCTCGGACGCTCTACTCCTCACGACGAAAACTGGCGGCAAGCGAACTCAACAAGCGCCCGAAGCCCGAATAATCAGAGATGCCCTCGCGACGGGTCATCATCCTGGGGTCCACGGGCTCCATCGGTCGACAGACGCTCGACGTGATCGCGCATCTCAATGCTCTCCACGAACGCGGCGAGCACGTGCACCGCTATGACGTGGTCGGGCTGGCCGCCGGCGCCAATGTCGCGCGCCTCGACGAGCAGTCGCGGGCGCATCCTTCGGCCCGTCTCGCGATCACGCATGCCGACGTGCGCGATCTCGCCCTCGGTGAGCGGGGTCCACAGGCCGCGTTCGCCGGGGCGCTCCTCCACGCGTTCCACGGAGATGATGCCGCCGAGCGACTCGTGCGCGAGGTGGAGTGTGATGTCGTGGTGAGCGCCATTGTCGGCGTGGCCGGGCTTCGCGCGACGCTCGCCGCGGCGGAACTCGGGCGCGACATCGCGCTCGCGAACAAGGAAACGCTCGTCGCCGGCGGGTGCGTCGTCGTGCCCGCGGCGCGAGCCTCGGGGGCGCGTCTGCTCCCCGTCGATAGCGAGCACTCGGGATTGTGGCAGTGTCTCGTCGGGGCGTGCGCCTCACGGGGCACGCCAACCGCGCCGCCGATCGAATCGCCCCGCGGCGTCGCCCGCATGATCCTGACCGCTTCGGGCGGACCGTTTCGGACGTGGACGAAGAACGCCATCGACGCCGCGACGCCGGACCATGCCCTCGCGCATCCGACATGGCAGATGGGCGCGAAAGTCACGATCGACTCCGCATCTCTCGTGAACAAGGCGCTCGAACTGATCGAGGCCCACTGGCTCTTCGGCATGCCCAGCGATCGTCTGGATGCGGTCGTCCATCCGCAGTCCGTCGTGCACGCGCTCGTCGAGTTTGATGATGGCTCGACACTTGCGCAACTCGGCTCGCCCGACATGCGAACGCCGATCCAGTGGGCGCTCTCGTTTCCGGATCGCGCCGCCGCTCCGGCCGCCACGCTCGATTGGGCCGACGCTCGCCGCCTCGACTTTGAGCCGATCGATCGCGAGCGTTTCCCGGCAATCGACATGGCCTTTGAGGTCATGCGCCAGGGACCGACCTCCGCGATGGGGTGCGTGCTCAACGCGGCAAACGAGGTCGCGGTCCGGGCGTTTCTTGAGTCCGGCTCTTCAATGCCCTTCGGCACGATTGGACAGATCGTGCGCCGAACCATCGATGCCCTTGGGGGCCGCGGGGTGGGCACGCTCGAAGAGATCCTCCGCGTGGATCGCGAGGCGCGAGAGTTTGCCTTGGGATTGCTTGGCATGGGAACTCGGAGCGTTTCCGTGCGTGGGAGCGCTCGAGCGTGAGTGGTGCTCCGCTGCAGCGTGCGATCGAGGCGCTCTACGCGGGGCACGCCGATGTCGCCGAGGCCACGCTCCGGCGTGTGGTCGCGAAAGAGCCGGGCAACGCGCAGGCCTATCACGTTCTCGCGGCGGCGATCCTCATCCAGGGTCGTCCCGAGCAGGCGTTGCACTATGCCGAACGTGCAACGAGTGCGGCAAGTCGTCCGAACGCTTCGGCCTTTGATGTCCACGCGACGTGCCTCGCGATGCTGAACCGGCACGCCGACGCCGCAGAGGTCTTTGGGCGTGCCGTCGAGATCGACCCGTCGCTCGCGAGCGCGCACAACGGCCTGGGCGCCTCGCTTCTGCAACTCGGCGAGGTGGATCGGGCTATCGCGTCGCTCGAGCACTCGAGGCGGCTCGCGCCAGAGAACGCCGGGTTTGCCGCGAATCTCGCGTCGGCGTACGCGCGTGGATGGCGCGTCGACGACGCGATCGGGACCGTGGACGAGGCGCTCGCCCGCGGCGGGCCACGCGTGGACCTGCTCACACAACGCGCGTCGCTGCTCAACTACTCGGCCGAGGCGCCACGCGAGGAGATCCTTGCGGCCCATCGCGCGCTCGGCGCACAGATCGAGAAGGACACTCGACCTCGGCTATTGCCCATCGCGGACGTGCCGCCGAGTGTGCTTCGTGTGGCGCTCATCTCCCCCGATTTTCGCGGACATTCCGTGGCCCGATTCATCGAGCCGTTGCTCCGCGCTCGCGATCCTTCGCGGCTCCGTATCACCTGCGTCTCTTCGACCTCTCGGCCCGACTCTACCACCGAGCGGCTTCGCGAGTTGGCCGACGATTGGATCGATATCTCGCGCGTCGGCGACGCGCGGGCGGCGGAACTCCTCCGCAAGGCGCGAACCGACATCGCCATCGATCTCGCGGGGCACACACACGAGTCCCGCATTGGCGTTCTGGCGCACGCCCCCGCGCCGCTCCGGGGCACCTACCTGGGATATCCCAACACGACCGGCATGCCCAGCGTGGACTTTCGGCTCGTGGACGCAATCACGGATCCCGCGGAGAGCAATGCGCTCGCCACCGAGCGGCTCGTGCGGCTGGAGGGGTGCTTCGTGTGCTACCAGTTGCCCGAGGATCCGCCGCCGGTGCGCACGGACCGGGACCCGGCTGACCGCCCCATCACCTTCGGGTCATTCAACGCCCTCAACAAAGTCTCGCACGCGACACTGGACCTCTGGGCGCGCGTTCTCGGCAAAGTCCCCGGCTCTCACATGCTCGTCAAGGCCGAGTCGCTGAGCGTGGAGAGTGTGGGGTTGCGCCTGCTTGCAGAACTTGAATCGCGAGGTATCGCCACAAGCCGCGTGGAACTCCACGCCCAGACCGCATCGGTGGCCGAGCATCTCGCGATGTACGATCGAGTCGACGTGGCCCTCGACACGTTTCCCTATCACGGCACGACGACGACCTGCGAGGCGCTCTCGATGGGCGTTGCGGTCGTGACGCTCACGGGCGATCGGCACGCGTCGCGCGTCTCCGCTTCGATCCTGAACGCGATCGGTGAAACTGGTCTCGTCGCGAGCACGCCCGACGAGTACGTCACCATCGCGACCACGCTCGCCCAGGATTCGGCACGCCTGGCATCCATTCGCCGCACGCTCCGCCATCGACTCGCGTCGTCCATCGTGTGCGATGCCACGAGCTTCGCGACACGATTCGACGCGGCCGTTCGGCAGGCGTGGTCGCAAAGCACTTCATCACGCATGGGAGGCAAGTCATGAGCGCCTCACGCGTACCCGGCGGCCGAGCGACGGCCTTCGTGCTCCAGGCCGAGTCGCTCTTCACGTCCGGAAGGCTCGACGACGCCGAGCGCACGCTCCAACGCGCCCTGCAGATGTCGCCCAGCGATCCCAACGCGAACAACATGATGGCGGTGGTCATGCACGCGAAGGGCGACATGCCCCGGGCGGCGTATTTCGCCGAGCGCGCCTTGGAGGCCGACCCCAAGGACCCAAGGTACCCCGCGAATCTCGGGCAGTTCCTCATGCAATCGGGCAAGCCCGACCGCGCCAGGAAAGTGCTCGAGAAGGCGATCGCAAAGCACCCGACGAATGCCGAAATCCACAATGTGCTGGCGATGCTGCTGAGCCTTTGCAGCGAGTTCGTCGCGTCGGCGAAGATCTCGCGGGCCGGGCTCGATCACAACCCGACCCACGAGGGACTGCTCTCGACCCATGTCTCAACGATGGTTGAGATGGGACGGATCGACGAGGGCCTTCGCGTCATCCGCGGCGCGGCCGAGGCCCACCCCGACAACCCGACCATCCTCGGACAATGGGCGCACATCTCGCAGTACGACGAGTCGATCTCGCCCACGGAGCTGAGACAAGTTCACGATCGATTCGGCGCCCTCTGCCGCCAGATTCGGCCCGAGCATCCGCTGCCCTCCTCGTTTCCTCGTGAACCCGCACGACCAATCCGCGTCGGGATCGTCTCGTGCGACCTGCGGACGCATTCCGTGGCGTTCTTCATCGATCCGTTCCTCTTGGGGCACGATCGCGGGTCGTTCGAGGTCTTCTGCTACGCCACAGGCCCCGAGGACGCGACGACGACACGACTGAAGTCACACGCCGTCACCTGGCGTACGTGCGTCAACATGGACGATCAAACGCTGACCCAGGTCATTCGAGCGGATCATCTGGATCTCGCCATCGAACTCAACGGGCACACCAACTCAGGCATCCTTCTCGCCATGGCCTCACGCGTCGCGCCCGTGCAAGCGACGTATCTCGGCTATCCCGGCACGACCGGCGTCCCCGCGATCGACTGGCGCCTCGTCGATCGGCATACAGATCCGGAGTCCGAGGCTTTCGACGCCCAGACAAGCGAACGACTGCTGCGCATGGATGACCCGTTTCTCTGCTACCGCCCGATCGAGAACGCGCCGGACGTCGCGCCGCCGCCAAGTGCCGTCTCTTCGGACGAGCCGATCCGATTCGGCTCCTTCAACGCGATCGCCAAGGTGAACGCGCGGGTCGTGGGCCTGTGGGCGCGCGTGCTGCAAGCCGTGCCGGACTCGCGGCTGGTCCTCAAGTCGTCGAGCCTCATCGATGCCGCGCTTCGCGATGAGGTCCGCGAACGCCTGGGCCGCTGGGGGCTTGATCCATCACGACTCGACATCGTCTCGCCCACGCTCGGCGTTCGCGATCATCTCGCCCAGTATGCCAACGTCGACATCGCCCTCGACACCTTCCCCTATCACGGCACCACCACGACCTGCGAGGCGATCCACATGGGTGTCCCCGTCGTCACGCTCGCGGGCGATCGGCACGCGTCACGCGTCGGCGTCTCGCTTCTCCATGCCCTTGGTCTCGATGAGTTCGTCGCCACAACCGACGAAGAGTTTGTCACAATCGCCTCACGGCTGGCGCGCGATCGGGATGGGTTGGGCACACTGCGCTCAGCACTCCGTGATCGTCTCGCGGCCTCGCCCTTGTGCGATCGCGATGGGTTCTGCCGACGATTCGAGAAGGCCATCCGGCGCATGGCCGCGGGCGCGATACTCTGACTCTGGCATACGTCGGGCACGGTCGGCTGCTGACATGGATCGCCACGGATGCGAAACGACCCGCCCCCACGCGTGTGGAGGCGGGTCGGTGATCGTGCCATTCATTCAACGCTATTCGATGCTCGCCTCAGCGTGACCGGTTCATGTAGTCAGGCTCGGCCGGGCCGTGCTCGGGCTGGGCCGTGGGTTGCCCGAGGAGGTGGAAGAGCGAGCCCATGCCCGCCATGCCGCCGGCGTTGTAGATGTACTGCGCTTCGAGGGCCTTGGTGATCCTCGTGCGGAGTTCAGAGAGATGGGCCTCGGTATAGGCGTCGATGCTGCTGTTCTTGCCGTTCTTGTCGACGAGGTTGTCGATCTTGGAGTTGATCTTGCGGAGTTGGGTCATGGCGAGGTCGCAGACGGGCTTGAAGGCCTCGTTGCGTACGCCGCTGTCCATCGTGAGATCGATGAGCCGCTCGACGTACTCCTGTTGGAGGTTCCGGCGAAGGCTCGAGATCATCGGCCTGCGCGCGGTGTACCGCTCGCTGGGCGAACGCTCGATCTCCGTCCAGATCGCGTTGTAGGTGGTATCCATCGTTTCGGCGAGAGTGAGCGCGTCCTGATCGGTCGGCAGGCGGAGCTCATTGTCGTAGATTCGCCGAAGCGTCGTCGGATTCATGATCATGGTGAGCACCGAGCTCTGGATCCCGCCAACGCGGTCGTGGACGGGCCACGTGGACTCCTGGCGAGCCTCGGTGGCGCCGCCCCAGTCGAGCCACTTGTCCGTCGTCATCTTCACGAGCAACTCGGGGGTCAGGCCGAACGCCTCATCGAAGAAGGCGTTGTCGATCGTCCAGCGGAGCGCGTCGCGCTGGCGATCTACCGACACGACCTCGAGCGGCGGGCGGGCATTCGGGTCGCCCTTGTTGTCGCGGTTCACGTGCACGCCACCCAGCCAGTTCGCCATCATCGAGAGCGAACGCGTCTGGAGGCTGAGCGTGAGCTCGTAGCCCTTGCGCGCCTTGGCCCAACTCTCGCCATCCTTCACGAACTTGTCGAGAAGGCGCGAGCGGTGGTACTTCGCGAGGTCCATCTGCATCTTCGCGTAGTCGATCGGGTTCTTTGCGAAGTCGTAGCGCCGGGCGTACGGGTCCGGACCCGAGGTGTCCTCGTCGGTGCCATAGATCAGTTCGGGCTCGGCGACGCGCTCCAGAACTTTCTTCGTGTCGCCCGCGGTGTAGCCATACTCGATCGCCCAGTAGTCATACGGCCCGAGGTCGATCATGGTGATGTCGCCCAGGAGTTTCCCGTCCTTGACCGAGAGGTTTGCGCCCATGTAGTCCATGACCGAGCCGGCGAAGGCCTTCTTGCCCTTCACCGTGTCGCTGTTGATCTCGGCGAGGTCATAGATCGCCGAGGCCTTGAAGTTGTGTCGAAGGCCCATCGTGTGCCCGACCTCGTGCATGACGAGGTCGCGGAGCATGGGCCCGATGAACCACTCGGGGATGCCGTCGAGTGTCGGCGGCTTGTCCTTCTTGTCCTCTTTCTCGTCCTTCTTGTCGTCGGACTTGCCCTCGCCGTCTGGCTCGATGGCGGCGAGTTCATCGCCCCAGAGTTCCATCATCATGCGGAAGGTGGACATGTCGAGGGCCTTGCCGTTCGCCGCCATGCACAGGCTGTTGTACTGCGACTGGCGACCAAGGAGACCGTCGAAGACATTGGTCGCGCCCTCGGGAGAGTCGCTGGTAGCGATGGGGTGCCCGCCATAGGCCAGCACGCCCCGACGGACGCGCTGCGCGACGATGAAGTCCCGCTTGGCGGGGTCGGCGAGGCGCACGCGCGGATCCCAATGCGGGTTGCGGTCGAGCCACGCCATTGTCTCGGCAGAGAACCCTTCCATCGCGAGCTCGGGCATGAACTCGTTGAACTGGACCCAGAAGTGGCGGATCCAGCCGTCGGTCAGGATGATGTCCGCGTCGAGAATCTCGCCCGTGTTGGGGTTCACACGGCTCGGCCCGATCGCCGTCCCCTGGTCGTTCGACAGCCAGCGGACGAAGTTGTACCGCACGTCCTCGGGGTCTTTGTCCATGTGCTGATTCGTCTCGGCGTCCTGCTGCTCGACGCGGATCGCATCGAGGATGCCGACCTTCTCGAAGGCCTTGTTCCACTCGAGCACGCCGTCACGCACCCAGCGGCGATAACGCACGGGCACCGTTTCTTCGAGATAGAACACGATCGGTTGCTTCGGCGGGCTGACGCGGAGGTTCGGGTCACGCTTCTCCAGCGACCAGCGGTTGATGTAGCGAACCCACTTTTCCTTGTCCGTGAACTTGCCCAGGTCGCGATAGGTCGTCGTGAAGTAGCCGATGCGCGTGTCGGCGGCGCGGGGCTTGTAGCCCTGCGTCCCTCGCATGAGGCTGATCGAGTAGTGGAACTCTTTCAACCGTCCGCCCGCGGTCGGGAGCTCGTACCCGATCTCGATGTTCTCCGGGAAGGCCTTGGCGCTCTTGAGCCTTGCGAGGCGGGGCTGAGCGCCGCTCGCCGAGCCGCCGAAGAACTGCGGCGCGCGGCTTGCCAAGAGGTCCTTCAAATCGATCACCGGGCCGCCGCCGGGGCCCATCGTCACGATCGGGATATCGAGGATGACGCGATCGGTGAAGAGTCGCTGCACGGAACTTTTGGATTCGGCATCGCCCGTGGACTTGGTCTCGAGATTCGGCTCGAGCAGAACCATGCGGTCGTCGAAACGTCGCCAGTACACGAGCATGTCGCCCTGCTGGAGGCCGGCGTACTCCTCGCCCGACGCGACGGTCAGCGCCACGAAGTGCTTCTGGCCCTCGAAGCCCCGCGGGAGTTCCGCGAGCAGCGAGCCGTCCTTCTCTTTCTTCCAGAGGGTGTAGAAACTCTTCCCCTCGGTCGTGGAGATCACTTTTTCGAAGCCCTTGCTCACCTCGGCGAAGGGCTTGAACTTCTTGTCCGAGTCGTCGCTCGAGTCGTCCTTGGAGGCCGGAGCGGAGGCGCCGTCACCCGGGGCGGCCCGCGTGGGGTCCAGTCCGGCTCCGTCCGGCGCGTCGTCCCATCCGCCGGCGACCGAGAACGCCAGCCCGCAGACGGCCAACAGCACCGTCACTCCCAACGCTCGATTCATCGTCCCTCGTGTCATCACCCGTACTCCTTTCAAAGTCGATTCAACGGCCCAGTTCGAGGACCTGAGAGAGGCCAAAGGGGGACGAACGAACCACGCCGGGACTCCGATCCCCTGTCCTTTGCTCGGGTTGTGAAATACTTTACACGCTCCTGCCGGGGCGTGTTCAACGGTTCTGTCACGAAATGTGCTTGTGGAAAAGGACGAAGAGCGTGATGAACGCAAAGGCGATCCCCACCACCTGCGTCGGCATGTCCTTGGTCGCCAGTTCCGTCGGGTCGTCGTAGCGCCCCCGCTCCAGCAGCACGATGCAGCGCAGCAGGCCATACGTCGCCGGGAGCATGGTGAACCAGAGCAGATTCAGGTTCCGGATGAACGACGGGGCGTCCCCGATCGTCGCGACCACCGCCTCGTGGATCTTCGCGTCGCGAGACTGGATGTACCCGGCATACGTGATCAACGTCGCGACCCCCGTCACCACGACCGACATCCGGAGCAGGTCGTCCGTATACGTCTGCTGCACATCACGGATCGCCCCGGCGTCCTCCACCGTGCGGCGTTCGCCCAGGCGCTTCCCAAAGGCCAGGAACATCGCCAGAAACAGCGTGCTATTGAGCAGCCACGTGCTGGGCGTCACCCCGGCGGCGGCACAGCCGGCCAGCACCCGGATCACAAACCCCAGCGAGAGCGAGAGCACATCGGCGATCGCCTTGCGCTTCAGGAAATACGAGTACGAGTTGACGTTCACCACGTACGCAACCGCCAACCCGAGCACCCACCACCGGCTTGGCCCCGCATCCAGGAGGAACACCCCCGCAAGGGCGATCGCGACCAGAACGGCCGCGAAGACTTTGGCTTGCCCCGGCGTTACCGCGCCGCTGGCAATCGGTCGGCGTTTCTTCCGCGGGTGGAGGCGGTCCTTGGGAGCGTCCACCATGTCGTTGATGATGTAGCAGGCGCTCGAGACCAATGCAAGAACGCTGGCCGTCACCAACGCCGCCCAAAGCACGAATCGCCACTCACCCTTGCCATCGGCAAGGCTGTAGACAGGTCCGATAAACACAAAGGCACTTTTTGACCATTGCTTCGGCCTGGCGAGTTTGATCAGGCTCCGCACCAGCCCGCGCTGGGGAACGTCTGGAGTTGAGGGTGGCGTGTCGGCCATGGACTCCTCGTTTATCGGAACGCGACGCCCCCGACGCCAGCGAATCAACGACGGATTCCTTCTGAAACGGAGTTTCGCGGCGACCCCATGAAACCGCCGATGGGGGTGGGACGTGTTTGGAGGGCGTGTGGACCAAGAGGGGCAGACAACTCGCTCCAGAAGTCGTGCGGGGTGGGTGGCCGCCCTCCTCGTGGCGGCGATGGCTCTGCCCATGATCTGGTTCGGCGGCGTTCTGGGCCGGGCCGGGATGGACCAACTCGACTTCCACGAGCCGGCCGTCCGGATCTTCGCGTACGACTGGCCAAATCTGGAGTTCGGGAACTACCTCTCGGCGACGACGCCGGGGTATCACGTGCTCCTGGCCGGAGTTGCGCGAGCTGGGATGGCGAGTCGCGAGTGGCTCCAGAGCGTCGGCATGCTCTTTGGCGTCGGCTTGGCATGGGTGCTCGGCACGTGGTTCGGCGGAACGTCAAGGTCGTGGCTCTGGGGCGTCATCGGCGCGCTGGTCGTTGTTTCATCGCGGTATGTGTACTCGGCATCGGTGTGGATGCTCCCCGACAACGCCGGCTGGCTGGGCGTGGCGCTATGCCTGTGGCTGGCCCTGAACGCGCGGGACACGTGGCGCTGGCGATGGTGTGCCGGTGCGTCTGTGCTGCTCATCGTCGCGTGCCGACAGGTGCATGTGTGGGTCGCGCTGCCACTCGTGGTGGCGTCATGGCACTCTGTCGATGGCCTCCTGACGGATCGCGTCCGCGCGGTCATGAGACTCTCGCTCGCGTGCGCGCCGGCGATGGCGCTGCTCGGCTGGTTCGTTTGGATGTGGAAGGGCGTGACGCCGCCGCTGTTCCAGGCGCAGTACGCGCCGATCGGCTCGACGGTGCTTGGGATGAATCCTGCGGCTCCGATCCTGGTGCTCGCGGTGTTGGGGATGTTCGGTGTGTTCGTGCTCCCCGCACGGTGGCCCGACGTCCGCGAGGCGTGGCGTCGACAGAGAGGAGTTTTTGTCGCGGCACTTGCGATCACCCTCCTGCTTGGTCTTGCCCCGTCAACGACGGTGAGCCTCTCACTCGGGCGGATCTCGGGGATCTGGAATCTCTGCGCGAAAGGCCCGACGCTCTTTGGGCACACGAGCGTGGCGATGGTCGCGGCCGGGCTCCTTGGGATGCTCGTGCTTGTTGGAATCGTCCAGCGGCTGGGCCCGAGGCACAGCCTTGTGATCATCGCGAGCGTTCTGGGCTTCACGATCGCGCTCGGCGCGTCGTTCCATCTCTGGCAGCGATATGTCGAGCCTCTGGTGCTGATGGTCCTCGTGCTTGGTGCGCTACCACGAGATGAAACCCAGAGTCGGGGCGCAGAGCCATCCAGGATGCCGGGCATGCGTCCGGCGCTTCCTGGTGCGATCGGGCTTCTGGCGATCATGGCGTTCAACGTCGCAGGGACGGGCCTGATGATCCGTTCGAGCGAGCCGGTCGAGCGTCAGCCGATCGACCATCTCCTGCGGGAGTACTTCGGCAGGGCGACGCCGGCGCAGATCCCGCGCATGAACCCCGGGCCGAAACCCGATCGAACCCGCCCCGCCGCGGCTGGTGAGTAGGATTGGCCGAGAGGGCACCATCACGCACGCAAGGAATCGCACTCCATGACCAGCACGAAGCGGGCACTCATCTCGGGCGTCACCGGACAGGACGGCTCCTACCTCGCAGAACTTCTGCTCGCCAAGGGCTACGAGGTCCACGGGCTCATCCGGCGCTCGTCGTCGTTCAACACCGGACGCATCGAGCACATCTACCAGGACCCGCACCAGTCGGGGGCGAGACTCAAACTGCACTATGGCGACCTGTGCGACAGCAACTCGCTCGCGGAGATGATGCGCCGGATCCGCCCGCACGAGGTCTACAACCTCGGGGCGCAGAGCCACGTCCGCGTGAGTTTCGACATGCCGATCTACACCGCCGACACGGTGGCGATGGGCGCTCTGCGTCTGCTCGACGCGGTGCGCGACTTCCAGCAGGAGAGCGGGCAGAAGGTCCGGTACTACCAGGCGTCGTCCTCGGAGCAGTATGGCAAGGTGGTCGAGACGCCCCAGAAGGAGACCACGCCCTTCTACCCCCGCTCGCCCTACGCCTGCGCTAAGGTGATGGCGCACTGGTGCACCGTCAACTATCGCGAGAGTTATGGCATGTTCGCCTGCTGCGGGATCCTCTTCAATCACGAGTCGCCGCGTCGTGGCGAGACGTTCGTGACGCGGAAGATCACCAGGGCCGTGGGACGGATCAAGCTGGGACTGCAGGAGAAGCTCTTCCTTGGCAATCTCGACGCGAAGCGCGACTGGGGCTTCGCGGGGGATTACGTCCAGGCGATGTGGATGATGCTCCAACAGGACAAGCCCGACGACTACGTGATCTCCACGGGGAAAACGATCTCGGTGCGTCAGTTCTGTGAGCTCGCCTTCGGGCACGCGGGCCTGGACTACAAGGCCCACGTGGCCTTTGACCCGCGATACCTCAGGCCCGCGGAGGTCGATCTCCTCCTGGGCGACGCCTCCAAGGCTCGTGCGAAGCTCGGGTGGTCGCCCGCGACCAGCGTCGAGCAGCTCGCCGCGATGATGGTGGACCACGACCTGGAGATGGCGCAGCGCGAGAAGACGCTCATCGACGCCGGGCACAGCATGCCACGCCATGTCGGACACGATCAATAGCTTGTCCGCACCCGTCGGCCCCTCGCGGCCAAGAACGTGACATCACTCATGGGCGACCCACTCGCGATCGTGTCACTCGTTGTCTCGGCTGGCGCCCTTGGCGTGGCGGCGGCAGCGTGGTCACGCGCTCGCAAGGTGAAACGCACCGTCCGTTCGCTTCTCGAGCACGGGTTCGTCCGAGCCAATGGCGAACGCGTGGACTTTCCTTTCAGCGAGCCGGGCATGCCCAAGTCGTGGGTGGAGCGCACGCGACTGGTCCAGGAGTGCCCCGACAACGAGCACATTCCACGCGTTTCTAACGCCGGCGAGACGCACGACGGTTTCGTGATCATGCACAACGGGCTGCGTGTCCTCGTCGATTCGTATTACGGCGGACCGGTCACGGAGATGCTCCGGGTCAACCGTGGCGTGCACGAGCCCGAAGAAGAACGAGTCTTCCAGGACGTCCTTCGGCACATGCCCGCCGACGCCGTCATGGTCGAACTGGGGGCCTACTGGGGGTTCTACAGCCTCTGGTTCCGGAGCGTCGTCGGCCCGAACGCGACGAACATCCTCGTCGAGCCGGAGCACGAACACCTCGAGTCGGGACGACGGAACTTTGCGGCCGCTGGATTCTCCGATGTGAGGATGGTGAGGGGGTTCGTGGGAAGCGAACCCCGTGCCGGGGACCCACCGACAGTGAGTGTGGATTCTCTGATGGCGTGCGAGAAACTCTCACGCGTGAACCTTCTGCACTCGGATATCCAGGGGCACGAGGGAGAGATGCTTCGCGGGGCGGCACGGGCACTCCGAGCACGGACCATTGATTACATCTTCATCTCCACGCATTCGACCAGGGTTCATGAGCGATGTCGCAAGGTCCTCGATCGCGCGTCGTACGAGATCCTTGCCGACTCGAGCGTGCGCGAGTCGTACTCATTCGACGGGCTTCTGGTCGGCAGGCGGCGCGAGCTCTCGGGTCTTGGGCCCGTGGCCATCGCGAAGCGGCGATGAGACCACGGGCTGAAGCGTGACGACGATGGCGCGGTGGGAGCCCAACCCAATGTCCGCGACGCGCGAATCGAGGGCGCGCAGGCCGGGCCCCGTGTACGCCTGATCGATCGCCCAGAGAGGCCGGCGACGCGGGAACGTGGCGCTCCAGCCTCGTCCGGCCTCGACAAACGTGTCCCGGAGCCCCTCGGTCATGTGTCGGAGCGATCGCGAGCTTCGGGGCGTGTTGAAGTCGCCGATGAGGAGGTCGGGCTCGCCCTTGAGCGCCGCGAGGAGTTCGTCGGCGACGGGCCTCCCGCTGGGGTCGCTCGCGAGGATCTCCAGTTCGCCGGCACGAAACCGCGCGACCATGTCGGCGGCATGGGCGAGCACGCGCTCGCGCGCGAGCGAGAGATCCGAGGGGAGATCGATCACCCACACGAGGCGCTGCTCGCCGGTGGGCAGCCTCACAAGGGCGGCAATCAGCATGCCCGTGTCGAGGCGGATCTGCTTGAGATCGGGAAGCCGCGGATCGATCCCCTCACCCGGCTTGAGTTCGAGGGAGAACGATGTCCACGCCTCGACCGGGAAGCGCGAGACGAGGACGTGGTTGTACGTCTGGAGGAGCGAGGCCGCGGGGTCGAGTGCGGCCCGGAACGTGCTGAAGTTCCACCCCCAACCGGGCTGGACGATATAGATGTCGGCATCGAGCGCGGCGAGGCGCTCCTCCCAGCCCTGAATCGCGGGGCGGGACGAGTTCCAGTGCACGACACGGAACGAGCCGGCCTGTCGCGTGGCGGGCGGCGTGCTCCAGCCGACATCGTGACGCGCGAACCAGACGACCGCGACGAGGAATGAGAGCCGCCCGATGATGGCGGCCCGCGAGGACCGGCGGCGCGTGCCCCGGGCCTTCCATCGTGTGAGAACTCGCACGATCTGGGCGAACGCCAGCAGCGCAAACGCAGGAACCACAACGGCGATCGACGGGATCCAACTGAGCCATTGCGACCAGAGCCAGCGGTCGCTGAGGACTCGTCCGACTGCCCAAACCGCCAAGAGTGCGATCGCGAGCGTCTCGAGGAATGCAGGAACGCGACCGAACGAGGGCTTTGGCCAGCCCCGCAGCATCAGCATCGATCGGGCGCGCGTGGCCAGGCCATGGGGCAGGATGTCGATCGTTTCTTCGAGATGCGCACGCAGGACAAGCCGGGCGAGAATCGCGAAGGTCACTACGAACAGGATCGAGGCGGCGAGGAGTCGGGTGAGATTCCCCACGACATCCACTAACTTCGCCAGACCGGCAGGGATGGCAGAGATGCCCCCGAGATCAATCCACGATGAGATCCACCAGGCGAGTGCGCCCGCGCCGAGAGCCAGGGTCCACGCGGGGATGCTCGCGAGCAGGATCTCGCCGAGCGTCGCGCGGAGGCGCCGCGTTGCCCAGAGCATGACGATCAACCGGCTGAGGACGAGGTATCCGGCGGTCCAGATCGCGGCGCCTGTGGCCGACATGTGAATCCACGCGCCGAGGCCCGTCGCGACGATCATCCCGCCGGCCTCGATCAGAGAGGCGATCGCCTGAGGCTTGAACTCCCCCCGGCCTTGCAGCAGCCCGTTGGTCAGCGCCATCGTGATCCGCCAGGGGTACGCCATCGCCAGGATCGCCACAGCCAGGACGGCTGGCTCCCACTTGGCTCTCCAGATCAACCACTCGAGCGGCTCGAAGCCCACAGCCAGCCCCACGCAGGCGAACGAGCCGACGAGCATCATCGCCCGCAGCGCGCGCAGTGCCGCCCCGCGCTGGCGATGCGGCTCGGCCTTGATCCTCGCAAACGCCGGGAACAGGACCTGCTCGAGGGCGTATCCCAGGAGCACGGCGAGTTGGGCGACCACCATGAACGCGAACGCGAAGTAGCCCGTCTCTTCCTTGAGCATGATCGCGCCGAGGAGGAGGAACGGGCCGTTGTCCATGCCGGCGGCGGCGAGGTTGCTCGCGACGATCCACTTCCCGTCGCGCCAGAGTTCCGGCCAGCGGCGAGTCTCCGGCGGGCGCGTCCAAGGGCGCTCGCGGACGACGGCCATGTAGATGAACGACTCGATCGCGAGCGTCACCACGGCGGGGATGGCAAGGGCCATCGACGCCCAGGGTCTGGTCGCCTCGGATCGGGTCAACACGTACGCGAGGCCGATGATCAGTAGTTGGCGGATCGCCGAGCACGCGAGCGTGATCTGTCCGAAAAGACGGAAGCGGAAGGACATCTTGAGGCGCACGAGGAGCGTGGCGGCGGGGACGTGCGCGGGGAACATGCACGCGAGCACGAGCAGCAGGCCGACGAGTTTCGGCTCGTGGTAGAAGAAATGGGCGAGGGGCCAGGCGAGGGCGACGATGATGAGGGCCGAGGCGCTCGCGAGGGCGGCCGCCATCCAGAAGACCGGGGCGACGAGGTCGTGGTAGTGGGACTCGCCGCGCTGGATGAGCAGGCCCGACGCGCCGCCGTCTCGGACGATCGAGAAAAGGTTGGCGACGGCGAAGGCGGTGGCGAAGTGGGCGAGGTCCTCGGGAAGGAGCAGCCACCCCACCACGATTTGGGCGATTACCGCGAGGATCTTGCCGATGAACTGGGTCCCCGCGACCCAGAGCATTCCGCCGCCGACGGTTCGGGAAAGGGACTCGGGCGCGGCGTCTTGCGGCCTTTGTTCGGGCCTGGGACGTTCGACGGGATGTTGGTCCGATGGATCCGGCATGGATGGAGGATCGTTGGCGGATGGAGTGTCGCGGCTCGAACCATCGGCGAAACCGGGCCGTAGCGTTCACCCCGACGTTCAACACGACCGGCGCACGGATGGCTCGCAGGCACGAATGACCCAGATCGCCGACAATCACACGCCGGGAAACGCCGCGAGAAGCCCAGCGCCCGAGGTCGGTCGGCGAACGGCCGCGGGGTTCGCGTGGACACTCACCCAGGGCATCCTGGAACGCGGCGTCACCGCCGTCGGGCAACTCGTCCTGGCCTATCTGCTGGTCCCCAAGGACTTTGACCTGGTCGCGCTGGTCTATACCGTCACGACCTTCGCGACCCAGTTGCAGCAGTTCGGCCTGAAGAACGTGCTCGTGCAGCGCCGCCCGGAGTGGGACCGATGGGTGACACCAGCCTTCTGGATGTCGGCGGCGCTGGGCGTCGTCGCGTGCCTGGCGACGGTGATGGTCTCGCCCTGGGTCGCGCGGCTCTACCAGAAGCACGAGTTGATCGATCTGCTCCTGGTCGCCTCGCTCTCGTTCCCGATCGCGAGCATCGCGACCGTCCCCGAGGCGCGACTCAGCGCCGACCTGCGGTTCCGCCTGCTCTCGAGGCTCGGGGCGATCATGTCGATCTCGAGGATGGGGCTCAGCATCGTCCTGGCCTGGTGGCTCGACTGGGGAGCGATGTCGATCATCGCGGCCCAGCCTATCGGCGCGTTCATCCGCTTCCTGCTCGCGTGGCTGGCGACCAAACCCAAGATCCAGGCCCACTTCGAGGTCGGCAAGTGGCGCAGCATCGCGGGCGTCGGCGGCGTGATGCTCGTCACCTCGGTCCTGGGCTTTCTCACGATCGAGGGCCCTCGCATCGTCCTCGGCACGATGGAGCCGACGGGCGACCTCACGGGCCTGCTCTACTTCGCCTTCTCCCTCTCCGACCAGGGCACACGCATGCTCATGGTGAACCTCGGCGCCGTGCTCATGCCCGCGCTGAGCACCCTTCTGCACGAGCCCGAGCGCCAGGCCAAGGGGTTCGAACGCGCCGTGCGCAGCCTGCTCCTCGTGGGGCTTCCGTTGTGCGGCCTGCAGGCCGTCATGGGCGCCCCCGCCCTCCGTCTGATTCTCGAGGAGAAGTGGCACACCTCGATCCTGATGTTCATCGTCTTCAGCGTGGCGATGTTCGGACGACTGACGGCCTTTCCCTGCGACGCGTTCCTGCTCGCCCAGCACCGCCAGAACGCCTCGCTCCTCACCATGATCGTCTACACCCCTATGTTCATCGGGCTGTGCATCCTGGGCGTCATCGGCGGACGCTGGGCCGAGGCACACGGCGTGACGCTCCTTGGGCTGGGCGTCGGTCCGGCCGAGGGGTGCACCATCGCGATTGCAGTGGGCATGCTCGTGTATTCCCCGATTGCGATGTACATCGCCTTGTACAAAGTCCGCCGCTCCTGGTTCGACGTCCTCCGCATCTACGCCCGGCCCACGGTCGGATCGCTTCTGTCGTGCGGCGTGGCGGCATTGATCCTCCGGGCGCTTCCCAACTCCACGCGGGGCGACATCATCGGGCTGGTGCAGGCTCCGATCGTCGTCGGGATCCTCTACAGCGCCTGGGCGTGGTGGTTCGCACGCGGTGATGTCCTTGACCTCTTCGCCCGCGTCAAGTCGCTTGTGCCCAAGCGCCTGGGGGAGAAGATCGCCAGGCTCGCTGGGAAGCGCGACGATGCCGAGGAGTTGCCGGCGCTCGAGGCACCCCTGGTCTCCAGCGAGGACGCGCAGATTCCTGGGGTGTGAGTTGCGCCATCAGCGTGGAAGCACGGTCCCGAGGGACGAGACCGAGAGGAAAGACGGAGAAGGAGCCCCACGCGGAGCGGGGCGGTACACCGGAGCACACTCAGTTCGTCAGGCGCTCGATCGAGCCGGGCACGACGTGCTGCCCCGTCACCGTCGAGAAGCCCATGGGCACGTTCGTCGGGCGGTCGTACTGAATCATCAACTGCCCGGAGACGCTCACGTTGCCATTCGCAACGATCACACCGACGACGGTGGGGTTTCCGTTGCAACTGATGCTGCTTGTTGTGTAGACCACGCCGTGAATCACCGAGGGGTACATGTCCAACGTGTCCGAATCCTCAACATCCAGATACGGCGTCCCCGCGGGGTTGAAGTTGGCGCCCATGGTGTTCTCGTCGAGGGCGTCTCCCGCACCCGTGAACTGGATGTTCATGTCCGACAGGATGGCGGGCGCTCCCGGGACGGCTGGCTCGATGAGCACCGAGTCCCCGATCTGCACGGTTCCCACGCCGGTAATGATGATCGTGCCCACGATGCGCATGTTCTGGATCGTGGCCCCGTTCGCGGCGTTGAACCAGTAGATCCCCTCGTCATTGGTCGCGCCGTACGGATTCGAGCGAGGCGAGAGGACACCGTTCTCGATCTTCCTGCCGCCGGGCAAGGCGCAGACCGCGGCCCGTGCCTGCCAGCGGGTGAGCGTCGCGGCGTCAGGCATTTCGGCGCTATTGGAGATTCGCGGATTCCAGGGGAGGGTCGCCGTCGTGGTCGCCGAGACGCTGGTCTTCCCGCTGGCGTCGTATCCGGGCCAGGCCTTGCCTCCCTGGAAGTTCACGATGACGTGCTCGGCGGAGATCGAGCCGGAGATCGCGAACGTGCCGCCGGTGGCGATAGGAACGTTCAGGCACGCGCGCGGGCCGTTCACCGGCTCGAGCGTGAACGAGAGACCCTGTCGCGCCGAGCCCGTCCCCGATTCGGCCCGGACGAGGATCGGGAGCGAGGTGTCGCTGGTGATCGCGGTGCCATCAGCGGCATAGACCTCGCCGACGACGACGGTGTTCGCCGAGAGTCGCGCGCGGACGAGTTCGGGGTTGGTCGCCAGGGCCGTGCGATCGATAGTTGTGGAGAGAAGTGTGTGGGCAACGATCTCGGCGGAGGCCTGGGTGGCGAGACGGCTCTGGGCGCCCGTCTGGGCCATCGCCACCGAGCCCATGTCGCGCTGCCAGGCGATCGCGCCGCCGATCGCGAGGACGGTGACGATCGTCGTGACCGAGAGGACGATGAGGTAGACCCCGCCGAAGCGGGCGCGGGACGGGCGGCGACGGGGTCGAGAACGCGGGCGATGACGCGCGGCGTTCAACGATGTGGTTCGCGTCACGCTCATGGCTTGGTCACCGTGTCCCAGGCGCGGGTGCGGATGGTCCAGAGTGTGGCGTAGGGCTTGCCGCCCGACGACGCCGTCACGGTGACCTTCTTGACACCCTTATCGGTGGCGACGACGGCGTAACTCGCGCTCGGGTCGACGTACGCCACGGTCACCGTCAACTTCCATCGCGAGGCGACGGGGATCGCCTGCCACGAGGCATCGGTCGGCGGTGATTCCTGATAGCCATCGAAATCGTCCATGTCGTCATAGGTCGCGGGCGTCGCGGTGACGTCGCCGACCTCAACGCCGAGCAGCGGCGTGTCGTTGGGGTCGTCGTAGGGCAGCGCCTGGACCTTCGCGAGCAGGATTTCGGCATAGCGAAGCCCGTCGAGACGCATCTGGTTCGAGAGGCGGACTTTGGCCCCCTGTGAGACGACGCTGAGCGAAGCCACGAGCAGGCCCGCGACGATCAGCGTCGAGATCACGGCCTCGACGAGGCTGAAGGCGCGGCGATATCTGGGGGTGGGTCGCATTGCTCTAGTTCGCGTTCTTGGCGCTGCTTGTGGTGGTGCTGTTGCCGTTGCCGTTGCCGTTGAGAAGTGAAGTCGTGCCGTTCACAAGCGAGGAGAGCGTCCCACCGGACCCCGAGGATCCGGATCCGAAGGCTCCGGCGACGACGGTGCCCAGGCCCGAGAGCACGGGGGGCGTGTCGGTGGTGCCGCTCGCCAGGGCGACGGTGGGCGAGCCATAGGCGGGGGTCGAGGGAATAACGAAGGTTCTGGAATAGGGAGGGCTCGTGGAGGCCGAGGGCGTGGCGCTGAGCGTGAGCGAGCGCGCCAATGGTTGGGTGACGGTCTCCAAGCCGTCGCCTGTGACCGTGCCGAAGACGCGGAACTGGAGCGTGCGCGAAGAGAGCACGGTCCACCCGCTGCCGGTGGAGGAAGCGCACCGGACGCCGGCGGCCTGAACCGAATCCGAGTACGAGATGGAGAAACTGCTCGAGGTGGTGTCGGAGTAGAGGACGATCGCGTACGTCTGGTTGGGGTCCAGCCCGCCGATCCCCGAGGCGAAGAAGGTCGGCCAGGTGAGCGAGAGAAGATCGGAGAGGAGCGACGCGGAGCGTGAGTCACTCGCGATGATCTGGTCGGTGGGCGTGCCGTCGGTGTTGGCGACGCGGAGCTCGGCGGTGAGTTTCTGTCCCGCAATCGCGAGGAGCGACTTGGTGATGGGAAGTTCGACGCGCGTCAGGTTGAAGGCCACCGCGCTGGAATCGGGCGGCGTGACGCGGAAGGCGATCGAGAACCCGGAGTCGGACCGGATCGCCGCCGACCCCGAGTTGACGGTGTCGTGCCCGGCGAGATAGAGATTGCCGCTCGTCGCGTAGCCATGGGGCTGGGCGCTCGTGGTGTCCGAAGTCGTGAGCGTGAAGGTCAGGCCCTTGAGCCCCGGGCCGACTTCGACGGGGTCGTCCGTGTTCTCGGTGCGGAGGAGTGCCTCGCCACGTGTCCCGGACCATGTGTAGGCCACGCTCTCGTCGGAGCCGTCGGCGTCCCGATCGGGAATCCGTAGCGAGAGGCTCGTCGCGCTCACCGTGTCAATCGACACGGCAAAGTGCAGGTCGTCGGCAAGGCGGTCGAAGGCACGCTGGTTCGTGAGCGCGACGGCCGCCGCATCGTTGGGCTTGGGGATCGAACGCGACGAGATCACGACCACCGAACCCGACGCGACCAGGAGCACCGATGAGATCCCCATCGCGGCGAGCGTCTCGGCGAGCGTGAACGCGGATCGAGATCGGCGTCTGCGAATCATGCGTGGAGTTCCCCCGTACACCGGAAGATCGGATATCCGACAGGCCCACGCCCGCCCCAACCGGAAAGTCGCGTGTGAGGAGAGAAAGACCCGCGCGAGTACGTCGCCGGTACCGGACTGACGAGTCCGAGAACTCTCACGACTTCCCGACTCGGACGTTGTTCCCTGCCACGGCGTCCAGGTCCGTGTCCGGAGCCGTATCGAGCGAGCGGTCGCGGGGCTTGGACTCCGGAAGAAGCGCGGCGATGGGCGCGGCGATGTCCGCGCCCGGCGTGGCGACGACGGTCGGCCAGCGGAACATGGTCCGCGTGATCACGCCAGTTTTGGAATCCACGGCGATCGCACCGCCCCACGTGCCGTTGGTCACGATTACCAGCCCGTCGGAGTCGAAGACGCCATAGGGCGTGATGTCCACTTGGGGCCCAGTGCCGAACTTGGCGGCGGCGACATAGGCGAAGTACGGCTCGCTGCTGATGTTGCTCACAAAGCCCGGCTTGGGCGTGGTCGGCCCGATGTTGAGGGCGCCGGGATTGGCAGCGACCGCGCCATAACGAGCGGAGCCTTCCGCAAAACGGACGGTCATCGAGGCGCTCACGGATCGAGCGGTGTCGCGCGTGAGTTCCAGGTCGGTCGCCACGCGGGCGGCGGCGAGGTCCACGCGATATCGGGCCGACGCGTTGGAGAATCGCGGAATGGCGATCGCCGCCACCACGCCCACGATCACCACGACCATGACGAGCTCGATGAGCGTGAAGGCCGCACGGAAACGGCGACGGCCCGCGAGATGCGGGCCGCACGCCTGATGACACCATGGCCGGTGCTGTTCCATGGACACGTTCATGATTCAACACTCGGACTAGTACGCGCTGAAGAGGGTGCCCTTCGCGTCGGTCTCGGTGGTGGTGTTGGCGCTGATCTTGCCCGTGGATTCGACGTAGATCCAGCCGATGCCCGCGGCGTCGGCGGCGGCGATGCCGTTCGCGCCCTTCTTGGCGCCGACCGGGAGTACGGGGATCGCCCGGACGTACGGGCCATAGATGTACGCGCCGGTCTTGGTCGCGGAGACCGCCCCGGCGTCGTCGGTATAGGTCGTGAGCGCGCCCACGACGTTGGCCGCGGTCGGGTAGGCGCCGCCGTGCTCGGTCGCGTACAGGTCGAGTGCGCTACGCAGGACGTTGAGATTCGCGGTGAGCGAGCCCTCGGCGGCGCCGGCGGCGCCCCGGCTCATGCGCGGGACCGCGATCGCGGCGATAATGCCGATGATCACGACCACGATCACCAGTTCGATCATGCTGAATCCATTCAGACGACGCATTCCACGCACCATGGCTCTAGTCCCTTCCACACAGAGGTGTTGCTTCTCGATTCCCACGAGTGATCCATGCCGGATGGATCCAACCACCCGTACACACACAACATCGGGACTCGGGCCACCCCACTTCACTGTGAGGAGTTCCCCCAACCACGGGAAAATGCCGGATGGGTTGATCGCGTAAGTGACCCATCAACTCCGACTGTTATTGGACGTGCAACATGGACGGGATCGTGCAACCTATCGAGGTTGAGTGCCTGCGGGGTCAAAGACGAGCGTCGCGACGCGCCCGGTAACCTCGACCTTGACCAGGTTTGTTGACGCCTCTCCCGCGGCAATCTCTACAACCTTCACCGCCACGCGCGAGCCGCCCGGGAGTGGAACCTGGCGCTCCTGGCCCACCGAGACGAGCACGCCATTGATGACCGCGGCCTTACCGGAGAGGACCGAGGTGATCGAGAGTTGCGGCAGGTCCGCCGGACGCGTCGGCGTGGACGTGCTCGCGGACTTGGTCTTCCCGGACGTGGCAAACGCGTCCGGAACAGCGGCCACGAGATCGACTCCCGACGTGTGTTTCACGAGACGATCGGCGACAGTCACGACCGCGGACTTCGTCGCTTCGACCGGTGCCGCGGTCGGCGCCGGCGATGCGGCGGCGACAGGAGCCGCGGCCGAGGCCCCGCTCGGCGCGGTCACGCCGGAGTCCAGGACAAACCGGTCGATACCGACCGCCACGGCGCCTAGCCCAAGAACGATCGCGAGCGCACGCTGTTGTTTAGTGAGGGTCACGACCAAAATGTGCAATACAGACGTGTCCGGTGCAAGCCCGAACGCCTCCGAATCTCACGACTTTGGTGAAGCGGGCACGCCTGTGAGGCCTGCATCGTTCATGGCGTGCCAGTTGAGTCCCAGGCGGAACGACGCCAGGTCCACACCATCCACGATCACGTGCTCGATCGTGAACGTGATGACCGAAGTGTCTCGATGGGTCTCATGGAGGCTCGCCACCAGGGCCACGACGTCCGGGAACGAGCCGACGCCTCCGAGATCGACCGGGACCACAACATGCCGGCGTCCGGGAACAGCGACGGGCGGACTCGATCGGATCTCGTTGATCTGGACGTGGTGCTCCTGGGCGATCGTGCTGACCGCGGCGATGTGGCTGTTGAGGTCCGACGTGGATTTGAGTTCAACGCTGACTTCGGCCGTCACCTTGCGAAGACGCTGCACCTCGCCCATGGTCTGGCGTGTGCTCGCTTCCTTCGACTCGGCCTCGCCGATCGTCTCCGAGAGTTTCTCGCGCAGTTCGCTCTCGGCGGCGCTCGCCGACAGTCGCGGCTGGAGCGTGAAGGCGTAGACCCCGCCGGCCAGGGCGCACGCGAGCGCGAGGGCCGCGGCATCGATCTTCCACGTGGCGTCCAGGAACGTCAACTTCATGGCTTCACCTCCGCGGGCACGCCCTCGATAAGGACGCAGCGAAGTTGGAACGTCGCCCCCACGAGTTGCCCGGAAATCGCCCGCGATTCGATGATTTCCACGCGATCGAAGACGCCCGATCGCTCGAGTACGAGGACGTACGACGTGGCGTCGGCCTGGGTCGGAGCCGTGCCCTGCACACCGATCGAATATCCCGTCGGCGCGGCGTCCTTGCCCGTGCCTCGCGACGTCGACTCACCGGGGCGCTCGTCGAGACGCGTGAGATCGACGCGAGAGAGAGTCAGCCCCGGCGTGCAGGACCTGGCGAGAAGCCCGAGCACGATCGACCAGTCCGGGTGCTTGGAGACGATGCTCGCCGCCTCGACTTTGCGTCGCTCGGTGTTGAGTGCGGCAGCGGTACGAGTAAACTCGGACTTGGCGCTCTCCAGTCTCGCCTGAGCATCACGGAGTCGCGCATCCAGGTCGGGCCCGCTGGAATCAAGGGCGGCGAACGATCCGCCCGCGACCAGCACGAGGACGACGTACCCACTGAGCACCGTCGCCCATGTGCGCGATCGACGCCGAAGCCCCGCCACTCGGCGCAGTTGCGGCGAAAGAAGATTGACGCTCGTGGACTTCTGCATCGCTTATTCCCCATCCCCCAGCGCCAGGCCCAGAGGCAGCAGCATCTCGGGAGAACTCGCCGCCGCGTGCATGCCAGGCTCAATCTCCATCACCTCGAATGGGGTCACGGCCCGAGCCGAAAGCCCCAGATGCGACGTGATCCGCTCGGCCAGCCCGCGCACGCCGTCGCACATCCCAGCCAGGATGCACTGCGTCGCCTCCAGCGGCGCGAACCGACGCTGCACGAACTGCAGCGAGCGCTCCAGTTCCAGGGTCAGCGCGTTGATGGAGGTGGTCGTTCTCGACCGCAGATCCGCGAAGTTCGCACCCGAGGGTGGCGCCTCATCGTGAGAGAGGCGTCTCAGGCACGCGCGGACCGCGGGCATTCCTCCGGTTTTCCAGGCTCGCGAGTCCGTCACCAGACGATCCATCCCGTGCTCGCCGAGTCGCCGCTCGTAGACCACGATCGCACGGCGCTCGACCGGCTCAAGATGCACGACCGTCAGCGTCGAGGCGCTCCAACCCACGTGCAGCACCACCGCCAGCGCCACGCCTGGGGGGATCGCCGGGGCTACGGCCCGCGCGAGCGCTGTGGAAAGCGGCTCGAGCGACCGCACGATCAACGGCGAATCCACGAACGCTTCGACGGCGCGATCCGCCTCGACATGCGGGAGCATCATCGCCATCGATTGTGAACCAGCACCGCGCGTCCGGCCGCCGACATCCGGCAAATCCCACATCACCATCTCGAACGACGAGAGATCCAGGCGATTCGCGCGCGACAGTTCTCCCCGCGCGATCTGGTCGATCGGCGCCCCCGAGTTCCTCGGCGGCAGATCCACAAACTGGCTGACGACCGGCGCGTGCCCGGACCACAGCACGACCTCGGGCCCGCGAAACCCGTGGCGTTCGAGCATGCCGAAGACTTCGAGAATCTCGTCGTTCGTAGGCGACTCTGACAACTGACGCGGGAACGATGCCGCGGCGATGAGTGTGTGCTTGCCAGACCGACCGCGCGAGACCTGCGCCGCGCGAATCGAGCACCCATCGATCGCCAGACCGATCGGACCACGCGAGGACCCGAAAGCGACATGTGTCATGCGCCACCTCCACCAGGCCCGCCCGAGCCCGTCGAACCGGCCAGATCAAAGAGCGGCAGGAACATGCTCAGCGCCACCATGCCGACGACCACGCCAAGCAACAGCAGGATCAGCGGCTCGATCAGCCCGGTCGCCGTCTTGATGAGCACCTCGTTGTCCTCGTCGAGATGATCCGAGAGTTGCAGCATGACGCCGCTCATCCTGCCGGACTTCTCGCCCGTCCGGATCGCCTCGACGACTGACGGCGCAAAGAGTCCCGACTCGTTCAGCACGCTGCTGAACGACTCGCCCCGCGACACGGCGTCCTCGGCCTTCGTCATCACGTCCTGATACAGCCGATTCGGCACCGACTCTCGCGTGAGCGCCATTGCTTCGAGCATCGGCACGTGTCCCTCGAGCAAGACGCCGAGCACGCGCGTGATCCGCGCCGTCGCGAAGTTCCGCGTCACGCGCCCGATCTGTGGCAGGCGGACCATCGCCCGATCGCGGAACATCTTCCCGGCCTCGCTCTTCAGGTACACAGTCACCCCCACCACCGTGGAGACGAGCACGCCCAGCAGAATCGGCCATTGCCCTCGAACGGTGTCGCTGATCGCCATCACAAACTTGGTCGTAGGCGGTAGCGGCGTCTGGAGCGTCTCGAAGAGCCCGCGGAACCGAGGCATCACGAAGACCACGAGGATCGTCAGCACGAACATCGAGATCGCGATGAGCACCGTGGGATACACCATCGCCCCGATGAGCGTCGTGCGCACCTTGAGTTGCTGGCGCACGAGTTTGGCGAGTCGATCGAGCATCGCGTCGAGACGCCCGCCCGATTCGCCCGCCGCCACGAGGCAGCGGACGACGCCGTTGAATGTGCCCGGATGCCTCGCGAGCGCGTCGGAGAGTTGGACGCCCTCCTCAACGCTCGATCGAACCTCCGCGATCGTGTCGTGCCACGGACCCGGCCCGATCTGTCTCTCGAGCGAGCCGAGCGCCTCCACAACCGGCGTTCCGGATCCCACGAGCACGGAGAGTTCCCGCAGAAGCGTTGCGACCTCGCGCGCTCCCCCCTTCTTTCCACCGCCGGATCGTTGTGCCGTGACCTTCGCGCCCGCGCCATCATCGTCGATTGAAGTCGCAAACACACCGCGCCGACGCAACGCCTCGCCGGCCTCATGCCGATCGCTCGCGTCCACGTGCCCATTCACGGGCTTGCCGGCGGCATCAAAGCCCTGATACGCGAACTTCATGCCGCCTCCCTCACATCCTCAGAATGCGGCTTACTCGCCTCGGCATCATCATCCTGCGTGACGCGGAGGATCTCTTCCAGACTCGTCTTCCCCGCGATCGCCAGCAGCACCCCCTCCTCGCGCAATGTCAGCACGCCGTGCCGGCGCATCGCCTCACGCAGTTCATGCGTCGGGCGCGCGTTGTGGATCATGCGACGCGTCTCGGGCGTGACCTCAAAGACCTCGTACACGCCGCAGCGCCCAAGAAATCCGCTGTCGTAGCAGTGTGGACAACCGGCACCCTTGCGGAACGCGCGCGGCGCCTTGGCCTCCTGCTCCGTCCAGATCCCCGCGTCTCGGAGCACCTGCTCTGTCGGATAGTACTTCGTCGCGCAGTGCGAGCAGATCGTGCGCGTCAAACGCTGGGCCACCGCGCCATTGAAAGCACTGGAGAGCAGATACGGCTCAACACCCATGTCGATGAGCCGAGCCGCCGCCCCGGGCGCGTCGTTGGTGTGCAGCGTCGCGAGCACGAGGTGCCCCGTGAGCGCCGCCTGCACCGCGACCTTCGCCGTCTCCTGGTCGCGGATCTCGCCGACCATGATGATGTCCGGATCCTGTCGCAGAATACTTCGAAGTGCCCGCGCGAAGGTCATCCCGATCGCCTCGACGACCTGGATCTGGTTCACCAGTTCCAGTTGGTACTCGACCGGATCCTCGACGGTCACGATGTTCACCTCGGGTGAGCGGAGCAGGTCGAGGGCCGAGTAGAGCGTCGTGGTCTTGCCGCTCCCCGTGGGTCCGGTCACGAGGCAGAGCCCGTGCGATTGCTCGAGCGCCCGCCGGAAACTCGCGAGCGTCTCGTCGCGGAATCCCAGTTCCTCCATGCGCACCTTGAGATTGCTCTTGTCGAGGATGCGCACCACGATCTTCTCGCCCAGCAGCGTGGGGATCGTCGAGACGCGCAGGTCGATCTCGCGACCCTCGGCGATAATGCGCACCCGCCCCTCCTGCGGCAGGCGCTTCTCCGCGATGTCCATCTTCCCGATCACCTTCACGCGCGAGACGATCGCCGAGTGCATCCCCGGCGGCGGGCGCATCAGGTCGCGCAGCACGCCGTTGATCCGATATCGGATCCGCGTCGCCTTCCCGCCGTGTGATGAGTCGGGCTCGATGTGGATGTCGCTCGCCTTGTCGTTCACGGCGCGGAGGAACGCGACGTTCACGAGATTCACGATCGGGCTTCCGGCGATCTGCGTGTCGATCTCCGTGAGCGGGCCATCATCAACCGACTCCTTCTCCACGACCTCGACATCCGACGATTCGAGATTGCGAAGGAACGCGTCCACGTCCACGTTGCCCGCCGCATACTTCCGCACGAACTCGAGGATCTCGCCCTCGAGCGCCAGCACCGGACGCACTCGGCAGCCCGTCAACTGGCGCAGCCGATCGATCGCCGGCAGATTCTGCGGCTCGGCCATCGCGACCGTCAGATCGCCGTGCACCTTGAAGAGCGGGATCGCCCGCAGCCGCTCGGCCTCTTCGGCCCCGACCAGCGGCAACACCGCGGGATCAATGAGGCCGTGACGCAACTGGCACCCCTTGACGCCCAGCGCCATCGCCAGCGCCCGCACCAGCGTCGCACTCGAGATCATCCCCTGCTCGACGAGCAACTCGCCCAGCATCCGGTTGGTCCGCGTCTGCTCACGCAGCGCCCGCTCCAACTGCTCCTTTGTCAGTTCGCCCGACTGGATCAGGATCTCGCCGAAGCGCAGGCGACGACCCGGCGCGGGCTGGCCCGCGTTCGTGCGATCGTGCTCGTCGGGCGATTGGCTCACAGATAACTCCGGACCGCCTGGGTCACGTCCTCAAAGTGCTCGAACTTTCCCGTCAGGTCCGTGAGTTCGAGCACCTCGCGCACCGTCTCATTGATTCCGAAGACCCGCAGCGCGTGCCCACCCTGCGACGCCTCGTCGCTCGCCTCGACGAGCACCTCCAGCCCCCGGCTGTCCACATACGCCATCGCCGTCGCGTCGATCACGAGCCGACCAAGACTGCGCGACATCGCGTCCAGGAGCGTCGTCTTGAACTGGTCCGCGTCACCGAGCGCCAGCGGGCCGCACGGCTTGATCACCGTGACGGCTCCCTGTCTCTGCTCCTGGATGTCCATCGTCGCTCCTCCTTCCCCTCGCTCACGCCGCCATCGACTGTCCCTGCGTATCCGGGAGCGGCACGGCGATCGTGAACGTGCTCCCGCGATCGATCTCGCTCTTGACCGAGATGTCCCCGCCGTGCTGACGAACGACGTCACGCGCGAGTGCCAACCCAAGACCCGAGCCGGAGATCGTGCCGACGCGCTTGTCCTTGGCTCGATAGAACTTCTCGAAGATCAGTTCCTGCTCCTCGGGCTTGATCCCCAATCCCGTGTCCGACACGGCAACCTGGAAACGCCCGTCCGTCTCGTTCGCCGTTACCGTGACCTTCCCGCCCATCGGCGTGTATTTGATCGCGTTCCCGATCACGTTGTGGATCGCCAACGACAACTTGTCGCGATCGCCCTGCAGCACCGGATACTTCGGCGGCAGATCGAACGAGAGCGCGATCTCCTTGTCCTCCGCGGCGATCTTGTAGTCGTTCTGGATCTCCTCGAAGAGCGCGTCGAGACGCACGTCACCCACACGAAGTTTCAAAGCCCCGGCCTCGATCTCCGCGACCGAGAGCATGTCGCCCACGATCCGCTCCAATCGACGCGCCTCCGCCCCGATGACGTTGATGCACTTCGACCGCACCGCCGGGTCCGACTCGCCCGACTCGAGCAGCGTCTCGACATAGAGGCGAATGCTCGTCAGCGGCGTGCGCAACTCGTGGCTCGCCTGCGCCACAAACGCGTTGCGAGATTCGTCGGCGATCCGTTGCTGCGTGATGTCCTCGACGATGACCATCACCGAGTCACTCTCGTCGCGACGCAACGGCCGAGCGGTGAAGCGCAGCACCGCCGCGCTCGCCACACCGCCGCTCCGCCCACCCGACTCGTTCGCGAAAGCCTCGCTACGAGATTCCACGCTCGTCCGCTGGCGGTTTTTCCCGCTCGCGATCGATTCGAGCATCGAGACCACCGACGCATCGCGGGCGATCTCGCCCATCATCTGCCCGACGATCTCCTCGCGCTTGGCACGAAGCAGAACCGCCGCCGCCCCGTTGCAGTACTTGATCGACAACTTTGAATCGAGGATCACCAGGCCCATCCACAGCGCGTCGCACGCGCTCCCCAGGTCCCCCGTCGCTGCGATCTTCCCGCCCGGCACCCCGTCGCCCTGGTTGAGAAGCATCGACTCTTTAAGCTCCTCACGCTCCGCAAGCATCCGGTTCCACGCGGCGGCCTCAACTCCAAACGCCTCGCTGATCGACGCTTCCGCGGCCGAGCCATGCCCACGCTCCACGGCGCGCAGCGCCTGCTGGATCGCCCCGAGTGCGCGAGTCCGCTTTCTGTAGAACCACGAGACCACGGCCCAGCCGATCGCCGCCGCCAGCCCCACACTCATCGCGCCGTACATCGACGACGCGCTCGACACCCACGAGTCGCTCAGTGTCCGCTGCGCTCGCACGCGAATCCCGCCCCGACCGGGCACGATCGTGCTCGACGAGATCTCGATCGACGAGGGCACATCGAAGAACCCGAGCGCTGCCTCGGACGATCCGTCCGCCGCGCTCCCCGACCACGTGCCCGCGAGCACCTTCTCCTCGCCGTCGTGCGAGATCTGCGACGGGATAGACGACGCGATCGTCGTGCCGTCCGCCAGCGTGATCGAGCATGATTCCAGCCCCGAGTCCGCCACCACTCGTACAACCAGCGAGCGAAGCGACGAGAGACTCGACGGCGTCGGGTCCGCGAGCGATTCCACGGCCGATTCGGTCAACAGGGCGACCGTCCGATGGGCCCCATCGCGAGCGGCTCTCGCACGCTCAAGCCGGTGCGTCCCCAGCGACCAGACCACACCCGCCACGACGACAATCGCAAGCAACGCGCCATAGAGCGCCGAAGCGAGGATCGACGCGGAATCGCCCCGGGCGACAAACGCTCGTCGCGGCGCCGACCCCCGCTTCTCTGTGCTGTTCTTCTCGGACACGGGATACCTCGCGAGTCTGGTGATTCCGGACTCTGCGGATATCGGCTGGGAAACTTCCGTCGTGAAGCGCAACCCCCGACGAACGCTTGTCTGGGAGCCCTCCTGTCCAATCCTGCGCTCCTTCGCGTCGGCCAAGTCATGCCACACTCGCCCGATAACGCTACTCGATCTTGAACGCCTTGAGGTCGAACGTCGCCCTGGGCAACTTCAGATCCATCCGCTCCAACGTCCGCACCAGAATCGACGAGATGACGGCATTCCGATACCACTTGGTGTCCGAGGGCACGATGTACCACGGACACGCCGCCGTCGAGCACAACCCGATCGCGTCCTCGAAGGCCTCCATGTACGCGTCCCACCGCTTCCGCTCCTCGAAGTCCGCCGGGTTCATCTTCCACTGGCGCTTGGGGTCGGTCAATCGTCTCTTGAGTCGCTCGAGTTGCTCCTCCTTGCTGATGTGGAGATAGCACTTGACGATCGTCGTGCCGCACGCGGCGAGATGCGACTCAAACGCGTTGATCTGACCATACCGCGGCTTCCACACGTGCTCGGGGGCCAGCCCCTTCACCCGCTCGACGAGCACGCTCTCATAGTGCGACCGGTTGAAGACGCCCATCTCGCCACGTCTCGGCGTCGCCTTGTGGATACGCCACAGGTAATCGTGCTCCAACTCCTCCGACGACGACGCCTTGAACGAGGTCACGTGCACCCCTTGTGGGTTCACGCCCTCAAACACGTCGCGGATCGTCCCGTCCTTGCCCCCAGCGTCCATCGCCTGCAGCACGAGCAGGATCGACCGCGAGTCCTCGGCATAGAGCAGATACTGCAGTTCGTCCAGTTTCTTTCGATTCTTCTTGAGGAGATCCTCCCCCTCGTCTTTGTTCAGGCCCTTTGTCGTCCCCGGGTCGATCTTCTTGAGGTCCAATTTGGACCCGGGCTTCACGCGGAAGTCGTCGATGTCGAACATTCACGCCTCCTTCATGCCGATCCGCCGTGCGCCGACTCATCGCCGGACCCGCAAACGCCGATCACTATACTGACCCCGCCATGGACGGCACACCCGACACCACTCCGCTCGCCGATACACCTCGCCAACGCCGCGGCCTGAAGTTCATCGTCCAGGCGCTCGGCTTCGTCGTTGGCCTGACGCTCCTGTGGTGGTGCATCTCAAAAGCCTTCGGCGGCGAGGACAGCCGCCAGAGCCTCGAGCGCCTCCGCCACGCCACCACAGGCCAGATCGCCGCACTCCTCGCCTTCTCCCTCGGTACGCTCATCGCCAATGGCCTCGTCTTCCACCAGACCATCCGCCCCGTCCGAAAGATCGACGCTCTCGACACCATCTCCATCAACGCCATCGCCACATTCCTCAACTATCTCCCCTTCAAACTCAGCGTCATCTTCCGCGTCACCACCCACTCCAAGCGCGATCGCCTCCCCCTGCTCCTGATCGGCGCGTGGATGGCCGCCATCGCCGCGATCCTCCTCACCGTCCTCGGCACGATCACGCTCACGGCCTATCTCACGCGCCATGCCGAACCCCTCATCCGACTCGCCGTGGGCGTGGGGTTCCTCGCGGTCTTCGGCACGTGCGTCGTCCTCGTCGCCCGATACTTCGCCGGCGTCCGGGGCCTCGACCGTCTCGCCGCCCTCGCTCGCGCCACGCGCCTCGGGTTCGCCGAGCGGATCGTCCGCTCCGAGCACTTCGCCCAGGTCCACGCGTGCACGGCGATGCTCATGTCCCCCGTCACCGTCGCGGGCACGATCTCACTCCGCATCGTCGATATCGCCCTCCAGGCCACCCGTTACACCACCGCCGCCCAGATCCTCGGCGAGCCACTCTCCTATGCCGATGCCTTCGTCCTCGCCTCCGCCGGGTTCTTCGCGGGGATCATCAGCCCCAGCGGGCAACTCGGCACGCGCGAGGGCGCCATCGTCTTCCTCGCCGCCACCCTCGGCGTGGGCGGCGCCAAGGAGTTCGCCCGCGTCGCCCTCCTCGTCACCGCGACCGAGGCAATCGCCTTCCTCGTCGGCGCCGGCCTGGGCATCGCCCGCCTCGGACCCAATCGCCTCTTCCAGCCGCGCGTTCCGCGCTGATCACACCTTCGCTTCGGCCCGAAGCGTCGCCGCCCGCAGCGCCGTGACCAGCGACTCCACCGCCGATAACGACTCGCCCACCACGTTCACGTGCCCCACCTTCCGGCCGGCCCGGCTCGCCTTCCCATACACGTGGATCCGAGGCCAGGCGCGCGCATCACGAACCTCTAGCAGTTCCTCTCGCCCCGGCACGCGCCCGATCATGTTTACCATCACGCACGCCCGCGTGAGCGACGTCCGCCCCAATGGCCACCCCAGTATCGCGCGAAGGTGATTCTCGAACTGGCTCGTCTCGCTCGCATCCTGCGTCCAGTGCCCGCTGTTGTGCACGCGCGGCGCGAGCTCGTTCCCCAACAGCCGCTCCTTCCCGCTCGCGTCACGCTCCACGAAGAACTCGATCGCCAGCACGCCCACATGCCCCAGCGACTCCATGATCGCCCGCCCCACACGCTCGGCCTCGGGCTGCAGCGGATCATCCGCCCGCGGCGTCGAGACCCGCAGCATCCCCGCCGAGTGCACGTTCTCCGTCAACGGATAGAACGCCATCTCCCCCGTCACCGAGCGCACGCCGATCAGCGACACCTCGCGACGGAACGAAACCATCCGCTCCACGATCACCTCGGCGTTCCCCAACGCCTCGATCGCCGACCGCATCGACGCCTCGTCACGAACGACGCGCTGCCCCTTCCCGTCGTACCCCTCGCGCACCGTCTTCACCACCACAGGAAGCCCCAGCGCCTCCATCGCCGACTCCAGTTGCGCCGGCGTGCGCGACAGCACATACCTCGGCACATCCAGCCCCACGCTCGCGAAGAGAGCCTTCTCCTTCCCCCGATCCTGCCCCACCTCCAGCGACTTTGCCGAGGGATACGTCGGGCGGCGTGACGCGATCTGGTGCAACGCCGACACCGGCACGTTCTCGAACTCGAACGTTGCCGCGTCGAGGTTCTGCACGAATCGATCGATCGCCGCGCTGTCGGCATACGAACCGACGTGCAACTCACCGACCGCCGCCGCGCACGCCTCGTCGCTGGGATCAAGAAACCGGAATCGCAGGCCCATCGCCAGCCCGGCGAGCCCGATCATCTGCCCCAACTGCCCGCCGCCCAGCACCCCGATCAGCATGGATCCCTCGGTTTCCGCCTCTGGGGCTTAGTCCGCCGATCGCTTCCGTCGACTCGGTTTCCGCGCCGGAGCCTCGCCCTCCAATCGAACCGCGGGATCACGATGCGCCAGCACCGACTGCGACTGGCGCTCGCGATACGCCCGGAGCCGCTCGCGCACGTCCGCGTTCGACACTCCCACGATCGACGCCGCGAGCAAGGCCGCGTTCACCGCCCCGCTCCGCCCGATCGCCAGAGTCCCCACAGGCACACCCGCGGGCATCTGCACGATCGACAACAGCGAGTCCATCCCGCGCAGGATGTTGCTCTCGATTGGCACGCCCAGCACGGGCACCGTCGTCTTTGACGCCGCCATCCCCGGCAGGTGGGCCGCCCCGCCCGCGCCCGCGATGATCACCTGCAGCCCGCGCTCCTCCGCCCCGCCCGCATACTCAAACAGCCAGTCCGGCGTGCGATGCGCCGACACCACCACGCACTCGTGCGCCACGCCCAACGCGGCCAGCGCATCGCTCGCGTGACGCATGGTCTCCCAGTCCGAACGCGAACCCATGATCACGCCCACGATCGGCGGCAGCGGACTCTTCGAACGACTCTTGGCCAACTCGGCACCTCCAATAGTCCACACCCCACCCACACGTCCCGGCCGCACAGCGTAGTTTCCACGCACGCAAAAAGAAAACCGGCGATCCGGGGGACTTCCCTCCAGTTCGCCGGGATGAATCAATCTCACACAGCGTCCCGCCCGATTGTCACGGATTCGCCGGGATCTCCGCCGTCTCTCCCCGGACGGGATTCGCCGCCCACCGCGCCGACAACTGTGTTGCGAGTTTCCCCGTTGCCTCCGCCGCCATCTCGTCGATGGAGCGGTTCGCGTCGTCGAGCCCGGTGATCTTCCGCTCGACCGTCGCCGCCGCGAGCACGTCGCCGTTCGCCACGCGATACGCCCGCAACGTGTAGACAACGCGCACCGGCTCGCCGGTCGCGCGATCTCGCACCAATCGCCCCACGCCGCTCACCACCACGTCGGCCTTCGACTCCTTCGCGAGTTCAAAGCCCAGCGTCCGGTCCGTCCACGTGTGGCCCGCGAGCGACCCTGCCTTCTCCAGCGACCGCTGCGCCGCCGACACGTCACGGGGCGTCAATCCCAACTGCACGAATCGCTCGACCAGCCGGTTCTCAAACGCCATCGTGTCGATCACGGCATCTTGCTTCCGCTCGGTGCGCCGATCGCTCAGTTCGCGATCGATCACGCGCTCCAGGAACGGATCGCCGCCCAAGAGCCCCAGCGACCCGCCTAGCCCGACGCGCTCACCGATCACGATGTTCACGCCGTCACCCGATTGCAGAGCCGTCGGCGAGCCGTTCGCGGCCGAGGGATCCACGAGTGATTCCTCCTTCTCGACCATCGCCTGGCTGACGACGAACGCGATCGAGGGCGACCCCGCGTCGGCGTACGCGCCCGAGAGCGCCTCTCTTGCCGTACGATTCCGGCCCGTCATCGGTCCGCCCACGAGCAGCCGCTCCTGATCGCTCAGGCTCAGCGGATCCAGCCGCAGCGAGAGTTTCCCCTCCGACGAGCCGAGAATCTCCGCTTGCATCGCCATCGCATCGACCACGGCATGGCGCGTGTCCAGCCGCAGATCAATCAGATCGCCCGCGTACGCAAGGTCAAACTCCGCCATCGCACGCCCGTACCCCTTGTCCTCCTCGCGAAGGCGCACGCTCCCCTCGCGCACGCCCGCGACCGAGCGCATCGCGTCGCGGAACGACGCCAGATCGTCGTCGGCATAGTCGCCCACGAGCGTGATCGAGAACCGGCGCCCCTCCGCTGATCCCGACACCGGGTTCATCTTCGCGTAGTCGCCCGCGACCCGCCGCGCGACTGCCTTGGCATAGTCCGCGAGTCGATACGTCGTGAACTCGCCGCGATCCTGCGGATCCGGGGCCATGTCCCAACTGTGCGTCCCGATCGTCGTGCCCCGGCGAAGGTCCACGATCTCGTACGACGCGCGATATGGCGCGCTCGCGTGGCGCTGCTCGAGCAACCGAACATACACCACCACGTCGGCCTTCACCTTCTGCCCGACCATCCTCGCCGCCGCCCGCTCGTCGTTGCGGGCGAGCTCATTCTGCGCCACCGCCGAGACGAGGTCCGCCGCGCTCGCGTTCACCAGCGTGATCGCCGGATCCTGGAAGTACCCTTCCAGGCGCGACCCCAGCGTCGAGAGCAGCGCGTCGTCGTGCAGCGCCTTGCACGGCGAACCGCCGATCCCCACGATGTCCCCCGTCACGAGAAGCCGCGGGCTCCCGCTGCGCTCATACGCCTCGAGGAACGCCGAGAAGTTCTCGGGCCGATCCGAGGTGGATTCCACCTTCGGCGCCGGCGGATCGGGCAAGCGCCCCGAGCCGGGCTGACCAAAGGCCACGCCACCCAGAACCATCGAAAGACCAATCGCCAACCCGGCCGCGGCCGGAATCTTCGCCACCAACGTGTGTTTCACAGTCGCATTCATCGTGTACTCCCCCTTCGTGTTCAGCCCGCCCCGCGTGCCGACCGGATCTCCAGTTGCCAGTTCTCTGCCGTATTGTCGAGGGCCGTGCCCGTCAAATCGCGTCGCATGCCCGGCTCGAGCACGATGTACTTCCACCCCGGCTGCGTCCGCAGCGGGGCGCCGTCCTTGTCAGTGAACGTGAACTTGTACTGGATATTGATCGGATAGTTGTGCTTATTGATCAGGCGCACCGGCACCGTCACCGTCTTCACGTCCTCGCCCTGCACCACAGGCTCGGCCACGACAACGAACTTCTGCAGCGCCGGCTCCACCGTCACCGCCGGATACCCCTGGTGGATCGTCGGGTCCACACGGGCCGCCGGCGCATAGATCGGCTCTCCTCGACACGCCACCAGCATCGCGCTCAAACCCGCCAATCCAAGGACCATTTGCTTGTTCACCCGGCTCATCGCTCACACTCCCGCGGCCACGCCGCTCTGTTAGTAGATACTACTCTGACGCCCACGCTCCGTCTTCGTTCCACATTCAATCCGCTCGCCGACGCTCCAACTCCGCCGCGATCTGCTTCGATACCTCCCGAACACGATCCGACTTCGGGCGATACGCCGAGTGCAGCCTCGTGAACGCCTCCACATACCCCACCGTCCCCGCCAGCGGCTCCACCAGCGTCGTCCCGCCCATCAGGATGTGGACACCCGGCATGCCATGCGCGTCCTCCGCTGTCAGCGTGATCCCCTCCTCGCGATACAGATTCTCGAGATCCACCACCGTCATCCCAGTCAACCACCCCGCCTGCTGATACCGCGTCAGCACCTCCAGCGACGGGTGCCGAACGCAGCGCCCACCCAGGATGTAGGGCAGGTCATCCCCCTCGACGCGCGCGCGACACTGGTCGTTCGCGTACAGCACCTCGCCGGTCATCTCACGAGACGCGCGCTCCGCGAGCCGCACATACCGCAGTTGGATCCTCCGATCCTCCCTCGGCGGCGACATCGCGGGGAGCACCATCCGCTCCGTCGCGCCCAGCGAGAGCCGCACGATCGAGTCAGGCTCATCGATCCGTACCGGGATCAGGTACACGCGCTGGGGCAGGACGTCCAGCGAGCGCGTGTCCGCCGCCGCACCGGCCCGCAGCAATCCGCCAATGATGGCCATCCCCAGCCCGATGATCTGCTGGTTCGCGCGCGCGTCGCTGTTGCGACTGTTCGCCGTCCCCGCGACGACGATCCCCGCCGTCATCAGCGCGCTCCCGATCTGGCTCTTGGCGATCCGCACGTCCTCGAGGTTGTTCCACAAGTGGCTCTGCGCCATCTGGTTCACGTCGCACACCGGCGGGAATGGCCCGATCTGCGGCCCCTGCGCCACCCCCCCGCCCCCCACCACCATCGCGCTGATCCCGCGATCGTCGCTCTGCGTCCGGGGCATGAACCGTGCCAGCGCGTCATCCGGCCCATACGCCACCTTCTTGGGCCCGATGCCGAAATCCACCACGAACAGCGTGTTGTACCCGTCCGACGTGAGCGCCTCGGCCAGCGGGATCAGTCCCGCGTTGGCCTCGCTCGCCGCGTTGAAGTTGTCCCGCGCCTCGTCCTCGCGCCCTATCGCCTTGCTCGCCACGCCGCTGAGCAGGTACCCAAGCGCGAAGTCTGTGCGGATCGGGACGTACCCCTTGTCGAGATACTCCTCGCCCTTCGACTGCGCGCGCTGCGCGAGTTCGAGCGACGACGGGTTCTCGCCGGGCTTCTCGTTGTCGGCAAAGTCCTTGAGCAGAAAGAGCGACGACCCCGCCGCCGCCCGCGCGTTGTCCCACTCCCCCAGCATCGCCTTCTGCACCGCGATGTACGTGTACGACATCGCCTGCTCGAACGGCTCACCCTTCCATGTCTTCACGCCCTCGTGCAGCACCACCGCCGTCGTCGTCTTGTCGGCGTTGAGTCCCTGCGTCCGCAGCAGGTCGAACGCCTGATTCGAGAGTTCCTCGGCCCCTTGCGGATAGCCATCGGCGAGCGTCGCGATCTGCGCGCGCATCCGCGACAGGATGTAGTCCCGATCCGATCGGTCGTTCGAGATCTCCTTCACGAACAGCGATCGCGCCCGCGCAAAGTCCCCAAACTCAAACGGCCGAGACCCCGCCGACACGCTCCGACCGCCCGCGCAGCCGCCGAGCAACTCTCCGGCGACCAACGCCAGGCCGATCACGGCCGCTCGCCCACGGCGCCAGCCAGCCAACTCTCGGCGTGTGCCCGTCATCGCATCCACGAGATCGGAACTCCCTTTCGGACGTGGCACAGACGCCTCGCCGGTGCACCAGACCCATGCCGCCTCGGACCTCTCGTGACGCCTAGTCGTACGCCCGACCAAACGCGATCCGCTTGAACTCGAAGTTCTCCTGCGCCACCTGCTCGCCCGTCTGGATCTCCGTTATCCGCGTCTCGAACATGTACGCGTCGGTCCGGTCCTTGCCCGCGGTCCGCGTCAGCGAGCGGAACGTCCCCTCCATCGCGTGCGTCGGCCGACGCTGCTCGCCCGTCTCCGGCGGCAACCGGCCCGCCTCAATCGCGTCCCTCAGATACTCCTGCGGGATGACAAACCGCACGTTGCGATCTCGCCGCAGCGCCGAGACATTCAGCCCGTCGCGAAGGCGAGCCATCATCCACCACTGCTCGCTCGAGGGGATCAAGTCCGACGTCAGGTTCTGCACCTTGTCGATCGCGATCACGACCGGCGGGCTCTCGGGCGTTCGTGACGAGAGCCAGTCGCTCGACGACAGCCGCTGCGCGATCTCCGTCGTCGTTGCCTCGAGGTCATCGACGGTCAGTCGCGACGACTTCGGCGGCGCGCTCGCGCACGCGCCCAGCAGCAGCGTCGCACACACCACCCCCACGAGCCTCCTCGCCGCGCCCATTGCGAGACCTCCGTTCGTGGAATCAGAAAACGTCTCTCACCGCAGGACGCGCTTGCTCTCGTAGGGCGCGCTCGACCAGACGAGTTCACCCGTGGCCATGTTCTGGAGATTGAACGTCATCATGTAGAGTTGCGTCGCGTCGGCCCCGCGTGAAACACGGTACATCTCGCCGTTCAGGAAGTAGGTGAACTCCGGGTTGAGGGCCGCGACCGTGGACCGCGAGCCTTCCTGCAGGATGTCCGAGCCCGAGGGCGATTCCCGGCGCATGAGCGCCTCGGCCGACTGGCGATCACGCACGAACCGGATGTTCTGGAGCACCGTCCGCGACTGCATCAACTGCGCCCGGATGCTGCTGCGGAAGCCCTCGAAGTCCTGCGTCGGGACGATCCCCGTCTTGTTCTCGAGGTCGCCGAAGACGACCGACACGCGATTCACATTGAGTTCGGGCACCTGCTTCAGGTCGGCCGTCAACTGCTGGACCACCTGGTCGCGGAACTCGGAGAGTTCGGTCGTGGTAACCAGGCGCGAGCCCAACTCGCCCCGGGTCGTCTGCGTGATCTCCACCCGGTTGCTCTGCTCACCCCGAGGCGGCGCATTGCACCCCGCGAACAAACCCGCCACCAGGACACCCACTCCGCCGAGGATCAATGACTGACGCATGACGTCCTCCCTCCAACCGTGGTCTCTTTAGATCGGCCTCGGGGTGCTTACCCCAAGGCCGGGAACTCGCGTGGCCGAACCCGATCACGTTTCCAGCCGGGCAACACACCCGACCTGCCCGGCTCGCATCGGGCGAGAACCAACCGGGACTCGGCATCATGTTAGACGGCACAAACATGCGCGGGTTTCACAATTTGCAAGCAAACACTAACAAATGCTACCGTAGCAAAGGGTTGGGAACAACGGCACCCATCGCGCCCGAGACGCAATCTTCTCGGACCTGCACTTCCGAACGTCGCCTACTGGATCTGGACGATCGCCCCGTAGATCGCCTGGCGCATGTCCCGATCGGTCATATCGCCCGGCTTCACCGACCCCAGCAGTTTGCTCTTGGGGATCGATGACTCATACGGCGACAGCCCGAGGGCGTCGATGTTGTCGAGCACCTCGCGCAAGCGAGTCAGGTACTCCAGCGACGCCGCCTCCGCCGGGGTGGCCTGCCCACCGGTCGTCTCCAGGTACGCCCGGAACCCCAGCCCGTCGGACTTGGGCACCTTGGCCTTGTACCCCTCCCACGCCTCGGCCAGAGTGTCCTTGATGCGGTCGGTCTGCTTGATCAGCACCGCCTTGCCATTCTCGTCGAGGATCGGGTTCCCCTTGTCGTCGATCGCCGGCGCGAAGACCAGCGAGCGATACGACTCGAGCGCCCGCTCGACCGCGCGGGGGACAAGCCGTCGCGTCGAGATGTCCGTGCCGGACATCCCCAGCCCCGAGTCGCCATAGATCCGCGTCCCGACGAGGAACTCGATCGCGTCGTCCGCCGACATCTCACGCGTCGTGAGTCCCATCTCGCTCAGCGGCTCTTCGAGCGAACTGGTGATGACCACCGGCTGCCCGACCGAGCCAAACTCCTCGAGCCCGCCGGGGATCGCGCTCGCGAGCGACGTCGCCAGTTGCGACGACGACGGGCCTTCCGCCTTGAGGTCCAGAGGCAGCAGGAACCCGCTTCCCCCGGCCCGAGTGTCGACAAAGAGATTGCGGATCACGCCGCCGGGGAACTGGCGGAAGGCAAACCCCGAGAGATTCGCCGGAGCGAATCCGCTGTTGTTAGCGAACGACGCCGGCCCACCCGACCCGGTCGTGGTCGGAGTCTGATTGAAGTTGATCGCTCCCGCCGCCACGATGTCCAGCCCCGAATCGGGAAGGAGCTGGTCGGGCGTCTGGAAGAAGTTGTCGAGGATCGACCCGGCCGGGCGGAGTTGCAGCACGATCGCGTTCGCCGTCACCGTGATGTCGGCGAAGGACGTGAGATCACCCAGGCGTGCCGTCCCCCCCGATTGGATGTTCAGGCGCCCGAACGATGTGAGCCGCTGCCCACGTCCCATCGTGAAGTCGCCCGAGGTGCGGATCAGGAACGAATCGGTCGCGGCGACCGTTCCGCTCGTGATGCGTCCCGTCGAGTCGAATGAGTCGGTGAAGACGATCGTGGCCGCCTGGGCCGTGTTGCCGATATCCGACCCGATCGAGAGCGAGGCGAGCGCGTTGGTCGCGCCGATGCTCCCGCCGAAGCGGAACGGCGTGTTGTCGGCCGTCGCGACCATGTTGGACAGCAGCGTGAGCGGCGCCGGCGCGAAGGAGTCCTCTGTGTCCACCGTCGCGCGGAACCAGATCCCGCCCGTCCCGGCGTTCATGATCGACGAGCCGAGCAGCCGCACCGGCCCCTCGAACGTGATCCCCTCGGTCGCGGTGACATCGCCGCCGATCCGCGCCCGCCCCGTGCCCGTCACGCTGAGTTGACGCAGCGCCGCGGTGCTCCCCACGTTCCCCGCGAGCGTCGCCGTCCCGGGCGTCGTCGCCGCGGTGTTCACGATGAGCGCCCGTGGCGTGAGGCTCGAATCCGAGTCGATGTTGCCGAGGAACGTGACCGTCGGTCCCTCGATCCGCGTCGTCGGACCGGCGAGGACCACGGCGTCGTTGTAGGTCTGCGAGGTCGTCGTGCGGACCACCACGCCGCCGAGTTGCGTCGTGCCGTCGGCGTTGGTCGTCAGCGTTGCGAGGCGGCTGGTGCTCCCCACGTCCCCCGCGAACCGCGTGACGCTCCCGCCGCCGGTGTTCACCGTCAGGTTTCGCGCGGTCCCGTCCGAGTCGATCGTGGAGAGGAACGCGACCTCGCCGTCGTTGGTCGAGATCGTGACATCGCCCGCGAGCGTCACCGAGCGCTCCAGGAGGATCGGCCCGAGCAGCGTGCTCTCCAGATCCCCATGGAGCGTCGTCATCCCCGAGTACGACTGGACGCCCGTCGTGCGCACAGCACCGACCGAGATCGTCTCGCCCGTGAGCGAGAAGTCCGAGAGCGGCGCGTCCGTCGCGTCCTGGCCCCGGCCCACCGCGCCCGTCACCGTGATCGATCCAAGGCCCGTCCCCACCGAGAGCGAGTGCGACGTGTTCAAGGAGTCGATCGCCCCGTCGAAGGTCACGCTGTCGGTGCTCGCGAGGCCCGCCGTCGTCACCGTTGCGTCGCCGTTGAGGATCACGTCGGAGTTGAACGCGATCTCGCCGGCCCCGGTGCTGCTCAGCGTGCCGCCGTTGAGCGTTGTCTCGCCGGTGTACGTCTGGGCCCCCGTCGTGCGCACCGCACGCAGCGAGACCCCAGCCCCGGAGACCACGACCGACGACAGTTCGTTGGTCTGGCCCATGTCGGCCAGCGTCGCCACGCCGCTGCGAGCATCGACGATGAGCGCCTTGGCGCCCTGGTCCCCGGAGTCGATCGCGCCCGTCACGGTGATCGTGTCGCCCGCGAGGGTCACATCAGAATCGAGCACAATCGCCGAGTCGTAGTTCTGGAACCCCGTCGTGTTGATGCTGGTTCCCGCGATCGTCAGCGTGCCGCCACCGACGATGGTGATCGTCGAGAGCGCGTTGTTCACGCCGACATCGCCGCCGAATCGCGACTCCCCGGGGACCTGCATGCGCAGGGAGTGGATCACGCTTCCCGAGTCGATCGGGCCCTCGATCATCACGCCGCCGAGCGCGCTGTTGAGGTTCGCGTCGGCGTTCAGCGTCACCGCCCCGCCATACGACTGGTCGTGCAGCGTCTCGATGAACTGCGTCGCAATGTCCACCGTCCCGCCCGAGACCGTGAGATTCCCGATCTCGTGCCCGTCGTCCGACCCGACCTCGCCCAGGAACGTCGTCGCCGCGCTCGTGATCGTGAGATCCTCGTTCGTCGCCGATTCGACGATGTCGGAGAACGTGACCGAGGTCGTGCCGTTCACCATCGTCTCGCCCGCCACCTCAACGCGATCGCCAAAGAGCACCGTGTCGCCCGAGATCGTCCCCACCACGGTGAGCGGGCCGCCAAACGTCACGGCGTTGAGTGCCGCGACGCTCTGTGTCGTCACGCTCGCGCCGGTCGCGCTGAAGTCCGAAAGGGCGAGATTCCCGCCGACATCATCCGACAGCGTCACCGACCCGGCACCGGCATCGAGAGAGAGCGCCGCCTCGCTTCCTTCCACCGCCGAATCCACAACACCCGTGATCACGATGTCGTCGCCCGCCACCAGGCCCGCCGTGCGGATCGTCGTGTCGAGAGCCACGGCCGCCGACCCGTTGATCGTGATCGCGCCGCCCTCGAGGCTCGTCATGTCGCCGCCCAGGCCTGTGAAACCGTTGTAGGTCTGAGCACCAAAGGTCCGAACGCCGCTGAGGCGAACAATCTCGCCCGAGGCGATCAGGCTCTCGAGCGTCCCGTCGGTCCCCAGGCCGGCACCCGCACGAAGCGAGACCTCGCCGCCCGTCCCCGCGGTCAGCGTGAGGGTCCGTCGGTTCGTCGCGCTGTCCGCATTCAGCGGCGCGTCAACGAATATGTCCGCGCCCTCGGCCACCGCGCCGGCATCCGTCGTGTCCAGCGAGACATCCGCCCCGAGCGTCACAGGCCCATAGAACGCCAGGCTCGTCCCCACCGTCGTGACGTTCTGCGAGAGCAGCGTCGCCCCGACAAACGCGAGGAACGCGTCGTTCTCATCCGCGCGGATCGTCGACGCGACATCGATCAAGCCGCCCGGCGTGCGGAAGATGAGCGGATTCATCGTCGAGATCGCCTGCGCGATCCGGATCGTCCCCGTCCCATCCGCCCGCCCGATCGTCACCGATTCGAATCCATTGACCAGGTGCGCGAGTTCATCCAGCGAAAGGTCCAGTTCGGGCGATGACCCGATGTTCCCCACGCCGATCGTCTGTGTCGGGTCCACGGGCTGGATCGTCAACCGGCCCGTCCCCGTGATGTCCGCGAGGATCTCGACCTCCACGCCCTCGAGCGTCAGGTCGAACGCGCTCGCCGAGACCGCGTCGCCGAGCGTCAACAACCCGAACTCGCCGGCGGAGATCGTGCTGTCCCCCGCGAGCGTCACCGTGCTGTTGATCGTCACGCTCCCGCCGGTCGTCGCTCGGATGCTCCCCGAGAGCGTCATCGGCGTGCTCGTCATGAACGACCGCAGGCCGTCCAGCGCCGTCGCCACGCTCAGCCCATTCAACGCCTCGAGCGTGAGAGCCGCCCCCTGGAACGCGTCGCCCTGCGAGATCACCATCGCGCCATCGTCGCTTCGCACGACATACGCCACACCCGTCGGCGAGCCCGCACCGAACTGCGAGCCCAGCGGCAGGAGCGAACTCGTCACCCCCGCGTCCTGCTGGATCGTGAACGCCGCGGGATTGCTCGTCGCCCCCGCCGTCCCGCGGAAGTTCGGCCCGTTGGTCCGAGCATCGACGAACGCCGAGGTGCTCCCGCCCAACCCATCGCCCGCGCGGAGCGTGATCGAGTCGCCGCTGATCGCCACACCCGAACCGAACGAGAGATTCCCCGTACCGGTCTGGCCCGCATGGATCGAAACATCGCCGCCCGTGCTCGCGACGACGCTGTTCACCGCGATCGCGCCGCCCGACGACAGGTCGATGTTTCCGCTCGCGGTCAACCCCTGGAATCCCGAGACGGTCCCGATCGCCATCGCACTGGAATTGTGATAGAGCAGATTGCCAGTGATGTTCGCCGCCAGCGTGCCGATGTTGTTCGTCGCCGACGCCAGCGTCGCATCGCCCGACCCGCGGAGCAGCAGCGACCCGGCCGAGATCTGCCCCAAGGACTGCAGAATCCCGCCGCCGTTGAGTTCCACCGTGCCCGCGCCCGCGATCACGTCCGCGATCAGCGTGAGCAAACCTTGTGAGGTGATCTGCGCGTTGCCCCCGGTCACCGTCACGCCGCTCACCGGCCCGATCGTCGTGATGAACACCTCGTCCGCGTCGTTGAACGCGACCGATCCGACGACATTCGCCGCGAATCCGCTCACGTCGTTCGACGCGCCGATCAGGTTGAACGCCCCGGCCCCGGTCAATCGAAGATTCGCCGAGACCAGGCTCCCGCCCGTCTGCGTCACGCCGCCCGCGAGCGGGTTGAGCGTGACGATCCCCGTGTTCACATCGCCGCGAAGATCGTTCGCGATCGTGATCGTCCCGCCGGTATTGAGCGTGACGTTCCGTCCGCGCAGCCCGCTCGTCACGGCCGTGCCCACGATCAAGCCGTTGATATCCGTCACGCTGACGATGCCCGTGGTGTCGCCGGCGATCGTGCCGAAGTCGTTCGACCCATGATCCAGCACGATGTCCCCTGCGCCGAGCAGGCGCAGGCTCGACGCCGAGATCGCTCCGGACTGCGTCACGCCGCTGCTCGATTCGAGCGACAGGCGACGGCCCGACGCCATCGTGATCCCGCCGATCGACACGCCCGAGCCGTGCAGATACAGGTTGTAGTTTGCGCCCGAGAGATTGAGCGCCGAGGTCGTCACGTTCCCCGTCGTCGCCGACCCGATCGTGACATCACCCAACGACTGGAAGTTGCTCAACTCGCCCACAGAGAGGTCCAGCCCCGCAGCGATCGTCCCCAGGCCGACGTTCCTCCCGTTCGAGAACGGCCTCACCGTCACGCCCGCGTCGCCTCGCACCGTGTTCAACACGTCCATCGAGTCCGCTGTCAGCGTCACGAAACCCACCCCCGCGTTCACCGACGAGTTCACATTCAGCACCGTCTGGGCCGTCAGCGAGACGTCGCCGCCGCCTGTCGTGATCCCCGTCGTCACGCCCACGGTTCCCACGGCTAGGGCATTGACATCCACGAACGTCAACCCGCCCGTCACGTTCGCCGCCAGCGTCGCGATGTCGTTCGACTGCGCGAGCGAGAAGACGCCCGTCCCCAAGAGTTCGAGCGTGCTCGCCGAGATCCCGCCGATCGTCTGCGTGACCCCCGCCGAGTTCAGCGAGACCGCGGCACCACCCGAATCGATGTCCGCCGAGAGCGTGAGCAGGCCGCCCGTTCGCATCGAGATCGCGCCGGCATTCGATGACAGCCCCGCGATCGCGAACGACCCGACCGTCAACGCGTTCGCGTCGCGATACGTCAACGGCCCGAAGAAGTTCCCGGAGATCTCGCCCACGTCGTTCGTCGCCGACTGCAGATCGAACCCGCCCGAGCCCGAGAGCACGAGTTGCGTCGCGGTGATCGCGCCGCCGGTCTGCGTCGCGCCCCCCGCGAGCGCTAGCGTGATCGAACTGGTCGAAGCAAGGTTCTGCTGCAGCGAGAGCGTCCCGCCCGTTGTCAGTGTGATCCCCGACGCGCTCAGCCCGCTGTCGGTCACCGTTCCGATCGTCAGACCGTCCGCGTCGCGGAGCGACACGCCCCCCGTCACCACGCCCGCGAGCACATCGAAATCGTTCCCCGCGAGCGACAGGTCATACGACCCCGCGCCCAGCAGCCGCAGATTCGTCGCGACGAGCGCCCCCGTCTGCCCCACCGCGCCCGCGGAGTTGAGCGTCAGCGTCCGCCCGGTCGCCAGCGTGATCGGGCCCAGCGTCATCGACGAGCCTTGCAGCGACAGGTTGTACGACTCCGCCGACAGGTCCAGCGTCGCGCCCGAGTTCGTCGTGATTGCGCCCGCGCTCGCCGAACCGATCACCACCGTCCCGGAGGAGTTCAGGTTGTCGAACTCCGCCTGCGAGAGATCCAGCCCCGAACTCGGCCCGTTCAGCCCGATCGCGCGCCCCGCGGTGAACGGCGCGATGGAAATCCCCGCGTTCCCCGTCACCAGCGAGTTCACCGAGATCGAGTCCGTCGTCAGCACCACCGCGCCCGCCCCGGCGTTGATCGGGTTGTTGATCGTCAGGAGCGTCGGCGCCGTAATCAGCGCCGCCCCGCCATTGGTCGTGAGCCCCACGTCCGTCACCGTCCCGATCGTCAGGCTGTTCGCGTCGGTGTACGACACGCTCCCGTTCACGGTCCCCGCCAGAACGTTCACGTCGTTCCCGCTCTGCGTCAGGAGGAACGCCCCCGCGCCCAGCAGTCGCAGATTCCCGGCGATCACCGAGCCGCCCGTCTGCGTCAGCCCGCCGCCCGTCGCGTTGAGCGTCAGCGTCGCCCCGCCGACGTTGATCCCCTGCGCCAGCGTGATCGTGCTCCCCGCCGTGATGTCCGCGGCATTCCCCGCGGTCACAATCCCGTTCGACGTGACCGCGCCCACCGTAAGCGCGTTCGCGTCGACGTATGTGAGCGTGCCGTTGATCGACGCCGCGAGCGTGGAGATGTTGTTCGTCGCGCTCCCCAGCGTGAACGTCCCGACTCCGAGCAGCTGCAGCGATCCCGCGATGATCCCGCCCGACGCCTGGCTCACGCCGCCCGATGCCGTGCTCAGCGTCACAACGCCCGAGCCCGCGTTGATGCCCTGGTTGAGCGAGAGAGCCGCGCCCGAGATGAGCGTGACATCATTCCCACCCGTCGAGATGCCATTGGTCGCCCCCGCGCTCCCGATCGCCAGCCCATCGGTGTCGGTGAACCGCAGCGAGCCGTTGATCCCCGCGGCGAGTGTGTCGACGTCGTTGCCCGTCTGGTTGAGCACGAACGCCCCACCGCCGACGAGTTCCAGCGTTGAGCCCGTGATGCTCCCCACCGTCTGCGTGATGCCGCCGCTCGTCGTGCTGAAGCGCACCGCGCCCGTCCCCGCGAGGACGTTCGCCGAGAGCGTGATCCCGCCGCTCCCCGTGTTCGAGAGCGAGATGTTCCCCCCGTTCGACGCGAGCGTGGCGTTGATGACGAGCGCCGCCGATGCATCGGGCGCGCCGCTCGCCGGATCGCCCGCGCGCAGGTCGATCGCCGCCCCGCCCGTCGAGATCAGCCCGTTGAGCGTGATCGTCCGCCCCGCCTGGAAGACCACCGTCTCGCCGGCCGTCTGATTCGTCAGGTTCAGCGTCGCCCCGACCGACGTCGTGATGTCACGCGACGCCTGGAGCACGATGTTCCCCTGCAGCGCCTCGAGCGCCGCCTCGCCGATCACAAAGTCCACCGCCGCCCCGCCGTCGCCAAAGAGCACCGACTCGTCGATCGTGACCGTCACCTCGCCGTCGTCCGGCCCCGGCGCCGCCTGGATCGTGATGTCGCGCGGGTCGAGCAGGATCGTTCCCGCCTCGCCCTCCTCCGCGGTCACGTCGGCCTTGCCGCTCAGCGACAGCAACCCGCCGCTGGAGATCTCCACCAGCCCGCCGTTCCCGCCCATCGCTCCGCCGCGCGCCGTCGCGTTGCCACGGAACGACGTCGCCTCGTCGGACCAGACCACCACCGTCCCGCCATCGCCCTGCACCGTCGCGTCGGCATGGATGTTCGTGCCCGGGCTGACATACGTCCGGTCGGCGTTCGCGACACCGCCCTCGCCGTGCATCCCGCCGCCGATGTACACCTCGCCGCCGCCCGTCGATCCCGAGGCATCGATCTGCGCATCACGCAGCGTCACGCGCTCGCCCGTGATTTCCACGCGACCGCCACGCCCGTCCCCGTTCGTCGCGTCGATCTCGCCGCCGACGGCCACGATCCCCGACCCCTGCCCCTGGATTCTCGTGTCGCGCGCGTGGATCCGCCCCGCATTCGCGATCGCCACGCCCAGCGCGTCGCCCACGCCCACGAGCACCCGTCCCGACCCGCCGCTCGCCGATCGCGTGTCGATCGTTCCCGTGTTCGCCACGGCCGCCGAATCGTGCGATCCCTCGATCGCGCGAGCGATCGTCTCGCCCGAGACCCGAGCATAGATCTGCCCGTTGCGCTCGCCGATGAGCACGTCCGAGCCCGCCGCCATCACCACCGTCCCCTCCGGGCACACGATGTTCCCAGAGTTGTGCACCGCGCCGCCCACGAACGCGGCAAAGTCCGCCGAGATCGTCCCCTGGTTCACCACCGCCCCGCGCCCGCCCGCGAACCGGTCGATCTGATTCAGGAAGTCCGAGTCCGTGATCGACGCCGCCCCGGCATACAGCCCGGCCACGTTGATCACCGACCCCGCGCCGAAGTACACGCCCGCCGGATTGATCAGGTACACGATCCCGTTCGCCGAGATCGAGCCATCAATCTGCGACGGCGTGGCCGAGTTGATCCGGTTCAGCACGCGCGACGTCGCGCCAGGCTGCACAAATCGAACGGCCTCGTTCGCCGCCACGTTGAAACTGCTGTAGTTGATGATGCTGTTGTGGCTCGCGGTGATCGTCGTCAGCCCGCCCTGCTGCGAGATCCCCACGTTCCCCTGCACCACCTGCGCCCCCTCGGGCGAGGCGAACGCGACGCTCCCCATCGCCGCCGCCATCATGCCACTAAGCACGCCCACGGGCCTCGCCGTCCACTCCGCACGCCCGCGAAGGCGCGCCACGCGGCTCATCCCAGAACTCGTCATCGTCCCGCCCGTGCCGTTCTTCCGCATGACTCGATTCCTTCCTTACCCCGCCACCCCAAGCGCTCGCACACTCCCCCCACCACGTCCTCGGCGTTCTGTGCTAGTACGCCAGCCACAGCATCACGTGAACCCGGTTGTCCCCCGTGTCCACGGTGCTCCCCGGCTCATCCACCTCGCTCAGAACAAAGCCCCAGTCCAGACGCAAACTCGCGTTGCTCCGGAAGACCAGTTCCACGCCCACGCCCGCGCCCACCAGCGTGTTGTCAAACTCACCCAGCAGCCGGTCGTTGTTCGAGACGCTCCCCACATCCAGGAACCCGCGAAGCACCAGGTCCCAGTCCGCCGTGCCATACGGCACCTGAGGCGCCCAACGGAAGTTCTCGACCCACGGCACCTGAGGCATCGCCTTCCCGCCCAGCGTCCCAGGCTCACTGATCGCAAACGCCCTCGGCACGTGATAGCGATATTCCACCGACGCGAACGCCGCGTTGTCGCCCGCCGCCACCGACTCGGGATACCCGCGAACCGTGAACATCCCGCCCTGGACCTCCTGCTCGTTCGCGATCAGGCGGCTGCCCAGCGCGTCCTGATACCCCACGCGGAACGCCACCTCGTGCGCCAGCGTCTCGCCGAACGGCCCGCCCTTCCCGAAGAGCGGCTCCAGGTACATCGAGTGCTCACCCGACACCTTCACCGTCGTCCACGCCTTGTCCGTGTTTCGCCGACCGAGACGATCGAGTTGATACGACTCCGTCGCCGCGATCCCCGCCAGGTTCCCCTCCACCGAGAGCGACGCCCGCGTGGACATCGCCGGCGTCTCGCGCGAGTACCGCACGCCGAGATACGGGATCAGGAACGCCGTCTGCCCCTCGGCCTGCGGGCTGGGGAGCAGCAGCGTGTCCGTCACGCTCACGTCCTGATACCGCACGCCGCCGAAGAGATCGATGAACGAATCCTGCTGCTGATAGACCGTCCCCGTGACCTCCGTCCCGATCTGGTACGTCCGCCCGCTGAAACTCTCGTTCGCCTGCCCGACCTCCGACGCGTCGAACTCGCTGTACGCCCCGTACAACCGCATCGACAGAATGTCCGATCGCAGCGGAAACTCATAACTCGCCGTCACGGCGTTCGCGTCCGTGAACCCGCCCGTGATGTAGTTCACGCTCAAGGTGTCGTCGTGCCCGGTCAACTGGTTGTTCACATACCCGAAGACCTCGCGCCACTCGTTGGTCTGGCGCGTCCCCGTGTTCGAGACCTGCGCGTACGCACGCCAGGGCCTCATCTCCGCCACGTGAAAATCCACCACCACGTCCTCGGGATTGTCCGGGCCCACCGCCGGCGCCACCGCCACCTCCACGCGCCGACCCGGGTGCCGGTTCAGCCGCGAGACATACGCCGAGAGATCGTCACGCCGCACCACCCCACCAGGCTGGGCCGGCGACTGCAAGCGAATCCGCGCGTGCACCGGGTCCGGATTGTTGATCCGGCGCTGCGTCGACTCATCGCCCGTCTCCGGCATCAGCCGGTCCCCCGACGCGATCGTCCGCACCTGCTGCACCTTCCCCGTGTACACCACCAGCCGGATCGCCCCGCGCTGCCCCGCGCGAAGGTCGCGGTCGTTCGCCTCGTCCACGTCCTCCTGATCGAACAGCACCACCACGCCGAAGAGACCCTGCGAACTCACCGCGTTGTACACCGACCGGCGCACCTCATCGAGCGCGCTCCGGTAGAAGAATGGCATCGTCCCCTCGATCACGTCCCCCACCCGGATCGTCGTCGACTTCAGCCCCTCGCGCGGCGCCACAAACCCCGTGGAGAGCACGCCCAACTCCACCGGTGCCGCCAGCACCGTCTCCAGTGCCGGGTTCCCCTCGTTGTCCGCGAAGTACCGAACCTCGAAGCGCGACACGCGATACTTCGCGCCGTCCTCGCCCGTGGCCTCGATCCCCGTCCCGCTCACCTGCGACGCCCCGGGCTGCCCCGGACGAGTCGCGTTCACATCAACAGGAGTTGTATCCGACCCGCCAGATTGCCCGGCCACAGGCCCGGCAAGCCCGGCCACCAGTACACACGCCGCCGCCCAGACTCGGGCAAGTGCGAAAGAGCGCAGCGATGCAGATTCCCTCATCGACGTATCCCTTGAATCCAGGCTCAGTATGGTGCCGGGCGTCCATCCCCGGCCTCTCTCGCGGACGCGCCCCAAAGTCGCCACCCGCTTTGGGCAGGTCTCTACGGTAGGACGCAAACACGCCCAAACCGCCCCGAGTCCCGCCAATCACGCCAACGCCCACCGAACACACGTCCGGCAAGATCCGCCAGCTCCGCGGCTAACGCGAGCCTTCCGCCGCCAGGTATGACGACGTACGCCACGCGCGCCGCGCCCGTTCGAAGAGCGACTCCTCATCGCCCTTGGGCGCGATCGCGTTCCCAGGTGCCGAGAACGCCACTCGGAACCCCACGTCGCTGAACCCCTCCAGCGATTGGCTCAACGGCACTCCATACGCCGTCTCCGCGTCAATATCCGGTGGAGACAACGCCGACCCCCCGATCACGCGCAACTTCGACCCCCGCCCCAAGAGTTCCGCGATCGCCGCGTCATCTCCCACGCCCAGCCGCTCAAGGTCCCCAGGCGACTCGTACACATATTCGCTCACATTCCCGATCAGATGCCTGAAATGCCGCCCGGCACCCTCCGCCGACGGCGCAAACCACAGATATCCGTCATCCGCCTCCGAGACCACGCCTCCATCCGCCGATGCCGAGGGCCGGCGCATCCCGCTGGGTCTGAAGATCCCCGCGTTCGGCGCGTCCGGCGTGTGCTGGATCAGCGCCAGCGTCCGCTCGAACTGCTGCCGCCAGCGCGCATCACGCACATTCCACACCACCTCAGGAGCCGCGCCCCCCTCCCCCTTCCGCTCCGCCGCCAGCGCCTGCTTCCACTCCGCCGACGTCGGCAGTCGGCACCCCATCAGCCGCGACACATGCACCGCCGCCCGGGCAGAAACGTACTGCATCGGCATCGAGTCGCTCGGCGCCCGCACGTCGCCCCGGATCGTCTCCGGGTAGTAATCCTCCTCCGCCCGCGTCATCGGACGAAGCCACCCCTTGCTCGTGTTCCCCGCGACCGAAGGACTCGCCACGATCGGCGAGAGCAGCCCCCGGTCCACCATCGGCCGTTCCCCTTCGCCCCACGTCCACGACCGCGACGGCTCCCACGTCCACACGCGAGGCCCAAGCCGCGGATCATCCGTCCGTGGATCAAACACCATCATCAGCGGACGAACCCGAGCCCAGTCGCCCTGCCCGACCCCATCTCCAGAGCCGTCCTTCCCGCCGTCACTCACCGCGAGCGTGAACTCCGCCATGGACACTTCCGTCGTCGCGAGGTACGTCACCCGCGATCGCCCCGCCGCGCCGAGCCGCCTGAACTCCAGCCGCAACTCCTTGGGCCTGCGCAACGACTCCGGATCGCCCCCATTCCAATCCGGCACCTCCACCACCTTCCGATACGCCACCACCGACCCATCCGCGGCACCCCCGCCGAATGTCCATCCCGCGCTCCCGGGCCCCAGCAGCGTCAGGTTCCGCTCATCAGGAAGGTCCTTCGCGCCATGCAACAGCCCCGTGAACGCGTCCACGCTCGCCCGCCGCGAGATCCCAGGCCCCAGCGCCTCGACCGCCGCCAGCGTCTTCGACATCAGCGCTTCCACGCTCCGAACACGCTCGTCCCGTGGGCGATCCGACGCCTCGATCGCGTCCAACTCCTCCCCGAATCGCCACCGAGCCGCGTTGTATCTCGCCGATGGCGACAGCGACTCCTCCTCTTTCGCCGTGACACCCCACGCCCCGCGCGCGCGCATCGCCGCATCCAGGCTTGCCGCGTCCGACGCCGGGCCTTCCATCAACACGCGCCACATCGCCCGCCGCGCCCCACCAACCCGCGCCTCGAGCGCCCCGCGCCACGCATCCGGCAACCCCGCGAGCATCCTCGGCACGCGCTCATTCACCAGCTCGCTCGCACCCGCCGCACGCTCCGCGCGCCCGGGCCACCCCAGCGCCGCCAGCCGCTCCACACCGCCAACCGCCAGCGACGCGTTCCACCCCTCGCGCACCGCCGAATCGACGTCTTCGACAAGGCTCTCCACATCCGCGCGCGCGTCCACGCCGATCACGCCTTCAAGAGCCGAAACCGCCGGCGACACCGCCTCTCTCGCCTTCCCGCCCAGCACCCCCAACTCCTCCCGCAACGCCCGAGGCGACACGCCCTCGATCGCGTCATCGGCGCGCGCGCCGCCGGCCAGCAATCGCTCGGCCAGACACGCCCGCTCCATCGCCGCCCGCAGCGCCACCTGCTCCTCCCCCGACGCCGACGCCATGTCGTCCAGGCGTTTCGCCAACTCCGCGTCACCAACTCCGGACCGCCGCACGTCCGCCGACGCCGACGCGAGCGCCCGCGCCCGGACCTCGCCCATGGCATCGCCCGCGCGCACATCATCCACCATCGCGCACCCGATCGGTGGACTCACGCCCAGCCCGATCCCCGCCTCGAACTTCGACACCAGCCCATCCAGCCGCGCAACCGCTTCACGAGCCGCCGCGTCTCCGATCGCCGGGTCGATCGCCCCAACAACCTCGGCAAACGCGCCGCGCATCTCCTCCGACATGGCCGAGCAGGAGCTCACCGACTGCGCCAGAAAGTCCCTCACGCGCGCGCGCCCCCGCACCCGCTCGCTCTCGATCTCCCCATCGAGCGCCCGCGACTCCCCAGCCGCCCACGCCACCTCGCCACGCACCCACTCCTCGATCTCGTGCGACCACATGGGCGACGCCGCCGCGTCCAGCCGCTGCCCGAGAATCACGAGGCGACGCCCGATCTCCAGCGCGCTCGACGAGGGTGAACCGCCGCCGGCACGCTGATCGACGAGCAACGCGTCGAATCGCGCGCGCAACGCCTTCAACTCCTCGGGCAATCCCCACGTCAGCCGAGGATCCGCGCCGGGCTCGGGCGCGATGTTGGTTGGCGTCGCCTGGGCCGTGGTCGGGTCCACGACACTCGGCCCGGGATCGACGCGTGGCCGCGTGTCACCGCCGACATCCACACCCAGACCCTTCGGCGAGAGGTCCACCTCAAAGTACCCACGCTTCCACGCCCACCACATTCCGCCCGCGAGCAGCAGCGACAACGCCACCGGACCAGACGCCTGCATCACCCGGCGCCAGCGCCGCCGTTGCGCCACCCGCGGCTGGGGCACATCCTCGAAGAGTTCGCCAAGATCACGCTCGTTCGCGATGACGCCCGTCGGAGCCAGTGGCACGCCCGACCCGAGCATCGCCTCGCGGATCGCCTGCTCGCGAGCGGCTTGTCGTGCGCTCGCGTCGTCCTCTTCCGTGCCTGGCGCTTCGATTGGTCCTGTGCGTGCTGCCACCCCTGGCCCAACGCGATCGCCCCTCGACGGGCCGTGCTCACGCCACACGTCGATCCGCCGGCGGGCTTGCTCGATGGAACCCTGCGGCGGGTTCGGGCCCTTCGTCGCCAGGCCGACTGAACTCAAGGGCGCCACGATCGGATTCCACGCGGCCTCCGACGGGTCGCCCAGCACCACGTCCGCGTGCCCACTCTGCACGTCCTCGATCACCATGATCGACAGGCCGCGCCCCACCATCTCGTCCGCGAGGGCTGTCCACACACGCGACGCCTCGCCGACGCGCCCGGCACACTTCGGCACGCGCAGCACCAGCCCCTTCCCGGGCGTCGCACTCTCGATCGCGTGCATCACCCGAACCAGGCCCATCCGCCCATCGAGCGGGTCGGGCTCGCCCTGCTCGTTCAGGTTCAGGTCCGGGTGGTCCACCAGTCGCTGGATCAGGCTCCCCTTCCCCGGGAACGCCTCGACGGCACCCCGCGCCTGGGCCGAGGCGACCTCCAACTCGGCGCGCGCGGACTCGATCACCTGCTCGATCACGATCGCCGAGGAAGACTGAGCGACCTTGTCGGCGATGCCGCCCAGTTTGCCGACGACCTGCTCCATCATCCAGAGCACGGGCAGCCCCCGGCAGACGGCGGCCACCGCGGCTTCCTTCTTCAGACTCGCGAGAATCACCGCCTCGCCACGACGCCAGACGACCAGCCGCTCGCGCGCATCGCCAAGTCGTTGCCAGGGCGTGAAGACACGATCGACAATCGGCGTGCGCGTGTCACCAGGCTCGCCGGCATCGCTGACGCCCGCGCGCGACCAGGCCAGGATCGAGATCGATCGCGTTGCCGCATTGCCCTGATTTGGCCCGTCGCCCACTCGTGTCCTCCCGTGGTGGGGGCGACGCCCCCTCCCACACCGTGAATCATCGGCGCCCAAAGACGATCGGGCACCCTATCGATATCGGACTCGAGGGCACCTCGCCCCTGTTTCCCAAGCCGCACACGCCCACGACTCGTGCTCACTCCTGGCGCCTCGACTCGTGTGGGCCTCGCTCTCCGCCGATCCCAACGCGTCGCCCGGGACCGTGCTGCATGCCCGACCGACGACGATGATCGAGTGTCCGTGCCGCCTGGGAGGGGAGAGCGATGCGAGCGATGAAGTCCACGAAGGTGATCACGATCATGCTGGCCGCCGGCGCCTTGGCGCTCACGAGCGGGTGCTCGTTCTTCCACAAGAACACGCCCGTGGCGCAGTGCAAGGTCGATCGGCGCTGCGGCGTGGGCGACTCGCTCGGGCTGGCGATGGTGAACAACTGGACGTACCAGGTCGCCAAGGCCGAGGCGATCAGGGACGGGCGATCCTTCGCGACCGTCCTCGAGCCCGGCGAGTAATCCCGCCGTCTCGACGCTACTCGACGTCGTTCCCCTCGATCACATCGGTGATCTTGGGCGCGGCGTGCGATTCCATTCTGCCGCTTTTGAGCCGCCCCATGTACTCGTGATAGGCCTTCATGGCCATGGGTCCGAAGATGAGCATGATGGGGATGTTGGCCCAGAGCATGACGCCTGTGCCCAGCGTGGAAATCGTGTCGAGCTCGGCCTCGGTCTGCATGATGCTGGGAACCGTGGCGACGATGACGAGCAGGCAGTACAGAACCCGATAGGGCGTGATCGCACGCTTGCCCAGGAGGTACACCACGCCCTGCTGCCCGTAGTACGACCATGAGATGATGGTGGAGAAGGCGAAGAGGAAGGCTGTTCCGGGCACGATCCACTTGCCTAGACCCGGGATGACACGGTCGTAGGCCTTGGCGGTGAGCGTCGCGCCCTTGAAGCCGAAGTACACGCCGTCGCGCACGACGGTGAGCGGCTCCTTGGACGTAAAGCTATAAACCGGCTTGCCCTTGTCCTTCTCATCCTTCGAGCGACCATCGAAGACGGCATTCCAGACTCCATCCTCGGCCCCGGGCTTCTCTAAGACGCCGCTCACGCGATGGTGATCGCCCCCGGTCTCCGAGTTGCTCTTCGCAGAACCTTGGAGCACAATGAAGATGTCCATGCCGTCGCGCATCTGCGAATCGGCCTCGTTCTCGTTCTCAACGCGCACACCGATCGGGCGGATCAAGTAGTGCGTCTCGCCATCGTCGCCGAGCCAGGGCGTGCCGTCGGTGTTCGTCACGACCGACGCGACCGGCGTGACGCCATCCATGTACCGAAGCGCCGGCTCGCGATTCCACATCCCGCTGAGCAGGATCACCAGCGCGGTGATCGTGCAGACCACGATCGTGTCGATGAACGGCTCGAGCCCGGCGACGACGCCCTCGCGAACCGGCTCGTCGGTCTTGGCGGCGGAGTGGGCGATCGGCGCGGAGCCTTGCCCGGCCTCGTTGGAGAAGAGCGCCCGCTGCATGCCCTTCAAGAATCCGTAGCCCATCGTCCCGCCGAGGAACGCGCCCGTCGCCTCGCTGGGCGAGAACGCCTCCCTGAAGATCAGCCCGAACATCGCGGGGATCTGGTCCATGTTCGTGATGATGACGTACAGCCCGGCGAGGATGTAGATCGCGCACATGAACGGCACGATCTTGCCCGCGATGTCGCCGATGCGCTTGATCCCGCCGATGATGACGATCCCCACGCCGACGGCCAGGAAGATGCCCGTGGCAACCTTGGGAATCTCGAAATACGTGAACCCGATGTCGGCCACGTTCCACGCCTGGAACATGTTGCCCCCGGTGATCGCGGAGATGATGAGCGTGACGCAGAAGATCCCGCCGACGACAGCGCCCAGAGGGGCGAGGGCGGGGCTGATCTTCGCGAAGCCGTTCTTGCAGACCCACATCGCCCCGCCACGCGGGTTCTCGGGATCGGAGGTGTCGCGGAAGAGCAGGGCCTGGGTGACCTCGGTCATCTTGAGCGCCATCCCGACAAGCCCTGTGACCCACATCCAGAAGACCGCGCCGGGTCCACCGACAGAGATGGCTATGGCGACGCCGGCAATGTTGCCCAGCCCGACCGTCGCGGAGAGCGCGGTCGAGAGCGCCTGGAAGTGGTTGATGGCGCCAGGATCGTTCTTGTCGTCGTACTTCCCGCGGATGACCGAGACGCCATGGGTAATGGCACGATACTGCCCGAAGATACTCCAGAGTGTGAAGAGGATGCCCACGCCGAGCACCACATAGAGGACCGCGTTGTCCCACAGAACGTTGTTGATCACGTCCATCAGGGACATAAAGCGCTCGATGAACTTATCCATGCGCGGAGATCTCCTTTGGAGCCACCATACCGCCGCGTGCGGATTCTCGCCAGCGTGGGGCTATCGGACCTCGATGAAACAGTGTCCATCGGACTTTGGCGTGCTCTGGCTTGATCCTGTCAGCCAACCCCCGGAGAACTCTTGTTGTTTGCGGCCCAACGCGTTAGCCTAACGCTTCGATGTGGAGACTTGGGGCCATCGCCTGCCTGTTCGTGGCGTGTCCGGTGTGGGCCGCCGCACCGATTCGATCGGCTTCGATCGTCGCGCGCACCGGCGACACAATACCGGGCGTCGGCACCATCGCCACGCTCTCCTCCCCCTTTACCGATCCTCTGGGGCACATCGGGTTCACGATGCGGCTGGCCTCGGGCGGGCACGCGGTGTGGTATGACACGGGCGTCATCTTCAAGAGTGCCGACGCCCCGACGCCGTACACCCTGAACAACACGATCGAGAACACCATGGGTGTGGGCACACTCGGGAGATTTGTCTACAGCCCCGGCATCATCAACGCCGCGTCGGGCGTCGCTCGCGACGGTCTGTGGTCGAGCCGCGGCTACATCCTCAGCGACACCGACCCGGCGCCCGGGCTTGACACGCGATACATCCGCTTTGCCAGCCGTCCACAGATGTTCGGCGAAGACGGCTTCTCCTTCGTCGCGGGGACCGGGGCGGCACCCAGCGGCTCGACCTCCGCCCAGACGCTGTATCGCGGGACGCTGACCGACACGTCATTCACGATCGCGCCCGTCTTCTCGACCGGCGATCTGCTCGCGGGGTTGCCCGTGCGATTCTCCTCGCCGGTGATCTCGTTTCCGTATCAGTTCTCCGACAACGGACAGCACCTGATCGTGCACGTGGAACTGGAGACGGGCTCGACGCTGACGGACGCGTGCATCGTTGTGGACGGTTCGATCCTGCTCCAGGAGAGCGGGCTCGTTGTGCCCAGCCCGGGGTTCGACGATATCTATCAGGGATTCCGCTGTGTGGCGATCAATGACACGGGTCGGACGCTTGTCGGTTCGAGCACCCTGGCCGAGCCTTTCGAGGGTGTGCTCGTGCGTGATGGCGAGGTCGTCATCCGCGAGGGGGACACGGTCGATGGGGTGACGCTGCTCGACCCGGCGGCGGTCCAGGCCGTGAGCCTCTCCAACGCCGGATGCGCGGCCTTCGTCTGGACGCACACGAACAACACGCACGCGCTCTTTGCCGGGCCTATCGACGACTTGCCCAACGCGACGCTCGTGCTCGAGGACGGCGACACCATCGACACCACAGGCGACGGCACGCCCGAGCACCAGGTCGTCTCCATCGCCGCTGCCTCGCTCATCGGGCCGGCGTTCGACCTGGCCGACGATGGCCTCATCCACCTGCTCGCGCACCTTCGTGACCTGGCGACGCTCGAGGAGTTCGACGCGGTGCTGCGGCTCGCGTCGCCCTGCGCGACGACGATTGTCTGCGTCGCGGATATGGACGATGGCGGCGGTTCGGGCACACCCGACGGAGCCGTCACCATCGACGATCTGCTGTACTACATCACGATCTTCGCGCAGGGTCTCTCGCGCGCCGACGTGGACAACGGAACGGGGACCGGCACCACGGATGGGGCCGTGACCATCGATGATTTGTTGTACTACCTCGCGCGATTCCAGGCCGGGTGCTGACGGGTCGAGTTTGAGAGGCGATGGGATCGCGATGATCCGGACGGAATGCGGGCGACAGGAATCGAACCTGCACGGCCTTTCGGCCACGGGAACCTAAATCCCGCGCGTCTGCCAGTTCCGCCACGCCCGCGTGGTCGAATCGTAGAGGGGGTGCGCACGACCCCCACGAAACCCCGCCGCACGTCTTCCAAACGAGTCGATCGATCGAACCAAGAATCTCCAGCCAGACTCGCGCAATCTTCGATGCACCCTTTTCGCACGCCGTACTGGAATGACGCCATGTCCACCCACACCAGGCCGCTCACGCTCGCGCCGCTCCTCCTGAGGCTCTGCCTGGGGATCACCATGCTCTGGGCGGGGCTGGGGAAGATCATCCCCACGATGCCCGTGCAGGGAGAGCGGGCGGCCTTGCTCGCGCGGCTCGGCGTGATCGAGAGGCCCGTCACGGACACGCCCCAGCCCGCCGAGGCGACGGCTGCCGAGTTCCCCGGCGAGCGCCAGGTCCGGCGCGTGCATGGCATCACGCTCCTGCTGGCACAAAGCGCCGAATCACACACGCCCACACCCGAGGCCGGCGCCGAGACCGCGCCCGAACCTTCGACCACGGTGCCGACGCCTGCACAAGACGAAACACCAGACGCGCCTGTCGTGGAGCCGACGGCCGGCGCGGGAACATCCACGCCGCTCGTGACGCGCCTCTGGCCCCGATTCCTTTCGGAGGGGCGCTGGCCGGTGTACGGCGCCTGGGCCGCCGCGCTCACAGAAACCATCGGCGGCGCGCTCGTGCTCGTCGGCCTGCTGACACGGGTCAGTGGGCTCGCCCTCGCGGGCGTTATGGGCACGGCGATGTGGCTCACCCAGATCGGGCCCGCGATGGCGAGTGGCAATACCGCGCTCGGATTCCTCCCCAACCACGGAGCCTGGGACATCGTCGATGGCCAGGCCGCCTTTGCCACGCTCTTCTGGCAGTTCTCGCTCTTCTCGATCGCGCTCGCGCTGCTCTTTATGGGTGCCGGAAAGGCATCGATCGATCGGGCCCTCTTCACGCCCGCCGTCGAAGAGGCCCACCATCCACGAAGCGCCCGTCGCGCCCCGCACCTTGATGATGACGACGACGAAGCAGACGAGGAGGAGTAGGCGAACCCTACGATGGCGCGATGCCCTCCTCGACTGGCGTCCTGAAATCTCGCACACCCCAGCAGCGAGACCGCCATTCGCTGGCGACGGCGTTCGGCGCGTCCATCGTCATCCATCTCTCCGTGGTGGCGGCACTCGTGATCGTGGCCACGCTCGGGCGTCGCCCCGATCGCCTGAGCATCTCCAAAGCGTCCACCGAATCCGAGCCGGAGTCGATCCTCACGCTTGTGGCGCCGGAGCCGCCACCTGAGCGTGTGCCGATCGTGACTCCAGAACCGTCGACGCTCGAGCCGGAGGTCGTTCCGCCCGCGCCTGAGCCGCCGACCTCACCTGAGCCCGGGCCGACGCCGCCCCCCGAGGCGATCGGCCTCGTGCCGCCGGCGCCTGTGGCAATGCCGCCGGCGCGTCCGGCACCTGAGCCTGCCGTGCGCTCGTCGCCCACGCCCGTGCCCGCGCCACCCGTGGTTGTGGAACCATCGCCCCCGGTAGCGCCGCCGCGTCCCTCGGTGTCGTATGCCGATGGTGACGCCACGCCCGCGAGCAAGGTGGTCTACGTCCTCGACGCCTCGGGATCGATGGCCAACTCGCTCGCCTTTGCCGTCGATGAACTCAAAAAATCCGTACGCCAACTCGGCGAGGATCAATCCTTCCAGGTCGTCGTCTCGCATGGCCCGGACCAACCCGTGGCCGTCTACCCGACGCATGGCCTCGTCGCCCCGACACGGGACACGATGGCCTCGCTCGCGTCTTGGCTCGACAATGTCCAACTCGTCGGCCGGAGCGACCCGCTCCCGGGTCTCCGCGCCGCCCTGCGCGTCAAGCCCGATCTCGTCCTCATCCTCACCCAGAGCATCAAACGCTCCGGGAGCGACGCGAACTGGGGCGCCGGCAACGAGCAGACCCTGGGCGAACTCGACTCGCTCAACCCCAGGAACTTCGCCACCAGGCAAAGGCCCGTCGTCATCAAGGCGATCCAGTTCGTGGACGACGACCCGACGGGCCTGCTCCAGGCGATTGCCGAGCAGCATGGCGACGGCGAAGGCTCGTATCGCGTCGTGAATCGCAGGCCGAAGTAGACCGCACGCCTACCCTCGTCGCGTGACGCTCCCCTCCGCTCCATGGATGCGACGCCTTGCGGGACGGTTCATCGCCTTCGAGGGACCCGACGGCTCGGGCAAGACGACGCAGTATCGCCGGCTCATCTCGCTGCTCCAGCAGCGCGGGCTCACCGTCTGCGAGGTCCGAGAGCCCGGGGGGACACCCATCGGCGAGTCCATCCGCCAGATCCTCCTCCACACCAAGGACGAGATGACCCTGCGCTGCGAGATGCTGCTGTACATGGCCTCGCGGAGCCAACTCGTCGAGCAGCGCATCAGGCCGGCCCTCAAGCGCGGCGAGGTCGTCATGGCCGATCGCTTCGTCTCCTCCACGCTCGCGTACCAGGGCTCGGCGGGTGGGATCCCGATCCCCGAGATCAAGGCCGTCGCCGACGTCGCGATCCAGGGGGCCTATCCCGACCTGGTCATCATCTTCGACGTGGACGAAGAAACGGCCGCCCGGCGGATCTCGCCCCTCCTCGCCGACGTCTCCACGACACGCGAGACCAAAGGCCTCGACCGCATCGAGTCGCGCGGACGAGACTTCCACCGCAAGGTCCGCGAGGGATACCTCGACCAGGCGCGGCAGGCTCCGGACCGGCACCTGGTGATCGACGCCCGCCGATCCGCCGACGAGGTGTGGCAGTCGCTCCTGGACGCCCTGGGCGAACGCTTCGAGGCCTAGGCCCACCGACGCGTCGCTACACTCTCAAACTCCAGAGGAGGCCCCATGCGCGCCCGCCCCCGCACGATTCTCGCGATCGGTGCTCTCGTCGCGTCCCTCGCCGGGTCCTGCACGCGGGTGGTCGCCCAGGCGCCCGCAACGAGCGAGGCCCCCACGAAGACCGCACCCTCCGCCACGAAGGCCTTCGACGCCCACTGGTGGAACGACGCTATCGGCTACGAGATCTTCGTCCGGTCTTTCAAGGACTCTTCCTCCGGCTCGATCGCCAACGACGGCGTCGGCGACCTCCGCGGGCTCATCGACTCCCTTGACTACCTCAACGACAACGACCCGAGCACAGACACGGACCTGGGCATCAATCTCATCTGGCTCATGCCCGTCATGGAGTCGCCCTCGTACCACGGCTACGACATCACCGACTATCGAACCATCGACCGCGAGTATGGCACCAACGACGACTTCAAGGAACTCGTGCAGAAGTGCCACGCGCGAGGGATTCGCGTCGTCATCGACCACGTGGTCAATCACTGCTCGTGGGAGCACCCCTGGTTCAAGGAGTCGCGCGATCCCGGCTCGCCCAAACGCGACTGGTTCATCTGGTCGTTCGAGGACCCGGGATGGAAGGGCCTGTGGCACCAGCCCGTCTGGCACCACACCGACAAGGGGTTCTACTACGGCATGTTCTGGAAGGGCATGCCCGATCTCAACTATCGAAACGCCGACGTCACCAAAGAGATGGAGGAGATCACGCGGTACTGGCTCCACGACTACGGCGTCGATGGCGTCCGCCTCGACGCGATCCGCCATCTCATCGAAGTCGGCCAGATCCAGGAGAACACCCCCGAAACCCACGCCTGGCTCAAGGGATACAACGCGTTCTGTAAGTCCGTCCGCGCCGACTCGCTGACCATCGGCGAGGTCTGGTCGCCCACGGCCGAGGCGTCGAAGTACATCCCCAAGGAACTCGACCTCGTCTTTGAGTTTGAACTCGCCGACGCCACGCTGCAATCGATCGTGTCGCGCGACGCGACGAAACTCCGCGGCGCGCTCGAGGGCGTCCTCCGCAGTTACCCGCGCAACCAGTTCTCGAACTTCCTGACCAATCACGACATGAACCGTGTCATGAGCGTGCTCAAGGGCGACGAAACGGGCGCCCGACTCGCCGCCGCGGTCATGCTGCTGGGCCCCGGAATGCCGTTCCTCTACTACGGCGAAGAGATTGGTCTCTCGGGCGAGAAGCCCGACGAGCGTCTCCGAACGCCCATGCCCTGGACCGGCGCGGAGAACCTCGGATTCACGATCGCGAAACTCTGGCAAGCACCCCAGCCCGACTACGCCACGCGCAACATCGCGCAACAGGCGAGCGATCCTGCGTCGCTCCTCAACTGGTACAAGAAGCTCATCCGCGTGCGATTGGCCGACACGACGCTGCGCCGGGGAGACACGAGGCTTGTCGCCGCCTCAGACCCGCGCGTCCTCGCCTTTGAGCGGATGTTCGAAGGCGAGTCGAGGCTGGTCGTCGTAAACCTGGGCGACGAACCGATCCGCGACGCCGTGCTGAAAGACCCCGACGCGCGCCTGTCGAGGTTCGCCTCGTCGATCGATGTGCTCACCTCAACGCCGCACACCGGGCGCTCGCTCGGCACCGCGAAGGCGGTCGTGCCGACTCCTGTCCTCGAACCACGCCGCGCGTATCTCCTCAAGCCAACGCCTTGATCTGGCTCCTGTTCATCCCGATCGCCTTCCTCTCTGGGTCGATTCCCTTCGGCCTGCTCATCTCTCGCGCCAAAGGCGTGGACATCCGTTCCGTCGGCAGCGGGAACATCGGCGCGACCAACGTGGGGCGGATCCTCGGCCGGCGGTACTTCTTCCTCTGCTTCTTCCTTGATTTCATCAAGGGCTTCGTGCCGACGCTCGGCGCCGGCCTGGTCACCCACTCGGCCGGGCGCCTCCCCCTCGAGCCCCGCGAGTCGCTCCCCTGGCTCGCCTGCATGGTCGCGCCGGTCTTGGGACATGTCTTCTCGCCCTGGCTGAAGTTCAAAGGAGGCAAAGGCGTCGCCACCGGTGTCGGGGCGATCGTCGCGATCTATCCCGCACTGACCATCCCCGGTGTGGGGGTGCTCCTGATCTTCCTCGTCATGCTGAAGACCTTCCGGTATGTCAGCCTCGCCGCGATGACGGCGACCTGCGTCCTCCCGCTTCTCGTGGTCATCCATCTGATGTGGGCGGCACCCGCACTGGGACTCGCTACATTCGCGACATCCATCCCCCAGGCCGCCCCGTTCGTGGGCGTTGCCGTGCTCCTCGCCGTGCTGATCGTGTGGACGCACCGGGCCAACATCCACCGATTGCGAGCCGGGACCGAGCCGAAGGTCGGGCAGAAACCGCCCGCGAAAGCCGCATCACACGCCAGTTGAAGTTATCGGACTCAAAATGAACGCTTCAGTATCAACCCCCAAACGACAGTGCGAGGATGGCGATCGCCGATGCACCGGCATGATCTCGGACGTTGGTGTGAAGGCGCAGGACCTGCGCAAATCGCACCGGTCCGGGAAATGCGTGGAGCATGCCATGGTTCTCTCGAACGAAACTCGATCCCTGATTCCGCCGATGCCCTTCTCGTTCCGCCTGTATGCGGAGAGGGAGGTTGATGGAATCATGAGTAGCAAACTGCGCCTCACCAACGACGACACCAACGACGCGATTCCGTTCCCGGCGGAGAGTGTCAGCCGGATCGGGCGTTGGGCTCCCAAGGGCCTGACCGGCGAGGGCGACTTCGCCTCCACGGATGACATCATCCGCCAGGCCGAGTCCACCCTGGATCGCATGGATCGGCAACTCGCCGGCCTGCGAAACCTGCTGGGCGACGACTTCGATCGCGACGACGGCCCTCGTGCTGCCTGATCGCGGCGCTCGCAACTTGACCCCCCCCGGCCGGGCTTCCTCTGGAGGCTCGGCCGGTTGCGTTTGGATTGGGCCACTATCGGCGTGGGTTTCGAGGCGTGCCGGCGCGCAGCGAGCGAGGCGGCTTCGGGGGGTGCGGCGAGCGGGCCGTTCTCGTATCCGGCGCGCTCCCATCGTGAGGTTCGATGTGGTCCTCGACCGACCCTTCAACCTCGATGTCCGACGAAACTTCGCCGACGCTCGCCCCATGATCGACTACGCCTTCGGCAACATCGACATCACGCGTGAACGCCTCTGATTCATCGCCAGGCGACTGATCGGTGGCAATCGGCGACGAATCGCCACCCCGGAGCCGCGCGAAGATCAGTCGGCCGGCCGAGGTCTGGAGCGACGAGACCACCTCGAGGGGCACTGTCTGCCCGATCGCCTCGCGGGCGTTCTCCGCGACGATCATCGTGCCATCGGGCAGGAAGCCCACGGCCTGCCCCGCCTGCTCACCCGCGCGGAGCAACTTCACGACGAGTTCTTCCCCTGGCAGCGCGTTGGGCTTGAGCGCGTTCCCGAGGTCGTTGAGATTCAGCACCAGCACGCCCTGGATCGCCGCGACCCGGGCGAGGGCGAGATCCGTCGTCACGATCATCCCGGAGATGGATCGCGAGAGTTCCACGATCGCCTGATCGGTTGATGTATTGGGAAAGACAGTGTCGTCCACCGAGAGCGACGCGGTGGAGAGGCGCTGGAGGCGAGAGATGACATCCAGCCCGCGCCGCCCCTTGGCCCTCTTGAGCGAGTCGGCGCTGTCGGCGAGCGTCTGGAGCTCCGAAATCACGACCCTGGGCACGATCATCGGCGCCTGCAGAAAACTCGTCGAAGCAACATCGGCGATCCGAGCATCAATCAACGCCGACGTGTCGAGCACCAGCGGCCGCGGCCCGCGGATCTGCTTGGCGAACTCGACATACGGAATCACCAACCGGAAGTCGTCCTGGGTCTGCAGGACCGTCACCACACTGAGGTAGCACAAACTCACGCCCAGCAGCACTTTCACGAGGTTGACGAGCGGCTTGATGGCGTTGATGGCCGTGTCGTCGGCGATCCAACTCTCGATGACGAGATCGATAATGAACCCGATTGCGAGCGAGGCCAGCATCGCGCCGAGCAGGCCCAACGCGATCGAGAAAAGCGTCGAGATCTTCTTGCGAGGCGTCAGGACATCGATCACCAAGACCACCGCGGCGGCCCCAGAGGCGACCAGCAGCGTCACCCACCAGTTGAGCGTCGTCGCCGCCGAGCCGGGCCCCTCGCTCAGGATGTACAGCAGCGTGACGGTGAGGAAGAGGACAAAGAACGTCGCCCGGACGACGCGGATGAGCACGTCGCGCTGACGCCGATCGATGTCGAAGGGTGTGACGTTGGGCGGGAGATCGCCCTGGCTCGCCTGATCTTTGGGATTTTCAGTTGGGCCGCCCATGAGATGGGAGACTGTACGGATGGGCTTGGAGGGCGGGTCCGCCAAGCCTACCGTGAGTTGCTCCTTCTGGTCGACGGCCGGGCCCGATGCACGGGTGGCCCGTGAATCTGGTCAGGGCTTGACCGCAGCAGCCATAAGCGGCCGTCATCCGGTGCCGTCGGTGTCCTGGCCGTCGACCAGGAGGAGCAATCGTCCAGGACCTCCACGACTCCCCACGGGTCTTTGGCCGCCCCGCCCAACACAATCCATCGCCCCAAAGACAGCACTTCCGCGTGTTGTCGGACGATGGCGCACGACGGACCCGCGGCACGCATGCTTGCACGATGGTCGCGGCGCGGTAGACTGTCCCCGTCATGACCAAACGCCAGAGCCATCGCGCGACCATGCCCCAAGACCCCAAGCCCCGCAAGGGTGGGCTTCCCATCTGGGCGTATGTCCTGCTCGGCGCGTTCGTCCTTATCGGGGCGCTCTGGGCGATCAGCCTGATGACGTGAACGCGAAAGCAAAGGACACAGAGGGCGCGCGGAGGAAGACAGAGGAAAAGCGTGTGTGTGGCGCGCAAAGTCGCCGTGTCACACGACTCCATATGTTTTCTTTCGTGACGCTGCTCAAGCCCGGTACGCGTTGGCCACCTTCGCGAGCGCCTCACCAACCAGGCCGATCTGGTCGTCGCTCAGGTCGTGGTGCATGGGCAGGCTGAAGACCTGCGTCGCCAGCCTGTCCGAAACGGGGCAGTCACGCTTGTTCCACGTCGACAACGCCGGCTGCTCGGGGAGCGGCCTGGGGTAGTGCGTCGCCGTTGGCACGCCCTCGGCGCCCAGCGCCTTGCAGAACTCATCACGCGTGCAGCGGAACTTCGTTGTGTCCATCTTCACCGTGTACAAGTGATACACAGGCTCGGCGTGCGGCGTCGTCGTCGGGGGCGTCAGCCCGGCGATCTCGCGGACGATCGCGTCGTACTTCGCCGCGACGCGACGCCGGGCGCTCGTCTGGTCGCCCAGGCGCTCAAGGCGCGAGACACCGATCGCGCCGGTGATGTCGTTCATGCGATAGTTGTACCCGACGCTCTCGTGGAGGTACTTGTCGGTCTCGCCATGCGAGCGGAGGAGTTTGATCTTCCTCGCCAGCGCGTCGTCGTTGCAGGTGATCAGCCCGCCCTCACCCGTCGCGAGGTTCTTGGTCGCGTAGAGCGAGTACGTCACCGCATTCCCGAACGCCCCGATCCCCTTGCCCTTGTACGTCGCCAGGTGCGACTGGGCGGCGTCGTAGATGACCTTGAGCGAGTGCTTCGACGCGAGCGCCTGCACCGCGTCGATGTCCACCGGACAGCCATACAGATGTGTCGCGGCGATGGCGCGAGTCTTGCCCGACACCTTCTTCGCCGCATCGTTCACATCGATCTGGAAGGTGTCGGGGTTGGCGTCGACAAAGACGGGGACGCCGCCACGTGCCACGACCATCGAGACCGTGGCGATGTACGACCAGGCCGGAACGAGCACCTCGTCGCCACGCTCAAAGAGCGGCTCATACGCGAGTTGGAGGGCGCACGTCCCGTTGGCGCACGTCATCGCGTGCTTCGCGTGGGTGATCGAGGCCCACTTCTGCTCGAACTCCTCGCACTTCTTGGCCGCCCGGAGCATGCCGGACTTCAGCACCTCATTGGCCGCGGCGATATCGCCCGGCGTGAGCGCGGTCGAGAGGAACGGAATCGGCTTGCTGGAAACGGGGGTCCCGCCGGCGATCGCCAGACGGTCCGATGCGGTCGAGGTGGACAACGAAAACCCTCCCAGATATGGCTCTGTGCGCCCGGCGACATTCCGGCCTCCATTGCACAAGCGAGGCGCGGGAGGAACACTAGGAACACAGCCCGCGGAGAGCCGACATCTTTGCGAACTGTTTGGGAATTGTTCTTGTGCCCCGCCGTTCCCGAGGACCGATTCGGATTCGACACCGACTCGGTCGCCGGCCTTGGAACAGACGCGCCGCGCCCGTTCGTATAGTGGCTCCATGACTTGCGCGAACAGAACCCGTTCCCGAATCCTGTGGGCCACGGCGGCGTTGTCGGTTGCAGCCGCCATCCTCGCGGGGGCCTCGCCACACAGTGCTCAACCCTCGTCGGCCATTTCCGCGGACACCGCCGCCCGCACCTTCGCGGGGGTCCGCGCGTTCACCAAGCCCAGCCGCGACGCCACCATCGGCTTCTCCATCACGACCCAGGTGACCGAGGTCATCGTGAAGGGTGGGCAGGCGGTGAAGAAGGGCGAGCCTCTGGTTCGAGGCAATGGCTCTGAGGATGCCGCGCTCCTCCGCCTGCAGAAAGCCCGCGCCGACTCGACGCTCCCGACGGACAAAGCCCAGGTTGCTCTCGACCTGGCCGACATCGAGTTCAAGCGCGTCCAGGACAACTTCACTCGCGGGGCCGCCACGCAGCAGGAACTCGACCGCGTGCGTCTCTCGCGCGAGAACGCTCGCATCGACCTCGAGACCGCCAACTGGGAGCGCCAGCAGGAGCAACTGGGCTATGACCGCCAGAAGGCGCGCATGGACCGCTATGAGTTGAACGCGCCCTTCGATGGACACGTGGACACCATCGCCGTGGACGTAGGCCAGTCGGTCTCCGAGAGCGACAAGGTCGTCCGCGTCGTCAACGTGGACCTCCTGTGGATCGACGTGCCCGCGCCGATGCAGGACCCCGTGACGCTCTCGCTCAAGGAGCAGGACGCGGCATGGATCATGCTCGAGGTCGCGGGAAGGTACCGCGTCGTCCGTGGTCACATCGCCGAAGTCAGCCCCGTTGCCGACGCCAGCAGCCGCACGCGGCGCGTCCGTGTCGAGTTCTCCAACGCGACCGGGGAGGACCGCGTCGTCGCCGGCGAGCCCGCGTGGGTCCGCTTCACCGAGCCCGACCAGGCCTTGCTCGACCGCCTCGGATTGGCCTCGACCCGGTAGGCCCGACCGATAGACACACTTGCGTCGCCCCGACGCCCGATTGGACATACACACGCCGTGATCGACCTTTCCAGCCTCAAAGCCCCCGGTTGGCAGCGTGCCGTCGCCGAACTCTCGGCCCCGGCGACGGACGATCGCGCGTACCTCCTCCGCCTCGTCTCCATCCTCAGCCAGATCGCCGGGGCGCGACAGGGCGCCCTCTGGACCATCACCGGACAACGCGAGGACGAGAGCACGCCCCAGGAGCCCGTCCTCGACATGCTCTGGCCGGCGCCGGCCGTCGAGGGTGCCGCGCCCGGGCCGGCCGTCGCCACCGCGCCGGACCAGTCGAGCGTGGACCACCTCGCCGAGGCCAAGGCCGCCGCCCAAAGCGCCGCGAGCCAGCGCCTGGCGCGCGTCTACAGCCTCGACCAGAACGACGAGATCTACGACGTCACGGGGTCGAAGGGATACATGCTCGCGGTCCCCGTGATCGGCGGCATGCCCAACGAGGCCTCGATCGCCCCACTCAAGGGCGTCGTCACGCTCCTCCTCGACCATCGCTCGCGTCAGGCCCTCCAAACGACCATCGCCCTCGTCGAGATCCTGACCGGCTACATCTACACCCACACCACGCAACAGACGCTCCGCCGCGTGCGCTCATCGACCGCCTCGCTCGAGATGGCGACCCGTCTCATCGCGTCCATGAACGCCGTCGCTGGGTTCAAGGCCGCATGCATGCAACTGGTCAACGAACTCTGCCGCCAACTCGCCGTCGATCGCGTGGCGCTTGGCTGGGCGATCGGGAAGACCGGCGGGAGCGCGCGCCGAGTCGTGAAACTCGCCGCCCTCTCCGACACCGAGCACCTCGACCGCCGCATGGCGATGATCCAGAAACTCGAGGCGGCGATGGAAGAGTGCCTCGACCAGGCCCAGCCCGTGCTCTTTCCGCCGCCAGCAGAGACGGGCGACGAGAACGCCGACGCGATCCTGTCGCGTGCCGTCGTCCACGCCCACCGCGATCTCGCCTCGGGCGATGCCCGCCTCCGCGTCGGATCGTTCCCCCTTCGCACCACCGACAAAGATGGCGAAGAGATCGTCGGCGTCCTCACCATCGAGTCCAGCCCCGCACCCCAGAGCGGGCAGGCGACGATCAACGTCGAGACCGCCGAACTCCTCCAGGCCGCCCTCGACCTGCTCGCCCCGGTCCTCGTCGTGCGCCACAGCGACGATCGCAACCTCGCGCTGCGCACTGCCGCCGCCGCCCGCAAGGCCGCGGCATGGCTGGTCGGGCCGACGCACACCGTCTGGAAGATCGTCGGCGTGCTCGCGCTCGTGACCTCCATCGTCGTCACCTTCGTCCACACCACCTACCGCATCGGCGCGCCGATGGAACTCCGCCCGCGCGACCTGCGCACCGTCACCGTCCCCTTCGAGGGGATCCTCTGGGAACTCGCGCCGGGGATCGGTCCCAACGTCAACGTGAAGGAGGGCGACCTCCTCGCGGAACTCGACACGACGCGTCTTCGCCTCATGCTCAGCGAGGCCGAGAGTTCCCGCTTCCAATACCTGAAGGAGGCCGACGAGGCGACGAAGAAGAACGACCTCTCCGGGGCGCAGCAGTCCCAGGCCAAGGTCGAGCAGCTCGACGCCCGCATCGAACTCCTCCACACCCAGATCGATCAATCGCGCCTCGTCGCGCCGATCTCGGGCACGATCGTCTCCCCGGAGATCGACGACCGACTGAAGTCACTCGTCGAGGCCGGCACGCCCCTCTTCCAGATCGCCGACCTCTCCGAGATGATCGCCGTCATCCAGGTTGAGGACCGCGACATCTCCATGATCCACGACGGGAAGGACCCCGACATCGCCCCCACCGTCGGCGAGATCGCGCCCAAGAGCGATCCCAAGCGCACCATCCCCATCGTCGTCGAGCGGATCGTCCCCATGGCCAAGGCCGACCAGGGCACCAACGCCTTCGAGATCCGGGCCGCCCTGCGCCCCGGACCCAACCAATCCCTCGACGGCTTCCTCCCCGGCGTCGAGGGCCAGGCACGCCTCAACGGCCCGCGAAAGTCCCTCATCGGCATCGCCGGGCGACGCCTCATCGATCAACTCCGCCTCTGGCTCTGGTGGTGAGCCGACGACCACACGAGCGCCGCGAGGCGCTCCACAACCCATGAACGATCGTCCCACATTCTCCCCCTTCTGGCACCGCGTTCGCACGCTCCGCCCGCGCCTGCGCCCGCACGTCCAGATCACCCGCCAGCACTACCGCGGCGGCCGCTGGCACGTCGTCCACGATCCCGCCTCCAACGCCTTCTATCGCCTGAGCCCCGTCTCGCACGAGTTCGTCGGCCTGCTCGACGGCAAGCGCACCGTCGAGGCCGTCTGGGACATCATCCTCACCAAGCACGCCGACCACGCCCCCACCCAGAACGAGGCGATCCAACTCCTCTCACAGCTGTACACGGCCAACCTCCTCTCCGCCGACGTCCCACCCGAGACCGAGCAACTCCTCCGCCGGGGCAGGGAACGACTGGGCCAGAAGATCCGTCAGCAGGCGATCGGCCTGATGTACTTCAAGGTCCGCCTCTTCAACCCCGATCGCCTCCTCACCTGGCTCGAGCCGATCGCCAGGCCCCTGCTCAACCCGATCGGCCTCCTGCTCTGGGCGGCATGGGTCATCGCGGCCATCGTCACGGTCGCCGTCCCGCAGTGGGAGGCGCTCCGGACGTCCTTCCGCGACGCGATCGCCCCCGCCAACTGGGCGTGGATGCTCGTCGTCTTCGTCGCCCTCAAACTCTTCCACGAGTTGGGCCACGGGCTCATCTGCAAGCGATTCGGCGGGCACGTCCCCGAGTTCGGCGCCATGATGCTCGTGCTCGTCCCCGCGCCCTTCGTGGACGCGTCCTCCGCCTGGGCCTTCGAGAGCCGCTGGAGGCGCATCGCCGTTGGCGCCGGCGGCATGATCTTCGAACTCGCCGCCGCCGGTCTCGCCGCCCACGTCTGGAGCAACACCGCGCCGGGCCTCCTCCTCCACCAACTCGCCTTCAACGCCATGCTCACCGCGGGCGTCTCCACCGTCCTCTTCAACGCCAACCCGCTCATGAAGTTCGACGGCTACTACATGCTCAGCGACCTCCTGGGCATCCCCAACCTCATGCAGCGCTCCATGGCGATGCTCAAGCACCACTTCCAGGTCCACGTCTATCGCGTCCGCAACGCCACGCCGCCAACCTCCGATCGGGCCGAGGCCATCGCGCTCAATCTCTTCGGCGTCGCCGCCCTCATCTACCGCGTCTTCCTCTTCGTCTCCATCACGCTCTATGTCATGGGCAAACTCTTCGCGATCGGCGTGATCCTCGCCGCGTGGACCGCCGCGATGTGGTTCCTCCTGCCCGTCGGCCAGTTCCTCCACTGGCTCGCGACCAGCCCGACCCTCGCCGACAAACGAGGCCGTGCCATCGTCGCGAGCGCGATCATGGTCGTCGGTGGGTTCGGGCTCATCGGGCTGATCCCCATGCCCGACCATCGCCGCGCCGATGGCGTCGTCACCAGCGACGCGCGCACCGCCGTCTTCTTCGGCGTCGCCGGCCTCGTCGAGGCCGTCCACAAGCGCCCCGGCGAGCGCGTCGAGAAGGACGAGCCGATCGTCACCCTCTCCAGCCCCTTGCTCACCTCGCAACTCGCCGAGGCCCGGGCGTCCCTCAAGGAGAACGAGGCCCGGCGTCTCTATGCCGTCGCCCACAACCCCGCCGCCGCCCAGATCGCCGACAAGGACGTCGCCGTCAGCCTTCAGGTCATCAAAGTGCTCGAGGAACGCGCCTCGCGCCTCATTGTCCGAGCGCCGCACGCGGGCTCCATCGTCGGCAGCGATCCCTCGCTCAAGGCCGGCGCCATGGTCGAGGCCGGCCAACCCCTCTGCGAGGTCGTGGACGGTGACCACACCCACATCCGCCTCACCGCCACGCTCACGCAGGAAGAAGCGCTCTGGGTCAACGAACTCAAGCCCGAGGACTACACCACCGAGGTCCGACGCCTCGCCGATGCTGCGGCCGTCATCCCCGTCCGCGCCGAGCGCGTCTATCAGTTCGGCCTGCGCGATCTCCCCCACGAATCACTCGGCTACGCGGGCGGCGGCACCATCGAGACCGACGCGGGCGATCGCTCCGGTCGGCGCACCAAGCGACCCGTCTTCACCGCCGACTTCCGCCCGACCAGCCTCGTCTCGACCCCCACGCTCTATCCCGGCGAACGCCTCCGCTTCCGCTTCACGCTCGAGAGCAAGCCCGTCCTCTTCCAGTGGCTCGACCGACTCGAAAAGATGATGCAAGGCCGGGCGAAGGTCTGACCATGACCCAGGCCCTCACCCGCTATGAGCTGCTCTTCGACTCGCTCGCCTCGCGGCGGCGCCGGACCTCCGTCCCCAAGGGCCTCGACTCCTTCGCCCAACTCGCCGCGGTGAAGGTCAAGCGTGGTCGCGTTCGCAAGGCCTGGCTCGGGCGCGAGTCCGACGCCATCATCGCCCTCGCCGCCTCTATCCGCAACCACTCCGAGAACGCCCTCGACCACGAGATCGCGCAGACCCGCGAGGTCTTCGTCCGCCGCCGCCAGACCGACGAGACCGTGCGACGCGCCCTCGCCCTGGTCCGCGAGGTCGCGCGGCGCGCCACGGGCGAAGAGGCCTTCAAGGTCCAACTCATGGCCGCCCTCGCCCTCTACCACGGGCATATCTGCGAGATGCTCACCGGCGAGGGCAAGACGCTCACCGGCTCGCTCGTCGCCCCCGTCCTCGCCTGGCGTCACCGCTCGCTCCACATCCTCACCGTGAACGACTACCTCGCCCAGCGCGACGCCCAATCACGCGGGCCCATCTACCGCCGCTGCCTCGCGAGCGTCGGCGCCATCACCGGGCCCATGGAGCCCGCCGAGCGCGCCGACGTCTACATGCGATCGATCGTCTACGCGACGCCCAAGCAGATCGTCGCCGACTGGCTCCGCGACCAGATCCGCCTGGGGCCCGTCTCCACCGCGTGGCAGGGCTGGCACATCATGTCCTCGGCCGGGCCCGATCGCGCCCGGGGCATGGCCCCGATGGTCCCGGGACTCCGCGCCGCCCTCGTCGACGAGGCCGACGCCGTCCTCATCGACGAGGGCGTCGTCCCGCTCATCATCGCCCGCTCGCGCCGCGAGGACGACATGGCCCACGCCTACACCGTCGCCGCCGCGCTCGCCCAGAAACTCGACCTCGGGCCCGACTTCGAGATCGACCACGTCGCCCGCCGCGCCGATCTCAAGCGCCGCGGTCGCCACCGCCTTAAGGCGATGTTCGACGAGGCCGCCGCATCAGGCCCCGCCGCGGGCGTCTTCCGCGCCACGCGCCGAGCCGAGGAACTCGTCCGCCAGGCCCTCGTCGCCCGCCACTGCTATATCCACGGGCAGCAGTACCAGATCGTGGATGGCAAGGTCGTCATCGTCGACGAGTACACCGGACGATTCCTCCCCGATCGCTCATGGGAGCATGGCCTGCACCAGTCCGTCGAGGCGAAGGAAGGTCTCGAGATCACCGCCGACCGCGAGACGCTCGCCCGCCTCAGTTTCCAGCGTTTCTTCCGCTCGTACCCCACGCTCTGTGGCATGACGGGCACCGCCGCCGACGCCATCCCCGAGATGGAACGCGTCTACGCCCGCCCCGTCACCGTCATCCCGACCAATCGCCCGATCGCGCGAGTCGCCCGTCCCACGCGCGTCTTCCGCACGCAGCGCGACAAGTGGTCCGCCATCGCCCGCAGCATCGAGGAGATCCACGCCGAAGGCCGACCCATCCTCGTCGGCACGCGATCCATCGCCGCCTCGGAACTCCTCTCGCGACTCCTCACCGAGCGCGGCCTCCCCCACCAGGTCTTGAATGCCAAGCACGACAAGGAAGAAGCCGGTGTCATCGAACTCGCCGGACGCGGCAACCTCGACATGACCTGCGACCTGCCCAGGCATCTCCCGCCGCACGAGACCGACGCGGGCCGAGTCATCGACGAACGCGTCGTCGAGGCCGCCGGCTCCGAGTTCGCGCCGGGTACCGCCGCCCAGGAACGAGCCCAACGCGACCGGCTCGGGCACCTCCACGAAGCTATAGGCACCGCCCGACGCGCCGGCGTCGCCAGCATCACCGTCGCCACCAACATGGCCGGCCGAGGCACCGACATCAAACTCGACGACGACGCCCGCGACCACGGCGGGCTCCACGTCATCCTCACCGAGATGCACGGCGCCAAACGCATCGATCGCCAGTTCATCGGACGCGCCGGCCGCCAGGGCGACCCAGGCAGCAGCCAGATCTTCGTCTCCCTCGAGGACGAACTCGTCCTCAAGTACGCCCCCTGGATCGCCGGCGTCATCCGCCTGCAACGAACCCAGCCTCACCCCACGACATCATCCTCCGACACGCTCACGCTGAGCCCAAAGGCCTCCGCGCCACACGCCGCGGGCGAGATCCCGCTCTCCCCCGTGCTCGCGCGACTCTTCCGCTACGCCCAGATCCGCTGGGAATCACGCGACCGGCGCAACCGAGGGGCCGTCCTCCGCCAGGACGACTGGATCGACCGCCACCTCCCCGGCGTGGGCTGAAACTCACGCTCGCGAGTCAAGCCCCACCACGTCCACCTCGCACGCCTCGACAAGCACAGCCTCCGCCCCCGCGCGCAACAGACGTCGCACAGCCTCAGCCCCCTCCACACCCATCCCCCGCGTCCAACGATTCACATACATCGCCACATACGCATCGATCCGCGCCAGACTCGGCGGCCCACTCCGCTCCCCCGACCGCGTGGCGTTCCGAAGCGCATACGGCACGGTGTGCTCCAACCCCTCGCCCCGATGCGCGATCGCATACTCGATCGACGCCGACAGCATCCGCTCAACTTCAACGCACGTCCCGGCGCCGAACCGCGAATCGAGATCGCGACGAATCACGTTCGCCCCAAGCGGCAACGGCAATCCAAGCCGCCGCTTCCACCACTCCCCAAGATCAACCACCCGCCGAAGCCCCGCCTGCTCGAAGATCACCTGCCCCTCATGGATCACCACCCCCGCGTCCGCCTCGCCCGACGCCACGGCGGGGATCACCCTCTCGAACGCCATCTCGACCAGCGAAACGGAACGCGTCCTCCCGAGTTGTGGCACAGACGTCTCGCCTGTGTCTTTGTCCCCCGCCTCCGCGAGCGCCATCGAGAGCACCATGCACGCCGTGGTCTGTTTCCCGGGGATGGCGATGCGAACCACGCCCTCGCGACCAACAAGATCGCCCATCTCACGCACGCGGGAATCATCTCTCACCACTACCTTCGGCCCGAACCCGTCGCCAAACGACGCCCCGCACGCCGTGATCGTGTATCGCTCGCGCACGCCCGGATACGCCGCGAACGAGATCGCCGTGATGTCATAGTCCCCCACCTCGCGCGCCCGCCGATTGAGTACCTGGATGTCCTCGGGGATCGACCGATACCGGAACCGCCCCGTCTCGATCGCCGGCGGCGCGAGAGGTCTTCCGTCCGGGGCGATCTTCCCGGTGATCGGCCACCACATGAACACGTCGTCCGGGTCGGGCGAGTGCGCGAGCGTCAGCACTGGTCGCGGGTCGTCGATCGCGCGCTCCTACGCCTTGCTCGGCTCATCATCGAAGATCTCGAGTTGCCCCTGCTCCGACAGGAGCACGTCCGACACCGGGTGCTCGGGGTCCAAGCGATACTCGCCGCTGTAGCACGCCGTGCAATAATGCTCGCCGGGCCGATCCATGCACGAGAGCAGCCCCTCGAGCGAGAGATACGCCAGCGAGTCCACGCCGAGGTACGCCCGGATCTCCTCCACCGTGCGCCCCGTCGCGATGAGTTGGCTGCGCTCCGCGAAGTCCACGCCGAAGAAGCACGGATGCCGGATCGGCGGACACGAAATCCGCAGATGGATCTCCTTCGCCCCCGCGGCCCGCAACTGGTCCATCTTCGCCCGCGTCGTCGTCCCACGCACGATCGAGTCGTCCACGATGATCAGCCGCTTGTCCCGCACGAGTTCCGAGATGATGTTCAGTTTCAGCCGCACCGCCGCCACTCGATCGTGCTGCGTCGGCTTGATGAACGTCCGCCCGACATACCGATTCGGCACGATCGCCTCGCGATACGCCAGGCCGCTCGCCCGCGCATACCCCAGCGCCGCGCTCCGGCCCGAGTCGGGCATGGGCACCACAAAGTCCGCCCCACCCCTCGGCGGCGGCGACTCGCGCGCCAGCGTCTCCCCCAAGCGCTCCCGCGTCGCCTGCACGTTCTGCCCGAAGACCACGCTCGCCGGATTCGCGAAGTACACGTGCTCAAAGACGCACATCGCCGAGCGCGGAACCGCGTCCGCGAACTTTCTCGAACTCACCCCCGCATCACTCAGCGTCACGATCTCCCCAGGCTCAACCTCGCGCACCAGCCGCGCCCCAAGCACGTCCAGCGCCACCGTCTCGCTCGCCACCACCGCCGAGCCGTCGGGCATTTCTCCTAAAACCAGCGGCCTCCACCCCCACGGATCCCGCGCCGCCTCGATCCGATCCGCAAAGAGCAGCACGAGGCTGAACGCCCCCTGCAGCCGGCGCAGCGCCGCCGCGAGCGGGTCGGGCGCCCGCTGCTGCTCGGGCGACGCGAGCAGGTGCACGATCGCCTCCGTGTCGCTCGTCGTCTGGAAGATGTGCCCGGCCTCCTCAAACTGCTGCCGAAGGAGGCGATAGTTGATCAAGTTCCCATTGTGCGCGATCGCGATCTGCCCACGAGAGTAACTCAAGAGGATCGGCTGCGCATTGCACGCCTCCGAGCCTCCCGCCGTCGAGTACCGGTTGTGCCCGATCGCCCCGCGCACGCCGCGCTTGCCCGCCGACGCCTCGAGTTTCAGGATCGTCTCGGGGTCGAAGACCTCGGGGACAAGCCCCATCCCCGTCGCCCCCGCGAGCCGCTCGCCGTTGGAGATCGCGATCCCCGTCGATTCCTGCCCGCGATGCTGGAGCGCGTACAACCCGAGATACGTGTGCCGAACCGCGTCCACACTCGCCCACACGCCAAAGACCGCGCACTTCTCCTTGGGTCCCCCGCCGCGCACGCCGCCTGTGGAGGGAAGCACCGACAGCGGCAGTCGTCTCGCCTGCGTCACCGACCACACTCCCATGAACAAGCCATCATCGCCCGCGCCGCACCCACGCCCCCGAACACCACAGGATAGCGGCCCACCTAAGGCCCCTTCGCCGGCACATCGTCCATCCCGGGCAATCGTTCCATCATCCCCTCCCGCGACACCCGCAACTGGTCCGATTCGAGCAGATAGTTCAGAATCGCCGTACGCAGATCCGTCTGCGCCCGATCCCGATTGTTCTCGGCATCAAGCAACTCGTTCAACGAATCCACCAGCGTCTGCGGATCGACCGAGTCCGCCTTGAGTTGCTGCCCCTGCAATCGCCTCCGGTTGATCTCCACCTGCTGCTCGGCCAGTTGCAACTGGAACCTCGCCACATCAATACTCCGCGTCGCCGCACGCACACTCACGATCACGCTGTCCCGCGACTGCTCATACGACCGCTCCTGTTGCGCAAGCCGGATCTCCGCCTGGCGCACGCCCAACCGCTCCGTCTCGCGATCCAGAGGCATCGAGAACGTCGCTCCCAGCGTGTAGTTCGCATCGTCGCCGCTCGGCGAAAGCCCGACCCGCTCCGAAGGATCCGAGGGGATCTCCACATTCGCGTCCAGACGCAGATCCGGGCGCACCGCGTCCCTCGCGTTCGCCACGCCACGCTGCGCATCAAGCACCTGGTCCCGCGAGTTCTGCAGGTCCAGGCGATACTCGAGCGCCGCCCGCGTCGCGGCATCCTCATCCAGCACCGGGTCAGGGATGTCCAGATCGATCTCCGCGATCCGCACCGCCGCCTCGGGCGCCAGCCCCAGCCGAACCTTGAATCGATCCAGCCGCAACCGATACGTCTCACGCTGCCCGCGCAGGCTCGCTTGCGCCGCGAGCACCCGGCTCGTCGCGATGCTCGTCTGGAACGCGTCCAGCCGCCCCGCCTCCACGCGCGCCTGCGTCGAGGTCTCCAGCCGTTTGAGCGCCTCCAACTGCCGCTCCAGGTTCGCGATGCTCGCCTGCGCCTGCTTCAGGTCGAAGAAATCCGTCGCGATGTCCACGAGGTACGTCCTCCGGAACCGCTCGAAACTCCGCGCCCGATAGACCAGCGTCCGCTCCGCCTGGATCAGGTCCTCGCGCGCCACGCTCCCAAACCCGCGCAGCAGAGGCACGCTCCCCGACAGCACCAGGCTCGACGACTGCGTGTAGCGTCCCGTCGCCTGCTGTCGCAACTGCTCGCTCGCGCGGAACACCCAACTCGCCTCGACCTCGCCGCCAAACGGCAGCCGCTTGGTCATCCGCAACCGGTTCACCACCCCCACCACGTTCTGGAAGTCTCCACCCGTCCCTGTTCCCGCGAGTTCCGCGCTCGTGTCGTGAAAGAAGCGTGGCCCCCACAGATGCCGCTCGATCAAGAGCGAGATCGCCGCCAGGATGTAGTCCTCCTCCGCCGACTTGAACTCGCGCCCGCCCGCCTGAGCCGCGCGCAGCGCGCCGCCCAGCGACAGCATCGTCGAAGGATCCTCGCTCGCGCCATTCTCGTCACCCGATGTTGAGCCACGCGACATCGAATCCGAATACGCCTTGAACTCCCCGGCCGGCGTGTACCGCAACTCCTTCGCCGACGGATTCACCGTCGCGGGCGCCTCGAGCGCCACACCCTCGCCCACACGCCCGCCTGTCACGCCTCCCTCAACCTCTCGCGCACTCTCCCCAAACCCGCCCGAGGTGATCCCCAGCAACCGATTCACACGCGCATCAACACTCTCTCGCGCGCAACCGACAACCCCGACCGCACACACCAAAGCGGCCGCGCACACGCGCGCAACTCCAGCCCGGCCCCCCCCCTTGACTTCGCCCAAGTGTTGTGTTCTTGTTCGTTTCATGTTCTTTTAAGGACTGTCATGTCGTGAATCGCAACCTGTTGTCAAAAAGGCATTTAGAATCTCATTTTGTCGAATTCTTGCAGATTTCGACCCTCGTCCATATGCTCAAAGCCTTACCCATTCCGATCGAGCCTGGCGCCGCGTCTCGGGACGTGCGTGAGTTTCGATCATTCCTCCCTCCGGGCCCCACCCTATGCCCTCCATCACACACGATGGTCGCAGTCTTCTACTCGATGGCCGTCGCCTCTGGATCGCCTCCGGCGCGCTCGCCTACGCACGTCTCCCCCGCGACACCTGGCGCGACCGCGTCCACGCCGCCAAACTCGCCGGGTTGAACTGCATCGATGTTCCTCTCTTCTGGAACTGCCACGAGCAGCGCCCCGGCAAGTTCGACTTCAAGGGCGACCACGACCTCCGCCATCTCATCGAGATCATCAAACGCGAGAACCTCTACGCCCTCCTTCGGCTGGGACCATACGTCGGCGACGAGTGGGACATGGGCGGCCTCCCCGCGTGGCTCCTCGAAAATCCCAACGTCAAACTCCGCACCGCCAACGGGCCCTTCCTCGAGGCCTCCTCCCGCTTCATCTCCGCCGTCGCCGATCAGGTCAAGGACCTCCAGGTCACAAGCCCCGGCCAGGGCGGCCCCATCGTCGCCCTCCAGATCGAGTCCAGCTGGACCTGTGGCAAGGACCAACTCGCCCACGATTACCTCGGCGAACTCAGCCGATACGCGCGAGAGGCCGGCCTCAACGTCCCCTGCATCAACAACAACAACCTCTGGCAGGCCGTAGAAGGCGAGATCGATGGCTGGGTCGGCAGCGAGGACATGCTCGCCACCATGCGCCAACTCGGATTCGTCAAGCCCGACCAGCCCCGGTTCGTCATCGGCTTCCGCGTCGGACGCGAACGCATCTGGGGCGAGCCCGAACCCACGCCACTCTCCCCATGGGAAATCCAACGCCGACTCGCCGAGATCCTCGTCGGCGGCGGGCAGTTCAACATCCGACCCTTCGCCGGAGGCACCAACCACGCCTTCTGGGGCGGCCGATCCGCCGAGGGCTGGGGACGATTCTTCACGACCAGCGCCGATGCCGGCGCTCTCGTCAAAGAAGACGGCTCTCCCGCGCCCGCGTACCACGCCATCCGCCGAATCGCCCACCTCTCCTCACGCTTCGGACGCGTCTTCTCTCACCTCGACCCCGCCCATCTTCCCGTCGTCCTTGACCCCGGAGCGCCGTCCACAGACGGCAATCCCACCGTCGTCCCCGCCGCGGGCTCGCAAGGTGGCATCGTCTTCGTCTTCTCGCCCCCAACCGAGACCGCCAAGCCCAAGCGCGCCAAGAAGACCAAGGGCGCCCTCCCGCCGCCGCCCCCCACGCGAACCTTCTCCCTCCTCATGCCCGATGGCTCCTCGCTCCCCGTGACCCTGGGTGAGCAATCCGTCGCGTGGTGCGTCTTCCGCGTCCACGTCAGCGGGCGCTCCATCATCGACTACTGCAACCTCAACGCCTTCGCGACCTTCGGCCAGACCTTCGTCTGCTTCGGACCCGCCGGCGCCCGAGCCATGCTCTCGGTCAACGGCTCGCCCGTCGAACTCACCGTCCCCGAAGGCCGAACGCCCATGGTCATCACCCACGAGGGCCTCACCGTCGTCATCGTCTCCGAACAACTCATCGACCACACCTTCGTCACCGACCACGGCGTCTTCGCCGGCGTCCAGTCCATCTCCGCCGACGGCATCGCCATCCCTCTCTCGGGCGAGAAGCACTACACCCACGTCGATGCCGATGGCAAAATGTCCCAGGTCCCCGTCGCCCCCGAAAAGAACTCCAGGAGCGAGAAGATCACGCTCGGCACATGGACCATCGCCGACTGCGACGACTACCTCGCCGGCATCAGCCCACGCTACGCCACCATCAGCGCCCCCACAGAACTCACCCACCTGGGCAGCCCCTTCGGCTACGGGTGGTATCGCGTCCAACTCAAGAACGCCTCCACTCGAAAGGCCAAACTCCTCTTCCCTGAGGCCGCCGACAGGCTCCACGTCTTCGCCGATGGCAAGGAAGTCGGCGTCGTCGGCGCCGGCCCCGGCGCCAGCGATGATCTCTCCTTCCCCGTCAAGAAGGGTGAGCAGAACATGGTCGTTCTCGCCGAGAACATGGGCCGATTCAGTTCCGGGGTCCACCTCGCCGATCGCAAGGGCCTCTACGGGCATGCCCACGAGTACGCTCCGCTCAACGTCGCCAAGCCAAAACTCGTGCGGGGCACGCCCATCGATGTCCTCGCCGCGATGAATCCCCTCTGGGACACGCGCGAGGGCGAGACGACCCTCCCCGATCGCGTGACCTGGTCCCTCTCCTCCCGCAAAAAAAGCCCGCTCATCGTCCGCTTCACCAACTTCCCCGGGCGCGCCCTCCTCGTTCTCAACGACGAGATCCTCGGCTACGCCGACCGCGCCGGCCCGCGCGCCATCATCATCGACGCCGAGCGTATCAGCAAGGGCACCACGTTCCAGATCGCCATGCTCGCCGAGAACGCCCTCAAGGTCGCCCTTGAGGACGTCGCCGCAGCCGTCGAGTTCTTCGAGGTCTCCACCACCTTCACCGAGAAGGCCGAGTTCGCCTTCGCCAAGTGGGAGATGCCCCAGAACACCGCCTTCGGCCCCATGAAGTCCGCCACCAAGGGCGCCGATGGCCCGGCCTGGTACCGCTGCACCTTCAAGGTCGGCACCTCCCACGCCCCACTCCATCTCGATCCCGCCGGCCTCACCAAAGGCCAGATCTATCTCAACGGCCGCCACGTCGGTCGCTACTTCGTCGCCACCCCTTCCACCGGCGGCACACTCAAGCCCGTCGAGCCCCAATCCCTCTACCTCCTCCCCGATGCTTGGCTGAAGCATGGCCTCGAGAACGAGATCACCCTCTTCGAAGAACACGGCTCCAGCCCCGCCAAGGCCCGACTCATCTACGCCAGCCCGGAACCACCCATCCGCTCCTAGAAGCCACTCCATCTCGTGGCACAAGCGTCGCGCCTGTGCCTACACCTCCTACCGAACACTCCTTCCTCGAACCACGCGAGGCCACCTTGCCGAAGAAACAAAGCCCTAAATCAGGCCCCAAACCCGCCCGCCCCCCCGCCGCCGCGCCCACTCCAACTCCAGCCAAGTCGGCCAAGCTGGATCCCGCGCGGAAGATCACCCTCGTCCAGCAGGCTATCTCCTTCGCCCAGCGTCGCCACCGCCACCAGACCAGGCGCGATGGCAAGACGCCCTACGCCGCCCACGTCGTCCGCGTCGCCTTCACCATCGAACGCGTCTTCGACCACCACGACGAGGCCACCATCGCCGCCGCACTTCTCCACGACACCATCGAGGACACCCACACCGACTTTGAGGACCTCGCCGAGCCCTTCGGCGAGGACGTCGCCTCGATGGTCGCCGCCCTCACCAAGCAAATGGCCCTCCCCGAACTCGATCGCGAGCGGGCCTACGACCTCCAGCTCGCCCGTGCCGACTGGCGCGCCCGCCTCATCAAACTCGCCGACGCCTACGACAACCTCTGCGACACCGAGACCCTCCCCGACAGCAAGGCCGACGCCAAGAGGCTCAAAGACGCCTTCGACCGCGCCCACAGAGCCATCACCCTCGCCGAAACCGACGCCCGAACACACGACGCCAGCCAACGCGCCATCCACGCCCTCACCGCGCTCATCGACGCCAAACTCAAGGCCAAGGCCAAGAAGAAACCCGCCAACTAGCCAACACCCTCCAGGTGGTGCCGCTTCGGATTCTCTCTTCCTGGTTCGTGGTGGCACTGCTCTCCAGAACAGTGTCATCCCCTACCTCTCTCCTTCGCTCCCCAATAGATCCGGCCGCCGCTCCCGGGTCCGCTCCATCATCCGCTGCAACCGCCACGCCGCGATCTTCTCGTGATCGCCCGACAGCAACACCTCGGGCACGTCCATCCCCTCCCACACCCGTGGCCTCGTGTAATGCGGGCAATCCAGCAACCGCTCGCCCCCCTTCCCCAGCACGCCGAAACTGTCGCTCGCGCTCGAGTCCTCGTCGCCCAAGGCCCCGGGTATCAGCCGCACGATCGCGTCGATCAGCACCATCGCCGCCAGTTCGCCCCCACTGAGCACATAGTCCCCGACCGAGACCTCCATAGGCCGAAGCCTCTCGATCACCCGCTCGTCCAGCCCCTCATAGTGCCCCGCAATCATCAAAAGCCTCGGCCTCGTCGCGAGCGACTCCACCAACGCCTGCGTGAGCGGCACGCCCTGCGGCGTCAACAAAATCCGCGTCGCCTCGCGCGGATCCATCGCCTCCACCGACGCCACCGCATCAAACACCGGCTGGCACATCATCACCATGCCCGGCCCGCCCCCGAAAGGCCGGTCGTCCGTCTTCGCGTGCTTGTTCGCCGCATACGCCCGGATGTCCGTCGCGTGGACCTCAACCAGCCCCTTCGCCATCGCTCGCCCCGGAATGCTCACACCCAACGCCGCGGGTGGCGCAGCGCCGAACATCTCCGGAAAAGTCGTCAGCACATCGATCCGCACGCGACCATCTACCCCTTCTCATGGCACAGGCGTCCCGCCTGTGCCTGCTTTCTCCTACACCAGCGCACCACGATCCACACGATCTCAAAAAGTAAAAATCCCCGGGCCACTCTCGCCCGGGGATTGTTGATGCTCTCTGAAACGCGAGACAGGATTACTCCTTCTTCTCGCCCTCACCAGCCGCCGCAGCCGCGGCCGCGGCCACCTTCTTCTTCTCCACGTCCTTGCGGTGCCACTCGCGGGTCTTCTCCCAGTTCTTCGTCTCGACCAGGCCGTTCTTCGCGAGGAAGTCCATCGCCGTTTCACTGGGCTGGGCCCCAACGCTCAGCCAGTGCTTGATGCGGTCGGTCTTGATCTGCAGACCCTTCGCCGCGTCCTTCTCCATCGGGTCATAGAAACCGAGTTCCTCGATCACGCGACCGTCGCGACGGGTCCTTTGATCCATCACGCACAACCGAAAGAACGCCCGCTTGTGCCGACCAAACCGCTTGAAACGAATGCGAACCATCGAACCTCCTATCGCCCCGGCACAGCCCGGCCGAAACCGACGCCTTCACGGAGCATGCCCAAGTTGTTCCCGCTCCAGTCCTTCCGACACCACGTCGACGACAAAGCAGGGTCGAGATGGTAGCCGCCAGCCCCGCCCCAAGGTGGCTTCACTCTGAGGTAGCACCACTCTCCAAAGTAGTGCAAACGCCTCACGAAGAGCCGACCCGATCCCGCAGGTCCAGCACCGACGAGAATCGGCCCCCTCAAGCCCCCTTCGGGCCTTCTAAACCAGCATCCGGCTTGTCTCTTGTAAAACCAGACCGTTCTGTATAAATCTCGCCACCTGGCGGGATCTCGATCTCCTCGATCACTGTTCGCCGCACAACCACAGGCCCCTGAGGCGTGTCGCGTGTTTCCTCCGTCACGTCGCGTTTGGTCACCACCCCGTGCCCATCGCCATCGCGCTTCTTGCCCGGCTCGGCCTTCGCTGCTTGCCATAAATGCCCCACGAACGCCCCCAGCGACCGCATCAGCGGCGGCTTCTTCTTCGGCCCATTCTGGTCGGCATCCCTGGGATGTTCGGAGGACTCCATTTCGCCACCATAGCACTGGCACCGTCCTGCCGCCCACGATACATTGTCCCGGCCACGGACTTCGGCTTGCCGTCGCCACCCTGAGAAGCATGGACGCTCACACTTCCCTTCGAGGAGCGGTCGCCATCATGCTCAACCAGAACTCTCAACCCCGACTCCCATTCACGCTCGCGGCGGCCATCGCCCCGCTCGTGTCCAGTGTCACGGGACTCCACGCCGCCCCGCCACTCGTCAAGAAGCCCCACCCGATCATCACCGAGATCCTCTACGCCGTTCCCAAAGGAGACGAGGGCGACGCCTCGCAGGATGGCCAACGTTCCGCCACCGGCGACGAGTTCATCGAACTCATCAACCCCCACGACACACCAATCAATCTCAAGGGATACGCGATCGTGGACGGCCGGCCAATCAAAGGACCCGACTCCAAGCCCGCCATCGAGCCAAAGGGCAAGGCCGGCAAGGGTACCTCTGGCGGAAAAGCCTCCTCACCCCGGGGCAAGGGAACACTCAACCCGTCCGATGAACCCGGCATCCCAAAGCCAACGCCCCAAAAATCAAAGGCTCGCGTTGTCTTCACCTTCCCCGAAATCACTCTCAAGCCCGGCGAGGTCGTCGTCGTCTTCAACGGCTACGAGTCCACGCCCAAAGGCCCGGCCGACCAGATCGGAACCTCAACCAAGGCCCCGGCCAAGAACGCAAACTTCCATGACGCCTACGTGTTCACCATGCAGACCAAGAGCTCCTATGCCGCCCTCGCGAACAACGGCGATTGCGTCAGCCTCATCGCGCCCGACGGCACGGCGATCGAGTGCGTCCACTGGGGCGACACCAGCGACAAGGACGAGGAGGGCGCAAGCACGCCGGGGACGCTCGACGAGGCCGCTCCCTCGAGCGACGAGGTGCAGGGGAGCATCCAGCGGACGACGCTCCGGCAAGGGTCGGTGTTCAAGTCGCACGACTCCCTGAATCTTGCCGCAAGGGGAACGCGCTACAGCCCGGGAGTCTTCGAGGAATCCACCGACGCGGCCCCGTCAGCCGATCCATCCGACGACGCCAAGAGCAATTCGTAACGCCTCGCACTCGTGAACTCTGACTGGTTCTTTGTCCTATCGAAAACGGCTTAGTCCTTCTTCTCGCCCACCATCGTCTTGGGCTCTTCCGTGTCCACGCTCGCCGGAGCGTCCTCTGCAGCCTCTCGTGGAGCCAGCCCCAGCGCCTTGCGAACTGCCGCATCGATCGCCGCGCGTGACCCATCCTTGTGCGCGGCATTGATCGGCGTCACCGTGCCGTCGAGCGCGACAATCGCGACGCCCGGATACGTGTACACGCCGCACGCGTTGGCGAGCGACTCGCCATCTTCAAGGAGCGGCAGGGCGCCAGCCAGACCGGCCGCGTCCACGATGGCGCTCGCGTCGGCGGGGTCGCGCTGGCGGATGAGGACGCCGAACGCCTCGAGGCGATCGGCGCCCGGCGCACCGCCGGAACCCGCGTGCTCGTCGAGAATGCTCTTCAGCGTCGCGTGCCAATCCCGAGACGAGACGCACCACGAGCCGAAGAAATCAAGGAGCACGACCTTGCCGGCGAGCGAGTCACGCGTCACTTTGTCGCCCGAGCCGACGCGAGACAGCGAGAACTCAGGAAGGCGAATCTCGGGCGGCGGTGCCGGTGGCGCGGGCTGCACGCCGCCGTTGCCTTTCGAGCCATCACCCATCTCCACCGGCTTCGCGTCGGTCACGAGAGGCTTCCCCGGCGATGGGCGTGGCGGCTTGGTCTCGATGGGGTTGAGCGGTGGTGGTGCCGTCCGGTCCTCGGCGTAGCCCTCGGGAAGGGCGACGCGGAGGGAGTCTTTGGTGAAGGCGGGGCTTTCGGCGAGCGTGGTGGCGCGCACGCTGCGGAGGTTCCAGGTGAAGGCGTCGTCGCCGTCGCCGACGGCCTTCTTGCACCGCCGGGGCAACCCATCCTCCGTGCCGAACCACCACATCATTTTGGCGCCGCGGGCGCCCGACTTCATCCACACGCCCTCGCACGCCACGCCGTCGACCGTCTCGGACTCCAGCAGGCCATACGAGGTCGCGCCAGAGTTCAGGAACTTGTCGAAGGGGTGCGCCGTCATGATGTCCTCGAGACGCAGCGTCTTGGCCGCCTGGAGCATCGTGCCCCGGGCGCTCCGCGTGGGCTTCTCGATGAGTGTGCGTTCGGCGTGGTCGATCCACTCGGCGGAGCGTTCGAGCCACGTCGCGTTGAAGCCCTGGTCGAGGGGCGTCCCAGCCTCCGCGCCACTCACCGACACAATCCACGGCGAGTCGCCCGACTCGCTCGTGCGGAGCATCCGCACGTCCCCCGACGAGCCCTTCATCATGCTCGCCACGAGCGCGCTGGGCGTGTATTCCACGGAGAACGCGAGGGAGGAGGTTTTCTCAAGGACGGAGGCGGCGCGCTGGAGGATGGCCTTGGCGCGGGCCTCGTCGCCGGTTGGCGCGGCGGCGTCGCCGGCGGGGGTGTCGGCGGGCGTTGTCGCGGGGAGCGGCATCGGCTCGGGCGCGTCGCCGTCGGTCGTGGGCTGCGCCCACGTCGCCGCGATGAACACCGTGCTCGCCGCGCCCATCGCCGCACACCAAGCCCAGCCTCGCGCACGCGACTGCTCCGATCCCACAAACGACCCCTGATCACGATTCATGGAAAGTCCACCTTGGGCATTGCCCCGTTCTCCGTGGCCGGCGGCCTGAGCATCAGCGCCAACGCCTCCGCGGGATCCTCCGACGCCATCAACGCCTCGCTCACGATCGCGATCTGCACGCCCACACGCCGGAGCCGCGCCAGGTCTCGTGCCGTCGACACCCCCGCATCCGACACGAGAACGCCCCGATCCTCGACCATGTCCGCCAGCCGCAGCGTCGTCGCCAGGTCGGGCTCGAGAGTCTCCGCGTTGCGATTGCTGATCGACAGCAGACAGTAACTCGGGTGCGGGAAGCCGACGTGGTGCCTCACGCGCAGCAGGTGCTCCATCGAGTGCACCTCGATCAGACTCGTCAGCCCCAGGCGCTGCGCCAGAATCAGCATGTCGAGCAACTGCCCCTCGGGCAGGATCTCGCTCGTCAGGATGACCGCATCCGCCCCCGCCGCCCGGCTCTCCCAGATCTGCCACGGGTCCACGATCAGGTCCCGCCGGAGCACCGGCAGATCCGTCGCCTCCTTCACCACCCGCAGGTCCCCCAGAGTGCCGCCCAGGTGCCCCGCGTCCGTCGGCACCGAGATGGCGCTCGCCCCCGCCTGTGAATATCGTCTCGCAAGCGTCGCGAGCGCCTCCCGGCTCGCTGGAGATCCGCCGAACTCCGGGCGGAGCCACGCACCCGACGCCGACTTGCGTGATACGTCCGCGATGATCGACACGCTGCCCTCGCCCGAGGCCCCGGCGTGCCGCGTCACCGCCGTGAAAAAGTTCCGAGGCGACTCCTCGCTCAGCGCGCTCGCCTCCAGTTCCGAGAACGCCATCGCCGATTGAAGTCGAGCGACCTCCGCTCGCTTGAGCGAGGCCAGATGGTGGAGTAGGTCGGTGTTCGGGATCACTGCAGACATTGTTAGCCTTCGCCCCGTGGCACACACGCTCCACGCCATCCTCGCCCTCCTCCCACAGACGTCCTCCACCACGGTGCCCGTCACGGATTCGAACGCCCTTTCCAAGGTCGGCGAGCAGATCTCCTCCGCCGCCTCTCACACCGCTGGCGAAACATGGATCCTTGTCCTGGCCGCCCTCGTCCTCGTCGGCCTGCTCATCGGGCGACTGGTCCGCCACAACGAGTCCCCCCTCGCCCACCGCACCGTCGAGGAGCACCCGTGGTGGCTCTACCTCGCGTGCGCCTTGGCCACCTTTGTCGCGCTCAGCATCGGTCCGAGCCTGGCCGCCACCCTGGGCCTCTTCAAGGGCGACTCGCCGGAGAGCTACCGACTCCTTGTCGCGACCCAACTTTGCGGCTCGCTGGTCGGGGCGCTCATCGGCCTGCTCCTGGTCCGCCTGGTCGTCGCGTCGGCCTCGTCCTCGGGGCTCGACATCAAACTCGGCGATCTTCCGCGCGGGCTCCTGTGCTTCGCCATCGCCATCCCCGTCGTCTTTGCTTCGGGCATCCTCGCCACCGCGATCCAGCGCTCGATGGGCGGCGGCATCGACACCCTCGCCCATCCGCTCCTCACCAAGATGGCCGACCACCAGAACGATCCCTGGACGCTCGCCCTCATCGCCCATGCCGTCGTCCTCGCGCCGATCGCCGAGGAGGTCATCTTCCGTGGGTTCCTTCAGTCCGCCGCCCTCCGCGTCGTGAAGCGAGCCTGGCTCGCGGCGACCATTTCCGCCGTGCTCTTTGCAGCCATCCACATCGGCACGGGCGAGAACGCCATTCCCTGGTACGCCATCGTCCCCATCTTCGTGCTGGGCCTGGCCAACGGCATCGCCTTCGAGCGCACCGGCCGCCTGGGCGTCCCCATCGTCATGCACATGGCCTTCAACCTCGCCAACATCCTCATCGCGCGGAACGCCTGAGGTTTGCGGGCTTTCTCGAATCCCTACACTCGCCGCGTGATGACGACCCCTCCATCCCACAAGCCCCGCATCCTCACCGGCGACACGCCCACCAGCCGCCTGCACATCGGGCACTATGTCGGCTCCATCGAGAATCGCCTGCACCTGCAGGACGAGTACGACTGCTACATCCTCCTCGCCAACATGCACGCCTACACCACGCGGGCCGAGCAGCCCGACGAGATCCGCCGCAGCACGCTGGAGATCGTCAAGGACTGGATCGCCTGCGGCATCGACCCCAGCAAAAGCACCATCGTCCTCCAGACCGAGGTCCCCGCGATCGCGGAACTCACGTGGTTCTTCGCGATGCTCCTCCCCTTCAACCGTGTCCTGCGCAACCCGACGCTCAAGACCGAGATCGAGTCGAAGGGCTTGGGGGACCAGTACTCCTTCGGGTTCCCGATGTACGCCGTGGGCCAGTGTGCGGACATCCTCGCCTTCCGCCCCGACCTCGTCCCCGTCGGCGAGGACCAGATCGCGCACATCGAGATGACCCGCGAGGTCGCGCGACGGTTCAATCAGGTCTACTGCAACGTCAATCCCAAGACCGAGGACGAGGAGTACGTCAAGGCCGGGGGCCTGTTCCCTATCCCGAAGGCCAAGGTCGGGCGCGTCGGACGACTCGTCGGGACCGACGGCTCGCAGAAGATGTCCAAGAGCCTCAACAACGCGATCTTCCTCTCGGACTCTTCGAAAGAGGTCAAGAAGAAGATCAACGCGATGTACCCCGGCCAGAGCCGAAACCCCGACGAGCCGGGGAACCCCGACATCAATCCCGTCTTCTCGTACGCCGACGCCTTCGTGAAGGACAAGGCGAAGGTCGAGGAGTACCGCGAGCGGTACAAGAAGGGCGACAACCTCGGCGACGGGCACGTCAAGGCCCTCGTCATCGACGCCATCAACGAACTCTTAGACCCCATCCGCGAACGCCGGGCGCGGCTCGAGGGCGAGAAGGGTGACGTCGAGGCCATCGACATCATCCGCGCCGGCACGGCGAGGGCCAACCAACTCGCCGAGGAAACCCTGCACCTCGCGAAGCAGGCAATGCGGCTGGACTACGGGCAACGCACGCTGACGCTGTAGTTCCTCGACGAGATCACCGTTCTCTGGCGGAACGCACCTGGTGCCACCGGTTCTGGTGGCACCGCTCTCCAGAGCGGTGATTGTGCACACCAAGAACGGGATGATCACGATCGTGGTGGATGTACATGAAGAAGCACCGCTCTGGAGAGCGGTGCCACTATTGGCTCACGCCCGGGCCAGCACCATCGCCCGCTGGTACACCGCTTCCAATCGCTCCACCATCGTCTCGCTCCCGAACTCACGCAGGCACATTTCTCTTCCCCGCTCGGCGAGGCGTTGGCGCTCCTCCGGGTTGGCCGCGCACCACGCGATCGCCTCGCGCAGGCCCAGAATGTCGCCCACGCGGACGAGGCGGCCCGTCTCCATCTCGATGCAGGCCTCGCGCGTGCCGTCGGCGTCGTAGGCGACGGGACAGGTGCTTGCCAAGAGCGACTGCGGCACCGTCCGAGGCAAACCCTCACGCGAGGACGGATGGGCGAGGATGTCCATGGCCCGCATGAGGCCGGGGACGCGCTCGGGCGGCACCAGCCCCGTGAGGACGAGTTGGGCGGCGGGGTTTGTAGTGTGGCCCTCCCGATCCAACTCGCGCACGCCGATCCCCATCGCTCGTGCCTTGGCGACCAATCGCTCGCGCCACCATCCGTCGCCGACCCACAGCAGCCGCCACGACGGGTTGGCCTTGAGACCCCCCCCTCCCCCCAGCGCCTCGAGCAGGTCGTCGTGCCCCTTGTGCTGGGCGAGGCGGGCGACGGTGCCGATCACAAAGTCGTCGCTCGTGAAGCCCAGGGACGCCCGCATGGGCTCGCGGGATTCCTCGATTGGGAAGTCGGTGAACGGCGTGAGATCGATCCCCGAGCGCACGGTGACGTACTGCTCGGGCCAGCCAATCCTCCTTCGCAAAAACTCGTCGCGCATGGCGTCGGCGACGCAGACGATGGAATGGCACCGCCGGGCCGCGAAGCGCTCGGCGTGGGCGTACACCATGTTGACGAGACGCGTCTTTGTACTCGCGAGGACTCCCCCCTCCCCCCCGACCGGCATGAACGGCGGGCCATGCACCGTGTGGACGATGCCGCAGCGTTCCTCCCTCGCCATCCTCGCGAGTTCCTTCCACGCGGCCCATCGCCCCAGGATTCCCGCCTTGCTGCTGTGCGTGTGGACGATGTCGGGCTTGAGCCTCCGGATGAGTGGGCGGAGTTCGTGGTGGAAGCAGACGTGATCCGCGAAGGGGTTCACGGGTCGGATGAGGTGCTTGAGTTCGTGCGTCTCGATGGCGCGGTCGTCGTCGGTGCGGAAGGCCCTCACGCGATCGAGCATGGAGCCCTCGGGACCGAAGATGGGCCCGAAGGCGAGATGGACCTCGTGCCCACGGCGTGCCTGCCCCTCGCAGGAGAGGACGGTGTTCTCCTGGGATCCGCCGAGGATGAGGCGTGTGGAGATATGGAGGATGCGGCGGGGCACGGGTTACTGATCCTTGTATGTGACCCACTCCAGGCACAACCCCTCCGGCGGCGAGGTTGGGCCAACAAGCCGGCGGTCCTTGGCTTCCAGTGCCCGGCGGACATCGTCGGGCGTGAGCCTCCCTCGCCCGGCCTCGATGAGTGTTCCAGTGATGATCCGCACCATGTTGTAGAGGAAGCCGTTCCCCGAGACCTCGACGCGGAGGCGCCGGGGGCTTTCGCCGGCATCGCTGCCGGTGGGTGGCGTCGCGTCCACAACCTTGCACTCGTAGATGGTGCGCACCGTGGTCAGGCGGCCGTGCCCCGCGGCGGCGAAGGCGGCGAAGTCGTGCTCGCCCACCAGAACTCGCGCCGCCTCGTTCATCCGATCGATGTCCAACGCGTGCCACACGTGCAGGCAGTATCGTCGATCCCACATCGCGCGCAGCCCGGAGCCAAACGGCGGCGGCGGCGACACATGCAACTGATACGAATACCCCTTGCTCGTGCAATCCCCGATCGGATCGAACGAATCGCCAACATGCTCGACACGGACGACTTGCACATCGCCCGGCAGGCGTCCGTTGATCGCCCGCCGAAGCCGATCCAACCCACGCGACACGGGCCACCCGCCGTGGCGAGTGCCGGATTTCACCATGCCCGCCGCTTCGGCTTCTACTCCTTCTCGTGGCACAGGGAGGGGGGGCGGCCCGCCTGTCTCTTCGGCTTCTTCAACTCCTTCACTCTCTCCCGAACACGTGAACGCCGCCACCTGCCCCCGCGCGTGCACCCCCGCATCGGTCCGGCTCGCTCCTTGCACCATCACCGGCTCGCGCACGATCTCACGCACGGCCCGCTCCACGACCGCCTGCACCGTCCGCAGCGCCATCCGCCCCGGCGTCCCCGCCACCAGCCCGGCCTCGACGTGCTTGAGCAGCCCCGCACTCGTCTGCGGATCGCTCGCGTGTGGCATGAGCGGCTCCTGCTTCTGCCAGCCGCAGAAGTCGGTACCGTCGTACTCGATGGTGAGTTTGTATCTGGGCACGCTCGCGCTCGGCTCCATACAACGGGAATGCACGCGATCGGGGTGTGCCGCATGACTGGCGGCGGGGTCGTGTTCCGTGTCCTACTCGGGAGTGTCCGGCTTTTCGTCGACCACGACGCGTTCGCGGTCGTCCTTCTTGTCTCGGAACCGGCGGTGCTCGGCATCGGCCCACTTGTCCGCGAGTTTCCACCACCAGAGGGTGAAGGGGACGCCGAGCAGGAGGATCAAGGCGACGATCACGATGATGGAGGTGGTAACGCTCGGCATGGTTCAGTCTCTGGCCGACGCGACGACGATGGTCCGGTCGTCGCTGCGGTTCGAAAGCCCCGCGAACGCGCCCAGGTCCTCGATGATCGCCGACAGCAACGCCGACGCCCCGCCCGCATCGCTTGTCGTCTCCGTGATGATGCGCTCGAGTCGCTCGACGCCATACATCTCGCGCCGGTCGTTGAACGCCTCGGTGATGCCATCGGAATACACCACGAGCGACTCGCCGGGCTCCAGCCGTATCGACCGCGAGGCGTACAACGCGTCCGACGTGATCCCGATCGGCAAACCCACCTCATGCCCGTCGATTTCCTCCACGCGCCCATCCCGCCGGCGAAGCAGTGGCCGGGGGTGCCCCGCGTTGCACAACGACAGCGTTCGCGACCGATCGTCATAGATCGCGTAGACGACCGTGACGAACGAGCCGAGCCTCGACGTGTATCGCGTCGTGAGCGCCCGATTGATGAACTCCATCGCACAGTGCGGCTCGAGACACGCGTCGCTCGCATCCTTGGGCATCATGTGCGCGATGGCGTGGAGGATCGCCATGAGGACCGCGGCGGGCGTGCCGTGGCCTGAGACATCCGCCACTAGAATCGCCCATCGGTCGTTGCCCAACGGGAAAAAGTCGAAGTAATCGCCGCCCGCCTGCGTGCTCGTCTGGTAGTGTGTCGCGAGGTCCAGCGTCCGCATCGCCGGCGTCTCCTGCGGCAGGAGCGCCATCTGGATCTCGCCGACGACTCGAAACTCCCGGTCAAGGGCGGCGTACGCCTCCTTGACCTCGCGCGACAACACAAGGTTCTTCGTGACACGCCCGAAGAGGTTGCTGATCCACAGCATCTCGGGCAGCCGCGACGGATCAAACGCGTACGGCCTCGCCGACATCTGCACGACCATGTTCAGCGCCTCCCCGTCGTCCCACGTCGGGAGCGCGACCAGGCTGCTCATCCCCTCGAGATACTCCGCCGCCGGGTCCAACGCCGTCACGCGAACGTCATCGATCAGCCGCGGCTCGCCCGCATAGATCAGTTCCGAGAGCAGCCCGCCCTCGAACAGCGGCAATCGGTCGCGCTCCTTCCACGGATCCAGCGCGATCGGCCAGGTCGAACTCCGCGTCACGCGATAGCACGGCGACTCAAGACCCCGGCGCGAGATCGAGACCACCCGATCGGCGTCGGTGATCTTCCGCACACGCTGCGCATACGCCAGCACCGACTCCTGCGGATCATCCGAGTACCGGCTCGTGGTCTTCAAGAGATCGACGATGTCTCGCAAGCGCTCGTCGCGCGCCGATGACCGCCCGCCCTCTCGACGCGCGCCCTCGGCGGGTTCCCGCTCACTCATGACGCCACCCGAGACTGCTCGCCATCTTCGCTCCCGCCCGATCTCGATCAGATCTCCACCAGTTCCATGTCCGCCTTGCGCGCCGCCTTGGGTGATGGCCTCGACACCTCGCCGAAGGCCGACAGCCCCGCCGCCTCCATCTCGCCGCGCACCCGCGCCGCGTCATAGTCCTCACGCCACGGAAGCGACACCCGCGCGCCCGCCGGCACCTGCGCCTTGGTCGAGATCACCGGCACGGGCATCGCCCGCTCGCTCGGAGGCGGCACGCCATCGAGCACCGCTTCCAGATCCAGCGCGATCTGCCCCTCGCTCTTGGCGAGTTCGATCACCGGAATCGCCTGTTCAAAGGCCTGCAGCAACCCACCGACATTCTCGAAGGTCCCGGCCTTCTCGACCCAGGTCGCCCCCGGAAGCACCACGCTCGCCACGTCCATGATGCCCGTGGCGAGGGTGTCCACGAGCACGACGAACTCGCCGGCGAGGGCCTTCTTGAGTTCGGGAGTCGCCCACTCGCTGGGGTAGTTGCCGGTGAGGATGATGGCACCGACAGAGCCGCCCGGCTCTTCCAAGACCTTGAGGAGCGTCTCGTAACTGGCGACATGGGAAGGCTCACCAAACCCGGCGAGCACGCGTCGAACGCCCCTGGCATTGGGGCATTTTTCGGCGCTGACTCGGAAGGCCTTGGGATCGTCGTGCGAGATGCCCTTGGGGTAATACCGATCCTGCCCCAGAACCGGCACAGGCCCGACCGCCAGTATCGCCCTCGGGTCCAGACGCCGTGCCAACCGGGCGAAGAGAAACGCCTCCTCGCACGACAGCATCGGGCTGACCATGACAGCCAGGCGCTTGCCACGCCCCGTCGCCGCGGCGATCCCCTCGATCGCATCCGCGTATCCCTTGGCGAAGTCCGTCTCGACGAGACGCCCGTGATGCCGCCGCATCGCCGACGTCAGCCGATCCTGGCTGTGCACAAACGACCAGCCATGGCGCACCTCGTCGGTGATCCACCACTTGTTGACCTTGTCGTTGGTCCTGGGCTTGATGCGGTGGACCTTCCCCTCGTTGTGATGGATCCACAGGTTGTCGCCGCTGGCGGTGATGCCGTCGATCGATGGCGTTTCCTTGAGGAACCACACGCGCTGAGCGAAGAGGAAGTCCTTGTCGAGGAGGGCGCCCACGGGGCAGAGATCCACGACGTTGCCGGAGAGCTCGTTGTCGAGGGCGACGCCGGGGAAGACGTCGATTTCTTCTTTGTTTCCGCGCCCCTGCACCATCAGTTCGCTCGTCCCCGCCACCTCACGCGTGAAACGCACGCAGCGCGTGCACATGATGCAGCGGTCGCTGTACAACAGGACGTTGGGACCCAGATCCTTCTTGGGCTGCTTGACCTTCTGCTCTTCGAAGCGGGAGGTCCCCCGGCCGAACTGGTACGAGTAGTCCTGGAGGAAGCACTCGCCGGACTGGTCGCACACCGGACAATCCAGTGGATGGTTGATGAGCAGGAACTCCATGACCGCCTTCTGGTTCGCGACGGCCTTGGGGGAGTCCGTGTGCACCACCATGCCATCAACGGCGGGAGTCTGGCAGGTCGGAATGAGTTTGCCGCCCATGAACGGCTCGATGGCGCCGGATTTCGGATTGGGGGCGTAGCACTCCGCAAGGCAGATCCGGCACGACGCCACCACCGACAGACCATCGTGGTAGCAGTACTGCGGGATCTCGGCGTGATCGCCCACCTCGCCCCGCGCCACAAGGTCATTGGCGACCTGGAGGATGGTCTGGCCGGGCTTGAACTCGGTTTTCACGCCATTGATGATGATCGAGGGCATAGGTGGCAATCCTAGTCGCCCATCACTTCTGTCCCCAACCCTCGGCGGACAAACGCCCTAGCCTTCAAACCGCACGCGGCCACCGAGGTGGCGACGCGAACCATCGTCTTCCCTGCTCCCGCCATGCCCATTCTTCCCCTTCCCCAGTTCGAGGCCGATCTTCTCGCCGACGAGGCCGACCAGAAGACCTACGCCGATCTCTCGCCGCCCAAGACGATGGTCGTGCGGTACGGAGCGATGTTCCAGGTCGGCGAGTTCCCCTACGACGGCGACGCCAAGCCCGGCTGCGGCAGCAAGATCGTCATCAAAACGCATCGAGGGACGGAGATCGGGGAGATGCTGACGACGACCTGCCCCAACTCGGGGTGCGGCAAGAGCGTCTCCCGCAAGCAGATGCTCCAGTACATCGATCACTCCGGCGGCCGCGACTATCCATTCTCGACCGACGGGCGCGTTCTCCGCGTGGCGACGCTCGAGGACATGGACACGCAGGCAAAGATCGAGCAATCGCGTCACGAGTTGCGCCTCAAGGCCCGCCGCCTCGCCGAGTCGCTGAAGATGCCCCTCAAGATCGTGGATGTCGAGGCGCTCCTGGGCAACGAGCGGCTGATTGTCTATTACACGAGCGAGGAACGCCTCGACCTCTCGCACCTCCTGAAACTCCTCTCCGACGAGTTGCACGAACGCATCGACCTCCGCCACGTCGGCAGCCGCGACGAGGCCCGACTCACCGCCGACTACGAGAAGTGCGGGCAGTACTGCTGCTGCAAGAACTTCCTGAAGGTCTTGAAGCCCGTCAGCATGAAGTCCGCCAAGGTCCAGAAGGCCACCCTCGATCCCATGAAGATCAGCGGCCGCTGCGGACGACTCATGTGCTGCCTCCGCTACGAGGACGAGTCCTACGCCGAACTCGCCAAGAGGCTCCCGCGCCGCAAATCCCGCGTCGGCACCCCCGAGGGCGACGGCCTCGTCCTCGACTCCCAGATCCTCACCCAACTCGTCCTCGTCGAACTCGACGAGATCGGCACCGATGGCAAGATCCGCCAGGTCGCCATCCCCGTCGAGGACCTCACCCCGCCCGTCTCCACGACGAGGCCCGTCCGCGAGTTCCCCACCCCCCACTCTCGCCCCCCCCGTTCCCCCTCCGATCCCTCGCGCCGCCCCCCACGATCTGGTTCCGGTGCCGGACCGCGCCCCGACGCACGATCGGGATCCGAACCGGGTTCGGGGCCAACGGCACGCCCCGAGCGTTCGCCCAAACCCGACCGCGCCACCCGCCCCCCCTCCCCGGCATCTCAACCGATTCACGACAACACCGACGACAACCGGGACGACAACCTGGACGACATCATGGCCGCCCTCGACGAGCAGGACGCCGGCGGCCCCGATCGCGCTCGACCCCCACGCGACACCGGCGCGTCCTCCAACCGAGACACCGGGCCACGAGACCCTGGTGAGCGTGAGCTGGGTTCCGGCTCTGGACCCCGCAAGCGCCGACGTCGCCGCCGACGCGGTGGTGGTGGAGGTCAGGCCGGCGGCGGCGGTAGTGGCGGCGGCGGCGCCTAACGCACAACTTTGACGCCTCCCACGCCCTTGATCTGGCCTGACCAGACCTTCGGCAGGCCTGCTCAGCCTCTTTGCAGGCCCACTAAACCTCTTTGCAGGACCGCTCAGCCTCTTTGCAGACCCGCTCAGCCTCTTTGCAGGCCCACTAAACCTCTTTGCAGGACCGCTCAGCCTCTCGGCAGGCCTGCCGAGAACGAAATCACCGACGCCCAACGATTCAGACAGCCTCACCAGCGCCAAAGAACCGACACGGAACGATTCAGACAGCCCCACGAGACGCGCCAACGGCGAGTCGCGACTGTCCACCGCCCATCCTCGCTCACCCCCTCACCTCCCCACCTCCCCAACCCCACCCTACCCTCACCCCAATGACCGTTTCACACGCCAGCCGTTCCCACATCAAGGAGACGGTGATCTCCATGATCATCGCCTTCGCCCTCGCCTTCGTCTTCCGCGGCTTCGTCATCGAGCCTTTCCAGATCCCCACGGGATCCATGGGCCCCACCCTCCTGGGCCAGCACCTCCAGATCCGCGACGAGAACGCCGGCAACGAGTGGGTCGTCGCCCCGCGCGATATGCGCCGAGGCACCGCCCTGGGCGAATCAACCCAAGGCACCGCGGGCAACCCCCTCAAACTCGAGAACCCCCTCACCGCACAGGACCTCCCACCCACCTTCAACGAACGCCTCCGCTCGGGCGACCGCATCTTCGTCCTCAAACTCGGCGCCCCCCACCGCTTCGACGCCATCGTCTTCAAGAACCCCACCAACCCCCAGGAAAACTACATCAAGCGCCTCCTCGGCCTCCCCGGCGACTGGATCGCCCTCATCGATGGCGATGTCTTCGCCCGCACCCCAAGCGAGGCCGACTCCGCCGAGCCCACTCACGATGCCTGGAACCTCCCCGGCTGGCGCTGCGTCAACAAGCCCGAACGCATCCAGCGCTCCATGCTCCAGCCCGTCTTCGACTCGCAGTACACCCCCAAATCCGGCTCCACCTTCCGATCCCCCTGGCTCCCGGCATCAACTTCCAGCGCGGGGGGTGGGGGGGGTGGGGGGGGGTGGGACACCTCGACGGGCATCTATACCTACTCCGCCTCCACGCCGACGACGCTCTCGTGGGACGCCGCCCGCCGTCCCTTACGGGATTACTACGCCTACGACCAGACCACCAACGCCCCGCACGACCGCTTCCCCGTCGGCGACCTCGCGATGTCCCTGGGCTTCCGCCCCACCAGCCCCGACGCCGCCCTCTCCGCCATCATCACCGCCCGTCGCCACGAGTTCCGCGCCGACCTCACCCCCACCAGCGTCGTCCTCCGCGTGCGCTCGCTCGACACCGCCGACCAGGACACTCCGTGGACCGATCTCGCCAAGGCCAACCTCTCCGGCGCGCTCAGCCCGGGCCAGGTCGCCAACATCGAGTTCTGGAACATCGATCAGACACTCACCCTCTTCGTCGATGGCGAAGAGATCGCCAGAGCCGAGTACGCCTGGTCCCCCGGTGAACGCGTCCGCGCCGCCACCAACCTCGGCCCCGACTGGTCCGCCATCATCGCTCGCGACCCCGCCCTCCTCACCGACCCCGACACCTACTTTGCCTCCACCGCCCGCTGGGAGTTCAAGGGCGCCGGGCCCTTCACCCTCTACCGCGTCGCCCTCGCCCGCGATGTCTACTACCAGCCCCAACTCCTCGCCCGCGACACCCCCGCTCGCGCCACCCACCCCATCACCACCATGCGCCTCGGCCCCGACCAGTTCTTCGTCTGTGGCGACAACAGCCCCTACTCCCAGGACGCCAGAACCTGGCCCCCCAACAACCCCTGGGCCGACGAGATCGACCCCACCCGAGGCGTCGTCAACCGCCAACTCCTCATCGGCAAAGCCTTCGTCGTCTACTTCCCCGCCCCCAAATGGAAGGGCAGCATCCCCATCCCCGACTTCGGCCGAATGCGGTTTATCTGGTAGCCGGCGACGCTCCTATGGCGCACTCAACTCGGACGGATCGACATACCGAGTCGGATTGGCAATACCAAAGTCCGCCGACATCTTCTCATATGTTGTCCAGTCGAGCTTCTGCATGATCTCCCCCAGGACGCCCGCATCCTCGAGGCGATCGATGCGCCTGCATGTGACGGGATTCGCAGCCAGCTCAACCTCGATTCGAGCCATGAGCCCCGGCGAGAGTTCATCGCGAATGCCAAACGCCGGTTGATCAAGAAGCCAAAGGTGGGAGCCGCCCATCCAAATCTGTCCGCCTGATTGATAGATCCGCGCTCGTTCTGTGCGCACCGCATCCTGAGTGAGTGAACCAAGCGTCGAGTCCGCCGTCTGCGCGGTCACCACCCGACAGTGTGCGATGGGCATCAGGGACGGCCACTGAGGGACCTCGACACCCTCAACACGCTCACACCAGACCAGATACCTCCGAAGACCCAACGCGGTCTCAATGACGCACCCGCTCCCCATAGGAAGCCGGATACACGCATTAGGTCGTTCGAGGCGCAGTCCCTTGGGAACAGTCCAATCAAGGATCGCGCCGGGTCGCCCTGGCACAATCACACCCGCAAGCAGAGCCAGCAGCGCAAACGCCCCTGCCGTCGCGGCAAGAACCCTCCTGCGTCGAAGCACCCTCGGACTTGACGTCGTCTCACGTGCCGCCGGAGGGCATCCCTCGCTTCCACATTCGGGGCATCGGGCACCACACAAACCGGTGATGTTGTAGTTACACCGCCCGCAACGCCGCCAGTTCTCCGGCAACTGTTCTTTGATCAACGTCCGATACCGACCCCCAACACCCATCACGTACACAATGAAACATGACGCAACACCCAGCCCGATGGTCACACGCCTGGCCACAGAAACCGCGTCCACCTGCGTGAAGTTCGGCGCGCTGCGATAAAACGCGGATATGGAATAGGCCGTCAACCACGTGGTCGTGAGGGACACCAAGACCCCGCCGAGCAGAGAAATCCACACAGACCAGATCACCGCCGCCCTCGCCGCCTGGCCCACGGCAACCATCGCAACGCGCCGCCGGACCCCGACTGGAATGTCCATCACGTATGAGGGACGACGACGCCTGGCGATGCCGATACACACAAACGACGCCACAACAAAGATGACGCTCCACACCACGGCCGACCACAAACCAAGCGCCCAATGCAGCCCAGAGAACTTCGCGACAACTTGGTCTCGAACAGGCTCCGCAATAGGGTCCCAATAGTGTGGCCACTCGGCGCGTGCCGCGTATTCAATCTCAATCGCTCGACTCGAAACGACCTGTGACGGTTTCGTTGTGCCCTGTTCGACGTAAGCCTGATCCGAAAGAAGTGCATATGCACTCTGCAATGCAATCGGTATGGCATTCGAAGCGGTGTAAACAACAATCACAACGAGACAAAGCGGCACCGCCCACATCGCGGCACAAACAATCGGTGGACTCTCTGTTGGCCGCGTCCGCATTACGCGAAACCCGCCCTAAATCGCATCATGGTCGGTAGTACCAATATGTTACTGTGCAGGCGAGCACACATCCTCCGGGCATTCCAGTTGACACCCCCGGAATGGCGCCCGGTGTGGTTGTATTCGGCGTACCATTGCCCGTTGCGCACATCGCAACAGTACACGCAGCGCTTGACGTGCACGTTGTGATCCCACGAATGACGCACAGACATGTAGCCATCTTTGGCGTCCACGTTGTTCCAGGGCAGGGACCCGCGCCTGTCCATTCTTCGTAAAAATCACTCGTGCATACACACTTGGACGTTGCCGTATCGATACTACAACTCCAATTCGAAACGCGTCCGAGACTTGGATTCGCTGGTGACGGTGCAACTGGAGTCCATCCGGGCGGTGGGACCGGAAACGGCGTCGGAGTAAGCGTGTCGGCAAGCGGAACTGCCGCGACCGAGACAAGACCAGGCTGACACTCTGAGACAAAACTGTTGAGCAGTTGAACACCCGTCACTTCAGACGGATCAAAGAGCGTCATCTCCACGCTCGCCGCCATCGTGTTCAACCACCCCTTCTGGTCGCAGTGCACCACCTGCCCCTCCAGCGGCGTCTTATCAAACACCACGTCCGCCACCTGGTACCCGATGTCCTTCAGCACATCGATCCAGATGTCCCGATCGGGCGCAGGCCCGATGGCCTGACCAACAAGATCCGTCTCCACAAATCCCTTGTCATACAACACCGGCATCTGCCCGGGCCCGGCATACTGAGTGTCTGACGTCGGCCAGACACCGTCATATGACTCCGAAATCCCCAGCGTGTCGCGGACATACTTGATCGCGTCCCATTGGTCCGACGATTCCCACGTCCACGCCGTCCACACCTCGTCCGTGGTGCCGGGCCGGACATACCACACCGCCACGAGGTTGTCCCCAACCGTGTCCACCTTCGTGCTGAGCGCCAAGAAACTGTGGACCGTTGTGCATCCCGTTGGCTGATCGACGAGGATCGGCGCGAACCACCACTCCCCAACACCGACCATCGCCTCGGTGGGATAGGTGTCGGCACAAGCCCGTGGAACGCCAAGGAGCGAGGATCCGGCAAGAGCAAGACACATGGCCGACGTGCGCACGCGACTTAAGAAACCACGCATGGTTGACTCCGGGAGGAAAGTTGAACGGATTCGTCCCGCTCGCCACGTCCCGGGAGCCGTCCCGGGAGTCGTCCCGGGAGTCGTCCCGGGAGCCGTCCCGGGAGACACCACATTCCACCAGAATCCCAGACCGTTGTCAAGCCAAGGTACCGTGACCCCGATGGGTTGTTACAACAGGGTGCAAGCGCAAGACTTGCCGCAACATCCACCCGCCAGACTCAACACTCACACCCCCCGCCGCAACCCCTCCACAACCTCCCCAAACCCCATCGGCGTCGCGCTCTGCTCTCCCGTCTTCAAGTCCTTCACGCTCGCCGTCGTCTTTGACTCCACGATCACCGCGGCCCTCGCGTGCGACGCCGACGCCTCCTGCAACAACTTCCCGACGTTCTTCGTCGCCTTCGCGCTCGACCGCGCGTGCAGGCCCGCCGCGCGAAGCCACGCCACCAGCCCGCGCACCGCGCCGTCGGCCTCCGCTGTCCCGTTGGAGATCACAAACGCCTCGGGCCTCCGCGACGCCGGCCGTGCCGAGAGCGCGTCCATGATCGCCGCATCATCGGGCCACAGACCGCGCGACTCGAGCACCAGCCCCAGCACCACGTCGCCCATCCCGAATCCGATCGCCGGCGTCGAAGGCCCGCCGAACAGCCCGATCAGGTTGTCATACCGCCCGCCCCCCGCCACCGCGCGCTCGCCATCCGCGATCGCCTCAAAGACCGTCCCTGTGTAATACGCCAGCCCCCGCGCAATCGAGAGATCCAGCACGCACCACGCCGAGATCCCGCTCGCCTCCAACTCGTGGCGCAACGCCGCGAGCGCGGCGCCGCCGCCCCCATCGCCAGTCTCACGCCCCCCAAGGATCGTCAGTTCCCCACCCGACGCGTACGCCTGCTCAACGGCCTTCGCCCGATCGCGATACGCACCCAACGCAAACCCCGCCTCGCCGCACACCTTTTCAGCCTCACTCGCCGGGAGTTTCGCGACCTTGTCCAGCGCCTGCAGTGCGCGATCCACGCCCCCCTCTCCCACCCCGAGAGATCTCAGGATCTCTCCCGCCACGCCGCGATGGCTCAGCCGCACACGCACGTCGCTCTCACGCAGGCCCAGCGTCCCCAGCAGGTCCACCAGGCACGCGATCACGTCGGCATCCGCGCGCGCCAGCGACTCCACCGTCGCCTCTCCTCCGCCGACGCCAACTACATCGACATTCCATTGCAGAAACTCGCGCAGTCGCCCGCGCTGGGGGCGCTCCGCCCGGAAGCACGACTGCTGCCAGAACCACTTCGTCGGCTTCGGGAGCGACCCCGCCCGCTGCGCATACAACCGCGCTAGCGTCGGCGTGAACTCCGGCCTCAAGGCATACGTCTTCTCGCCCCCCGCCCTCTGGAAACTGAACAACTCGCTGACGATCCCCTCGCCGCTCTTGATCGTGTACAGATCCAGGTGCTCGAACGTCGGCCCGTCGATCTCCTCGAACCCGTGCCGGATCGCCGCATCACGCCACGCGCGCTCGAGATACTGCCGCCGACGCATCTCCGACGGATAGAAGTCCCGCGTCCCGCTGGGAGACGCCGGCACGCCCGCCTTTCCGCCTTGGTGTTTCTCGCTGCTCATGCGCGACGCAAGGATACGTCGCTACTGCCCGCGCGCCCGAAGCCGCGCGTCGCGAAAGAGGTCCGCCAGCGGGATCCGCTGGAACAACTGCATCCCGTTCTGCGCGCTCGTGCGATAGACGAGCAACTCCTCACGACGGGAGTCCAGCAGCATCAGCATCTCGTCGTTCGTCCCCTCGGCCGTCAGCACCGTCAACGCCCCGGCCTTCGAGACCACCGCCGCGTTCGCCGCCGACACCCCAGGGATCGTGATCGTCGCCCCGCGATCGCCCCCAAACAGCATCGCCCCCGCGAGCACACCCGCCAGGAGCCACAGCCCGCGCTCCACGAGGCGCATCGCCGTTCCACCCGTGCTCGTGCGCGTCTCGCTCATCGCCCGGGATCCTGCTCGGCCTCGCTGCCGATCTGCGTGTATCCGATCCCCACCAGCGCCTGCCGTCCGTTGTCCCAGCGCAGTGCCACGATCTCCTCGTTCGCCGCGTCCACGACATAGATCGCCTCGGGCCCGCCACCGGGGAGCCGCCCGCTGACCATCGTGTACTCCCCGCGAGGCCGTGACCGATCCTGCGCCCACGCCATGGGCGACCACTTCATCGCCAGCCCACCGAGCAGGATCGCGTTGACGCCAACGAGCATCGCCACACGACCACGGCGCGCCCAGCCCGCCCTGTGTCCATCCCGCGCTTCAACCTTCGAGTCGCCCATGGTTTCCTTCCACCACTCCCAGCATTGCTGGTCAATGGGTGCGTGCGTCATCACAGCGCCGACACCAACGCCCGCTCCACGCACGATTCACGACACCGGTATCCAGCGACGCACGCCACAACCCGTCCGCGCGCGGCTCGTTAGTCCTGGTGCCCGCGCTTGCTCGGGATCACGGCCGCCCCCACCACAATCCCCATCAACGCGATCGCGATGAGCATGTTCAGCACGTAACTGTGCGTGTCATCCTCTTTCCCCGGTGCTGGCGGACGGATCTCCTCGATCTTCTGCGACGACTGCGCCCGCGCTACCGACACCGGCCCAAAGGCCGAGCCGAGTGCCATCGCAATCACCACCACACGCACCAGAGACAACATCGCGGCTCGATTCATGACGGCTCCCATCGCGTCCCTATTCGTCCCCGCCCAAGGGGCAGTTGCCCCGTCTCACCAAGGTTATGCCGCCGCCCCCAACGCCCCCACACCACACCAGCCCGACCCCGTCAGGGCTATGTGCGGGCAGAAACGCTACTCGCCGCCGACCACCCCGGCGCCCCAAACGACGTGCTGATCGACTCAAACACCGGCCCGGGCACATGCACCGTCCCCCAGCGCGTGCTCCGCGTCTTCATCACCCGCGCGTACTCCTCAACCCGCGCCACCCGCATCGCGTACCACCGCCCACGATGCTCAAAGACCTCCGTGAACAAGGAGTCCGGCGGCTGCTCATCACACCAATACACAAACGCGAACGCCGCCATGAAACCAACCCCGAACAGCCGCTCCCACTCCCGCAACGACTCGATGTCCTCCAGCGTCACCCACGAGTCCAGCCTCGTCTTCGCCGGCGGCACATGCAGCACCCCATCCTCGTTGAACCGAACCTTCCGCGTCTTGGGCGCGCGAACCCGACGCCCCTTGAGTTCCAGGAGCAGGTTCGTGTCCCCGCCATAGATCACAAAGTCGAAGGACTTGAGCGATCGCAACCCAGACTCGCCCCGCGACAGCCGCGTCCCAGCCGAGTCGCCCACCAGCGCCTTCTTCGCCTCGTCCACGGCCACATACGGAATCCGCCGCTCACGCACGAACTCCTCAAAGGCCCGCTCATAGTGGTGCCGGCGCTGCGCCATCCCACCATCCTACCAGCGCCCCATCACTCCCGCGCCCGAATGAGCCGGTCCAGGAGCGCCGCCTCGGCCTCCTTGTACCTCGCCTGCGCCTCGGTCAGCGTCCTCGACACCTCATCGAGGCTCTCACGCCCCACCCCCGCCCCCGGCACATCGCCCGCCGTCGCCATCAGCGCCTCGAGCGACTCGCTCGCCGCCTTTAGGTCGCTCGCCGCCTGCGCATACGCCCGCGTCGAGTCATACAGCAACTGCGCCGACAGTTCCTTGCTCTCGGGCCGGATCAACAGCCGCCACGGCTGCGACCGGATCTCGATCGCCGCCAGTTTCAACTGATCCGACATCAACCGGAAGTTCGCCATGCTCCGCCGCACGCCCGGAGCCTCGCTCGCCATCAACTCGTCCACGCGAGTCAATGTTCTCGAAAACCCGTTGAGCGCCGCCGTCGCATCGCGCACCCCCGACTGGATCGACTCCATGACCTCCGTGTCCAGCCGCTCCGCCACCTTTCGCGCGCTCGCCAGAATCCCGTCCACGGTCTCGCGGTTCTCGTCCACCATCGCCCGCAGCGAGACCACCGTCGCGTGAGACTCGTCGAGCAGCGGGTTCACCTTCCCCGACGCCATCTTCATGTCCGCCATGATCGTGTCGATCGACGCCGCCCAGTCCTTGGCGCGCGTCCGGACATCCCGCGCCAGCGAGTCGATCTCCGTCGCCGCGCTCTCCAGTTCCGGCCCCACACGCTCCACCATCTCGCTCGCCCGACGGGCCGTCGCCTGAACGTCGCGGATCGTCTCCTTCATCATCGCGGCCTGCTCAGGCCCGAAACCCGCCTGCGCCAGAAACGCCGGCGGCGCGATCCGTCCCTCGATCACATCACCGTCCTCAATCCGAGGCGATCCACCCGACAGCGTCAGCCCAGCGTCCCCCACGCTCGCGATGTTCAACGAACTCAGATTCCCAAGCAGCGGCCGATCCAGATAGATCCCCGCGCCGTCGTACAGCGTCACGTCCGACCGGATCTCCACCTTCACCGCCAACGCCTCGGGCACCGATCCGCTCGCCGCACCGCCCTCCCCGCCGTTCATGATGAACTCCACCCCCAACACCCGCCCCACGTCCTTCCCCCCAAGATACACCGGCGAGCCGTGCTTCAGCCCCGTCACCCCCTCGCCCAACTCGAAGCGCACCGTGAATCGGCGCACGCTCGCATACGCCGACCGGTCCGACAGCATGAAACTCATCCACACCGCCAGGGCCAGCCCGCCCAGCAAGAACGCTCCAGCCATCAGGTTGGTCTTGTTGTACGACGTCATGATGCCTATCTATCGAGCCTACCGCCTCGTCGGCATGAGGCTCGGCATCGCCTCCGGCCCGCCCCCGCCCCCTAGCAGGTCCTCCGCGAACGACGCCGCGTCCCGGCGCTCCGTGATCGGCCCCTCGGGGTCTCCCCGCAGAAACTGCCGGATCAACCGCTCGTCCACGCTCAACCCCGCGGCCTCATCCGCCGCCATCGAACGCACCCGATCGAACCACTCCCGCGTCTCCACCCGCAGCATCCGACCCTTGTCCAGCATCGCCATCCGATCCGCAATCGCGAACGCCGAGTCCATCTCGTGCGTCACCACCACGCTCGTCACCCCCAACTGCTTCGAGAGCGCGATGATCAACTGGTCGATCTGCGCACTCGTCACCGGATCCAGCCCCGCGCTCGGCTCGTCATAGAACAGAATCTCCGGGTCCAGCGCCAGCGCCCGTGCCAGCCCGGCCCGTTTCTTCATTCCCCCGGAGATCTGCGCCGGGTACTTGTCCGCGTGCTCGCGCAGGCCCACCAACTCCAGTTTGATCTTCACCTGGATATCAATGATCCCCGCGTCAAGGTCCGTGTGCTCGTGCATCGGCAACGCCACGTTCTGCGCGATCGTCATGCTGTTGAAAAGTGCCCCGCTCTGAAACAGAATCCCGAACCGCTTGCGGACCTCGTCCATCTGCGACGGCGTCGCCGAGCACAGGTTCGTCCCCAGCACGCTGATCGTCCCCTCGTCGGGCTTGATCGACCCGATGAGATGCCGCAAGAGCGTGCTCTTCCCCGACCCCGACCCCCCCAGGATCACCATCGTCTCGCCCGGAAACACATCCAAGTCGATCCCCGAGAGGACCGTCCGCCCCTCGAAGCGCTTCACCACGCCCCGGCACGAGATCACCGCCTCGCGGTCAAGGGATTCCATCCCCATCGCCTCCTCACGCAGCCCGCATCACGGCGTCGCCGGGACCTCGCTCGGCACAGGAACCTCCTCAGGCACCGCCTCCGGCTTCTTCGGCTTCACCGGCACAGTTCCAGAAGAACCCCCGCCCGACGACCCGCTCCCGTCACGTCCGCGATACACATAGATGATCTCCGACCCGCCCTCAACCAGCAGAGCCGCGTCCAGAATCGGCCCCGCCAGATAGTTCCCCGATGCGCTCGGCGTCTGCGACAACTTGACCCACAGAATCCCCGACCCATTGTCAAACCGCACCGGCACCGGCATCGCGTTCTGCTGATACTCCTGCGGCAGCGACTGCATCAGGGACTGGTACTTCCCCATCCCGATCCACGCCTTCAGAATCGCCAATGACGAAGTCTCCGCCCCCACATAGTGACCAACCTTCGCCTCATACTCATCTTGGAACGCCGACAGCATCGACGCATCGATCTTGTCACCCGCCTCGCCCGTCAGCGCCTGCTTCGCCAGCGCCACGTCCCCCTGCTCCGCCGCCACCAGCACGTCGCCATAGGGCGCAAAGAACTTCGGGCCCATCTGCGCCGCGCCCACCGTCCACAACCCGCCCACCAGCAACACGAGCCCACCCAATACCAGCCCCGTGATCGCCATCCCCGTCCCGCGAAGCCGCCCCTCACTCCGCGAGATCGACACCAACGCCACGATCGCCAGCAGGATCACCACCCCAGCCACGCCAAGGTTCACCACCGGCACGCAGCACGCCACCAGCGACACAAGCCCCAGGATCATCGCGAACAACGCCGCCAAACTCAGCCGCTGCGGGGACTCCATCACGTCCGATCCGTACGGGTTCTGTGTGTATTGAGTCATAGATATAGCGTATATCGGTGCCGCCGCCCCATCGACCGCTCATTTCGTTCCGCCACTTCCCCCCCCGCTCCCCCTCAATCGCTCCACACACGCCGCCACAATCGCCGCCGCCTCCATCAACTCCTCACGCGTCGTCTCCCTCGAGATCGAGAACCGCACCGCCCCGTGCGCCACCTCCTCCGCCACACCCATCGCGAGCAGCACCGGGCTCGGCTCCAGACTCCCCGAACTGCACGCCGCCCCCGCCGACGCGAACACCCCACGCTCACTCAAGAGCATCAACAACGCCTCGGCCTCCAGCCGCGGAAATGCGAGGTTCGACGTCGACCACACGCGACGATCCCCTTCCCCAGGCCCCACCACCACCGCCCCTTTCACCAACTCCAGCACCCTCGCCTCAAACTCGTCGCGCAACTTCGCACACGCCTCACGCTTCGATGGATCCGCAAGCCACTCCCCGGCCAACTCAGCCGCCACGCCCATCCCCACCATCCCCGCGACGTTCTCCGTCCCGCCCCGAGCACCACCCTCCTGCGTCCCCAACAACCGCGGCACAAGCCCCACGCCCGGCCTCCTCCACACCGCCCCCACGCCCTTGGGCCCATGAAACTTGTGCGCCGAGAACGTCACCAAATCCGACACCGGCTCTCGACCCACCTCGCCGCCACCCCACACCTCCACCGGCATCTTCCCCACCCACTGCGTCGCGTCACAGTGGAACACCGCCCCAACCCGCCGAGCCGCCCGCGCCACCTCCGCCACCGGCTGCACCGCCCCCGTCTCGTTGTTCGCCCACTGCACGCTCACCAGCGCCACCCGCGCATCGATCGCCGCCGCCAGACTATCCACGCGCACCACGCCGTCCCCATCCACCTCCAACCACCGCACCTCGCACACGCCCTCACACTCCAAAGCCTCGGCCAACTCCCGCACCGCCGCATGCTCCACCCGAGTCGTCACCAGCACTGTCCGCGGCGGCTCTGCCTTTGGTGGCACCGCTCTCCAGAGCGGTGTCCTCCCCACATCTTCCCCTGCTTGTGGCACAGGGAGGGGGGGCGTCCCGCCTATGTCTCCTCTTCCTACCGGCTTCCCTCGTCCTCCCCTCCCCACTACCCCGCCCATCACTCCGCGCACACACAGATCAATCGCCTCCGTCCCCCCCGACGTGAACACGATCTCCCGCGCCCGCGCCCCGATCAACGCCGCCACTTTCGCCCGCGCCACCTCCACCTCATGCCGCGCGGCCTGCCCAAACCGGTGCACGCTCGAAGGATTCCCCCACCCCTCGCGCAGCACCCGCCCCACGGCCTCCACCACCCCCGCCGCCGGCCGAGTCGTCGCGTTGTTGTCCAGATAGATCACGCCTGAACGATACGACGCAAGGGACAATCACCAACCACGTCGGGTGCCCCGAGACGATGGCGGCTCGGAGTCAACACCACGGGCGTATCTGCGAGTCGTGGGGCGAGCGTATCCCCAGTCCCACACCACCCTACCAATACCCTTGACGTTGGGCTTCCGTGACACTCCAGGATACTCGGCAATCATGAGTGTCAGCAGCCGCCTTGGAACCTCGTGATGAAGTACAGGAGGTCATCGATCGTCACGCCACCATCGGTGACGCCCGTGCCCGATCCGTCGTCGATATCGGCGAAGATCGAGCCCGCAAGGAACGCGTCGTTGTAATAGAGCAGGTCGTCGATCGTGACTCCGCCGTCTGACGTCCCTGTGCCCGATCCGTCGTCGCAGTCGGCGATGCACGTCGAACCACAGCCGGGCGGCATGGGTTGCTCGTTCCAGTCGTTGATCTCGTTCGCGTTGCAGTCGGCAAAGACGAAGAAGTTCTACTGAACAACAGGACTTCCTCCAGAGTCCACGCTGTTCGGGGCGACGCTTGGCGGATTCGTCGCCAAGGTGCCAAGGCAGTAGAGCCGGTCCGAGCCGTTCGCCGAAGCCGACGCGAGCACGGCGTAGTACCCCGCCGAGAGGACGTGGCTTCCATCACCATGGATCTCAATGGTCCTGCCACTCAGCGTGATGTCGCAGTAGTCGGTAACATCCATCCAGAACTGGTTGTGAAGCCAGACCCACACAGAAACCGGCGTGCTCGCATCGGAATCAATCGGGCCATAAAACGACATGGTGGCTCCCCGGGGAGTCACTCCGGTCTGGTGGCTGAACTGGGAGTTCAGCAACGGGGCGACACCGGGCGTCGTGTTTCATCCACCGCTGGGATCCTGTGGAGGAGAGCAGTCGCTGGCATAGAGGTGATACGGAACGAGTCCGACCGCCCCGCCGCCGACTGTGGATGACGATGCGTCGTACACGCCTGTCACTGATTGTGTGAGTGGACTGGTCCCAATCGTGACAGGCCCATCCCATTGTCCGTCGGTTCCAGTGGCGTTCACAATGACTTGGCCCTGAAGCCCGTTCGTTGCAAGCGAGAGCCCGCCCTCGCCAGACGTGCTGTTTCCGCTGTGCAGCGTGCCACCAATCGTGATCGTGCGACCAGCGACGATTGATCCACCCACCACAACGGACGCGGGGTCGGTGCCGCACTGTGAATCGAGTGAATTCAGGATGGCAATATCGGCATCCAGATTGCCGGTTACATTAAATCGCTGGACCACTCCACCAGAAAAAGTGTCTGGCGCCAACGAATTCGTTGACACGCTGCCAACAAAATCGCCGTTGGTAACAATACTAGAAACTCTATTGTACGAATCGTATGAAATTTGAGTTGACCCAGCCGTATAATACAACGTGTTGATATTGGCGTAAATATTAGACGCGGTTAATTGCCGAACCACTTGGCCGACGACTGTCACTGGGGTCGTGGCGGAACCAAAGTCGCCCGAAGCGAACAGTGGCGCGATTCCGAGATGTTCCACAATATCTGTTCGGACAAATCCGGCAACTTTTATTGAGCCGAAAAAGTCCCCGCCGAACTGTCCGTTGTCAACCCATCCACAACTCAGGTTCGCGCTCGCCGATCCCTCTGCGATGAAGTCGGCGAACACATCGCCCGAGAATCCAACGTGGATCAGGTCCTGCGTTGTAGAAATTGTCCCAATCTGAGCAGCACGGATGACTGCCCTCTGTGTACCTAAAGGGCCATCACCTATTTGGCCAACGCCAATGCAATTGACAACAATAGGCCGTGATCCGGTCGGTGATGATATGTTGCCAACACGTGATATGTAATTGTTGCCCTCAACACCAGTAATACCAACTCCGCAATATGAGTGATAGTTGCGGGTGGTCCCCGTCAGTGTATAAATGCCACCAAATGACGCTACAGATGGCGAGTGAATTTGTACGTTAGGGCTGGATGGCCGAATGCCGAGTGTACCCAGCGTGACTGCCGGGGTCGATTGGCCGCTAATGAGTTCCATTGCTACTGTGATATCCCATCCGCTGGGGGTTGCGACAGCTTCAATATGCGGATTTGTGGGAAACGGCCAAGAGCCTGACACGGGTGACGCGCCGCTCCATGTATAGAAAAATGGACCTGGTTCTGCGAGAACGCGTGATGTGTGTAGAGTGCAAATTACAAGTGCTGCCGTAGTGATAATGAAAAATCTCATACTCGACATCTCCTTGGCGACAGTAAACAAGTCAAAAGTGCGATGATAATAGTACCGGGTGCTGGAATTGCCGATGCCAGTCGAAGCCCTGGAGAGGGATTCGTTGTGGGTAAGACCAATACTGTGAGTGCATCAGGGGCATCGGCCCAAAATGGAAGGCTCTGGCGTACGTGTGACCCAAGCACCCATCGGTTGCGAGGATCTTCGGACAACGACGTCTCGGTCCACTCAGAGACACCCCCCGAGACATCAAAGAGTCCCCACGGGCTCTGGACATCGACGTACGAGCCGACGGCAAGCGAGTAGGAAAGTTGTGGAAAGTCTGTCCCGGCGTTGGTCTGGCCGCCGTTCTGGGGCAGACCCGTGATGAGCGGCTCGTTCGTGCCGTTGGGCGAGGTCCAGTATCCCTCGAGACCTGGGCCGTAGCGATCGGGATCGTAGTACGCGGCCTTGGTCCACTCGTCCACGGTCGGGATCCAGAAGAGGGCGCCAGGCGAGTGGGCGATCTGGTCGTTGAACGTGCCATCGGAGTTCTGCGTGAATGTGCTCGCGTCGTAGGCGCCGCTCTCAAAGGCGGATGGCTCGGGCGACTTGTCGTTGGTGAGCCAGTTGCAGTAGCGGGCGGCCATGCGCCAGGACATCTGCGTGGGCGACTGGAGGTTCATCGGGTTGGCGGTGTGCACGACGCGGTTCGAGTCCACCGTCATCCCGAAGCCCAGCAACTCCGGCGTGGCGGGCGCGGCCGGGAAGGCCTGAAGATACGCGTTGGCAAACTCCTCCCATTGCGAGTGGGCAACCTCGGTGCGTGAGATGCGGTACTCGTGGTCCACCTGGCCCACGGGCGGCGCCTCAGGGCGAAGGCGCTGCTCCGAGGGGATGGTGCCGCGGTTGCCGGGGTGGGTGATGGTCACAAACTCGTAGCCATAGTCGGGCGGGGCCTGGGCGGCGGTGATGTTTGCCAGAACAACAAAGGCGGCCGCAACTCCAAGTCGGCCAATGGATTGCACCCGTTTGGGATCGTTTGAATCGGCCGTACTAGTCCTTTGTGCGTGTCGCCTAGTGCTCATGACAGGGAATGTGCATCATGTTTCCGGACTTGGCAACCCGAGTTGTGTGAGTTTGGAGAATAGAATTTGAGATGGCAGCGGGAGGCGTGAGGACGCCGGGTGCCCCGAAACGGTGGCGGCTCCGGGCCTTCGCTTCGCCCCACCACCGCAGGCGGAATCCCTATTCCCCTCGCCCCACCAAGAGCCGCTCCAGCACGTCCTGCACGTGCCGCCCCTTCGAGTCCACGCCCTGCCCCGGCACGCCCATCGCCGCCAGCACGCCATACCCCATCCCGATATCGATGAGCAGCCACGCGATCATCTCCGCCGAGAGAGCCTTCGTCACCCGCCGTTCCCCCTGCGCCCGCTCGATCTCCTTCTTCAGGAACGCGTGCAACTCGCCGATGTGCCGCGACACCGCCTCCTTGATCTTCGCGTCCTCGACCTCGGTGATCGCCTGCAGGAAGACGCGGTAACTCTCGCGCCCGTAATCGCTCACCATCGGGTTATCGCCGATGAGCCGCTTGAGCCGCTCGGCCGCGTCCTTCGCATCGGCGAGGTGCTGCTCCCAGTGCTCCAGCGTGCGCTTCGCTGTCCGCTCGATGAGGTCCACGAAGAGGTCGCGCTTGCTCGCGAAGTGCCGATAGATGATCGGCTCGGTCACGCCCGCGGCCTTGGCAAGTTCCGCCGTCGTCGCCCGCGCGTACCCCGCCCGGGCGAAGAGTTCCGCCGCCACGTCCAGAAGTTGCTCCCGCCGTTCGGCGGCCGGCAAACGGCTCATCACCCGATTGTTCGTGCCCAAGACCCATAAAAGCCACTTCCCACGCCCCATTTCTTCTCGAAGCACTCACAAACAGGCGGAGGCAATAGGCATTGGGCACTAGGCAATGTCCAGACAAGGCGCGAAGGCCAGCACGCAAGACCTGGCTCGTGGTGCGCCGTGCATGGCGTGACCTCGCCACCTTGGTCCGGTTTAGCAATTTGTCTATGTGCCCATTTCGTCGCGATAGCGGCGCGCCATCGCGCTCAGCGCCGCGGGGATGACCCGCACCTGCCCCACCACCGTCATGAAGTTCACGTCGCCGCCCCACCGGGGCACCAGGTGCACATGCAGATGGTCCGGCACGCCCGCACCCGCCGCACGCCCCTCGTTGATCCCGATGTTCAAGCCCTGCGGCTGCAGCGTCCGCCGCATGAGATCCGCCGCCCGCTCGACCAGTCGCCACAGCGCCGCCCGCTGCGCCTCGTCATAGTCGAGCAGCGTCGCCCTCGCCTCGCCCAGCGCCACCAGCAGATGTCCATTCGCGTACGGAAAGGCGTTGAGCAGGACCATCCCGCCATCACGCCGCGACACGCCATCCACAATCGTGTCCGCCGTCCGTGCGACCACGTGATTCTCGACATCACGCGACGGCTCCAGAAAATACGCCCGCAGGAACGACCCGCCGCCATCGTCCTTCGCTCCTGCTCCGCCCGCCTTCGCGCTCTCCTTCGCCCCCAGCGACTCGAGATACTCCAATCGCCACGGCGCCTGCAAAGACGCGGGCGAGTTCGCATCGGGCTTCGGCGTCGTCATGCTCAACTCTACCGCGCCTCGTGGCATAGGGAGGGGGGCGTCCCGCCTGTGTCCTCCATCTTCTCTTTGTCCAATCCGCCTTCTCTCAGTCTCTCATCTCCCAAGCCCTACACTCCCCCTCCCAAAACCACAAGATTCCAAGGAGTTTCCCGCATGTTCACCGCCGTCTCCACCTCGAGCCGCCTCACGCCTGAGGCCATCGTCCTCGGCGTCTTCCAGTCCAAGTCCGCCGCCGAGCCGCTCGACTCCAAGACCAAATCCCTCGCCGCAGGCCTGGGCCTCACCGCCGCCGCCAACGCCGCCCACACCCGCAAGTCCTTCACCGGCGCGCTCGGCACAACCTCCGAAGCCCCCATCGAATCCACCACCAAGTCTTCCAAATCCCGCAAGGCCGCCGAGCGCGTCATCCTCCTGGGCCTTGGCTCCAAGGACTCGCTCACCCTCGAGTCCTTCCGCACCGCGATCGCCGGCCTCGCCCGCGCCCTCGCCGCCTGCAAAGCCAACGCCGTCCAACTCGAACTCGACTCCGCCCTCGCCTCAATCAAGTCCATCGACGCCTTCGACTTCGCCCAGGCCGCAGGCGAGTCCCTCGGCCTCAGCGCCTGGACCTGCGACGAGTTCCGTGGCACCGCCACCCCCAAGCCCGACCGCACACGCCTCGCCCTCCGCGCCTCCGACGCCGACTTCCACGAGGGCCTCGCGCGAGGCCTCGCCCTCGCCGAATCCGCCAACATCGCCCGCACCCTCAGCCAGACGCCCCCCAACGTCGCCACCCCCGCCTGGATCGCCGACCAGGCCAAGAAAATGGCCCGGAAAACAGGCCTCAAGTGCCACGTCTTCGAGGGCCCCGCGCTCTCAAGAGAAAAGTTCGAAGGCCTCATCAACGTCGGCAAAGCCAGCGAGAACAAGCCCCGCATGATCCGACTCGAGTACACACCCAAGGGCGGGGCGAAAGGAAAGAACACCAAGCCCATCGTCCTCGTCGGCAAAACCATGACCTATGACACCGGCGGCCTCTCCCTCAAGGTCAACAACGGCATGGTCGGCATGAAGCGCGACAAGGACGGTGGCTGCTCCGTCTTCGGCGCCATGCACGCCATCGCCACCGTCATCAAGCCCCGACGCAAGGTCGTCGCCTTCCTCGCCGCCGCCGAGAACTCCGTCTCCGATGAGGCCTACCGCCCCGACGATGTCCTCACCTTCCGCAACGGCGTCACCGTCGAGGTCACCAACACCGACGCCGAAGGCCGACTCGTCCTCGCCGACGCCCTCTGCTACGCCTGCGAAAAGGAAAACCCTGCCGCCATCATCGACCTCGCCACACTCACCGGCGGCGTGGTCGTCGCCCTCGGCTCCACCTTCGCCGGCATGTGGTGCGACAACGACGCGCTCCGCGCCCAGGTCGAGTCCGCGGCCGCCGCCTCGGGCGAGCGCGTCTGGCGGCTCCCCCTCCACCAGGAATACCGCGACATGATGAAGAGCCCCATCGCGGACATCGTCAACAGCAACCCCAACCGTAAGGCCCACCCCATCCAGGGCGCGGCCTTCCTCGCCAACTTCGTCGACGAGAAAGTCCCCTGGTGCCACCTCGACATCGCCGGCGTCCACGCCGCAGACGCGCCGATAGGCCCGTTCATCACTGGCCCCACAGGCTGGGGCGTCCGCCTCCTCGCCAACCTCATCGACAACTCGTAAGCGCAACGCACGTCGGCCCGCCGAGCTGAACTCTCCTTCCCCAAGTGCACCTCGCGTGCTTCGGTGCCGCCGCTCTCCAGAGCGGTGTTTCATTTCTACCCACCTCGTGGCACATGGAGGGAGGCGTCCCGCCTGTGCCGACTTTCTTCTACTCCCTATTCAACTCCCACAACCAATCACCCACCTCCGCGCGCCATCTGCCGTGCAATGCCTACTCCTGCGCGCAAAGACGCGCTGATACCCCCACACCCCCTTGCATTCCCACCGGAAGCATGTATGTTCCAATCATGCTCCCAACAGCAGACATCATCCGCAAACTCCTCGACCACGAAACCACCCTCGACGACCTCGTCCACGAGATCACCACCACCAAGGACGCCCTCGCCGAGTGGACCCGCCTCCCCGAACTCGAGCAACTCTTCGAGAAACTCAAGCACCTCTTCGAACTCCGCGCCGACATGCTCCTGATCCAGGCCAAGGTCCACGCCATCGCCTGCCTCAGCCGCATCATCCTCCGAGGCGAAGACAACGAACTCACCCGAAGAGCCGCGACCACCATCCTCAAACTCAAGATGACCTCAGCCGGCACCGCTCCCGGTAGCACCACTCCCGGTGGCACCGGTCCTGGTGGCACCGGTCCTGGTGGCACCGCTCTCCAGAGCGGTGATCCAACCAAACCTCCCCCACCTCATCGCACACAAAAAGCGGGCGTCCCGCCTATGTCAATTTCTACTCACTCTGCTCAAATCGCCGCACCGGCCGACATCACGCCGGACAACTCCCCGCACCAAACCAGCGTCCTGCCCACCGCCACGGCCTTCTCGCAATCAACCCACCCCACCATCAATACCCTCACCACATGCCCGCTCGCCTCTCCACACCCACCCTTCTCAACCTCTCCCTTCTCGCCCTCGTCCTCGCGGCGCTCCTCTGGTCCGCCATCAATCCACACGACTATCCCACCTGGGCCCTCGAGGTCACGCCCGCCGTCGTCGGCATCGCCGTCATCCTCGCGACCCGCCGCCGCTTCCCCCTCACCACGCTCGCCGCCATCCTCGTCGCGATCCACTGTCTCATTCTGATCGTCGGCGGGCACTACACCTACGCCCGCGTCCCCCTCGGCGAATGGGCCCGCGACGCCCTCGACCTCTCACGCAACCACTACGACCGCCTCGGCCACGTCGCCCAAGGCTTCGTCCCGGCGATCCTCGCCCGAGAGATCCTCCTACGAAACTCCCCATTCGCGCGCGACAAATCCCGCGGCGCACGCGCGTGGCTCTTCGTCGTCATCCTCGCCCTCTGCATGGCGATCAGCGCGATCTATGAACTCGTCGAATGGGCCGTCGCCGAGATCGACTCCGCCGGCTCCCAGGCCTTCCTCGGCACCCAAGGCGACGTCTGGGACACCCAGAAAGACATGGCCTTCTGTGGCCTGGGCGCCCTCGCCGCGCTCCTCACGCTCACACGACTGCACGATCGCCAACTCACGCGATTGCAACACGCTCCTCGCTGACACCCGACCAATCCCCGCCACAACGACCGGAGGCCGACCCGACGTCCGACCGCAAGGGTGGACCCGATCTCGCGCCTCGCTCCAGGTTCCACCACGCCCCGGCACGAGTCACGAATGCCGATCGCTCGACATCTCGTGCTCCAAGAACCACTCGCCGAGGTCTTCCTCGCGGTAGGCCTTGTCCCAGGAGTTGTGGTTCACGCCGGGGTAGTAGGACTCGGTGACGTGTGCGCCGAGCGCCTTGGCGCGGGCAGCAAGGTCTTTGGTGCTTTGGGGCGGGACGACGTTGTCGGCCTCGCCATGGAAGGCCCAGATGGGCATGCCTTTGAGGGAGTCGGTGAGGATGGCCGGGTCGCCGTAGCCGCAGACAGGCGCGAGGGCGGCGAAGAGGTCCGGGTGTTTCGCGCCGATGGCCCACGTGCCGGCGCCGCCCTGCGAGAGGCCGGTCAGATAGATCCGCTTGGGGTCGATGTTGAATCGCTCTTGAGTTTCGCGGAGGACGGCCATGACGAGGTCATCGTGTTCGATCCACTGGGTCTTGGCCACGGGCTTCTGGGGGAGGGCGATGACGAAGGGCCAGGCTTCTGGCTCGCCAAGAGCCGCGGGGAAGAGGCCGACGGCGGCCTGTCGCTGGCCGTCGGTGCCGCACTCGCCGCGACCATTGAGGAAGATGATGAGGGGCCAGGGCTTGTCGTTGGGTTTGTACTCGCGCGGGGCGTAGACGGCATACGCGTGCGTGTGATCGCCGACGGCGACGGATTGGTACAGGAGACCTGTCTGCCTCGTCTTGGGCGGCACTATGACGTCCGGACATGACATGTGGCGGGCGCACCCGAATATGGTCAGCAGAACAAAGCCCGTGAGTCCGAGGGCTGGCGCGGCGAGAAACGCGAAACGTGATGGGCGATCAGTGGTGCGCATGCGCGGTTTTCTTTCCGCTGGCGTACTCGTCGAGGATCTCGACCGCCTGGGCTGGGGTCAGGTTCTCGTAGAGCGTGTGGTCGACGAGCATGGCGGGGGCCGTGCCACAGGAGCCGAGGCACTCGAGTTCGATGAGGGTGAAGGCGCCGTCGTCGGTGGTCTCGCCGACGTCGACGCCGAGTTTGGTTCGGACGGCGTCGGTGATCTCGGGCTGCCCACAGAACTCGCACGCGATGGACCGACAGACCTGGACGAGGTGCTTGCCCTTGGGCCTCAGCCAATATTCCTCGTAGAACGAGGCGCAGTCGATGACCTCGGCGGGGGACATCGAGAGAAACTGGGCGATCTCCATCATGGCCTGGTGGGGCACCCAGCCATAGTCGTGCTGGATCATGTGGAGGGCGGGGAGGAGGGCGCCCGCGGGCTTCTGGTAGCGCGGGAGGTAGGTGGTGGTGAGGGTGTCGCGCATCGCGGGCGTGAGGTAGGGCTGATCGCGACGCTCGATCTTGGTGGTGCCGGAGGGTTTGGTGATCCAGGCCATGGTGTTTTTCGTGCTCCTACTGCAGGGCGACGGGCATGACGACGTACATGAAGTCCTGGCCCGACCTGATGAGCGCGGGTTTGCTGGGGGCCTTGAGTTCCATGATGACCTGGGGCTCGTTCATGACCTTCAGGGCGTCGGTGATGAAGGCGGGGTTGAAGCCGATCTCGATGTCGGTGCCCTCGTAGGCGGCGACATCGACCTTGATCTCGGCCTCGCCCATCTCCGGGGCGCGGCTGGCGAGTTCGAGTCGCTTGTCCTTGCCCGAGAAACTCATGCGGACGCCACGCGATTCCTCGTTGGTGAGGACGGCGGCGCGGCGGACGGCCGAGGCGAGGACGTCGCGGTCGAAGGTGACCTTCTTGTCCTGGTCGCGGGGGATGGCGTCCTCGTAGGGAGGGAAGGCGCCCTCGACGAGGTTGCTGAAGAGGATGGCACGCCCGCCGAGGCTGAAGACGATCTGGTTGTCGGTGATGGCGATCGCGACCTGCTCCTCGGGGTCGCCGATGAGCTTGAGGAGCATGGAGAGGGCTTTGGTGGGGACGATGCACGAGACGGGCTTGGCTTCCTTCTCGGCCTGGCCTGTGAGATTGGCGCGGGCGAGAGCGAGGCGCCGGCCGTCGGTCGCGACGAGTTCGAGGCGCTTGCCGTCTCGCTTGAAGAGGACGCCGGAGTAGGCGAAGCGGGAGTTCTCGCGTGCGGTGGCGAAGAGCGTGCGCCCGATGAGGGCCTGGAGGCTGCCCGCGGGGTGGGTCATGACGGCCTTGGCCTTCTGGACCTCGGCGGAGCCGCTGACGACGGTCTCGAAATCGGGGATGGGGGGGAAGTCGGCGGGTGGATAGCCATGGACGCGGAAGTGGGCGTCGGTGCCCCGGATATGGCAGGTGTCGCCCTCGGTCTCAAGGGTGAGGGTGGGGTCGTGCTCCTCGGCGGAGATGATCTGGCGGAGTTTGTCGGCGGGGATGAGGGCCTCGCCGGGCTGGGCGACATCGACCTGGCTGATGATGATTTTGAGGGCGAGTTCGGCGTCGGTGGCGAGGAGGGCGAGTTCGCCGGCCTTGCCGCCTTTGGTGGCGATGAGTTTGGCGCAGGTCAGTTGGACTCGGGGAGTGCGAGAGGCGACGGCGCCGGAGACGGCGTTGACGGCCTCGAGGAGCGCGCTGCGATCACAGATCACCTTCATGGTGGTTCCAGCCTTCCAGTAGTCGATTCGGGCGCGAAAAACGCCTCGAGTGGGCAAGTGTACCGCGATCGTGGACGACGGGCGGGCAAGCGGAGGGTTTCACTCGACTTGCGCTTCGGGTGAACGCGATGTCACGCGGGTTGACCTGTGAGGAAATGTGGCGGAAGACGGGGAATCGGGGGCGGATCGTCTTGCCCTTTGGGCCGGGATCCCAGATACTCATCGGTCCGATGCGTCGGGCTGGCGTGGGGTCGTGTTGGGGGCGGGTGTCCTTGCCGGCGTGGGCGTGTTGGTGGAGCCGCGATGCGGGCCTGAATGGTTTGTGTTGTGGTCGTGTTTGGTGTGTTTTTCCTGGTCCCTGATTGTGTTGTGGACTTTGTCATGCCGCCCGTGCGGGACGAGGGTCCTCTCGGGTGTAGGAGGTAGTGCCGATGTCGTTCGAAGCCGCGATTCATGCCCAGGCTCTGGAGATTGATCGGATGTCGCTGGAGATGTGCGCGAGCGCGGGGAGCGGACACCCGACGAGCGCGATGAGCCTGGGGCACCTGGTGACGGTGGCGATGTTCGCGTCGATGCGGTGGAGCCCGGACTATCCGTCGTATCCGACGAGCGATCGGCTGGTGTTGAGCGAGGGGCACGCGGTGCCGGCGGTGTACGCGGCGGCGGCGAAACTGGGCGTGATGGTCGGCGTGGGCGACGCGAAGCGGAAACTGAAGGTTGAGGATCTCGCGTCTTTGCGCATGGGGACGAGCGTTCTGGAGGGACACCCCAATCCGATGGAGGGTTTCTCGTTCTTTGATGCGGCGACGGGCTCGTTGGGGCAGGGGCTGAGCGTGGCGGCGGGGATCGGCGAGGGGGCGCGCCTCGACAAGATTGACAAGCGTGTCTTCTGCATCGTGGGCGACGGCGAGTCGCGCGAGGGGCAGATCGCCGAGGCGATGGACTACATCGTCGATCGGAAGTTGACGAACGTGCTGACGATCTTCAACTGCAACGAGTACGGGCAGGCGGATCGCGTGTCGGCGCAGCAGTCGCCGGAGGTTCTGGCGGCGAAACTCGAGGCCGCGGGCTTCCAGGTCAGGACGATCGACGGTCACAACCCGACGCAGATCAAGGCGGCGTTCGACGCGTTTGCCGAGGTGTCGAAGAGCACGACGGGCAAGCCGATGGCGATCGTGGCGAAGACGGTGAAGGGGTGGGGCGCGCCGAGTATCCAGGGGAACGGGTGGCACGGGAAGCCCCCGACGGGCGAGTCGCTGAAGCGCGCGATCGGCGAGTTGGACGAGCGTCGGATCGAGTTGACGAGCGCGCTGTCGCCCGCGGATCAGTTCACGATCCAGCCGCCGGCGGAGATCAAGCCCAAGCCCGCGGCGGAGGTCGAGATCCCGTCGCTGTCGGCGATGATGAAGTCGATGGACATGGAGTCGGCGATGCACTCGGGGTCGATGGCGACGCGTCGGGCGTATGGCATCGGCCTGCGGGCATTGGGGAAGGCGTCGGACCGGATCGTGGTGCTGGACGCGGACGTCTCGAACTCGACGTTTGCCGAGACGTTCCGCAAGGACCCGGCGCTGGCGAGCCGGTTCATGGAGTGCAAGATCGCGGAGCAGAACATGGTGTCGCTGGGGGTCGGGCTGTCGGCGGCGGGGAAGGTGCCTTTCTGCTCGACGTTCGCGAAGTTTGCGACGCGGGCGTATGACCAGATTGAGATGGCGATCTATTCCGGGGCGAACCTGAAGATCATCGGGAGCCACTGCGGCGTGACGCTGGCGGCGGACGGTCCCAGCCAGATGGCGCTTCCCGACGTGGCGTGGTTCCGCTCATTCACGACGATGCGCGACCACCGCGGGAACCCGGGGTGCTACATCCTTCAGCCGGCGGACGCGTTTGCGGCGTACGCGCTGACGGAGGTCATGGCGGAGTATGAGGGTGTGTGCTATATGCGGACGCTGCGCCCGGAGACCGAGTTCCTGTATAGCGATGATGCGGTGTTCAACCTTGGCGGGTTCGAGGTGCTGCACGAGGGTCGGGACATTGTGTTGTGTGCCGCGGGATATATGGTGCACGAGGCGAACAAGGCGATCGAACTGCTCGACAAGGCGGGGGTCTCGGCGACGCTGGTGGACCTGTACTCGATCCCGTTCGACACGGACGCGCTTCTGGACATCGTGGGCGAGAACAACTTCAACGTGATGACGATCGAGGACAACTTCGGCGGCGGGATCGGCTCGGCGGTGTGTGACGCGCTGGCGGACTCGGGCGACGCGTTCACCCTCCGGCAGATGCACGTGCGTCGGATCCCCAAGAGCGCGCGGACGGCCGACGAGGTGCTCAAGATGTGCGGGTTGACCGCGGACGACATCAAGAACGCGGCGATGAAGATGCTGGGGGTGTGACGGTTGTGGGGTGGTCGGCGCGGAGTTGCACACGGGCCTCGGCGTGATGCTCACGGCGTCGAGATCTGTTGGGGTTTGTGCTGCGCGAAGGGCTCTCTGGTCACGCGTGAGTGCGATGAATTGGCCTCGAGGGTCGGCCTGGTCGAACGGTCGATTTCGGCGATGCCGTGGGCCGTGCGTGTGGACCTGCTCTGCCTGGTCTTTTCGCGGATCTGGGCGTTGACGCGTTGGGCGTGGTCGTTGACGTAGCCTCGGGCGTGGTCGAGGTGGACGCAGGGGGTTCGGAAGCGGACCTGGAGGCCCTTGATCCCGGCGTTGGTGAGTCGCATGCCGAACTCGCGGTCTTCGCCGCCCCACTCCATTCGTTCGTCGAAGCCGTTGACCATGAGGGCGTCGTCCTTCCAGCAGGAGGCGTTGTGCCCGTTCCACGTGGGGGCTGTGGTCGTGAGTCGGTCGCGGAGACGAGAGAAGAATGGGGATGTGGAGAGTCGCTTCTGGTAGCGGAGGCTCCATCTCATGCCGAGTTTTCGGAGATGCGCGAAGGAGGTTGCGCGGCCTTCGAGGGCGTCCTGGATGGTGAGACGCTCGCTGACTTCGGCGGAGAGTTTGAGGTAGCCGCCGGAGAGGAATCGACCCTTTGTGGCGAGGGTGAGGTGGGTGCGGACGAAATCGGGGCGCGGGAGGCAATCACCATCGGAGAAGATGAGGTAGTCGGTGGTGGAGGCGAGAATGGCGAGGTTGAGGGCGCGGCACTTTCGGAAGCCGTGGTCCTCGTGCCAGGAATGGAAGATGGGGAGCGACCATTCGCGGCGGGCGCGATCGATCACGGCCCTGGTGTCGGGGCGTGAGCCGTCGTCGGCGATGACGAGTTCGAAGTCTTTGGTGTCCTGGGCGGCGAAGGCGGCGAGGGAGCGCTCGAGGAGGCTCGGGGCGTTGTAGGTGCTGAGGATGACCGAGCAGGCAAAGGGCATGGCAAGACGATATCGAGGGGGAAACCTCGCCGCAACCAGGGACGGTGAGACACCGAACTTCGCGTGGCCTGTGGTTTAGCAGCCGGCGTTGAAGCGTGTGAGGAAGTAGAGGAGGTCGTCGACGGTGACGCCGCCATCGGGTGTGCCGGTGGCGCTGCCGTCGTCCACGTCGGCGGCGAGTGCTCCCTGGCCGTAGATGGTGAGGTAGTAGAGGAGGTCGTCGACGGTGACGCCGCCGTCGGGTGTGCCGGAGCCTGTGCCGTCGTCGACATCGGCGACGCAGGCTGGTGCAGGGTTCACGGTGACGGTGAGGGTGTCGGTATCGGTGGCGGTGTCGTCATCGGTGACGGTGAGGGTGATGGTGTGGACGCCGACGGGGAAGGCGATGTTGGCGGTCGCGCTTGGTCCTTGGGCGAGGACGGTCGGTCCCTCCGCGAAGGTGTACTCGACGATGGTTCCGTCGGTGTCGAAGGAGGCTGAGGCGTCGAGGGTGACGGACTCGGCGCCGGAGTTGTCCATGTCGGTGACGGTGATGTCTGGGCCGGCGTCGGCGGTGGGCGGTGCGTTGGGCGCGGGGTTGATGGTGATGACGACGGTGTCGGTGTCGACGCTGAAGTCATCGTCGGTCACCGTCAGTGTGATGGTGTGAACGCCGACGGGGAGAGAGATGTTGGCCGAGGGACTGGCGCTCTGGGCGAGGTTGGTCGCGCCTTCCTGGAAGAGGTAGTCGATGATGGTGCCGTCGGTATCGAAGGAGGCGGAGGCGTCGAGGGTGACGGTTTCGGAGCCGGAGTTGTCGGCGTCGGTGACGGCGAAGTCGGGACCGGCGTCGGCGGTGGGTGGCTGGTTGAAGGCGACGACCTCGCCCATGAGGGTGACGAGGCGTGTGGGCTGGTCGGGATCGCTGGAGGTGATGGTGAGAGTTCCGGCTTTGATGCCGGGGGTGGCGGTGAACATGGAGATGTTGTGGTTGTTGCCGCCGCCGCCTGGCGCGTCGGAGAAGGATGCGCCCGGCGCGCCGAAGCCCGAGGAAGCGGAGAGGGTGTAGGAGAGGTTGGAGATTCCGGCGGTGGTCCAGAGGGCCGTGTTTCCGGCGTTGGAGATGGTGATGGATTGCGAGGCGAGGCCACCGACGGGGACCTGGCCGAAGTTGATGACGATGGGCGAGTCGACCTTGGCGGGGACTTTGAAGTCGGCGATGATGGGGAGGTGGCCTCCAGAGCCTGCGGTCGTGATAAGGGCCTGGGCGATGGTGGCGCCGACCATGGTGTTGCCGGTGGTCTTCAGTGGGAGGTTGTAGGAGGTCCCGTCGTTGCCCCAGGCTCTGTAGGAGTGGTTGGGGTCGTTCCAGGTGGTGGTGGAATAGGGGATGGAGGGGTTGCCGATGTACTCGATGCCGGTGCCATCGAAGAGGCCGGCGGTGATGAGCAGTTGGTCGTGTCGGTCGTCCATCTGGCCGACGGGGTCCTGGGTGTGGACGATGTCGAACGCGGCGTTGTTGTTCCAGTTTCCTGGGGTGGCGATGGGGTCGAAGAAGCGTCCGGTGTTGACGGTCTGGACGCCGACCATTTCCACGTACTCGGCGGCGGAGGATGTGGTGATGTTGGTGTCGCCGCCGAAGATCGCGAGGTACCCCGCGGGGAGCCCGGATCCGGGCAAGGAGGTGGCGATCCCCTCGGCGTTGTCGCGGAGGCGCTGGGCCTCGATGAGGCGGCGCCCGGCGTCGTTGGTGCCGCCCTGGGCCTTGAAATGGGCGCTATAGAGACCGATGGTGGCGGTGGCGGCGGAGTACCCCATCGGGCGGAAGTCGTATCGGTTGGTGTTTCGGGGCTGGTTGGAGGTGCTGGACGATCCGATCGCCGTGATGGTCATGCCGATGTATTGGATCTTGCTGGTGCGGTAGAAGAAGGCGTTGTCGGTGTCGGCGCCATCGCTGAAGGCGCCGGCGGCCCAGTCGCCCGGGGTGCCCGGGGCGGAGTTGAGCATCCCGAGGAAGTTGTTGACGGCGGCCTGGTTGATGAACTCCTGCCCGATGATGACGTCGGGGGACATGGACTTGCCCGCGAGGGCGAGGCCGGTGGGGACGACGCCATAGAACGCCGTTTGGAAGGCGCTGTTGCGCGAGGTGTCGGTGGTGAAGTTGGTGACGTTCCAGGTGCAGATTCGCAACTGGGCGTGGGCAGAGACGGCGCAGACGGCGGCGGCCACGAGGCCGACGAGACGGATCGATCGATTGGTCATGACTCTTCAAACTCCCGAACGAGAACGGTGGAATAGAACCCGGAATCAGCAGCCCGCGTTGAAGCGGACGATGAAGTAGAGCAGGTCGTCAATGGTAACGGCACCATCGGGCGTGGCGGTCGACGAGCCGTCGTCCACGTCGGCCGCGATGTCACCTTGTGTAAAGATCGTGACAAAGTAGAGCAAATCGTCGATGGTGACGGCGCCGTCGGGCGTGCCGGTGCCTGTGCCGTCGTCCTTGTCGGCGACGCATGTGGGAAGGGTTGGACAGGAGATTTTGGTGACGACGACGTCGTCGATGGCGGCCTCGACGACGGAGGCGTTGCCCGTGTCCTGGGCGATGAATCGGAGGCGGACGAGGCTCGAGGGGACGAAGCCCGGGATGTCGCTGGTGTTGAAGGTGTGCTGGATCCATCCGCCGACGTTTTCTGTGGTCGGGCCGACGGTCTCGACGGGGTTCCAGGTGATGCCGTTGGTCCCGGAGATCTCGATGGGGAAGGTGTCGGAGTTCGCCTGGCCTGAGTTGGTGGCGTTGTGGAACCATCGCCAGTAGGAGATGGTGGTGTCGAGCGCGTTGGAGAGGTCGAGGGGTGGGCTAAGCAGGATGGTGTTGCCGCCATCGACATCGGCGGCGCCGACGGCGCCGGCGGGCGTTCCGTTGCCGGTAACGAAGCAGAGGGTACCGGCGGGCGAGTGGTCATCCTCGGTCTGGGCGGAGGTGCCGACGGGGTCGACGCGGACCCACTGGCCCGTGGTCGCGGAGCTATTGACGGTCCAGCCGCGATCGGACTCGAAGTCATCCTCGAGGACGGCGATGGCGACGCCTGCGGAGGTGGTGAGGAGTGTGGCGGGCGCGTCGGCGGGGTAGGTGGCGATGGCACCGGCGGTCCCTCTGGCGGAGATGTAGTACTCGATGGTTTGGCCGCACGCGATGAGGGGGAGTGACGCGCGGTACTGGTTGCCAGCGACGAGATTCATCGGGGCGGTCTGGAAGGTGCTCTCACCCTGAAGGCGGAAGTTGAGTGTGGGCGAGCCGGGCTGGATGGCCTGGAGGTTGCCGATGATGTCAAAGTCCGCCGAGACGGGGGCATTCGGCGTGACGACGCGCGGGGTCTCGCCGACCTGGGAGATGGCGATGTTGGGCGCGGTGATCTGGATGGACATCGAGTACAACTGGGCCTCGAGGGGGGCATCACTCTCGGCGACGCGGATGAAGTAGTCGCCTGCGGTGGGAAGGATGGCCGTGGCGGTCTCGGCGGCGCCGAGGGGCTGGGTGTTGGCGTTGGCGAGGATGTTGATGCCGTTGGTCGCGAAGATCTGGACTTCGAGGTTGGCGATCTGTGAGGAGTCGATGATATTTCCGGAAAAGCAGGCTCCGGTGACATTGTCCTGATCGGAGTCGTCGTAGGAGGTGCCGATGGGGGTGATGGTGGCGCTGACCTGGGTGTTGGCGGTGGCGGTGAAGCGGAACCAGTCCTGCTCGCCGTTGGCGTCGATGCTGAGGATGGAGCCGAAGGGGATGCTGGGTGCTGGGGGTGTGCCGAGGATGGTGGTTCCGGTTGGCAGCGTGCCGAGGTTCGTTGCCTGGACGGCGGAGTTGTTCGGCTCGCTGGGGTCGCCGTAGTTCCTTTGGACGGCGCGGAGGTCGTCGTGTCGCGGGCCGTCGTAGGAGTTGTTGACGCTCGGCTCCATGAGTTTGGTGCCGGTGACGGGGCAGACATGGGCGAAGCCGAGGCCGTGGCCGTGCTCGTGGGCGATGACGTTCCGGAGGGCGCGGGAGTTGTTTCCGGTTTGCGTGTAATAGGAATCGGCGGTGTCGAGGACCATGTCGCCCTGGTTGGGGAAGAAGTTGTACGCGAGGACGTTGAAGTTGCCGTCGATCGGGTGGCCGCCAATGCGGACATCGCCGCGGACGTTGAGGGAGCCGTTGGTGTTGGGGAAGGTGGCGCCGTCGTCGTTGGGTTCGAAGACGTAGTTCACCCCGGAGAGTTGGGACCAGCGGTCGAAGGCCTGCTGGAAGAGGGACTGCCAGGCGGCGGTGTTGTTACCATAGATGGTGTTGAGTCGGGCCTGGAGATCGCTGGTGCCGCCGTTGGTGATCTGGGTGCCGTCGGGGACGAAGGAATAGCGGAGGGTGATGGGTTCACCAAAGGAGGTTGAGGGATTGGTGACGGTGGAGGTCCAGCGGTCCACGGGATTGGCGCGGGGCGTGAGTCGGTTGAGCGTGGTCTGGATGGCGGCGACGACGGACGGGTCTGTCCCCGGGGCGAAGCACATGGCGAAGGGGGCGTCGGCGACGCCGTCGATGGACCAGCGGAGGATCAGCGTCTGATAGGCGGGATCGAGGGCGGTGTAATCGTTGGCGTCGATGATCCCGACGAGCGATTCTGGGAGGGGGGCGGTCTGCACGAGAGTGATTGGGAGGAGGTCATCAGACTTGGGCGAATCGCAGCAGTCTGGATCCGGGCAGGCGTGGGCCGTGGCGGCGAAGAGAACACCCAGCGCCAGGGCGGCGTGTGAAGAAACGATCTGTGGCATTGAGTCTTCCGATCTGAGCGATGTGATTCGTGGCTGAGAATCGTGCTGGACACAGGCCGCGTGCCGGGTGCCGCGGCCTACCCCACGGTCCTGAACTGGCCCAACACGAACCCCTCGCGCGGGCCACCCCCTGCACGCACCCTTCGCGTCGTCCGGGCTTGGGTTCCACGCCGAAGGCCAAGGCGACTCCTTGCGATGAGGATCATCCACGATCTGGCGTGGTTTTCAAGCGAAATTTTCGGGGTGAACTCTGGGATTCGGGTGGGGTGGTGAGGAAAAACCCTCAATCCTTGCGGACGGCGGTTCTCTATAGTGCCTTCCGGCGCGGCCGGGAACCTGAATCACCAATCAAAACCCAGATTGTGAGGGACACGCGTGGCAGATCGGCATTTCGACGTTGTGGTTATCGGGGGCGGGCCGGCGGGCTATGTCGGGGCGATTCGGGCGGCCCAGCTTGGGTACAAGGTGGCGTGCGTGGAGCGTGCGAAACTCGGGGGCGTGTGCCTGAACTGGGGATGCATCCCCAGCAAGGCACTGCTCTCCAATGCGGAACTCTTCGAGAAACTGACGAAGCGCGACTTCTGGGGGCTGAAGATCACCGGCGAGGTGTCGTTCGACTGGGACGCGGTGATCGGTCGAAGCCGGGACGTGGCGTCGAAGTTGAACAAGGGCATCGGGTTCCTCTTCAACAAGAACAAGATCACGCACATCCAGGGGAACGCGAAGCTGCTTGGCGGGCGAGGGCCGGCGAACGGGAAGGAGATGCCCGGGCAGAAGTGCCGCGTGGAAATCCAGGAGTGCGAGGTCAAGGAAGAGTTGACGAGCGCGCCGGCGACACCCGGGAAGAAGATCGAGACGATCACGTGTGACCATGTGATCGTGGCGACGGGCTCGGTCGCGCGGGACCTGCCGTTCGCGCGATTCGATGGCGACAAGATCTGGGGCGCGCGCGAGGCGATGTTCAACAAGGCGATGCCCAAGCGGCTCATCGTGATCGGCGCGGGGGCGATCGGGATGGAGTTCGCGTACTTCTATCACTCGATGGGGTCGAAGGTGACGGTCGTCGAGATGCTCGACCGGATCCTGCCGATCGAGGACCGCGAGGTCGGCGACGCGATGGGCAAGCACTTCAAGAAGGTGGGGATGGACATCCGCACCGGTACAACGACGACGAACGTCGAGAAAACAGGTTCGGGCGTGAAGGTCACGGTTGCGCCGGTCGTCAACGGCAAACCCGACGAGAGCAAGAAGGAGACGCTCGAGGCCGACCGCGTGCTTGTCGCGATCGGCGTCAAGGGGCGGACCGATGGATTGTGCGACGCGTCGCTCGGGCTCAAGATCGAGCGTGACCACATCGTCACGGACTTCAAGCCGGGTGTGACGAAGGACGAGGCGATCGACTATCGGTCGAACGTTCCGGGCGTGTATGCCGTGGGCGACGTGATCGGGCCGCCGTGGCTGGCGCACGTGGCGAGCGAGGAGGCGATCCTGTGCGTCGAGCGGCTCGCGTGGCGCGAGAAGAAACTCGATCACGAGCCGATCCCGATGGATTACTCGGTGATCCCGGGGTGCACGTATTGCCTGCCCCAGGTCGCGAGCGTCGGGGTCACGGAGCAGAAACTCATCGAGCAGGGCCTCAAGAAGGGGCAGGATTACGAGGTCGGGAAGTACGCCTTCATGGCGCACGGCAAGGCGATCGCGGCCGCCCACACGGAAGGGTTTGTCAAGATCATCCGCGGTCTGCCTCGGGGCGAGATTCTGGGCGCGCACATCATGGGCGACCAGGCGACGGAACTGATCGCGGAGATGTCGCTGGCGCGGCGTCTTGAGGCGACGACCGAAGAACTCATCTGCACGGTGCACGCGCACCCGACGATGCACGAGGGGATCCACGAGGCGGCGTTGGCCTCGGAGGGCCGGGCGATCCATATGTAGGCCGGATTGGGACCACAGGCCCCAAACAGAAGGTGTACTTTGGGCGATTTTCCCTTGCGGGGTCGCCCATTTTCATTGATACTGCGGTGGCTGGGCCGCGAATAGGGTGGGGTTCGGGATCCAACTTTTGTGCTCTCGTGTTGTGCGCCTTGATGGAGAACGCGTGATGAAGACTCGTGCCCTGGGAATCAGCGCCCTGTGCTTTGGAATGGTTTGGGGGTTGGCGGCCTCGGCGTGGGCCGAGGAGCCGGTGAGCGAGACGCGGCTGAACGAACTCCCCATCGAGAACGTCGCGATCAAGACGATGCGCGTCCGGCTGTCGCACGATCAGCAGGTTCAACAGGGGATGATCACGCCTCGCGGCGAGTGCCCGCAGGTCTCGACGTACACGAGCGCGAGTTTCTCGGGGGGGACGTACACCGCGCAGGGGGGGCTGGGTGAGGGTGAGATCGCCGCGGTGTCGTACACGCTTCCGGCGAGCATGTTCCCGCTGAAGGTGACGCAGGTGGAGTGCATCTTTGCGCAACAGAACGCGGCGGTGAACACGACGACGCAGTGGTCGGTGCTCTTCTGGGATGGTTTGCCGAGCACGGGCACGCTGGTGGCGTCGTTCAACTCGGTTGAAGACCTTCTGCCGCCGATCCAGATGGAGCCTGGAACACAGGGCGTGAATGTTCTCGCGCAGATTGATCCGGCGGATCCGGATCAGGTGTTCATTTTCTTGCCGCCCGGCGCGACGGAGCACACGTTCAGCGTGGGGTTCCGGATCGATCAGCACAACAACCAGACGGCGAACCCATGCTTCACGGCGCCGCCCGCGGACAGCAACGCCTTCCCCACAACCGACAACACGGTGATCGGGTGCGGCTCGGGATACGGCGCGCTCAACTTTCCCGCGGAGAACTGGCTCTTTGCGCTCAACTGTGGCGCGACCGGATGCCCGCCGAATGGTGGATGGACGCGGTTCAGCGGGTTGCAAGCGGACAGCACGTTCATCATTTGCCTGACGGGATGCCGCCCGCGTGGTGATTGGGTGATGCGGGCGACGTGGGACCCGACGAACTGTCCGCCGGCGACTGGGGCGTGTTGCTTCGGGACAGCGGGGTGCTTCCTCGCCGATCAATCGACGTGCACGACGTCGGGTGGGTCGTGGAAGGGGCCAGGGTCGGTGTGCGGCACGAACACGGGGTCGGGCTTTCCGGGGTGCACGGCACCGGTGAATCAACTCCCGACGGCCGTCGCGGGGAATGACCAGACCGTGACCGACACGGACAACAGCGGCACGGAACTGGTCACGGTGGATGCTTCGGCGAGCACCGATCCGGATGGGTTCATCGCGACGTATACATGGACCGAGGGCGCGACGGTGCTGCAGGACGGGCCGGCGCTCTATCAAGGCGCGTTCGCGGTGGGCACGCACAATCTCACGCTCACGGTGACCGACAACCTCGGAGGCATGGACACGGACACGCTGACGATTGTGGTGAATCCGGGAGGACCGGTGTGCATCGCCGACGTGGACGATGGCACGGGGACCGGAACACCCGATGGTGGCGTGACCATCGACGACCTGCTCTATTACCTCGCCATCTTCAACCAGGGGCTCGTGAGCGCGGACGTGGACGATGGCACAGGGACGGGCACGCAAGACGGCGGCGTGACGATCGATGACCTGTTGTACTACTTGGCACGGTTCAACGCGGGGTGCTAGAGCGACCGGCGGGGGATCGCGTGCGGCCGTTGTGGCGTGAGTCCCGACTTTCCAGTGGGGTCTCGGCGTCGTGGCGGCCCGGGGTCTCCGCGTGTGATGTCGCGGCTCGTTCCGGGGCATCGATGGTGACGATGCGTGCGGGCGCGGGATTGTCGCTGAACGTGTCGGCATTGTCCGCAGCGTTCTCGGCCGGGTTTTGGGGCGTGGTCCGCGTCGCGGGCGTGTCGTCGCGGGTGGACTTGGTCGATGGCGACTTGCCCATGCCCCAGACGATGGAGACGACGGCCGGGAGGAGCATGAGGCCCAGGAGCGAGGCGAGGCGCCAGGTGTGGAGTTCTCGCGCGACGTCGGGTCGGAGGGCGAGCCCCATTGCCGCGAGACCGACAGCGATGGACGCAAGGGCGACCAAGGCGATTCCGACACGTCTTGCCTTGCGCATCCAGCTCGGCATGGGACCTTTTCGTGAACCTGGGGTCCGAGGGCACGCTCGTGGCCGACACAGAGGGCCAGGGCGGGTTCGGAGAAGGTTGGGGAGCAGAGAATACCGATTCGGGGGAGTCGAATCAAGGTGTGGGTCCCTCGGGTGGGGATGACTAGGAAGTGTTCGGTGCCGGTTGGTGTTGGGGTGGGGATGGCGATATCGTCTGCGTCCCGTGAGTGAGTGCGCACCAACCTCGCGTCGTTCTCGAGCCTGGAAGGGCGGGTGTTGGCGCGCGGCCGCGGTCCTGGCGGTGACGGTCGCGGGGATGAACTCCGCGATGGGGCAGGGTGGCGCGGGGGATTCGGGAGCGAACGAACCATCGTCGGCCCGGGCGGGCGTTGGGGGCGACGCTGGTCCGTTCGAGGGCCGGCCGGTCCGGCGTGTCTCGCTGCTGGCGAACAAGGCGGGGTCGGGTGAGGAGTCGGCGTTTCCGCTGGAGGGCGCCCTTGATCACCTGGCTCGGAATCAGTTGCGTTTGCGCGAGGGCCTGCCGTATTCCTCGGCGGTCTCGGCGAGTGATGTGGGGCTTCTGACGCGGCTCGGACCTTTCCGCAATATCGAGACGCGCGTGGTGCCATTGGATGACGGAAGTGTTGAACTCCGGTACACGATGGTGTTGCAGCCGGTGATTCTGGACGTGGTGTGTGTGGGCAACAGCGTGCTGACGGACACGAAGGTTCTGGATGGCGTCGGCTCGCTCCGCGGGACGCCGGTGGACGGGACGCGTATCGAGCGGGCGTCGCGCGCGATCGAGAAGCGGTATCTGGACGAGGGGTATTTCAATGCGCAAGTGACGGCCGACATCCCCGCGCTCGAGCGATCGGGGACGTTGATCTTCCGAGTTCGCGAGGGGCAGCGGACCAACGTGCGCACGGTTCGGTATCGGGGGAACGTGTCGTTCCTCGATCGGGAGTTGTCGCGTGAGCTCAAGACGGTCGAGGGGTCGCTCCTCCGGCGATCCACGCTCAACGAGAGCACGCTCGACGAGGACGTGGTCACGCTGCTGGAGTACTACCGCAATCGCGGCTATCTCGACGCTCGGGTCGACCGGAGCGTGCAACTCAGCCCCGACAACCGCGAGGCGATCGTGACGTTTGAGATCGACGAGGGTCCGGTGTTCACGCTGCGCCGCGTGAAGATCGAGACCGGCTCGGACTCGCCGCCGGTGATCAGCGAGGCGCAAGCGATGGGCCTGATGTCGGTGAAGCCCGGCGATGTGTACGGGCAACGGGCGGTTCGCGAGAGCGCGCAGAGGGTGGCCGAGGCGTACGGGAAGATGGGGTGGGTGGACGCGCAGATCAACGTCCGCGAGATCCGCGACGCGGACAAACCGGTCGTGGACCTGCTCTTGCTCGTGCGCGAGGGGGAACGTTTCCGGGCGGGCGTCGTGACGATCCAGGGGAACGACATCACGCAGGACTCGGTCATCCGCAAGAACATCACGATCTTGCCGGATCGCCCGCTGGACATGTCGGCGGTGGAGGAATCGCGCCGGAGGCTGGAGCAGTCGCGGCTCTTTGCGACCGAGAACCCCAAGGACAGGCCTCGGCTGACGATCCAGCCCGAGACGGGCGACGAGCCTGGGTATCGCGACGTGCTCGTGGAGATCAAGGAGACGAACACGGGGAGCCTCGCGTTTGGTGGAACGGTGGGATCGGACGGCGGGTTGGCGGCTCGATTCAGCATCCAGCAGCGCAACTTCGACATTCTCGACTGGCCGAGTTCGTTTTCTGAGTACTTCGGCGGTCGCGCGTTCCGTGGCGGCGGCCAGACGTTTAGCGTCGAGGCCTCGCCGGGCGATCGCGTGCAGTCGTTCTCGATGTCGTTGGGGGAGCCGTCGCTCTTTGACTCGGACTACTCCGGGAGCGTCTCGGTGTACGCACGACGGCGTGTGTATCGGGAGTACGACGACATCCGATACGGGACTGATCTGAGCGTGGGGCGTCGTTTCGGCTCGCGATGGAACGGGAACGCGACGCTCAGCCTGCAGTCGGTGGCGTTGGATCAGATCGAGTCGAGCGCGCCGACGGATTACTTTGCCGTGGGCGACGAGACGTTCCAGACGTCGCTCGGCGCCAGCATCACTCGCACGACGACCGACCGACCGATCCTCCCAACGCAGGGGACGAAGATCACGCTGGGCGTCGAGCAGATCGGGGCGTTCGGGGGCGACTTCACGTACACCGCGTTCAACGCGAGTTATGGACTGATCGTCCCGGTCAACGAGGACATCCTGGGCAACCGCAGCACGCTCGCGTTCAACGTTGGTTCGCGATACATCCCGCAAAGCCCGGACGAGGTGCCGTTCTACTCGAGGTATTACCTCGGCGGCGAGTCGTTCCGTGGGTTTGGCGTGCGCGGCGTCTCGCCCCGGGGCGTGCGCAATGACAACGGGCTTCCCAGTTCCGACCCGATCGGGGGAACGTTCCAGTTCTCGGCGGGCGTTGAGTTTCAGCAGCCGATCATCGCGAACCAGTTCCTCGTCGTGCTCTTTGCGGACACAGGGACGGTGAACAACGACGTCACGTTCGATAGCTATCGCGTCTCGGTGGGGTTCGGGATTCGCCTGATCACGCCGCTGTCCCCCGTGCCGCTCGCGTTCGATTTCGGCTTTCCCATCATGAAGGAGGAGGGCGATCGGGAGCGTCTGTTGACGTTCACGGTCGACGTGCCGTTCCGCTGAATTGCTATCATTCACACCCGGAGACGCCTCCCCCTGCTCGCGGGCGGCACCAGGCGAGAGGCCTGGAGAAAGCATCAGGAGATCATCATGACCCGGACCCGTTCGCTCTTTCGTTCGCCGACCGTTCTCACTTTGGCTCTCGCGCTGGTGGCGATGACCGGTGTGCAGATTCACAGCGCCTCGGCCACGAAGCGGGAGGCATCGATCGCTCCGGCCGTGGTGGGCGTGGTGGACATGGAGAAGCTCTTCGGGAACCTCAACGAGCTCAAGGCCAAGAACAACACGCTCGATGGCATCGCCAAGCAGCGCAAAGCCGAGATTGATGGCAAAGAAGAGGCGCTCAAGGTGAAGGCCAAGCGGCTCTCGGAGATTCCCAACGATCAGGTCGACCAGCACCGCCAGCTTGAGCAGGAGTTGTATGAGGAGAACGAGCAGCTCAAGGTGAAGGTCGCGCTCTATCGGCGTCGCTCGGACGTGGAGAGCGGCGAGGTGATCCGCGAGTTGTACGAGAAGGTGAACGCGGAGGTCGCCAAGTTCGCGCTGGCCGAGGGGTTTGACCTGATCATGATCGACACGTCGAAGATCACGCTCCCGCCGAACCGCACCAACGGCGAGTACAACTCGATCATCAAGGACCGCTCGATGCTCTTTGTTTCGGAGCGGTTGGACATCACCGATGCGCTGACGACGCGCATGAACAACAACTATGCCGCTGGCAAGTGATCGGGAGGCCGACACGGGACTATGCCTGCCGAACCGTCTGATACGCCTCGCGCGCGAACACCCCTGACGATTCAGACGATCGTCGAGTCGCTTCGGTCGGCCGGGCTTCGCGCCGAGGTCGTCGGGGCATCGGACATGGTGGTCGAGCGCTTTGGTGCGGCCCATGAGTCCAAGGCTGGTGGCATCACGTTTGTTCGATCGCCGAAGTTCCTGCAGGCGTGGCTCGAGGCGACGAGGGATGTGGCTGCGGCCGCGGCGATCGTGCCGAGTGATCTCGGGGCGAGCGTTCCTCGTGACCATCGGCATGTGGTGGTGCTCGTGGACGACGTCGATCACGCGGCGTCGATCGTGCTGGGTTTGTTGATGCCGGCATTGCCGCCGCGACGCATGGGCGTGCATCCGTCGGCGGTCGTCGATCCCTCGGCCAACCTCGGCGAGGATGTGTCCATCGGGGCGCTCTGCATCGTTGAGGCCGGGGCACGGCTCGGGAGGGGTGTCACGCTCCGCGCCCATGCGTTCGTCGGGATGGACGCGTCGATCGGAGAGCAGACCACGCTGCATGTCGGAGCGAAGGTCATGGAGCGCTGCGTCGTGGGAGAGCGGTGCCTCCTCCACGAGGGGTGTGCCGTCGGTTCGCTGGGCTTCGGGTTTCGGCCGACCACGCGCGGGGCCGAGCGCCTCCCGCACATCGGCAACGTTGTGATCGGGAATGACGTCGAGATCGGCGCGAACGCGTGCGTCGATCGCGCGAAGTTCGGCTCGACGACGATCGGCGATGGCACGAAGATCGACAACCTCGCCCAGATCGCGCACAACTGTCGCATCGGGAAGCACTGCATCATTTGTGGGAATGTCGGGATCGCCGGCTCGGTTGTCATTGGTGACGGGTGCGTGATCGGCGGACTCTCCGGCATCGCGGACAATGTTGAGATCGGGGCCGGTGCAAAGATCGGTGCGCATTCGGGCGTCGCGGGCGACCTCGAGGGGGGCATCACGTACATGGGCATCCCGGCGGGACCGATCAAGGAGTGGCGGCGGAACTACATCGAGCTTGGTCGCCTTGCCGAGTCTCTGGCCGAGATCCGCAAACTCGTCCGCGGCAAGTCGCGCGAGGGGAAGATCGATGGCGGGTCCGCATGATGGTGGCGCACCCGCGACGAACGCTTGCGAGGGCGACCGCGCGTATCGAGGGTGTGGGATTGTTCTCCGCGAAACCGTGCGTGGTCGTGATTGAGCCTTGGTCGGCGCAAGATGCGTCCACGGTGCGAGAATCAGAGCGATCTTGCGGGATCTGGTTCCATACGGATGTTGGGCCGATCCCGGCTCATGTTCACTTTCAAACCATGGACGCCTCGCGGACGCACATGCCCGCGGGTGTGCCGGCCCGCAATACGACGCTGGCGCGCGAGGGCGCGAGCGTGACGACCGTCGAGCATCTGCTCGCGGGCCTTGTGGGGCTTGGCGTGACCGATGCGAGGGTTCGAGTCATGGGGCCCGAGATTCCGATCCTGGATGGGTCGGCGGCGGCGTTCGTTGAGGCGATCCGGCACGCGGGCGTCGTGGACCTGCCGCCTGTGCATGGGTCGGGGCGATCGTTGCGACTCGAACGCGAGGTGCGCGTCGAGGACCCAGCGAGCGGCGCCTCGATCGTGGCGATGCCGATCGACGATTCGACGATCCACGCGAGCGGGTTGGGCGGATTGCTCGCGTCGTATGAACTCGTCCTGCCGATCGCGGGTGTGCCGATCGCGACGCGTGCGGAATGGAACGGCGACGCCGACGCGTTCGCCCGCGAGATCGCCCCGGCCCGAACGTTCAGCCTTGATCATGAGGCCCGGGCGCTGCAATCCCGAGGGTTGTTCACGCACGTCTCGCCACGAGACCTGCTCGTGCTCGATTCGAATGGCACGCCGATCGACAACCAGTTGCTGTTCAATAATGAGCCGGCCCGGCACAAGTTGCTGGACCTTGTGGGTGATCTTGCGCTTCTGGGCATGCCCCTTGTCGCCCGCGTCGAGGCGCGACGGTCCGGGCACGCGCTGACACACGCCCTTGTGCGCGAGTTGTTGAAGTCTGTCGGCGAGGAATAGTTTTTTGACTTTCGATCGTCGCCTTTGCGCGCGATCCGATGCGCGTTGATCGATGTTGCGCGCTCGTTCGCGCTCGTGCGCGTGCGTCCTCTTGTGTTTGCGACGGCACGCGGTAGCGTGATGTTCCGCGGCAGCGTGCCACACCCAACGATGGTTCGTTGAGACCGGTGCGTGTGCCCGCGCGACACGAAAGGATGGACATGATGAAGACTCGGAACCCGGCTCTGGCGTTGCTCGTGATGGTGGTGTCGTCGGTGTGGCTTTTGTTCCTCCCCGCATGCACGGACACGGGGCGTGTGCTGGAGCTGCGTGACCAGGCCGCCCACGTCCGGGAACAACTGGCCCAGGAGGGCTCACAGATCCGCGGCGTGCTTGCCCAACTTCCCATCGACGATCCGGCTCGCCCTGGTCTTGACGCGCAACTCAAGAGCGTGGACGATGCCGCCCTGACGTTGTCGGCGGCGATTGAGCAGGTCGATCGGGCGCTGGGGAACGCCAACAATCCGACGGAAACGGAGGGGATGGTGGGCACCCTGACCGGAACGATTTCGAGCGTGCTGCCGACGCCGTGGCGAGTGCCAGTGGCGCTGGGTGCGGCCTTGGTCGCGGCGGTGCTCCGGGCGCGGCAACTCAAAGCGGGGCTGGCGTCGATCGCCAAGAGCCTCGAGGTCGCGATGCGTGATGACGATCAACTCAAGACGAGCGTGAAGGCCAATGCCCAGACGCTGCGGACGATCCAGACGCCGATCGCCCAGCAGATCGTGGACCAGGTTCAGTCCGGCTCGGTCGCGCTGAAGTTCCCATTGTGATCAGGAGATTCCCGGCTCGGTTTCGAATCCGCTCGCCCGCCAACGCCGATGGATGATGTGGAAGGATGGCACGCATGCCCCGAGACCTCTCGAACACGACCTCCCCCACCACCATCGGGCGAAGGCGATGCGCACGCGGTGCGTTCACGCTCATCGAACTCCTCGTCGTCATCGCGATTCTCGCGCTGCTGATTGGGCTCTTGCTTCCGGCGTTCGCGAAGGCGAAGGAGGCGGCGAGGCGAACCTCGTGCCTCGTGAACCTTCGCTCGCTCGGGCAGGGACTCCAGATGTACCTGCAGACCGAGTCCAAGGGATTGCTCCCCAAGGTTCGCCCGCTCAACGAGGGGTCCAACACGAACGACCCGTCGCTGCTCGACGTGATGGAGAAGTACATCGATGCGCCCAAGCCCGTGCAGGCGACCGGCATGGGGGATTGGACGACCTTTGCGCCGTATCGCTGCCCGAGCGATCTCTTCTCGCACGATTCCGCCACGAGTTTCAAGCCGTTGTGGCAGTCCAGCGGGACGAGTTACGAGTATTTCCCGGGGATCATCATGATCGCGGCGGAACTCTTCACGGTCCCCAACGTGCAGCACGGCGTGACCCGGGCGTTCGAGGCGCAGCCGCGGCTGCCGATCGTGTTCGATGCCGACGACTGGCACAACCCGCGGTTCAAGGACATGGGGACGGGCGGCGACACACAGAGCCGATGGAACCGCAACGCGCTCTACTTCGGCGACGGGAGCGCGGCCCAGGCGCCCTTCATCACCGACGACGAGCGGACTCGACTCATTGAGGATGTTGTGCGATTCGGCGGATTGGAGACTGTGCCGCCGCTGCCGGGTGGCTCGATGCGAGCGAGAGGAGACGGGCGATGAGCGTTCACCCGAATGTCGGCAATGCGACCACTGGTTCTCGTGCCGGGAGCATTCTCGACGGGCTTGGCGACGCGCCGGTTTCCATGCCGGTGAAGCGCCCTCGTGAATCGGCGGGGGCGACGCTGGCGCGATGGTGGGGCTCGATGTCGCCCGGGCGGCGGAAGAATGTGGCGCGGGCCGGTGGCGTGGTCGCCTTACTCGCGCTCGCGGGGGGCGGCGTGTGGGCGTATCTCGAGTTTCGTCCGCGGCCCACGCCCGACTATCTCGACGACGAACTCGCCGGGGTGCTGGACTACACGCTGCTCTCCAACGAGTTCAACAACCTGCCGCTGCGCGAGCGGCTGGATCTACTCTCGAAACTCATCTCGCGACTCAAGGGGCTTTCGTCCAACGACTCGGTGATGATGGCGGCGTTCGCGGCGGGGCTGAAGGGCCAGGCTCGCACGCAACTCGAGGAAAACGTCTCGCGGCTCGTCGTGGACGCGTGGGACGACAAGGCCAAGGACTATGGCAAGGTTCCCGAGGAGGACCGCGCGAAGTTCCTCGAGGACGCGTATGTCGATTTCGAGAAGATGCTCGAGGCGCTGGGCGGGCGCGTCCGCGACACGCCCGACGAGAAGCGAATCGAACGTGCTCGCCGCCAGGCCCAGCGCGACCGCGAGCAGATGCGCGACCCCAGTGCCAGGCCTGATGGCGAGACGCTCGGGCGGCTCTTTGAGTTCATGGACCGGAAAGTCGGCGGGAGCGCCTCGCCCCAGCAGCGATACCGGGGCGCGCAGATGGTCCGGGATATGTCGCGCCACTTCCGGGGCGAGGACATCGAGTCGGGCAAGCCGACGCCCGCCCCTGCCACGCCGACTACGCCGAAGGATGGCGAGTCCGGCGGTTCGTGACTCGCGTTATTCCGCTGTGCTGGCGTTCGAATCGAACTGACGCACCTCGCGCCAGTCGACGGTGTCCCACGTCGTGCCACACTCCGGGCAACGGACGCCCAAGCCGACACGGGGCACGCCCGCGAGGGAGTAGGCGCAGGCGGGGCATTGCCCGCGACGGAGTCTCCGACGCCTCGGGCTGATGGCTGCTGGAATCCACGCGAGGGATAGGGGAAAGAGCGCGAGTGCGGAGAGGGAGATGATGTTGTGGAGGATGCCGACAGACGAGATATCGGTGTGGGCACCAACTCGCAGTTCATCTGGCAACGCCGATTGCTGATTCGCCTGGTGTTGATCGACAAAGACGTTCCTTGCGTTTGAGATCGCTTTGTGCGATGGTTGAAGTTGGGGTGACGTCGCGAGCGGGATGATCTTGAGCACGCGCGAGCGTCCCCATCGGCACCACAGCGCCCTTTCCGATGTCACAAGGCGGATGGCGACCGGGCTGCCCCAATCAGGATTCGTGACCTTCAGGAAGAAGTCCGCCGAGTCGTCTTCGCCCGCCACGATTTCGGCCTTCTCATCCGAAGTGATGGCAAAGACGTCCGCGCGACCGGGATGGCGCGAGTTGATACCGCCTACGAACGCGCCCGGCACCGAACTCTGTGGTTGGATGGCGACTAACACCGCTCCATCAATCAACAAATAGACTCCGAGAAGAACCGTACCCTGTGGTGAAACGATCGCTTTCCGGACTCTTCGGAACAACCCTAGAAGTCGTCTTTGTTTTCTCGTTATCTCTTGATGCTGGGCCGTGTTGTCCGACTCCATCGCCATCGCCCCACTCGTACACTCGGTCATGCTCGATCCGGCCCATCCACAATCCCATGCCGAGGCGTCGCTGTCGATCGACGAGGTTCGCAGGGTCGCGCGGCTTGTGCGGCTTGAACTCTGTGACGCCGACGCCGAACGATACGGGCGGGATCTGGCGTCGGTTCTGTCGCTGATGGGGCGTTTGCAGCGGCTCGATCTGTCGGGCGTGGAGCCGCTGACGCATGTCGCGGGTGAGGATGCCCGCACGCGGGACGATGCTGCCGCGGCCTCGCCGGGTTTGCTTCTTGATTCGGCGTCGATCGCGAAGATCGCCCCGGCGATGCACGATGCGTTCCTCAAGGTCCCCAAGGTGCTCGGCGGCGGCGAGGGTGGTGGCGCGTGAGGGCGTTCGATCTTGCTGAGCGCGTGCGACGGGGCGAGACCACGGCGAGGACCGAGGCCGAGGGGGCTCTTGCGCGCCTCGCGCTCGTCGAGCCGAAGATCCGGGCGACCACGCAGACGCTCGCGGATGAGGCACTCCGAATCGCCGACGAGGTTGACGCGCGACTCCGGCATGGCGAGTCGATGCCGCTCGCGGGCGTGCCGATCGCGATCAAGGACAACATCTGCACGGCGATCGGGAGGACGACGTGCGCGAGCCGCATGCTGGAGGAGTATCGCTCGCCGTTTGATGCGACGGTGGTAACGCGGCTGCTGAGGGCCGGGTGTGTCCCGATCTGCAAGAGCAATCTCGACGAGTTCGCGATGGGATCGTCGACGGAGCACTCGGCGTTCCACGCGACGCGGAATCCGTGGGACGTGTCGCGCGTGCCGGGTGGGTCGTCGGGCGGCTCGGCGGCGCTCGTCGCGGCGGGCGTGGTGCCTGTCGCGCTGGGGAGCGACACGGGCGGCTCGATCCGTCAACCCGCGTCGATGTGCGGCGTGGTGGGTTTCAAGCCGACGTACGGGCGTGTGAGCCGATTCGGGCTGGTCGCCTTCGCGAGCAGTCTCGATCAGATCGGGCCGATCACGACGGAGGTGCGCGACGCGGCGTTCGTGCTCGAGGCGGTGGCCGGCGGCGATGAGAACGACTCGACGTGTTCCACGCGCGAGGTTGAGAGATTTGCAGAGGTGGTGCGCGGCTCGAACGAGACGGCTTCGACTTGGACGATTGGTGTGCCGCGCGAGGCGCGGTCGGGAGCGAATCACCCTGAAGTTTCGCGCCTCTTCGACGAGACCGTTGCCTGGCTGCGAGAGGCGGGCGTGACCCTTGTCGACGTGGACCTGCCCATGACCGATGCGGGGATCGCGGCGTACTACATCGTGTGCTGTGCCGAGGCGAGTTCGAACCTCGCTCGATACGACGGCATTCGTTTCGGCAGGCGGGCCGAGATCCGCGCGGGCGAGGGCCTCGACACGCTCTATGCGCGGTCGCGGAGCGAGGGGCTGGGGGACGAGGTGAAACGCCGCATCATGCTCGGGACGCATGTTCTGAGTTCGGGGTACTACGACGCGTACTACGCGACGGCACTCAAGGCTCGGCGGAAGATCCTGGAGGATTTCAATGCCGCGTTCGCCCGCGGGTGCGACTGCCTGCTCATGCCCACGGCCCCGACGCCCGCGTTCAGACTCGGGGAGAAAACGACCAACCCGGTGACGCTGTATCTGGAGGATGTGTACACGGTGGGCGTGAATCTCGCGGGGCTGCCGGCGATCGGTGTGCCGGTGGGGCTGGCGGATGAGGGCGACGCGCGACTTCCTGTTGGTGTGCAACTCGTGGGGCCGGCGTTCGAGGATGCGCGCGTGCTGCGGTGCGCGGCGATGGTGGAGCGGCTTGTGCCGGGTGTTGGACACGCGCCGATCCACGCGACAATGGGTGGCTAGTGCCGCACCTCGTCCGGACTACCCCGGGCGTCGATGGGTTTTCAAGCAGCCCGACCGCGAGGGAGGCCCTCGCGAGAATGTCATTTGCAGGCCCTCCCTCACGGTCGGGCTACATGTCGGGACGTTGCGCTTCTCTTAAGTCTGCACGAACTGACGACATTCCCCCGTAGGCGCACTGTGCCAGACTCTACTTCAGCAGCGTGAACATGGTGATGACGATGCCGAGCGTGGTGGCGTTATGGAGGGCGTGGGCAACGACGGGTCCGATGATCGAGCCTCGCCACTCGCGGATGAAGGAGAAGATGAGTCCGATGCTGATGACGGGGGCGAGGGCGTAGAAGGCGTAGCCGTGCATCACGCCGAAGAGGAACGCGGTGAGGAAGGCGGCGCCAACCATGCCGAGGCGCCCTCGGAAATGGCGGAAGACGCCGCCTCGGAAGATGGTCTCCTCGACGACGGGCGCCCAGACGGTGGCGAGGACGAAGAGGAGGACGAGTTCGAGCGGGCCGCCGGCACCGATGAGGTCGGCGATCTTGTTGGCGCCGGCTCCTTCGGGGAGAAACTGCTGGACGATGAGCGTGAGAATGAGCGTCACGATGAGCGCGCCGGCGAGAAGGGGAAGGCCGGCGAGATAGCCGAAGAGTCCCATGACGATCTCGCGGGCCACTCCTTCGCCCGTGTGCCAGCCGACCTGGGCGCGCCAGTCCTTGGCGTGCACGCCGCGGGCGAGGGGCCAGAGAATCGTGAGGAGGACGCCCCACTGGAGCACGAGGCTGAGCACGGCGGCGCTCGATGGTCCAATGAACTTCGCCGCGATCGATGAGATGGCGAGCATGCCCAGGAAGGACATGAGGAAGACGACGAACGTTTCGAGGTAGATCCCGCCGCCGGGTTGGGGCGGGGCGAATCGGAAGGAGCGCTCGGCCTTGCTCCAGTTGATGATGGCATACAGAAAGCAGACGAGCGAGGCGAGGGCGATGAGGAGCAGGAACAGGCCGACGGCGATGAAGAAGACGATGATCGGTGTGCCGCCTGTCGTGAGCGATTGTCTCGCGGAGTCAGATTTGGGGAGGGATTGGACGGTGGCGAGTTCGCCGAAGTAGCCGTGGCGATCTTTCAGTCCTTCCGCTTGCTCGGGGGTGAGTGCCTTGCCGTTGAGAGCGGCCTCGACGAGGTCGGCATCCTCGAGCACCAGGGTGTCCTCGGACTCGCGGGCGAGTTCGAGGTATTGGTCGGGAGAGTCGCCGAACTGTTTGGCGACGGCGGCGAGTCGCAGGGCATCGACCGGGTCGAGGATGTTGTTGTTCTTCGCTCTGGCGGCCTTCTCGAGGTCGGCGATGCTCCCGGCCATGGACCCGAAGTCGCCCTGCATTTTCACGACGAGTTTCGCGGTGAGTTCGAACTGGATGTCCGGCGGCGCGATCTCCTCAACGGTGCCCGCTGCCGGCGGCGGGGACGAGGTGAAGTTCGGCGCCTGCTGGATCCCAAAGATCGTGAGGACGAGCACGGCCGCGACGGTCCACAGGACCGGGAGCGGCAGGAGCGAGCGGCGATCGGGCACATCGCGTTCGCGGCGGATGGGCGGCTTGAGGCCGGGCATGCCGATCGGGCCTGGAATAGTCGGCGGCGTGACCTGATAGGGGCCTTGTGTTTGGGTTTGGGTTGGGTTGACGTGGGGGTCGGGCGGGAGCATGTGTGGAGAGCGTATCGGCGTTTTGGGGTGGATCGGCGGCGACGGCTGGAAGGAAAGTCTTTACCCTGCTAATGTCTGCCCCCACACTGGATGGTGTGGCCGGACTTTCGGGTCCGGATGAGAACGCCAAGTTTGCCTTGGATCGCCCTTTGGATGGGGCTTCCCAAGGCCCGCCCCGCCCGGTAGGCGGCGAAGCAAGACCATCTCGTGTCGTCGGCGTGGCTGTCCACCCGATTCGGCACGCGAGTCGTCGGAGGTGTGTGATGAAGAACGCGGAGGCCCTGGGCCGGCAGACCTATCTCGCCAAGCCCGGGCAGGTAAAGAAGTCGTGGCGTCACATCGATGCTGAGGGCGTGCCGCTGGGTCGCCTGGCGAGCGAGGTGGCGCTGGTCCTCATGGGCAAGCACCGCCCCGAGTACACGCCCCACGTGGACACGGGCGAGCCCGTGATCGTGACGAACGCGAAGAAGGTGGCGTTGACAGGGCGCAAGGCCGAGCACCGCCTGAAGATGCGGTACACGAGCCACCCCGGCGGCCTGAAGACCGAGACGTATGGGCAGGTGCGTGATCGCAAGCCCGAACTGCTCATCGAGGACGCGGTGCGGCGCATGCTCCCGAAGAACCGCCTGAGCCGCGTGATGATGAAGAACCTGCATGTCTATGGCGAGAGCGAGCACCCGCACGCGGACAAGGCTCCGGCGGTGATGAAGGTCGCGAACGCGTAACGAACTGACCCATACACGAGAAATCGGAAGACACGATGAGCACGATGAACCTTGGAAACTTTGGAGTCCCCTCCCCCGCGGCGCCGGCGGTCGAGGGTGTGAAGCCGCCCCGCATGGCCAAGCCCGCGGACAAGAAGGGCTGGTGGTGGGGCACAGGTCGTCGCAAGACGGCGGTGGCGCGTGTCCGCCTGAAGCCCGCGACGGGCTCGGACGTGGGGATGCATTTGATCGGGAATGACCCGAAGAAGACCCGCACGGTGGAGCAGTACTTCACCGAGGATCGAGACCGTCGGGAGGCGATGCTGCCCCTGATCGCGACGAACATGGTCGGGAAGTTTCAGGTCATGGTGAAATGCCACGGCGGCGGTTACATGGGTCAGGCCGGGGCTGTCAAACTCGGGCTGGCGCGAGCCTTGCTGGATTATGATCCCACAACCGAGCCGATTTTGCGCGAGCAGGGGATGCTGACGCGTGACTCGCGAGCCGTGGAGCGGAAGAAGTATGGTCAGGCCGGCGCCCGTCGCCGCTTCCAGTTCTCGAAGCGTTGATCGCGTGTCGGACACCACCGACCGCCCGGCGGTCGAACCATCCACGTTTTCCAACACAACGCCCGCGGAGCGACTCCGCCGGGCGTTTTCTTCGCGCGCGGCATTCCTGGAAGCGTTGCGATGGGAGCGCCTGCGCCTATGGCTTGGGGCGATGGTCGCGGGCGCGCTGCTCATGGCCGGCATCATCGGGATCGTCGGGTGGAACCTCATCCGACAGACGCCGTCGTGGTGGCGGGCGAGTGTCGTCGCGGATCCTGCCGCAGCCGAGGCTGTGGAGCACGGCATTGTCTCGCAACTCTCGATGATTCGCCCGACGGATCCCTCGCTTCCGGCTGATTCGGCGATGTGGCGCAGCGAGATCTGGCGCGTGTCGCTCCAGGAGGCCGATGCGAACTCGTGGCTCGGCTCGCGGTTGAAACTGTGGATGGGCAACCAGGACGTCCGCTGGCCCAAGGATGTCGTGTCGATCCAGACAGATTTCGCGGCGGGCGTGATCCGCGTTGGCGTCAACCTCACGATCGAGGGGCGACAGCAGGTTGTCTGGGCGGAGGTTGAGCCGGTCGTCGACGAGAATGGCTCGCTGTGGATGCCGGCACGGCGGATCGAGATTGGGAACATGCCGCTGCCACCGAAGGTGATTATCTCCTGGCTTCGAAAGGGGTCGGACTCGCCCTTGGGGGCGCAGATCTCGTCGCTGCCTGAGTCTCGGGCGCTCTTTGATGCGCTGCTGGGCGAGAAGCCGCTGGTCGCGGATGCGTACATCCGTCTTGATGGCGGGCGGCGGGTTCGTGTTCTGAAGATGTCGCCGGTGGATGGGCGGCTGGAACTGACGTGCCGGACGGAGCGGCCGGAGAGCGTGAAGCCCGAGGGCGCACGGTGAGTTGGGTGTGCCTCCGACTCGAGTTGTAGAAGGTGTGGACACAGGCTGGACGCCTGTGCCACGAGATTTGGTAGGCCGTTCGTGAGGCTCACTGGATGGGATTCTGGTCCTTGGCCTGTGGCGTGCTCGAGCCTGGTGTGTTCGCGGGTGTTTGCGAGACCATGTGGGCGAGTGAGCGCTTGGCGATCAGGCCGATGATGCCGAGGACGAGCAGGCTGAGGATGATGCCGCCGATGATGAGCCAGAGGGGTTTCTTGTCGGCTCCCTCTTCGAGTTGCTGCTGGATGTTTGAGCCGATCCAGACGGCGATGATGGTTCTGGGTGCCATGCCGACGAGCGTGCCCATCGCGAAGATCTGGAGGCGGACCCTCGTGCTCGCGAGGACGAGATTGGTCATGGCAAAGGGGGAGTTGGGCGGGAGTCGCACGAGCGAGACGATCGCGAGCGTCTTGATCGTTGAGCCGCCGATGAGGGCCGTGCGGACCTGGGCCCAGCGCGGGTGATCCTGGATGACCTTCTCGACTCTTTCGGCGGCGGTGGGCTTGCAGATGGCGTAGGCGAGGAGGCTGCCGCCGGTGAAGCCCGCGAGGGCGGCGGGGATGCCGACCTTCAGGCCAAAGGCCCACCCACCGAGAATTGCCGTCGAGTATGTCGGGAGAAGGGCCAGCCCGGCGAAGAGGATGAAGGCGACGATGTACGTCGAGATGCCGGCGGCGCCCTGTTCTTTCAGCCACGTGCCGATGGTTTTCAGATACGCGAAGAGCACGATCGAGCCGAGCGGAGGAAGGACCATCGCGCCGAGCGCGAGCCAACTCGCCGGCCCGAGTTTCACGATCGTCGCCCATGCCGATTTCATGGCGGACGGCTCGGCTGGCGACGTGTCCGCCGGATTGGATGCGGCATTCGACGACTGTGTGTGGCGTGTTGCGTGTGTGTCGGGATCGGGCACGGCAGAGGGTAGGGGCAGCCCGCGACGTTCTGACTCCTGGGCGTCGTCGTCGGCCCACGCCTCCGGGCGTGTGGCGCTACCATTTCGCGGTTGATGGATCGTGTGGTGCTCATGGACGGATGAGAATCCGGCCACAGGAGGCTTTTCCGATGCTCCCCAAGCCGCCGCCCCGCGAGGGCTCACTCGGATTTCTGTACATGCCGCCCTACAGGCTCTTTGGCGAATCGATCGCCGGGGAGATCACGTGCCTGCAGGTCCCGGAACTGGACCTTGGGGTGGACATCGGCTCGTGCCCGCGGGCGATGCTGCCCAGCAAGCACCTGGCGATCACGCACGGGCACATGGACCACATCGGCTCGCTCGCGTACTACTGCTCGCAGCGCCGCTTCCAGGGGATGGGCAACGCGAAGATCGTGTGCGACGCTCGGATCGTGCCGGCGATCCACAAGATGATGGCGGGGTTCGTGGACCTCGAGTCGCAGCGCACGCCGTATGAGGTCATCGGGATCGAGCCCGAGCACCACGTCGAGATCAAGAACAACATCATCCTGCGCGGTTTCCAAACCGAGCACACGTGCCCCTCGTTCGGGTATGTCGTCGTCGAGAAGCGCACGAAACTCAAGGAGGAGTTCCACGAGCTCCCGCAGGAGAAGCTGCGCGAACTGAAGGACCGGGGCGTGGAGATCACGCGGAGCCTGGAGATCCCGCAGATCGCGTTCACGGGGGACACCGCGCCGGGACCGCACCTGGTCCGCGAGGACGTGCGCAAGGCCCAGATTGTGGTCGCCGAGTGCACGTTCTTCGAGCCCGATCACAAGCAGCGGGCGAAGATCGGGATGCACATGCATGTGGACGACATCGCCGAGTGGCTGCGCGTGCTCGAGTGCCAGCACCTGGTGATCGTGCACATCTCGCGCCGGACGGACATCCTGTACGCGCGCAAGCGCCTGGCGGAGGTCGCGGGCCCGAAACTCGCGGCGAAGGTGCTCTTTCTCGCGGATTATCGCGGCAATCGCGAGCGGTACGAGCAGCAGCTCCACGAAGCCGAGGCCAAGGAGCGGGCACGCACGGGCAAGGCCTCGACGACATAGTCCGGGATCGTCTACGGAGTCAAGTCGCGGCGTTGAATTGGATTCTTTGTGGTTGGTGTTGACACGTGCCGCGACACTTTGTACGTTGAGTGGTGCCCGCCGGTGGAAGATCGAGGTGGGCTGATTGGTGTTCAGGAACTGGTGGTTCGAACAACGAGTTTCTCGCGACGCGTCGCATCCGGATGCTGGACTTCTCAACGAGAGTTGAGGGTTCAAATCGATGGGGGGCGGCACCGCGTCGGCGTGGGAGAGGAGACGGCCGTGGCTCGAGGTGGACGATCGAGATCGGCATGGGAGGTCGCGCCCGCACGCGATCGGGATTCCAGAGTCGGATTCGGGAAAGGTAATGGGGGCGGTTGGAGCCGTGCGATGTCGGGCCGTGGGCACACGACGAATGACGGGATGATGGGTGCTGGAATGACGCGGCCCTGGCGGCATCGTCCGGGCACGAACGCTCGCGACTGGGTCTGGTTCGAATGAGCCGCCCGACGCGTGCGTGATCTCGAGTGTTCGCGTTCGACCTCTCCCTTCGGCCCTTTGCCCACCCCCATCCATCCCATGACCCAGACCAACGCCAGTCTTCTGCGTGACATGCTTGGGCATCTGCGCCGGCATCACCCGACCATGTGCCGCCAGTGGTTCGAGGAGATCGTCCCCCTCGGGATCGAGGGCGGGGCGCTCAACCTGCGGGCGGAATCGCCTACGCACCAGATGTACCTCAAGACCTCGTGCGCCCAGGCCTTTTCGGAGGCGGCGATGGCGGTCACCGGGCGTCTGGTGGCGGTGCGATTCCTCGGGCCTGATGACGCCGCACCCACGGGTGGACGAGTCAAAGAACGATCAGCGAGAGCGGGCGTGCTCGTGGGCGCCGGCGTGGCCTCGTCGCATGAGGTCGATCGGGGTGCCTCCGGATCAACGGACGTGGCAGACCGACCGGCTCCGATGGCATCTCGCGCGAGTGCCGTGGTTGACTTCGGGCCGCGCACGTCTGGGCGGGCCGCGTGGACGGGCGATGTCGTGCTTGTTCCCGACTATACCTTCGAGAACTACATCGTCGGGCCGGAGAACCGCTTCGCGCACGCCGCCGCCAAGTCCGTCGCCAGCCAACCGGGAAAAAACTACAACCCGTTGTTCATCCACGGCGGGGTCGGGCTGGGCAAGACGCACCTGCTCCAGGCGATCTGTCTCGACATATTGAGCAAGAAGCCCGATGCGGCGGTCGCGTTCCTGTCGTGCGAGAACTTCATGACGCAGTATTTCAGTTGCGTCGAGCAGGGCGATTACACGGCGTTTCGCCACCGCTTCCGGGAAGTCGATGTCCTCGTGGTGGACGACATCCACGACCTCAAGGGGAAGGGTCGCGCCCAGGAGGAGTTCTTCCACACGTTCAATGAACTGCGTGACTCGGGGTCGCAGATCGTGCTCTCCTCCGACGCGCCGCCGGACGAGATCCCCGAACTCTCCGATCGGCTGATGAGCCGATTCACGCAGGGCGTCGTCGAGCGGATGCACCCGCCCGTGTTCGAGACCCGGGTCGCGATCGTCAAGAGCAAGGCCCGGGTCCGCGGCATCACGATCCCCGATGATGTCGCCTGTCTGATCGCCGAGCGCTGCACAACGAACGTCCGCGAGTTGGAGGGGGCGATCAGCCAGCTGCAGGTGCACTCGAGCGCGGACGAGAGGCCGATCGACATGGCCCTGGCGAGGGAGGCTTTGGGGGAGGCCGTCACCAAGGCGATGCCGAACGTTTCCATCCAGTCGATTTTCGCCGCCGTGACTGATTTCTACGGCCTCAAGAGCAGCGACCTTCAGTCCAAGAAGCGCGAGCGCTCGGTCGTCTTCCCGCGGCAGATCGGGATGTACCTTGCTCGGCGGCACACGCGACTCTCGCTCATCGAGATCGGCGGCTACTTCGGCGGGCGCGACCACACGACCGTCCTCCACGCGAACAAGTCCATCGAGTCGCGCCTGGAAACCGACAAGGGCGAACTGCGGGGCGTGATCGCCGAGATCGAGTCGAAGATGGCCCGGGGGGATGAGTAGGTCCAGGATTGCGTACACCTGCTTGCGGTGCATGCGGACACGTCAGGAATGGCGGTCGGCGCTGCGCTGTTGTTGCCACTCCGTTCTGGTTTTGTCTTGTGATCCGATTCGGAGTGAGTTGCCGACATGCTTGGTGGATGGACTGTGGACAACGCGCCGGTTGATGGCGCGGGCGCTCGGCCTCACGAATCGGCTTTGAGTACGCTGCCTGTCAATAGACAGTGCGGGCGACATTCGGGACCACTCAGCGATCACGAATCGACAGTTTGCTCACCGACGATTTGGCCATAAGTCGTTGATGGGATTGCACTTTCGGCCTCCGGTTCGCATGTGTCCCCAAACCGAGCGCTTTCCTTTTGATGACGACGAGGTTTCTTCTATTCGTATGTTCTTCCAGAGAGCGGCCGGAGGAGGGAACTCCAACTTACCGAATCGCCCCCTTGGGCTGTGGATCGGTTGTGGACCGAGCTCCCCTGGCCTTGCGCATCGGCTGGCACATGGGGCAGTAGGTCGTGGTTCGTTGGGCGAGCAGGATGGCCCGCAGTGACGCTCCACAGGCCACACAGGGCCGCCCGGCACGGGCATAGACGTTGTGGGCCTTCTGGAAGCCGCCCGGACGGCCTGCGGCGTCGGCGTAGTCCCGCAGGGTCGTCCCCCCAGCCTGGATCGACGCACCGAGCACGCCCCGAATCGACTCAGCCAAGAGTTCGATCTCGGCAGGACGGAGCGAGGAGCATCGGCGTCGCGGGTGGACCTTGGCGAGGAAGAGCGCCTCGTCGGCGTAGATGTTTCCCACGCCGGCGATCACGCTTTGGTCGAGCAAGGCCGCCTTGACCGCCCGCGTGCCTTTGAGGCGCTTAATCAGGGATGGAGCGGTGACAGAAAGGGCGTCGGGGCCGAGTTCTTGCCATCGTGCCGAGAGTGCGGCCAGCGATGGGAGTGTGGTCAGCCCGCCGAATCGGCGCGGGTCACGGAAGAAGAGCGTGGCCGGCCCGCTTGAGGACTTCAGCGACCACACGGCATGGGTGTGTGGCGGCAGGTCACTCTCCCCTTCATGCTCTTGGAGCAATCGCAGGTTGCCGGTCATACCTAGATGGACCACCAACACCCGTCCATCGCTCGACACGACTGCGAGTTGCTTGCCATGGCGTTCGAGACGATCGATGGCGGCGCCCCGGAGCAGGGCGCTCGGTGTGGGTGTGTGGCCATGCTCATTGTGCGCGATGTCGGCCCGGTGGAGGACCACGTCGACCACGCGCGAGCCGCGGAGCGTTGGCTCAAGGGACCATCGGATCGACTCGACCTCGGGGAGTTCGGGCACGCGGGATTGTTGGTGGTTGTCGGGCCTGGACGACGCGACTTTGGCAACGGCTATGGTTGGGCGTGCGCATCCTTCTCACCAATGACGACGGCATCCGGGCCCCCGGGATCGAGGCGATGCATGACGCGCTGCTCGAATGGGGCAAGTCGTCCTCCACGCCGCTTGAGGTCTTTACTGTGGCGCCGCAGACGGTGCAGTCGGCCTCCGGGCATGGGGTGACGTTCCACACGCCGATCATGGTTCGCGAGGAGCGTGTCTCACCGAGGATGGTCGGCGTGGCGGTGGATGCGAGGCCCGCGGACTGCGTGAAACTCGCGATCTCCAACATCTGGCCCGAGAAGCACGGCAAGGGTTCAAGGCCGGACCTGGTGATCAGCGGGTTGAACTCGGGGGCGAACTGTGGCATCAATGTGATCTATTCGGGGACGGTTGCGGCCGCCCTCGAGGCCGCGTTTCTCGGTGTGCCGTCGATCGCGATGAGCCTGATGCTCGGCTCGGGGAAGCCGCGGTACGACATCGCGGCGCGCTGGGCGTGCAAGACGGCCGGACGATTGATCACGGGCGGGACGATGCGAGCGCACGAGTGCGTGAGTGTGAACGTGCCTCCGGTGGAAGAGAACGGCGGCGAGGCGCGCATGCCGGGCGTCGTGGTGTGCCCGATGAACACTCACGGGCTCGTGGATCAGTACGAACGGCGTGTGAACCCCATCGGCGAGGTGTATTACTGGGCCTCGGGGCACGGGCTGGATTTCCATGGAACCGAGAAGGGGACGGACGTCGACCACCTGTTGCAAGGAAGGATCACGGTCACGCCGCTGATGTATGACCTGACGCGCCACGGCATGCTCGACGAGTTGCGCACGCGGCTCGGCACCAAGTGAAAAGGCGGTCGCGTGTTTCCACGCGGCCGCCCGGAGGGAGAAAGAGAGAGCTTGGGTACCGGACTGGAGGGAGCCAATCCGGGATGAGTAGCACGTGTAGGCACTAGGGCTATCGGTCGCTCGCCCGTGTGGATCACGCGAATTTCGATGCAAAAAGAAGCGAATCGGGGACATCCCCCGATTCGTTTTCGTAGTCGGTTTGGGTATTTCGGCAACGATTGCCGGTGTTCTGCAGGGTCTTGCGCGAACTTGGCTTAACCGAGCAGGGCGCCGAGATCCTTCACTTGCATGGCGAGATTCTTGCGAATCTCATCGATCTTCTCGTTGGTGAGTTTCAACTGCTCGAGCACGGCCGGGTCAAAGGTCGTGTGCAGCAGATCGGCACGGAAGCCCTGGCCCGTGTCGGCGGCGAGGCGGTCGGCGACGTACACGATGCACGAGAGCGTGCGGTTCTCGCTGGGGAGATCCATCGGACGGTGGTGGTAGCCCGTGACGAAGGCGAAGCTCTTGGGGAACTTCCACTTCTCGCAGAGCCCGGCGCCGAAGTCCTGGTGGGTCGCCCCGAAGACTTCCTGCTCGATGGCGAGCATCTCGGTCGCGGGGATGCCCTTGCTGTCGGCGCCGACGCGGCGGAAGACGTCGACGAGTTTGTTGCGGTCGTACTGCATCTCGACCATCAGCCCGATGTCGTGGATCAGGCCGGCGAGGAAGGCCTCGTCGGAGAGGCCCAGCTTCAGCGAGTTGGCGATCATCTTGCACGCGGCGGAGACGATGTTCGAGTGCGTCCAGAGGTCCTTGGCGGAGAAGCCCGGGGTCAGTTCGCCACCCTTGAAGAGTTTGGCGAGGCTGGCGGCGATCGCGATGTTCTTGACGGCGTTGAGCCCGAGCATCACGATGGCGCGGTTGATCGAGCCGATCTGCCCGGGGAGTCCGTAGAACGAGCTGTTGACGACCTTGAGAATACGGCTGCAGAGCGCCGGGTCATTGCTGATGACCTTGTGGAGGTCCTGCGCTGTGGACTTAGGATCTTCGACGAGTTCGACGATCCGCATCGTGATCTCGGGGAGCGTGGCGATGTGGCTGATCTCGCGGATCGCCGAGGTCACAATCTGTTCACGCTCTTGGGTGAGGACACTCATTCCATGGCTCCGCGCAAAGGGTTCACCGGACACCAGTGGATCGGACACCGGGCCATTGGACTTTGGCGGGAGGGAACGAGGGCAACCCCCGGGCGTGGGTGCTAGGCGGTCTGGTCCGTTTGGGTGGAAATGCGGGATCGGAGGCCGTCCTGCCCGGCGTAGCCACCAATCGATCGACCCATCACACACGCGGAGCGTCCGAGAAACACTCAGTACGCGTTGATCTTGCGGAGCAGCCGTGGATCGTGGGGATCGAGGCTCGCAAGCACGTCGGCGGCCCGGCGTCCGGCGTTTCCGTCGCCATAGGCATGCGCCAGCGTGGAGAGGTCCAGGGCGCACGCCTTCTCGACTGCGGCGGCCACACTCGGGGCGGACTCGGTTGCCTGCACCACGTTTGCGAATCGTTCCCGGCCTTGCTGGCGAGAGCCGACATCGACGACCCTGACCTTAAGGGCCGCGGCCTCGATGAGACCGGCGGAACTGTTCCCCACAAGCACGCCCCCACCCTCTCTCGTGGCGAGGTGCCTGAGCAGCCCGACGAACTTATCACGTGGAAGGTGTGAGACGACGCGGACGCGGCCCCCCACCCCTTCAACACTCGCGTGCCCCAGCGCCCGCATGATGCCATCGCGCCCGGGGTCGAAGTTCGGATGGAGCGCGAGCACATGCCGGCCCTTGAGCCCCTTCAAGACTTCGGCGGCGGCGGCCTCCTCCTGCTCGGCGTGGCGACCCATCGGGTGCATCAGGAAGACCGTGTCGGGCGTGCCGAGTTCTTTGAGCGATTCGGCATCGAGCACCGGCATCGAGCCCAACTCATCGAGCGAGGGCGAGCCGATGACGTGCACGCGGTGCTCGTGCTCGCCCATTCTGATGATCCGCTCGGCGGAGGCGGGCGTCGCGGGAAGATGCACGTGCGAGAGTTTCGTGATCGCGTGGCGGAGCGAGTCGTCGGCGACGCCCTCGGCCCGGTCGCCGCCATGGATGTGAGCGACGGCGATGCCCAGGAGCGTCCCCGCGCTCGCCGCGGCGAACGGCTCGATGCGATCGCCGAGCACGACGATCCAGTCGGGGCGCAAACGATCGAAACTCCGCGCGAAGCGCCCGAGGCCTCGGGCGACGCTCTCGGCGTCCTCGTACCGCCCGGTGCGCCCCGCGATCTGCATCGGGATCGAGTCGGCGATATCGAACGAGGCCTTCACCTCGCGGAAGGTCTCGGCCGGCTGGATCAGGTGCGTGCCGGCGGCAATCACGAGGAGTTCGAGGTCGTTGTGCGCGTCGATCGCGCGCATGACGGGGCGGAGCAGGCCGAACTCGGCGCGCGTGCCGGTGACGACGGCCACGCGCGCAGGGCGCGACGTGCCGTTGGAGCGACGTGGATTCGGACTTGGCAGATGCTCCGGGCCGATCATGTGCGAAGAGGGTAGCGGCGAGTCGAAGGAGGAATTGCCTTGAGGTGGCACCACTCTCCAGAGTGGTGTTCTGTGTTCGACACTCCAGGCACACTGGTCTGGAGACGAGTGCCATCATGAGCCACTCACACCCTCGGCGAACTCTCCTCCAGCCCCGCGAGCGCGTCCTTGTACTGCTCGCGCAGCGGTTTGACAACCTCTTTCAAGAATCGCTCGGTCTGCTCGACGCTGCGGCCGACGTACTTCATGGGGTCCATGACGCCATCCCAATCGAGTTCGGCGGAGAGCGGGCCGCCGCGGGATTTGGACCAGAAGTTCTTGTCGGCCTTGAGGCGATCCAGGAGGTCGTTGTCCTTGCCCTCCTGCTTCACGCGCATCCCGGCCGCCTGGGCATGCACGCGGATGAGTTCGTGGTAGTGCTGACGATCGCCGCCGAGTTTCACGCAGGCCATGAGGATGTTCTCGGTGGCCATGAAGGGGAGTTCGGCCATGAGGTTCTTGCGAACCATCGCCTCGTGGACGATGAGCCCGCTGGCGACGTTGTGCATGAGGTCGAGCGCGCCGTCGAGGGCGAGGAAGGCCTCGGGGAGCGAGAGGCGGCGGTTGGAGGAGTCATCGAGCGTGCGCTCGAGCCACTGCGTGGCGGCGGTGTCGTAGGCATTGCCGACGAGGTTCATGACGAAACGCGTCAGGCCACAGATGCGCTCGCAACGCATGGGGTTGCGCTTATAGGGCATGGCGGACGAGCCGATCTGCGTGTCTTCGAAGGGCTCGTCGAGTTCCTTGCGGTTGCAGAGGAGGCGGATGTCTGTGGCGATCTTGTGGAGGACGGAGGCGGTGGAGGCGAGATCGGCGAGGATGAAGGTGTCGATGACGCGGGGGTAGGTTTGAGACGTGATCTTGTGCTTTGGAACCCATCGTGGGTAGTTTGTCAAACGGTCGAGAAAACCAGCCTCCATCAGGTCGATGCCATTGCCATCACCTTCAAACAACTCAAGAAACGAAGCCTGTGTGCCGGTCGCTCCACGCAGCCCACGAAAGAGTGGCCGGAACGTCTCGGATTGTGCATGGTCTTCTAGTCGCGACAGGCACAAATCGATCTCATATGCCCACAATGCAGCCCGTCTGCCGACAGTTGTTGGTTGTGCGGGTTGATAGTGAGTAAACGCGAGTGTGGGAACTTGTACCCAACGAATTGCGAAATCGGTAATCGTCGAAATCGCGCGTGTGGCTTTGACCAACAGTAGTTTCGACGATTCCAAAATAGTCAACGTGTCCGCATTACACACCACATCCTGGCTCGTCATCCCCAGATGGATGATCCCCTTGGCCTTCGGGCACGAGTCGCCCAGCGCGTGGACGTGGGCCATCACGTCGTGGCGGAGTTCGCGCTCGTACTTCTCCGCGGCCTTCATCTCTTCGTCGGTGATTCCGCCCGGACGATTGACAACCGCGCGCAACTCCTCAACCTGCTCCTTCGTGACGAGCGGCGTCGGTTGGTCTTTGGTGATCTCGTGCTGGGCCTCGGCGACCGCCAGCCAGATCCGCCGCCACGTGTTGAACTTGTGACGCGGCGACCAGAGGCGGAGCATCTCCCGACTCGCGTTCCGCGAGGCGAGCGGGCTGGTGTACGTGTCGTAGGGGGAGGTCATCGGTGAAGCATACCGGGATGCCCGGCACGCGTGGCACCGTTACCGCCCGCGTCCCTTCAAACGTCCCATCATGCGCTTGGGCGGCAGTTTCGTGGGAACGATCCCGCCTGGGAACTTGGTCGGGTCCACCGCGTCCTTGGCCACCGGCAGGTTGGGCTTCGACGCCTCGATGCGGTTGGTCTTGGGTGTCGCGGGCGGCGGCGGCGTGCTCCCCGCGTCGGCGAGCACGAGTCCGCCCTGCCTCGGGCCCTGGTCGCGCCAGTCGGCGGGCTTCTCCGAGGGTGTGAAGTCGGTGTAGTCCAGTTTCGGGATCTCGACGTTGATGAGCAGTTCGATGCTCGTGAGCAGTTCGCCCTGCGCCGGCGTGACGAAACTCCACGCGATCCCGCCGCGGCCTGCGCGGGCCGTGCGACCGATGCGGTGCACGTACAAGTCCGGATCCTCGGGGAGGTCATAGTTGATGACGTGGCTGATCCCCTCGACGTCGATGCCGCGGCTGGCGAGATCGCTGGCGATGAGCACGCTGAGTTTGCCGCCACGGAGTGCTTTCATCGTCGCGTTGCGCTTGCTCTGCGACATGTCGCCATGGATCGCGTGGGCCTCGATCCCCTTGCGCGTCAGCATCTGGGCGAGGTCGTCGACCGTGCGCTTCAGGCGGCAGAAAACGATCGTGAGGTCGGGCTCTTCGTGCGTCAGGAGGTGGAAGAGCAGTTTCTTCTTGTCCCACGGGTTCACGGGGAGATAGAACTGCTTCACAAGGCTGACCGTGAGCGATCCCGCGCTCGTCACGATCTTCTCGGGGTCGTGCATGTACCGCCGGGCGAGTTTCTCGATGTCGGGCGAGATCGTGGCGGAGACGAAGATCGTCTGGCGACCGCTGCTGGTCCCGTCGGGCTTGGGCAACACCGGCGGGCCTGGAGGCGGGCACAACTCGAGGATCCGGCGGATGTCCTCTCGGAAGCCGATGTCGAGCATGCGATCAACCTCGTCGAGCATCGCGAAGCGGATGTTTCGGAAGTGCAGGACGCCGCGCTGGACCATGTCCATCACGCGTCCCGGCGTGCCCACGACGATCGGGGCGCCTTGCTGCAGGCGTTTGGTCTGCGTCGCGATCGACTGCCCGCCATAGACGGTCATTGCTCGGATCGGCGTGTGCTTGCCGAGTTGCTCGATCTCGTCGGTGATCTGGATCGCGAGTTCGCGCGTCGGGGCGAGGACGAGCGCCTGGAAGGGCACGTCCTTGGAGCACATGTGGAGCAGGGGCAGGCCGAACGCCGCGGTCTTGCCCGTGCCGGTCTTGGCCTGGCCGAGGATGTCGCGACCGGTGAGGGCGACGGGGATGAGTTTCGCCTGGATGGCCGTGGGATGGACGAAGCCGGCCTCATCCACACCCTTGAGAACGCTGGAGCGAAGGCCCAGGTCGGCGAAGGTGATGGAGGAGTCGAAGATCTCGTGGGCGACCTTCGCGGGGCCATTCTCGTTCGAGGGATCATCCTCGGCCGGGGCCTGCTGCTCATCGACGAGCGAGGAGGTCTCGACACCCTCGTCGTTGAGCGATTCGTTCGAGTTGTTGATCTGGGGGTCTTCGTGGGTGGGGTGGTCGTTCATGGAGGTGGGTCGTCAGTGGGGGCCGATGGTTCGTTTCCGACGCAGAGCGGACGATCCGATCGGCGTGACGGGCGCTCGTGCCCGATTTCTCTCTTGTCGTGCCCCAGTCCCCAAAGCGGAGCATCCAACAAGGAATCGTAGGTCCAAGGCATGAATGAAGCCCTGGCGCAAGAGTCTCGCGCCCGCTACCCTCACGATTCAAGCCTTAGCATGGGTACACACCAGCACCATGGGCAAAAAGACCACGCCAAAGCCAACCCTGCCGCGCGCGTCCTCCAGCGCCGCCTCTCGCCAGAAAACGGGCGCCCAGGAGCCGCGCAATCCCGACTTTCACGAGGGCATGAGCCGTGTGTGGGTCGGCGATTGCCGCGAGATCCTCGCGAGCCTCCCCGAGGTCCGGAATCACGAGGTCGATCTCGTTTTCGCCGATCCGCCCTTCAACTGGAACCGCGCGTACGACCAGTGGGACGACGCCCTCCCGCGCGAGGAATATCTCGCGTTCACGCGGGCGTGGCTCGATCTGTGCGTGACGGCCCTCCGCCCGGGCGGGGCGATGTGGGTGAACATCCCCGACGACACCGCCGCCGAGATCGTCGTCCATCTCAAGAGCGTCGGCATGGAGATGGAGAACTGGTGCGTCTGGCACTACCGCTTCGGGCAGAACACCACCGCGCGATTCATCAACAGCAAGGTCCACGCGCTCTACTTCTGCAAGCCCGAGGGCGAGTCGAAGAAACTGAAACGCACCTTCAATGCCGAGCAAGTCCTCGAGGCGAGCGATCGCGCCTCGACGTACTTCGACCCGCGCACGCTCAGCAAAGCCGACGGCATGCCGCCCGGACAGCGCGTGCCCATGGATGTGTGGTATGGCCCGTATTGGGGGCGCATCCAGGGCAACAACAAGGAACGCCGCGGCTACCACGACAACCAACTCCCCGAGGTCTATCTCGAGCGCGTCATCCTTTCGACGAGCAACAAGGGTGATCTCATCCTCGACCCGTTCCTGGGCAGCGGGACGACCGGTGTCGTGGCCCACGCGCTCAAGCGCCGATTCATCGGCACGGAGTTCAGCCGCGAGAACGCCACGCTTGCTTTCAACAGGATCACCAAGGTTGGTCCCATTCGCCTGGGCGTGATGCACGGCGCGAGTACCGCCATCCACGCACCGCGACGCCCGGTGCCCAGGACGTTTCACGCGACAACCGCCGAGGTCGACTGAGCATTACCCGGGAATCGTCGAGGCCACGTCGCTCTCGGCTCCGACGCCAACTCGTCCTTCGGCGTCGCCACGCGTCCGCTCTGTATGGCCGCGAACACTCGGCACGAGCATCAGCATGAGAAGGACATTCCTCGCGATCGCCACGCTCGCCGGCCCGGCATGGATGCGCCCGAAGCACGCACACTCCGCCCCCGCACGCGTCCCCGCAATCAGGTAGAGTGAGAAGGCCACGAGCAATCCGATTCCCGCCTGTGCCGACCATCGCGGCATGACGTGCGAGACGAGCCACAACCCGATCACGCCCTCGCACGCCATCACGAAGGGGGCGATGGTGGAGCCCATGCCCTTGGTGAAGACGCCGTGGTAGTCGATCGCCGCGGCGAAGAGATCAACCCCCGACAGCACAGGTCCATAGCGACCGCTTGCCGCGATCAACTTCAATCCCAGCGCCACGAGCAACACAACCCCGACCACAAGCCGCAGCCAGGGTGTCGCCATGCCCAGCCAGTCTCGAACCAAACGCATGTGACACTCACCCTCTCTCGCTCACGACACGATCGGTGCGGAGCAACGAACGCCAGGAACGGAACCGTCTGAAAGGAGTTGTGGCGACCACGACAGATGGGTCATTGGGCGCGAGCGTGCCGGCGGACAATGAGGCCCGAGATCACCGCGATCATCGCGATGCCGCCGAAGAACCACGGGCGTGCGAGGATGGACGATTGGCGGGCCCGTCGCAGTTCCTCTTCCCGCGCCTTCTCGTCAACGACGAGATTCCCCCCGGCGTCGTAGACGCGACGCGTCGTTGGATCGAGTTTGAGCGCCCCAGCGGCAAAGGGGTCGAAGACCAGCCGTGATTCGACGTCGGGCGGATTCGCCTCGAATGACACCAGCGAGAACCGCTCGATCGAGGGGACAGGCGTACTCGTCGAGCCGGATTCGACCACGATTTCCTGGGGCAATCGGGCCCCGCCTCGATCGGCGTATCCGACAAACCGGCGCGTCACGACGTAGTTCTTCGCCTGATGCCGAATCTCGAGGAGATCACCCGCCTCGGAAACGAGCATCTCGAAATCGCCGCTGCGTGTCGAGAGCCCGGAGAATCGCCACCCCCGCACGTCGGGCGACGCGACCAGCCCGGGCATCGCGAGGAGCCCCTCGATCCAGCGATCGAGCATCGGCCAGGGCGCGCGAAGATGCTGCACAGGCTCACCGATCTCCAGGAAGTCCGCCGGCGGCTGGTGCTCGGAGTAGAGCGTGCCATACTTCGAGGAGACGACGACGCGCGTGCCATCGAACGCCGTGAACTGCGAGACCCGCTTCTTCAGCGGCAATCCCGCGGCCTCAGGAGGCGGCTTCCCCACGACTCGCGGCGAGGCCATCACCACAAACCGCCCGTCGCTCGAGATCACCGTCCGCCGGGACGGATCGATGGGGACGCGGGCGCCCTCTGGCGGGTGGGCCAGCCACGTGATATCCAGAGCATGCAGGTCGCGGTACCGTTCACGCAGCGCGAGGAGCGCCCGCCCGGCGTTCTCGTTAAGCGTCCCGGGGGACGTGTTCGTCGAGGCCTCCCCGCCGACGCGAGCCTGCGCCCGTAGATCCGCCGGCCTGATGCCGAGACCGGCCGCGAGCGCCAGAAACACCACCGACAAGCCGAACGTCCTTCGGCTCAGGATCCGTCGATGGCTCGTGGCGCCCGCGGCGGCGCGTCCCGGATGTGGGTCACTCGGCTCCATCAGTTCGTGCACCATCCCTTGCAGTCCTGCACGGGGATCACGATCTCCTCGGGCGGAAAGACCTCCTCGCCGCCCGTGCACCAGCCGGTCTGCGGGTCGAGGAAGCCGTTGCGATACGTCTCGCAAGGCCAGAGCCGGATCTGCGAGACGGTGTCCTCGGCTTGGAACTCCGATCCGAAGACACAACTCACCTTGGTCGGGCAGTCGGAATACAGGCTGCACTTGTCGCCCGGACGAGGTATGGGCTCGCTCTGCGTCCAGTTCTCGTACTCGTACTGGTAGCACTTGTCCTTCGAACCCTCGCCGCCGGCGAGGCACGCCACACCGATCCCCAGCGCGAGACCCCACCCCACGAACCGCTCTCCCCTCGCCTGTGAACTGCCGCATCGAGCCTTCATGTCGTCTCCTTGTGTCGCCAACTTTTGTTCCGGCGGGTGTCACCAGGGACCACGACGCCGCTTGACGGGCGGCAAGATACCGGGCAGGATGGACGCATGTCAACTCACAAACCACTCAATGCCAGTGCTTTAGGGTCTCCACACCACACACACTTGTGTCCGATTCGTCGGAGAACCGGGGTCACACTCATCGAAGTTGTGGTGGTTGTGGGCATCATCGCCACAGTCTTGTTGTTTTTGATCCCCTCGCTCGCCCGCGCCCGGGCGGCAGGCGTCCAGGCCCAGTGCCTTGCCCACGCTCGCAACGCCGCCCAGGTCGTGGCCTCGTACACCGCTGATTGGAAGGACTCCTGGCCATACGCCGGCGAGCGGATCTGGCGCACCGACTTGCCCACCGGTCGATTCACGCTCGGCGGGCAATGGGGGCTAGCCAATGGCACGTGGATCGCCATCTTCCCCAACGAGTGGGTCGCCGGCGACTGGCCCACGGGTCTTCAATGCCCGCGCGACAAGTCACAACGGTCAGGCCAGCGGGGCATCTGGTTGTGGATGAGCGCCACACTCTGGCTCGACCCGCGCACCCTCGCCCAAGGCTCGCTCTTCGACGACCTCAGACCCATGCCCAACCGTGTCGCCGACACGGCATACCCATCCCAGAAGGTCGTCCTCTTCGAGCAGGTCGCCATGTGCGATATCAGCCGCAAGGCGAGATACGGGCAGACCATCGGCGGCTCCACGCCCGATGTCCCCGCGAGCACCATGCTCGTCGATGGCTCGGGACGCCGAACCATCCGACGAGAAGGCCTCCCCGCGATCGAACGCCTCCTGCCCTACTCGTTCACGATCGATGGCGTCAAGGGGCGGGATCTGAAATAGGTGTCAGCACCCGTTCGAGAACGCGGCGAGATAGTCGAGCAGGTCGTCGATGGTCACGCCCGCGTCGTGATTGACGTCGGCCTCGACCACACCCACGTCGAACCACGACAGGTACAGGATCAAGTCGTCGATCGTCACGCCGCCATCGAGATTGGTGTCGGAAGCGCATGACACGTCCGCGAGCGCGTCCTCGGCCCCGGTGGCAACCAGCGCGTATCCCTGTGGCCCCACATTCACGGCCGACGCCACGACCCGCACCGTCCAGTCGCCAGGCACAGGCGAGGAGATCAACACCTGCTCCACCGAGTTGATCGCGTCGGCGGTCCCGCCCGTCACCGAGGACCCGCTCGTAAAGACGTTGCCTCGGTACACACTGCCCATCGGCGAGACGACCTCAAGATCGAGATCGTTCACGGGCGCGCTCGCCGCCCCGACTCCTGCGGGCGCGTCGGTGAACGCCAGCGTGATCTGGAGCGACTCCTCCGACGTGGTCGGCGACCAGTGCACGCGATACTCGTGCTGCCCGGCGTCGTCGAACGCGCGGAGCGAACTCGTGCGCACATCGCGAACCCATAGGCGCCGCCCGTCGCCCGCGAACGGCAGGCTTCGTCCAACAACCACGCGCCCCCACCCTTCTTCGTTCGACGGATATCCGGGCTGCGAGATCAAATTCACCGCCGAGTTCACGACCACGGCCTTGAGCAATGCCCCGCTCGGTGTGAAAGAATCACTCGGCGTGCCCACGCCACTCGGAGTGAACCCCGACATGAAGTACTGTCGTGCGAGGGTGATCGCGCCGGCCACTGCCGGGGTCGCCATCGACGTCCCCGACTGCGTGCCGACCAGGCAGTCGCCGTTCGATGCCGAGCCGCTGATCGAGCATCCCGGCGCAAGCATGTCGGGCTTTCGGCGTCCGTCGGTCGTCGGCCCGGTGGCGCCCATGCAGCGGAAGTCCGCGTCCTCGCCGTTGAGCGTCGCCGCCACCGCGATCGCGCTCTTGGCGTTCTCAGGGTTGCCCAGGATCGGCGTGTTGGAGATCGCAAAGAGCACGACGTCGTCCTCGTGGGCGCGGAGGAACGCGTCCACCGCGCGCGTCATGCCCGTGTACGTCCCCGTCGAGTCGTCGCCCCAACTGTTGGTGTGGATGCGCGCTCCCTGCGCGTGGGCCGTCGTCAACTTCGAGAAGACCGAACTCTCCGAGATCGCCGGCCAGATGGAGTACACGATCCTCGACGCGTACGCCACACCCCGCGTGTTGTCGTCCACGCCCGCATCGCCCGCGGCGATGCACGCGACAAGCGTCCCATGCGGGTCGTACCCGCCGATCGTTGCGTTGTACGCCAGGAGTTTGCGATGCAGCGGGCCGATCGGGTTCACGTCCGCGAAGGCGCAGTTCGTCGTCGAGACCGGCCCGTCGATCACGCCGAGGATCTGCCCCTCGCCATGCACGCCGTGCGCGTACAGCGGCGTCGAGAGCGGCGTCATTGACTCGATCGTCCAGCGAACGGTCGACAAACTCCGTCGCACGATCTGGGCCGACGGCTCCGCCCATTGCAGGTGGTCGAGCAAGATGAGATCGCCCGCACTCTTCACTGGCACATTCACCGCGAGGCGCCACTGCCCGAGGATGTCCTCGGCCTCGCGTTCCTCAACGCCGGGAATGCTCCGCACCGCCGCGCGTGCTTCCACCAGTGATGTCCCCGAAAAGAACCACAGATCAATCGGCACCAGCCCGCGATCCACGATGGCACGCGCCTCGGCATCGGTCCACACAAGCCCTGGCACGTTGCCGAGCCGAGGATCGATCGTCCACGCGCGCTCGAACGCGACGACCCGAGTCACGCCCGCCACACGCCGAAGCGCGCTCGCCGTCACGCCCTCGGCACGAACCAGGAGCGCGTGATCCGGGATGTACTCCAGGATCGTGCCGCCGAGCGATGTGGTGGACTCCCGTGCCGACTTCGACACAGGTCCATCGAAGACCACGACCACAGGTCGATCGCCCAGCGGGGCAGTCATTGAGTCGCCCAGATCCGCGCACGCAGTCAACGGCACATCACCTACCTGAAGGCGCATGTCACCACCCAGGACCGCACGCCCCCCGACCAACAGCGCAATAACACCCACTCTGAGCATCACACGACACATGGCCAAACCTTCGAATGGAACTCAGGTCCGTACGAGATGGATCCGGCGAGGTTCCCTATCGAACAAAGATCAAACACAATCTCAACCAGACCCGATTCGCAGGCAGATCGGCGGGAAGTCGCCACCCGTCGATCCGGGTTTCGCATGACGGAGTTGCCCGGATGGAACATCCCATCTAAAACCCCACCCTCGCGCGCGACGCGCCGGGGCCTTGGGCAAGCGAGCGGTTCTCGGACGTGTCGATCGGGGTGACGGCAGCGCCACCTCCATCTCGTCCCGATTGGAGGCGCATCGAGTATGGCAGGTTCGATCGAGTTGCGCGGGCTGACCAAGCGGTTCGGCCCCGCCGGGGCGGGGGGCATCCTCGCCGTAGACAACGTCACCTTCAACGTTCGCGCGGGAGAGGTACTCGGCTTCCTCGGGCCCAATGGTGCGGGCAAGAGCACCACGATGAAGATGGTCACCGGCTTCATCGCGCCGACCTCCGGCAGCGCCAAGGTCTGCGGGCACGACGTCGTGGAGCAGCCCCTCGAGGCCAAGCGACGCATCGGCTATCTCCCCGAGGGCGCGCCCGCGTATCCCGACATGACGCCGCTGGGATTCCTCTCCTTCATCGCCCAGGTGCGCGGACTGCATGGCTCGGATCGGACCCGCGCCATCGACGCCGCGATCGACGCGGTCAAGATCGATTCGGTCCTTCGCCAGCCCATCGAGACACTCTCCAAGGGCTTCAAGCGCCGCGTGGGCCTCGCCCAGGCGATCCTCCACGATCCCGAGGTCCTCATCATGGACGAGCCGACCGACGGGCTCGACCCCAACCAGAAGCACGACGTTCGCAACCTCATCCGCGCCATGGCCAATCGCGGCGGCGAGGAGAAGGGCAAGGCGATCATCCTGAGCACCCACATCCTCGAAGAGGTCCAGGCCGTCTGCACCCGCGTCGTCCTGATCGCCAAGGGCAAGGTGGCCGCCGACTGCACCCCCGCCGAACTCGCGGCCAGGAGCAAGTACTACAACGCCGTCACCCTCACGCTCTCGGGCGTCTCGCTCGACACGGCGATGGCCGAACTCAAGCGGGTCCCCGGCGTGCGCGCGGTTGAACGCTCCGGCACGACCGGCGTTGAGGTCACCGCCATCCCTACACGCGGCAGGGTCATCGCCCACGAGGTCGGCGAACTCGTCCGAAGCAAGGGATGGCAGGTCGATCAGATGCGCGTGGACGCGGGAAGCCTTGATGGCGTCTTCCGCGACCTGACGATGGGGGCCACGATCACGGCCGCCGCGAACGCCAACGAGGAGGACGCGGCATGACCAACTGGCTCGCCGTCTACAAGCGCGAACTCGCGGGCTACTTCGCCACGCCCGTCGCGTACGTGTTCATCATCGTCTTCCTCCTCCTCGCGGGCGTCTTCACCTTCTCTGATCGCCTGGGGATGCTCTTTGAGCGGCGTCAGGCCGACCTGCAGTCGTTCTTCCTCTGGCATGAATGGCTGTATCTCTTCCTGATCCCCGCGTTGGGGATGCGCCTCTGGGCCGAGGAGCGTCGCCAGGGGACGCTCGAACTGCTGATGACGCTCCCGGTGTCGCGCCTGGGCGCGGTGCTGGGGAAGTACCTCGCCGCGTGGTCGTTCACGGGCGTGGCGCTCCTGCTGACGTTCCCCTATTGGATCACGGTGAACTACCTCGGAACGCCCGACAACGGCGCGATCGCCGCGGGATACATCGGGAGTTTCCTGATGGCCGGGGCCTTCCTCGCGATCGCCGCCTGCTGCTCCGCCGCGACCAAGAACCAGGTGATCGCATTCGTGATGAGCGCGGTGATCTGCCTGGGGTTCATCCTCGCGGGGATGCCCACGGTGCTCGGGTTCTTCCAGGGGTGGGCGCCCCCGGCCGTGCTCGACACCATCAGTTCCCTCAGTTTCATGAGCAACTTCGACGCGATCAAGAAGGGCGTGATCGATCTCCGCCACGTCGTCTTCTTCGGGACCCTTATTGCTGCGGCGTTGACGATCAACGTCCTCATCCTCGACGCGAAGAGGGAGGCCTAAGCCCATGAAGAGCCGCGTTGTCCTTGCCGTCTCCATCCTCGCCGCGATCGTGCTCTTCCTCGCGATCAACACGCTCGCGCGCGTCCAACTCCCCGGCGCCCGCCTCGACCTCACGAGCGACAAACTCTTCACCCTGAGCGACGGCTCGAAGAACGTCGCCCGGTCGATCGCCGAGCCTGTTCGCCTGAAGTTCTACTTCAGCGAGAACGCCGCCCGGGGCGAGTCCTCCATCCAGTCCTATGGCAACCGCGTCAAGGAACTCCTCCAGGAGTTCGTCCGCCTCTCGCGACACGGCGGCACGCCGAAGATCCAACTCACCATCATCGACCCCGAGGCGTTCAGCGACGATGAGGATGAGGCGACCGCCGCGGGCCTCGTCGCGATCCCCAAAGGCGACGCCGGCCAGTCGATCTTCCTGGGCCTTGTCGGGACCAATGCCGTGGACGGGCGCGAGGTGATCCCCTTCTTCGATCCCCGTCGCGAGCGATTCCTCGAGCACGACGTCGCCAAACTGCTCTATTCCCTCGCCCATCCCGAGAAGAAGAAGATCGGCCTGATCTCCTCGCTCCCCATCGCCGGCGGCTTCACGATGGATCCGCGCACGCAGCAGCCCCGCCAGGCCGAGGCGTGGCAGATCTACACCGAACTCCGCTCGGCCTTCGAGATCCAGAACATCGAACCGAGCGCCACGACGATCCCCAACGACATCGACGTCTTGATGATCGTCCACCCCAAGAATCTCTCCAGCCAGACGCTCTACGCGATCGATCAGTACGCGCTCAAGGGCGGCCGCCTCGCGATCTTCGTGGACCCGCTCTGCAACGAGGACACGCCGCCGGGCAACCCCATGCAGAGCATGGGCGCCGATCGATCCTCGAACCTCGGCACACTCCTGAGCGTCTGGGGCGTCCAGGTCATCCAGGGAAAAATCGCAGGCGACATGGACTTCGCGCTCACCGTCCAGGCCGGCACGCGCCAGAAGCCCGAGCAGGTCCCCATGCTCACGTGGCTCGGCGTCACGAAAGCTGGCTTCAACCAGGCCGACGCCGCCACAGGCCAACTCGCCTCCGTCAACTTCGGCGACTGCGGCATCATCCAGGCCTTCGAGCCAACCAACACCGAAGCCGCGACGCCGACTCCGGCCCCCGGTCCAACCGCCACCATCACGCCCCTCGTCACCACGACCAAAGACTCCATGCAGGTCGATGCGGCGGCCCTTGCCTTCATGCCCGATCCCAAGAAACTCCTCGCCGACTTCGCCTCAGACGACACGAAACTCACGCTCGTCGCGCGGCTCTCGGGCAAGGTGCGATCGGCATTCCCCAATGGGCGTCCGGCGCCCGCCGAGGGCGAGGCTCCAATCGCGGACACGGCCGAGCCACTCACCGAATCCAAAGACGAACTCCAGGCCGTGCTCTTCGCGGATGTCGATGTGCTCAGTGATCGATTCTGGGTGCAGAAGACGATCTTCGGCGCGATGAAGGGTGCGGACAACGGCGACCTCGTCGTGAACGCCCTCGATAGCTTGCTCGGCTCCAAGGACCTCATCTCCATCCAGGCGCGGGGCGTGATGTCACGCCCCTTCGAGGTCGTCGACGAGATGGCCAAAGATGCCGCGAAGAAGTATCGCGACACCCAGGCCCAACTCGAGGAGAAACTCCGCACCACCGAGCAGCGACTCCAGGAACTCCAGCGCGCCAAGCCACAGGATGGACAGGCCATTCTCCTCTCGCCCGAGCAGCAGGAGGAGATCAAGAAGTTCCGCGAGGAGCGCTCGCAGACGCAGAAGCAACTCCGCGAGGTCCAGCGAAACCTCAACAAGGACGTCGAGAAGCTCGGCACGCTCCTCAAGGTTGTGAACATCGGCATCGTCCCCGCTCTCGTCGCCATCGCCGCCTTGGGTCTGGGCGCGTATCGAGTCTCACGCCGAAAGACCGGCCGCCACGCCCAGACCAAAGCGGAGTAGTTCCCCCCTCACCCCTCACCACTCACGCCCCCCCGCGTTCCTCCAATGAAGAACAAGACCACCTTGATCCTGATCGTGCTCGCCCTTGCCGTGACCGCTGTCGCGTGGATGGTGGTCGTCGGCGGCTCCAAGTCCGCCGCCCCGCAGGCCGAGCCATCGCCTCTCCTTCCCGCGCTCGCCACGGGCGCCGACGAGATCGCGACGATCGAACTGAAATCGGGCGACGCCGCGCTCACCATCACCAAGGCTGCCGATGGCGCCTGGGCCGTCGAGTCGAAGGGCGGCTATCCCGCCAAGGCCGACGCTGTTCGAGATCTCGTCCGGGGCCTCGCCCGCGCCACCACCATCGACGAGCGCACCAGCGACCCCGCGCTCTACGCGAGACTCGGCGTTCAGGACCCGGGCCCAAGCCCAACCGCATCAATCACAGCCGACGAAGCCGAGAAGCCCACGCTCGTCGCGCTGCGCGACGCCGGCGGAAAGTCCCTCGCCACACTCATCGTCGGCAAGATGGTGCAGGGCACGGCAACCACCGCGACCCAGGGCGAATCACGATTCGTGCGCAAGGCCGGCGAAGCGAAGAGTTGGGCGGCGCAAGGTCTCCCGCCGATCTCGCTGCAGGCGGCCACATGGCTCGACACAGAACTCCTGAAGATCGATCAGACCCGCATGGATCACGTCACGATCGAGCATCTCTCTGGACCGCAGGCCGCGCTCCCCGAAGGGTCGACGGTTGAGATCGCTCGCCGCGCCAAAGCGCCCGAAGCCCAGGGCCCGTCGCCCACACCCGCGACGCCACCCTCCACCGGCGACTTCGAGGTCGTCGGGCTTCCCTCGGGGCGCGAACTCAACTCGACGTACATCCTCACGAGCATCGCCGGCTCGCTCGCCGCGCTCCGGTTTGACGATGTCAAGCCCCGCGAGAGCGTCGTCACCAGCGACGCCTCGCCACGCACCGTGACCACCTTCAAGACCATCGATGGCCTCGCGCTCACCGCGCGCGTCTTCGACACCAATGGCGCCTCATGGATCGCCTTCGATGCCTCGACCACACCCACAGGCAGCGTGAGCGAGACCACCGCCACGGAAGTGCAATCGCTGAACACGCGCCTCGCGCCCTGGGCATTCGCGCTCCCGGCGTATTCCTTGCGCCTGATCACCTCCGGCTATGACACACTCCTCAAACCGCCCGCCACGCCCAGCGACACAACGCCCGAGAGCGACACCCCCGTCGGCCCGGTGAACTAATGACTGGCGGACCGAGGCTCACGCCCCGAGCCGCGATTCGGCCACCGTCGCGATCACGCCATACACGCGCAGCACCTTCTCGGGCGAGGTCGCACCCTGCACAACCTCAACGCTCGCCGAACGCACACCGAGCGCTCCCGCAATCAGTTCGCACACCGCCTGGTTCGCTCGCCCACCCTCCGGCGGTGCGGCAACCTTCACTTTCAGCCGGTCGCCCAATCGCCCCACGATCGCGGTTGCCCTACTCCCCGGCACAACCTTCACCCGAACCAAACACGAGTCGGAGTTGTTCGGATCCGGTTGTGCGTAGGTCAACGCCATGGGGCACATTCGTTTCACTCTGAGTCCGAGAACGGCCTTGCAAAGGCGCCACTTTGGTGTACATTGGCATCAAAGGAACAAGGAACAAAGCCGACGCCCTCGGCCAACGATTATTGTGTGGACCCATGACTCCGGGATCAATGCATCTCCGTGCCGCCCGACTTGCCGCCGCGACGCTCGCGATCGCCGCCGGAACGTCGATCGCGCGCGCGCAGGAGACGCTGACCGAGGGCCAGACACTCGTCATCTATGACTCGCGCATCGCCGACTCTCTCGCCGTCGCCGAGCACTACGCGGGATCGCTCAAGATCCCCGGCGGCAGCGGCGGCGTGTCCGGCACGCGCCCGGGCGTGCGCGTCTGCGACCTCGCCTCCACCGGCGCTCTCGCGACGACACCCGGCAACATCTCCTACGCGGATTTCATCGCGCGACTTCGCGACCCTATCCGCCAGTACCTGACCGATCAAGGCCTCGTCTTCGATGTCCGATGCCTCGTCCTCACCAAGGGCCTCCCTCACCGCATCCAGGACACCGACAACGCCAACGTCGGCGACAACCCCACCAACTTCGTGACCGAGGTCAATCTCAGCGACGCCACCTGCGCCTCGGTCGACAGCGAGCTCACGCTCCTGTGGCAGAGCCTCACCACCGGCGAGGCCGGCGGCTCCAGCGACAGCAAGGCCGACGGCATGATCCTCAATCCATACTGGAGATCGCGCCTCCCCGTCTCCACGTGGTCCACCGCCAACATCCAGTCGGCCAAGACGATCACCCTCGGCAACACGCCAGGCCCCCTCTGGCAGGGCACGGCCACGGGCACCGCCTCCCTCCGCACGACGCCCGGCGACATGTACCTGGTCTGCCGTCTCGATGCCAAGACGGTCGCCGACGCCAACGCCATGATCGACCGTGCCCGGTTCCTCGTTGTCGATGTCGATCAGGTCGCGCTCCTCTTCGACGAAGATCCGGCCAACCTCGACAACCTCCCCGCGCCATTCTCTCTTCTCGACAACGGCGAGGACTACAGCACCGCCGCCAACGCCATTCTCAGCGACGGGCGCTTCCCCGCCTCCAACACGGTCCTCGCCAATCCCACCGCCGGCGTCACACTCGACACCGCCGCGGGAACCTCCAACTTCTTCGTCGGCCCGCTCCTCTCGTTCACGCCAGGCCAGGGCCGACTCATCACCGCCCCCGTCCTTTTCCTCGCGTCCTATGGCTCCAACCACAACGGCGTCCCCACCCTTCTCGCCGGAGGATCCGCCGGGACTGTCTACGCCACCTCCTTCAACTACAGCGACGGCGCCATCTTCAACACCATCGAGTCCTACAACGGACGCGACTTCGGCGGGCTCGGCGGCAACCCCAGCGTCCCCCAGCAGCAGGCCTCGGACTTCCTCGCCGCCGGCGGCACGTTTGCCATCGCCCACGTCTGGGAGCCGCTCGCCGCCACCATCGCCGACAACACGGTCCTCGTCCAGAACTTCGTCAACGGTGAACTCAGTTGGGCCGAGGCCGCTTGGTCTTCCATCCCAGTCCTCAGTTGGATGCACATCGTCGTGGGCGACCCACTCGCGCGCCTCCACCGCACCAGCGAGGACCTCAACCTCGACCTCGACGTGGACATCAACGATCTGCACATCTGGACACAGAGTCCTGTGGACATCAACCGCAGCGGCATCGCCGACGACGCCGATCGCCAACTCCTCCTCAAGGCCATCCGCGCCGGCGACCGCACCGACCTCACCAACGGGCGGCCGTAGTCACGCCGTTCATTTTCGCATCAATCACTTCGGCACTGACACCAGGACCGAGGGCTGCATCACCCAGGTGTCGCTCCCCTTGACGCGCACCTTCATTCCCGCGCCGTTCAACAGCAGGTACGGGTGCGCCTCTTTCGCCCGGCGCAGCGTCTCCGATTCCGACCGTCCCTCGCTCGATTTGGGGAGATCGCCCTCGGAAAAGAGCCCGACCGTCACGCTGCTCTCGGTCGGCCCGTGGTAATAGAACGCGTCCTCGCCCTTGGCGCGGAGTTCGTCCGCGGCCTTTTCTGCCGCCGCCACGAACTCGCCCCGCTCCTGCTCGCTTGGCGCGCCGCCGTCGGGCCTCTTGTAGACCGCGATCTGCAAGGTGAACGCCGACGCCGAGGGATCGCGCATCGCTTTCCGCACGTTCGACAGGTTCCGATCGGCCTTCGCCCCCGCGACCGCGCCCTCGGGCGGCGGGAAGAGCATCGCCGACGCAAACGGGCGATCCCCGCCGACCTCCAGCGTCTTGATGGCCTTCAGGCGTTCGACCGCCTCGCGAGACTCGGCACTCGGATAGTTCCCCACCGTCACCAGGCTCGCGCCGATGCGATCCTGCACCACGGCATCTTCAAGCCCCGCCACCGCGCGATACCGCCGGACAACTCCCTCGGCCGCATCGTGCCCCTCTCGAACCACCAGCAGCACGATCGACCACCCGCGAACAGGGTTGGCGCTATGAGAAGAGCCGCCGTCGCTGCCCTCGCCAACGTTGCGGACAAGCTCCACTCCCGGCGTCTCACCCGAAGCCGTCAACACATCACCCGGCATCGCCCGGATGAACGCAGTCAACGGTTTCGACGCGTCCGGGTCCGCTTCAACCGTCTCCACGCCCGGCTTGGATTGGCACGACACCACACCAAACACACACAAAACGACGAGAAACAATCGGCGTGCCACACCAAAGGCCTCCGGCACCTCACACACCCAAAAGAAATGGCATCGAGTCCTCACGGCGTTATCCGCGCAAAGTGCGTCCTGGCAGTCTGTTAGGGTGACGATTTCCATCACACCCGATTTTGGAGCCGCTCGCGCGCAGGCTCCGATACACACTACGCCGCCGCCGAGGGTTGGCTCCTCCGATGGACTCATCGAAGTCAGGAACTTCGACTCCGTAGGAGCTTCCTCCCGGCCCGGCTCGCACGGCCACATCCGGCATCCAATGGTCGGCTTCGTTGCAGGAGATTCAATGTCCGAACTCACTCCGATTAGCCTGTCCAACGTCGAGCGCACCCGCAGGGCGGAGTCGGCCTCTCGCCGTCGCGATGTCGGGCGCAATGCCGAGGTCGTCGGGCGAATCGCCGAGGACCAGGTCGAGGTCTCCGACGTGGGCTATTTCATGGCCGTCCTCCGGAAACTCCCTGAGATCCGCCAGGATCTGGTCGACGCGGTCAAGGCCAAGATCAAGTCCGGCACCTACGAGTCCCCAGACAAGGTTGAGGCCGCTATCGAAGAGGCCGCCAAGGACCTGAACTGGTAATCATCGGGTCCGCCCGGCACGCGTCACACCCGCTTCAACCACGCCCACTGCGCCCGCACGCCATCCTCAAATGCCGTGCTCGGCACAAACCCGAGTTCCCGCCCGCTCCGTGTGACGTCGGCATAGGTCCGCTCCACGTCCCCGGGCTGCATCCCCACGCGCTCGACCGTCGCCGCCTTCCCGACGACGCGCTCGATCGTGGAAATCATGTCTTTCAGTGAGACGGGGTGGCTATTCCCCAGGTTCCACACGCGAGAGCCATGCTCCGGCGTGCGTTCGTAGGCCGAGAGGACGCCGTGGACAATGTCGTCGATGAAGGTGTAGTCGCGAGAGGTCGTGCCGTCGCCGAACATGCGGATCGTCTCGCCCGCGCCGATCCGCCGGAGGAACTGGCTGATCGCGAGGTCCGGGCGCTGGCGTGGCCCATAGACGGTGAAAAACCGCAGGCACGAGACGGGAAGGCCCGTCAGGTGGTGGTGCGTCCACGCCGCGATCTCGGTCGCGCGCTTCGACGCCGCATACGGGCTGATGGGTCGCGACACATCGAGATCCTCATGGAAGGGCACACTCGGCGCGTTGCCATAGACCGAACTCGACGAGGCCACGACGACCCGCGAGCACCCCGCGCCACTCGCCGCCTGGAGGATTGATGCCGTGCCCACGGCATTGGTGTGCATGTACCCGGCCGGGTCCACAAGGCTCGGGCGCACGCCGGCCTTCGCGGCAAGATGGATCACGCCCACGGGCCGCGTCCGCGTGAAGAGGTCCGCCATCGCGCGCGCGTCGGTGATGTCGCCTTCAACCAACTCGAACCACCCAGCATGCCCACCCGTCGCTTCGGCCAGGTTTCGGGCCTTGGCGTCGCGCGGATAGAACGCGTCGAAGTTGTCAAGCCCGATCACACGCCGCCCCGCCTTGAGCAGGGCCTCGGTGACATGCGACCCGATGAACCCGGCCGCACCCGTCACCAGAATCGATCCCGACTTGTCGGTTGTGCTCATGGACACGCCGAATCGTTGGTGTCTGGTCAGGCTGACGCGAACCGAAAATCAACTCCCGGCGTCGCCCCGACCCAAAAATCAAGCAGGGCGCCATCGTTGACAGCGCCCCGCTGGAGGAGAGAGAGATCAGTCTCAGTATACGAAATATCGGGCTTCACGTTTTCCCAACTTGCCATTCGTCGGGTTTTTTCTGATCTTAATATACAAACTTAATCCAAACAACAACCCCTCGAGGCAATCCCGAGGGGTCGTCACCGTGTGTGGGTCACGCGGACGTCGCTGAGACTACTTCGTTGCGTTCAGTTCGCCCAGTTTCTGCTGGATGAACTCGCGGCGTTCCTCGGGAGACATGTCGCGCATCTTCTCCATGATCGCGCGGCGTTCCTCGGGTGAGAGTTTCGAGAGCGCCTCACGCACCGCCTCGCGGCCTTTGTCGAACTGATCGCCCTCGCGCTTGGCGCGTTCCTCGCCGATGCGCTTGTCCGCCGCCCCCTCCATGCGGTGGCGAACCTCCTCGAGTTTTTGCGTAACGTGCTCGCGCTGTGCCTCGGTGAGCACGGCGAAGATCTTCGCGTGCGTCTCGCGCGTGTCGGGCGCTTTCTCGATCAGCGCCTGCACCTTGTCGCGCATCTCCTTGGCCTTCTCGGGATCGACGCCACGCTTCCCGCCCTTCTCTCCAGGACCGCCATCCCGAGGCGGCGCCATCATCTCGTCGCCCTCGGGCGGCATGGGCCGATCGCCGCGGGGTCCACGGCGTCCCCGCTCACCCGCGTCCTTGCCATCTTTGGGTCCACCCTTCGGCCCGCTTCGACGAGCGCCCTCTTTGGCGCCCGGCCCGCGCTCGCCGCGAAGATCGAACTCTTGCCCGAGCCGCTGCAGAACACGCTCCCGAGCCTCGGGAGGCATCTCGTCGAGAAGTGTGCGGATCTCGTCCTCATGCTCGGCCCGGAAGGCCTGGAACTGCGTGCGAAGGTCGGCGGTGATCGCGTCGATCGAGGTCGCCTGCTCGCTCGTGAGGCGGAGGACGCCCGCCTCTTCGCCTCGTAGCGAGTTGATCACGCGCATGAAGGCCATGTGCGGGATCGCGCGGACGCGGGCCTTGGTCTCCGAGGTCCCCAGCGTCCGGGTCTCGCCCGGGACAGAGTGGTCCGTCACCTTCGGGCCCGCGAGCGGACCGGCCTTGGCGGGCGGCTCGGCAAACGAAACACCAGAGAGCAATCCCGCGGCGAGAGCAAGCGTCAGTGTGCGAACATTCATGATCCATACCTCCAGAAAACCGTGCGGAGCACGGCAGGTGTCGTCCAATCCCACGTCGTCCAACCACCGAACGTCGAGGCGTTGCCGGTGAAACGACGCCTCGGGACACGCATTGCACCACAAGGGCACTATCGTTGGTTCGAACTGTGAATCAATGCGGAATTTGAGGCCTCCAAGGCCACGGGAGCGACGCGAATGGGATTGAGCCGGGAGCAGATTGCCGAGGCGATGCGGGGTGTCGGGGCGTTCCCGTCCGGTAAGGACGTGGTGGCCGCGGGCCAGTTCATCTGGTCGACCGCGAGCGAGGGACACGTGCTCGTCAAACTTGAGCCCGCCGGCAGGCCCAGCGACGCCGACCTGGACCGTATCGCGTCCGACACACGCCGCGTCCTCGACGCCGCCTCCAGAGAGAAGGGCGGGGGACAAGGATCGGGCGGCGGCCTCGCCTCCCTCACCATCGAGTTCGTGGACAAGTCGGGAAGTGTCACCGCCATGCGCCGCTTCGGCTCGCCCATGCAGTCCTCCACGCAAAGTTCCACGGCCCAGCCACAACCCTCGAGCGCGGGCCACGCACCGATCCCCGGCCTGCGCCCCCAGACCACGAGCACAGGACCGAGCGGCATTCCCGGCGTCTCGCGCGTCATCGCCGTCGGCGCCGGAAAGGGCGGCGTGGGAAAATCAACGGTCGCGCTCAACCTCGCCGTCGCCCTCGCGCGGCGCGGGCACAGCGTGGGCCTCCTCGATGGCGATATCTATGGCCCGAGCATGCCCACCATGCTCGCCCTCGACTCGCTCGAGGCGATGGCGCGCGAGGGGATGCTCCAGCCCTTCCTCGTCCATGGCATCAAGTGCATGACCATCGGCAAACTCGTCGACGCCGACAAACCCCTCATCTGGCGCGGGCCCATGGCCCACGGCGCCTTCAAGCAACTCTCCGAGCAGACACAGTGGGGCGAGCTCGACTACCTCATCATCGATCTCCCGCCGGGGACGGGCGACGTCGCGCTCACGATGGCCCAGCAGTTGAAACTCACCGGGGCCGTCGTCGTCTGCACGCCTCAGAAGGTTGCTCAGGATGATGCCGCAAGAGCCGCGAAGATGTTCCAGCAACTCAACGTCCATGTCCTGGGCGTCGTCGAGAACATGTCGTTCTTCGTGGGCGACGATGGCAAGGTCTACGACATCTTCGGGCGTGGCGGGGCCGAGCACATGGCCCAGCGGCTTGGCCTCCCTTTCCTCGGCAGCATCCCCATCACCATGGCTCTCCGTGCCAACTCCGACAAGGGCGACCCTTCCGCGAACTTCGAGGGGAAGGATGATGCCGGCAAGCGGCTCAAGACCGCGCTCGAGAACGTCGTCACCCAGGTCGAGAACCAGGTCGCGCTCACGTCGATAAGCCAGGCCGGCCCCTCACTCACCATCCGATAACACGACGGCACGCGAAAGCACGCGCGTTGGCATCGAGCAGGGCGCAAGAACCGCGCGGAGACATCGCGTTGGGCGTTGTTCGTGCGCACTCCACTCGCCCGCCCGTGGGAGTCGATCCGCGGCACGCCCCTTGCGATTCGATGGTGTTCGAGAAAGCCTGAAGTCGCTCCCCAGGACGCCCGAGAACACAAGAGGCACGACGCCACTTTTCAGAACGGAGTACGCACCATGAAGATCAGCGACAGCAGCCACAGCCACGGGTACCACGCCGCCCACCGCCGTCAGCATCACCATCACGCCGAGGCCGGGCATCAGTCCGACCATGTGACCTCGCCCGCCGCGTTCCGTGCCAACCGCGACGTGAGCCTCTCGCTCCGCGCCATCAAGCGCGAGGGCAATGCGCTCCTCCGCCAGATCGATAATCCTGACGCCAAGTCAAAGGTCGAGGAACTCCAGAAGAACTTCACCGACTCGCTCTCGAGCCTGCGCGACGAGTTCACCTCCTCGGGCTCCACGAACTATCTCGAGTTTGCCCAGAAACTCGCCGTCCTCCGCCAGAACTACACCCAGTCGGTCCGAGAGATCGGCGAGGCGTTCGGCGCGAGCGGCACAGCCAAGCCCGAGACCACCGTGACATCGACGCCTGCTCCCGCCCCCGCGCCTGCAGCCCAGCCCGAGCCGACCGAGACCTCGCCCGCCTTCCGGGCCGCCCGCGACGAGCGGCTGTCGCTCCAGGCGATCCGCAACCAGGCCAACGCGCTCGCCGAGCGGTTCGGCAGCGAGGACATCAAGGCCAAGGTCGATGACCTCCAGAACTCCTTTGTCGACTCGCTTTCCAAACTGAAGGAAGAGTTCACCTCGTCCGGGTCGACCAACTACCTCGAGTTCGCCCAGCGCCTCGCGGTGCTCCGCCAGAACTACTCGCGCTCCATCCGTGAGATCGGCGAGAGCCTTCCCACGGCGACGGCGTCGGCCCCCGCGCCGACCAACACTCCGGCGCCCACACCGGCGCCCGGAGCCGTGGCCGGCGATCAGAACTCGCCGGCGACTCGCGCCAAGCGCGACACCGAGATCTCCCTCGCCGCCATCGACAACCAGGGACATGACCTCATCGAGCAACTCGGCGGCGGCGACGAGGTGAAGTCCAAGGTCGAGAACCTCCAGAACGCCTTCCGCGACGCCCTCTCCAAACTCCAGGACGATTTCGGATCCAGCGGTTCGACGAACTACCTCGAGTTCGCCCAGAAACTCGCCGTTCTCCGCCAGAACTACACCCACTCCATCCGCGAGATCGGGCAGAACACCCTCGCCTCGGCGGGCAGCGTTGACAAGGTCGGCTGAACCGTCAAGATCGCGCGAATCCACGCACCACGCACGCCCCGGGAGCAATCCCGGGGCGTTGTCGTGACGCGACACGTGGGCCCGCCGGGGTACAGTGCGCCAGCCCAAAGGAGCACCACCATGGCGAAGAAGACCACCAAGAAGGCAACCAAGAAGAGCGTCACGAAGTCATCCAAAGCAACCGCCAAGAAGCCGTCCGCCGCCGGCCCCGGTGGGAAGGGTTCCTTCCGCGTCACCACCGGCACGGGCGCCACGCCCATGGACATCGGCACGAAACTCGTCTCGATGTTCAATGCCGGCCAGTTCGCCGAGATCGAGAAGATGTTCTGGTCCCCCAAGATCGAGTCCGTCGAGGGCCTCGGCGTCGGCATGGGCTGGCGCGGCAAGCCCGCCGTCGATGCCAAAAACGCCGGCTGGATGGCCCAGAACAAGATCCACGGCGCGAGCGCCGAAGGCCCCTTCGTCGGCTCGTCGGGCTTCGCCGTCCGATTCAAGATGGACGTCGAGCAGGTCGACAGCGGCACCCGCAAGATGTTCGATGAGGTCGGCGTCTACACCGTGAAGAACGGCAAGATCATCCGCGAAGAGTTCATGTACGGCACGATGTGATCTCGACGCCCGGAATCTACCCGATCTCGTGAGGCAGGCGGCTCACCGGCACGTTCTCTTTCTACCACTTCTCGTGGCACAGACGTTCCGCCTGTGTTTTCTTCATCTGACAATCACGCCTTCCGCCGCAACTCCCGCCGCCGCCCGCGCTCGCCCTCGATCAGCCGCACCGCCTCCTCCAGCGACGCGTTCAGATCCCGATTCACCAGGAAGTGGTTGTACACGCCTGACCGCCGGGCGTGCGTGATCTCTTCCTTCGCCCGCGCGAATCGCTTCTGGATCTGCGCATCGTCCTCACGCTTGCGCGAGCGCAAGCGGGAGAGCAGCGTCTCTTCATCCGGCGGCAGGACAAAGATCGCGAACGCCTCGGGGATCTGTCCCTTCACCTTTTCCGCGCCGACGACATCAATCTCCAGGATCACCAGCCGCCCGCGCGCGAGTTGCGTGCGCACCCATTCCTTCGGCGTGCCATAGCGACGTCCATAGACGCCGGCCGTCTCGAGAAAACCGTCTCGCCCCAGCATCTCCTCGAACTGCCCGTCGCTGACGAAGTGGTAATCAACGCCCTCAACATCCACGCCCGTCTTGTCGCGCGTCGTCCACGAGACCGAGAAGACCGCGCCGGCGATCGTCCGCTCCACACCCCGCGTGATCGTCGTCTTTCCCACGCCGCTCGGCCCGCTGATGATGACGAGCATGCCATCGTCGGTGTCGGTCTCGAGGCGGCGCGTCGGTGTGTCGTGTGATTCTGGCAAGGCCATGATGCGAGGATACACGCCTCCGCGCCACCAAGCCTCCCCAATCTCGTGGCACAGGCGTCCTGCCTGTGTCTACATTTTTCTACCACCGCTCGCCCGAAAGTCCCGGCACACGATCAATCCGCACCAAGCCGCGACAGGATCGCCTCGCGCACGCTCTTCGCGTCGGCCTTCCCCCCCGAAACCTTCATCACCTCGCCCACAAGTCGCCCGATCGCCTGGGTCTTTCCTGCTCGAACATCCGCCGCCGCCGCAGGTTGGGCGGCAATCGCCTGGTCCACCCACGCCAGGAGCGCCCCCTCATCACGCACCACGACCATCCCCCGCGAGATCGCCTCGGCCTCAACGTCGAGGTTCGGAGTGTCCGCGAGCGCCTCAAAGAGCACGTCGAGCGATTGGTTGCTGATCGTGCCGGCCTCGCGCAGCATCCCCAGTGTCGCCACCTTCGTCGCCTCAAGCCCAAGGTCGCCGACACCGACGCCACGTGCGTTCGCCACGCGCATGCCCTGCTGCAACACCAGATTCGCCGCCACACGCCCCGCGCGCGGCGACGCCAAGCCCCGTTCGACGAGCCGCGACGCAACTCCAGCCTGCAGCACGCTCGCCTCAACATCCTCGACGAGCGCCCATGCCTCACGCCCGGGCACGCCCGCCTCCTCCACGAGCGACCGGAACCTTGCCAGGGGCAACTCCGACTCATCGGCCCGCGCTCTGTCGATCATCTCCTCCGTCACCCGCATCGCCTGCAGGTCCGGATCGGGGAAATACCGATAGTCGTGCGCATCTTCCTTCTCGCGCTGCAGCACCGTCACGCCCCGCGCGTCGTCCCACCCACGCGTCGTCTTCGCCCCCGTCGCGTGCTCGCGGCCCGTCTCGCGCCACCGCTCCTCCTGCACTCGAGCCTCATGCTCGACCGCCCCCTCCAGCGACTTGAACGAGTTGAGATTCTTCACCTCGACAATCGGCGTGCGCACCAGCGCGCCCGACTCCAGCCGCAACTCCATGTTGATGTTCGGCTCAAACCGGATCTGTCCCTCCTGCATCACGCAGGGGCTCGCCCCAAGGTGCATGCACGTCAGCCGCAGCAGCCGCGCGAACGTGACAACCTCCGACGCCGACCGGAAATCGGGCGCGGTCACGATCTCAAGCAGCGGCGTCCCCGCACGATTCAAATCCACGATCGAGTGATCGATCGCCACGCCACCCGGCGCCTCGTGCAGCAACTTCCCCGCGTCCTCCTCAAGGTGCGCCCGAACGATGCGAATCGGCCTCATCGCCGGGACCGCCTGGGGCACGCCATGCTCATCAAATCCCGGGACCTCCGCTATCCCGTCAAAGCACAATGGCAGGTCGTACTGGCTGATCTGGTACCCCTTCGGGAGATCCGGGTAGAAGTACGACTTGCGGTCCCACTTCGTCACGCGCGCAATCGAGCATCGCAGCGCCAACCCCACGCGGATCGCCAACTCCACGGCCCTTCGATTGATCGTCGGGAGTGAGCCGGGCAACCCCAGCACCGTCGGATCCAGAAGCGAGTTCGGCCCGACTGATCCCGCGAGCACCGGGCTCCGCGACCGCGAGAACATCTTCGTCGCCGTCGCGAGTTCGACGTGGATCTCCATCCCGACTATGAGCGTGGAAGAAACCACCCGCTCGCGCCGCCGGGCTTCGCTGGTATCGCCCACCCGGGGTTGTTCCGCGTTCTCGCTCACGCACAATCGTACGAATCACGCGTGCCAATCGGAGCGTCCGCCGTACCCCAAATGCCTGAGGACAAGTGCCCAATGCCTCTTCCACTCACGACACATGCCCCCTCGCCACCCTACCCTGCCACCATGCCAGTCCTCGTCCACGCCAAAACACGCGTCATCTGTCAGGGAATCACCGGCTCCTTCGGCGCCAGCCACACCAAAGGGTGCTTCAACTACGGCACAAAGATGGTCGGCGGCGTCACGCCAGGCAAAGGCGGCACCAAGGACGATAACGGCCTCCCCATCTTTGACACCGTCGATCAGGCCGTGCGAGAGACGGGCGCCGATGCCACCATGATCTTCGTTCCCCCGGGCTTCGCCGCCGACGCCATCCTCGAGGCCGCCAGCGCCGGCATCAAAATCATCTGCGCCATCACCGAGGGCATTCCCGTCCAGGACATGGTCCGCGTTCGCGCCATGATCGACGAGATGAACGGCGGCCGCGGCGACGACGGCTTCCCGCCCTCCTCCAGGGTCTTCCTCATCGGGCCCAACTGCCCGGGCGTCATCACCCCGGGCCCCAAGACCGGCAACGGCACCAGCGGCAACGACCCCTACACCAATGCCGGCTGCAAAATCGGCATCATGCCCGGCTACATCCACACCCACATCAGCCAGGCCAAACGCGGCAAGTCCATCGGCATCGTCAGCCGCTCCGGCACGCTCACCTATGAGGCCGTCTGGCAGACCAGCCAGCGAGGCCTCGCCCAGTCCACCTGCATCGGCATCGGCGGCGACCCCGTCCGCGGTCTCAACCACATCGACTCCATCCGCCTCTTCGAGAACGACCCCGACACCCACGCCATCCTCATGATCGGCGAGATCGGTGGGAGCGACGAGATCGACGCCGCCAACTACATCAAGGCCAACGTGAAGAAACCCGTCGCCGCCTTCATCGCCGGCAAGACCGCCCCCCCGGGCCGACGCATGGGCCACGCCGGCGCGATCGTCGGCGGCGCCGACGACACCGCCGACGCCAAGATCAAGGCCCTCCAGGCCGCCGGCGTCACCGTCGCCCAAAGCCCCGCCGACATGGGCGACGCGATCCTGCGAGCCATGAAACTCGCGTGAGCGTCATTCCTCGCCCTTGCCGCGGATCGCATGGAGCACGCCCTCGGCGATATAGAACTTGTCATACTTGACTCTGTCCAGAGGCTTGAGCACGCGATGCTTCACGAGCGTCGCGACGTGTCGTTGCGCGGCCGTGTACGAAACCCCGAGCGACTTGGCAGCAATCGTGATCGTGATCGCCGGATTCTCGAACACAAAGTCGATCAGTTTCTTGAGCAGGATGCTCCGTCGCTTGGCCATGATCGCGGCCGTGTACCGCTCGTTCAGCTTCTGCAATCTCTCCGCGCGATCAAAGTCCAGCCCGGCTTGCTCCCGAAGCGCCAAGCAGAAGAACCAAATCCACTCCTCCCACGCCCCATGTGTGCTCACGCGCAGCAGGTGGTCGTAGTACTCCTGCCGACGCGAGTAGACCCACTCGCTCAGGTTGCACACGGGCGCACGAACAAGCCCGCTCTTGAGCGCGTGGACATTCACCAGCGCGCGTCCAAGCCGACCATTTCCGTCACTGAACGGATGGATCGTCTCGAACTGATAATGCGCCAGCGCCAGTCGAATCAGGTCAGGAAGGGTGCCAACATCGTCTGAGGATGGATTGCAGAATCGCTCCCAGTCGTTCAAGCAGCGATCGATCTCTCCGGCGGGTGGCGGCACGAATCGGGCGTGGGCAAACCCGCGATGCTCGTCGCCAATGCACACCTGCGATGTCCGAAAGACTCCCGGCGTGTGCCGAGGGTCCGCGATGAGATGCTGGTGCATCTCGCGCACAAGCCGGAGCGACATTGGGAGTTTGGACCAGATGCCATGCTCGATCGCGCGCTTGTTCCTCGCAACATCCACAGACTCTTTGTCCACCCGCGTCTCATCCGACTCGGCGATGGCCATGTCTTCGAGCGACGAGAAGGTGTTCTCAATCTTCGATGAGACTTGTGCCTCACGCCTCAGCATGCCCCGGAGCAAGATCGTGCTCGAAGGGAGAGACGCGATCGATCCTTCCAAGCGAAGCAGCGCCGACTTGGCACCATCGAGCACGGGATACAAGCGACCGATCGTCCCCATCCAATCCAGGTTCGGCGGGAGCGGGTGAGGGGCAAAGGCAAGACCTTCGATGGTCCGAGAACCAACGCCCGCGAGCGACTCGATAAAGGTCGTGGGAACCAGTTCGCCCGGAAATCCTGGGTGGAAATCAGCCCTCTGCATGATTCAACTATATGTTGGAAGGAGATGGTTCAATTTCAACAAAAACACCAAAAACGAAAAATTAGACCCCGCGCGTGTTCGTTGTGTTGAAATCGTGCCGTTGCCCAATGCCTAAGCCATTTCTTAACCACGTCTTGCGTCAAAGGCATCTTCCACCCCCTCCGTGTCCTCCTCCCGCGTCCCCGATCGATCCCTGGTCCGCGGCGGGACGCCCAGAAACTCCGCCACGTCCTTCGCCACACGCCTCACACGCTCGTCTCGCCCGTTCGACGTCGTGTCGAGCACGATCTTCCTCCCGGGCCTAATCGTCGCCTCGAAGACGCGCATCGACCGCCCGCCGCGCTTCCCGCCGCCGGGTGTCGCCTCGGTCCGGACATCAATCCGCACCTCCACCACGCGTGAGAGATCGAACTCGTGGCGCTTTCGCTTCCCGCCGAGGATGTTCCACGTCTCGAACACGCCCTTCCCGGTCGCCGTGTCGAGCGTCAGCCGCTCTCGATCAAGCAGCGACTTCAAGCCGACGATCAGAAACGCCGTGCACAGCAGCACGATCACGCCCGCCGGGATCCACTGGAAGTGGAATCCGGGCTTCATCAGAGTCCGTCCCTCAAGAAACCAGAAAAACGTGGGCAGCCCAAGCGCGAGCACGACCGCGAAGATCGGCCACCCCACGCCATGAGGCAAGCCCGACAGCACAAGGAGATTCGCACCACGCCGCGTCGTCTTCACGTGCCCGCCTTTCTCGCTGCCCAACGCCCGAGCGAACGGTTCCCTTGGCCTGGCTGATCCGATACACGCCTGGTCAGCACTCACCATACGGATTTTCCACCCTGGCGTTGCGACTACGCTGCCCGCATGAACGCCACCGACCGGGCGAACCTCGACCGCCTCGCCCTCGACGCCGCTATCGAGCAGGCCGAAAAATCACTCCACGAAGGCGGCATCCCCATCGGCTCGGTCCTCATGGACCCCGCAGGCACCATCGTCTCTCGCGGTCACAATCTCCGCGTCCAACAGGGCGACACCACCGCCCATGCCGAGACCGCCTGCATCCGGGCCGCCGGCCGGCGCCGCGACTGGCACACCCTCACCCTCGTCTCCACCCTCTCTCCCTGCGCCATGTGCTCCGGCACCTCGATCCTCTTCCGAATCCCCCGCGTCGTCATCGGCGAGCACGAGACATTCCAAGGCCGGGAAGACTGGCTGAAAGCCGAGGGCACAGAGGTCGTTCTCATGAACGATCCGCGCTGCATCCAACTCATGCGCGAGTTCATCGCCACAAGGCCAGACCTCTGGGCCGAAGACATCGGCGTGCCGGGATAACCCCGGTTTTCGGCCCCAATTACGACCAATTGCGAACGCCGGCGTCAATACAGGATTGACCGGTCTTCTATTGGATCCGATACTCACCACTGGGCGAACAGTGCGCATGAACCGCGCCCCGATTCCTGCCGACTTCTTACCGGCACTCGTATACAGCCTCGTGGTTGGAGTAGACATGAACGGATTTTGTTTGTATCTTGGCGGCTCGCGCCTCCGCACGCTCGTCGCCGGGTTGATCGGCCTCGCCCTCATTCCTTCCGCCGCGATCGCCCAGACCGGCGCCTGCTGCCTGCCCACCGGCATCTGCGTCGAGACCACCGCCGCCAACTGCGCCACCCAGGGCGGCGCGTACCAGGGCAATGCCACCACATGCACCGGCACCGCCTGCCCCATCGTCCTGCAACCTTTCGTCGATGCGCTCCCGCTCCCCGCCGTTGCCCAGCCCGTGACGGGTCAGGCGGGCCATGCCGCTCATTATGAGATCGCTATGCGCCAGTCGCAGCAGCGTCTCCACCGCGATCTCCCCATGACCACCGTCTGGGGATACAACGGCACATACCCCGGCCCGACCATCGAGGCGCGTCGAAACGAGCCAAACACAGTTCTCTGGACCAACGACCTCCGCGACGCCGCGGGCAATCTCCTCACCACCCACCACCTCGTCGTGGACGAGTGCCTCCATGGCCCAGATCTCAACGGCAGCGCGCCCCTCACCACCGTCCACCTCCATGGCGGGCACCTCCGCGCCGACAGCGACGGCATGCCCGACTTCTCCTATCCCCCCGGGCAATCCGCACCCCTCTACACCTACCCCAACAACCAGCCCGCCGCCACCATCTGGTACCACGACCACGGCCTGGGCATCACCCGCCTCAATGTCTACATGGGCCTCGCCGGTTTCTACCTCATCCGTGACGATGCCGAGGACGCCCTCAACATCCCGCGGGGCGAGAACGAGATCGCCCTCGCCATACAGGACCGCGCCTTCAACCCCGATGGCTCCTTCAAATACCCAGCCGTCCACCAGGAGAACTTCTTCGGCGACTTCATGCTCGTCAACGGCAAGGTCTGGCCGTACCACAACGTCAAACGCGGCAAGTACCGCTTCCGCCTGCTCAACGGCTGCAACTCGCGAACCCTCACCCTCGCCCTCTCCGACAACGCCACCTTCTGGCAGATCGGGACCGACATGGGCCTTCTCCCGGCCCCCGTCGCGATCAACACCCTCACCATCTCGCCGGGCGAACGCGCCGACGTCGTCGTCGACTTCGCCTCGTATGCCCCGGGCACCGAGATCGTCCTTCAAAACAGCGCCCCCGCCCCCTTCCCAGGCTCGGCCGGCGTCGGCGTCATCCCCAACGTCATGAAGTTCATCGTCGGCAGCGACGCCGGCGACACCGACCCGCTCCCCACGACCCTTGTCAACGTCCCCGTCATTCCCGAGGCCGAGGCCGCCGTCACCCGCGAGTTCCTCCTCCGCAAGACCCCCGTCACCATCGGCGCCTGCGACAACGTCACCCAGTCCATCTGGACGATCAATGGCCTCATGTGGGACGACATCGTCGAGCGCCCCGTCCTAGGCACCACCGAGATCTGGACGTGGATCAACCGCTCGGGCATGACCCACCCCATGCACATGCACCTCGTCGCCTTCCAGATCCTTGATCGCCAGCCCTTCCAGATGCAGGCCGGCCAGGTCGTCCCCACGGGTCCGCGCGTCCCGCCCGCCATGAACGAGCGCGGCTGGAAGGACACCGTTCGAGTCGATCCCTTCGAGATCGTCCGCGTCATCGCGCGCTTCGAGGACTACGCCGGACTCTTCCCCTACCACTGCCACATCCTCGAGCATGAAGACCACGAGATGATGCGCCAGTTCGAGGCCATTTGCCCGCCCCTCACCATCGAGTCCGCGCCCGACGACGTCCAGGTCTGCAAGGGCGCTCAGGCCCAGTTCGCCGTCCAGGCCACCGGCGCCTACCTCTCGTTCCAGTGGAAGAAGAACGGCGTTCCCCTCCTCGATGGCCCGACCGGCACGGGCTCCGTGATCGCCGGCGCCAAGGCCGCCACGCTCACGATCGATAACGTCGCCCTCCTCGATGTCGCCCGATACGAGTGCACCATCAAGGATCCCTGCGACGAGACCCGGAGTTACCACGCCGATCTCGCGTACTGCCCCGCCGACCTCGACGATGGATCGCAAACCGGCTCGTGCGACGGGGCCGTCACCATCGACGACCTCATCTACTTCATCGATCGATTCCAGGCCGGCGACGACATCGCCGACTTGGACGACGGCAGCGGCACAGGCCTGGGCGACTCCGCCGTCACCATTGACGATCTGCTCTTCTACATCGAACGCTTCGCCGCCGGCTGCTGACGACGGGTCACCCGCGCGTCAACTCCGGCCTCAGCCGATCCAGCAGCACCGCCATCCGCACGTCCACACCCCGCGCCACCTGCGTGAGAATCAGCGAGTTCGGCGCGTCGGCCACCTCCGCGTCGATCTCCACGCCCCGGTTCATCGGGCCCGGGTGCATCACGAACGCCCCACGCTTCATCGCCGCGTGCCGCTCCCGTGTGAGCGCGTACCCCGCGCGATACTCCCGGATCGACTCGAGCGACGACTTCATCGGCACACCCTCGGCGCCCTTCGCCGAGTCCTCGTGCCGCTCGAACTGGATCCGCAGCATCATCACCGCGTCCGCCACAGGCAGGATCGAATCGAGATCGGGCGACACCGCACACCCCAGCGTCGAGAGCGACGCCGGCGCCATGCCCGCCGGCCCGACACACACCACCCGCGCCCCCAGCGCCCCCATCCCCGCGATGTTCGACCGCGCCACGCGCGACGACGCGATGTCCCCCACAATCGCCAGTGTCAGCCCCGAGAAATCCAGCGTCGAGAGACGCCCCGTCGCCCTCGCGAGCGTGAGAATGTCGAGCAGCCCCTGCGTCGGGTGCTCGTGCCGCCCGTCCCCGGCGTTGATGACGCCAACCCCCACCGCGCGCGAGATGAGTTCCGCGCCCCCCGACTGCTTGCAGCGCACGACGAGCGCCGAGACACCCATCGCCTCGACGGTGAGTGCCGTGTCCACAAGCGACTCGCCCTTGCTCACGCTCGAGCCAGGCCCCGCGAGATCCACAACGCGCGCCCCAAGCCGCTGCGCCGCCACCGAGAACGACAGGCGCGTCCGCGTCGAGTCCTCAAAGAACAGATTCGCGACGATCCGCCCCTTCAGCGGGTTCTCGTCCTCGCGAAGCGCCCCGGGGTCGGCCGCCAGCCGCACCAGCCGCCGGATCTCCTCCGCCGGCATCCCCTGCAGCGACAACAAGTGGTGCGTGATCCCGTCTCGTCCAAGAGAATCCGAGCCGGACGATCGAACCTCGGTGTGTGCGCCCATGTCTCAAAGGTATGAGCCGGCGCGGCCCTGCGCCGTCCCGCATCCCGACATCACGGCTGCCCGGCGGGCAACTCCTCCGCCGTCGTCACCGGCTCCATCTCTTCCACCGGCTGCGGCACCGGCTCGGCTGTGTTCGGCTCGAGTGCCGACGCCGGCGGAATCTTCGACAGGATATGACGCTTGCGGAGATCCTGATACTCCGACGGATTGTCCACCTCGGGGATGAAGTGGGCCTCGGGCGCGGAGAAGGCGTTCACCAGATAGATCTGTGGCCTGACCACGCGCCAGTTGTTGGCGCCGCCATCCAGATGCACGCGAATCCGCTGGATACCCAGTTGCCCATACTCATCCATCGTCGGCGCGTACACATCACACTCGGCCCGGTTGTACCGCACGAGCACCTCGCCCACGCTGTACACAGGCAACCCGCGGTCCACCACCGCGGGCGACATCGGCATGAACTCCGAGCCGGTCGTCTCGCTCATCGTCTGCGCGAGCCGTTCGTAATACACCTTTCGCATCCCCTCGGGAAGATTCAGGACCGCCGCGCCCCCCGGCACTGGCCGACGAGCGATCACATCCAGCAGCGACGCGGTCATGATCTCGACCACGCCCGGCTCGTTCGGACTTGTCGACGCATAGTTCGGCGAGTTCAGTGGCGTCTGGCTGATGTCCTCGGCCACATTCGTGTAGCCGATGCAACCGCCAAGGCCCGCCGCCAGCATCACGCCCACAACCACGCACTTCCCTGCCGAACGCATGTCCCGCACCTCCATGAACGCCAGCGTCCCGTCCACCATGAACCCATCCAGGCCGCGCTCCGCGCGGCACCCGATGAAAACGCCGATGTGCACAAGCGTACGTGAACCCCCGCCCACACGCCACCCTCCGCCGCTCACCATCGAAAATAGAATCTCGCACGCGACTACGCTGAGCATCCGCACGCCCGTGCCAGCCGAACACCACCCAGATGACCCACCCTTCCAGCGATTCTGCCGATCCGCACACCCGTCGATTCGTCGTCGGCATCTCCGGCGCCTCCGGGGCCGTCTACGCCCTCCGCCTCCTCGATCTTCTCCTCGAGAACCCCGCCCACCAGGTCCACCTCGTCGTCAGCGACTATGGCCGCCGCCTCCTCTTCGACGAGGCCGGCGTCCGAGAACTCGAACTCGCCCAACTCTGCCCCCGCCTGTCCTCAAGACTCGATGCCGACAAGCGACTGTTCATCCACCCCCACAAGGACGTCGGGGCCGTCATCGCCTCGGGGAGTTTCCTCCACGACGGCATGGTTGTGATTCCCTGCTCCTCGACATCACTCGGCCAGATCGCCACGGGCAGCGGCAGCAACCTCCTCTGCCGGGCCGCGATGGTCACGCTCAAGGAACGCCGCCCGCTCATCATCTGCCACCGCGAGATGCCCCTGAGCCTCATCGACCTCCGCAACATGGAAACGCTCGCCCTCGCCGGCGCAACGCTTTGCTCGCCGAATCCCGGCTTCTACCTCGGCCCAAAGTCCATCGAGGACCTCGTGGACTTCGTCGTCGGCAAGGTGCTGGACCTGCTCAAGGTCGACCACACGCTGAACACACGGTGGGAATCGAAGCGAGATTCAAGAGCCTAGTCCAGTCCCCACACAACGGGCGCCCACAGGACGTTCGGGGCCGAATCACCCCCCGCCCCGCCCCCGCCAGGGGCTTGCAAGGAGGTGTCGGACGAGTGTGTAGCATGTGATACAATGTAGCATGAACTACAAAACAATCATCGGCGCCGTGATCGTCCTGGAATGTCCACCCGGTGCGCACGCGGACATCGAGCCGCTCACCCCAGACGCGGCGGCATTCTCCCTGTGGAACCCGGTCCCCAGAGACCAGCTGCGGAGGCTCAGCACCGATCGCCCCGACGCGACCGAAAGCCCCTTTACCGTCGATGCTGGGCACTACCAGGTCGAGTACTCGTTCGTGGACTTTTCACGTGTCGACGAGGCGGAAACCCGCACATTCGAGATCGCGCCCGTGCTCCTGAAAGTCGGCCTCACGTCATCGATCGACCTCCAGGTTGGCTTCAATCCCTACACACGTCAGCGGACAAGAACGGGAGCGTCGCAAGAAATGATCGACGGCCTCGGCGACACCTTCGCCCGCTGCAAAGTCAACCTCTGGGGGAACGACACCGGCGAGTCCGCCCTTGCAATCATGCCATTCATCAAGATTACCACAGCCAGCGACGGATTGGGAAACGACGATGTTGAAGGCGGGATCATCATTCCGGCGGCCTTCGAACTCGACCACAGGCTCACTCTTGGCACGATGCTCGAGTTCGATGTCGTGAGAAATGGGGCCGACGACGCCTACACGCTTGATGTCGTGCACACCGCCACGATCGCCCGTGGGCTCACCGACACGCTCGGCCTCTTTGTGGAGTACGCGGGTGCCGCGGACACGTCCGGCGAGAGCAGCTATCGTGCATCACTCAACACCGGCATGACCCTCGGAATCGCGCCGGATATCCAGCTCGACGCGGGCGTGCGCATCGGGCTGACCGAGGCCGCGGAAGATCTCGGCGTCTTCGCCGGGATGGCGTGGCGTTATTGATCCAGATTCGTGCAAATTCCCGGCCAAATTCGACACCACCACCGTCCTCGGAGGCAATCTTTGCGACAACCACACGTCGAGGTCGAGGCGGTTCCATCTCCTTGGCCAACCCAACCGAAACACACACATGCCCATGAGGCACAGTCCATAGATGGACTCACGCGGGGCCACAAACCGGCACCATAACCCTTCTGATACCATGCGCGCATGAAGCACATGCTGATGAATGTGATGACAGGCCTGACGGTATTGACCCTGTGCCTGGCGTGCGCACCTCGCACACATGCCGATGAACCAAAGAACCACACCGACGTTCTCCTCTCGAAGCAGACAGGACCGCTGCGGATCGGCATCATCGGGATGGACCACGGGCACGTCGAGGGGCTGCTCTGGAACGCCACGCGCCGCGACGACATTGTGATCGTCGGCATCAGCGAGCCGAATCGCGCCCTCTTCGATCGCCTGGCCGCCAAATACACACTCGAGGCGTCGCTGTACTACGCCTCGACGGAGGAGATGCTGAAGGCCACCAAGCCCGAAGCCGTCAGCGTGATGGGCCCGATCTCCGGGCATCGCGCGGCCGTCGAGGCCTGTGCCGCCAGGGGCGTGCACACCCTGCTCGAGAAGCCGCTCGCGTACTCCAGGGAAGATGCGAGAGCGATCGAAGAAGCGGCCCGCGCCCACAAGGTGCTGGTCCTGACAAACTTCGAGACAAGTTGGTACGCGTCGGTGCGAGAAACAAAGCGCCTCGCCGACTCGGGTGAGCATGGCGCCCTGCGCAAGATGATCTTCCGCCACGGGCACAAAGGCCCCCAAGAGATCGGCTGTTCCGAGGAGTTCCTGACGTGGCTGACCGATCCAACAAAGAACGGCGGCGGCGCGATCGTCGATTTCGGGTGCTACGGCGCGGTGATCGCCACGTGGATGATGGACGGGGCGCGCCCCTCAAGCATCAAGGCGAGCGCGACGACGCTCAAGCCCGCGGCGTATCCACACGTCGATGACGACGCCACCATCGTGCTCACCTATCCGGGTAACGAAAGGCGCGCGGGCGCGACCGCCGTGATCGAGGCGTCGTGGGCATGGACCCACGACAACAAAGAGATGGACCTGTACCTCGATGGATGGTCGCTGCACGCGGGCAAGTGGGACAAACTCGCCATGCGACAGGAGAACGCCGGGCCAACAATGGTGCAGCCCGCCGCGAAGCCAAAGAATCTGGAGAACGAGTGGTCATATCTGAAGGCGGTCGTGCGCGGCGAGTGTGCCGTCGACCCGCTGTCGAGTCTCGAGTACAACGTGGTCGTCGCGGAAATTCTGGACGAGGCGCGGCGTCAAGTGCAGCCGAAGTGACGCCACAGGCCGAATGCGGCAAGGACGGGGCGCTCACGACAACGAAAAAAGCCCGGAGCGCTCGCCCCGGGCGTGTGGATCAGCATTCGATGTCCGACCGTCGCGATCTGACGGCCTTTACCCCGCCATCTTCGCGGCCTTCGCCTTCGCGTCCTCGATCGTGCCGACGTACATGAACGCGCCCTCGGGCAGGCCGTCGCCCTCGCCGTTGCACAACCGCTCGAACGAGTCGATCGTCGCCTCCAGCGGGCTGTCGACACCCTTGAACCCCGTGAACTGCTCGGCGACGTGGAACGGCTGGCTGAGGAAGCGCTCCAACTTGCGCGCCCGGCTCACCGTCAACTTGTCCTCCTCGCTCAGTTCGTCGACGCCGAGAATCGCGATGATGTCCTGCAGGTCCTTGTATCGCTGCAGGATCCGCTGCACGCGCGTCGCCACGCGATAGTGACGCTCGCCGATGATCCCCGGATCCAGAATGCGGCTCGTCGACGCCAGCGGATCGACGGCCGGATAAATCCCCTTCTCCGCGATGCTGCGTGACAGAACGATGAAGGCGTCCAGGTGGGCGAACGTCGTTGCCGGGGCCGGGTCCGTCAGGTCGTCCGCCGGGACGTAAATCGCCTGCACCGACGTGATGGCGCCCTTCGCCGTCGACGTGATCCGCTCCTGCAACTGCCCCATCTCCGTCGAGAGCGTCGGCTGATAACCGACGGCCGACGGCATACGCCCAAGGAGCGCCGAGACCTCCGACCCCGCCTGCGTGAAGCGGAAGACGTTGTCCACGAACATCAGCGTCTCCTTGCCCGACGCGTCGCGGAACTCCTCCGCCATCGTCAGCGCCGAGAGCGCCACGCGAAGACGGCTGCCCGGGGGCTCGTTCATCTGACCGAAGACCATCGCCACCTTGTCCAGAACGTGAGCGGTCTTCCCGTTCTCGTCGGTGTAGGCGGCCTCTTTCATCTCACGCCACAGGTCGTTCCCCTCGCGCGTCCGCTCGCCGACGCCCGCGAAGACCGAGTACCCGCCGAAGTTCTTGGCGACACGCGCGATCATCTCTTGGATCACGACCGTCTTCCCGACGCCGGCGCCGCCGAAGAGGCCGATCTTTCCGCCTCGAACGAACGGACACATCAGATCGATGACCTTGATGCCCGTCACCAGGATTTCGGTATTCGGGTTCAACTGCGAAAACGCTGGCGGAGCCTTGTGGATCGGGGACCGCTTCGTCGATGTAGGGATCGCCGCGCCTTTATCGATCGGCTGCCCCAGCAGGTTGAACACCCGCCCCAGCACCCCCTCGCCCACCGGAACCGTCACCGGCGAGCCAACATCCACGCACGTCATCCCGCGAACCAGACCGTCGGTCGAGCCGAGCGCCACCGCGCGGACCCGCCCGCCGCCCAGGTGCTGCTGCACCTCACCGACGAGGTCAAGCCGCCCGACCTTGGTGTCGGAGTGGATCTCGAGCGCGTTGAAGATCTCCGGGAGCTTGTCCTCGGGGAACTGGGCGTCGAAGGTCGAACCGATGACTTGGGTGATCGTGCCGTGGGTCGCCATGGATGTCCTCTGCCGACTCTGGAAGGTGGTTGCGGCCTGTGCCCGCCTCCATTGGGCAAACACCGCCGCCGATACTGGGTAAAGTGGGACGCTCCAAACGATTCGGCCAAGGGAACACACCCAGGCCTGTCGATTGGGCCACAAGCATAGGTAACAGCCCGCGCATCGTCCCGCCCACTCGCCTCCCCCAAGAGAGATCACGCCTCTCCCCGCCGACATCCATCAACCATTCCAACCCAAACACATGACGAATACCGCCCATTCCACCCCATCGACAACTCAATCGCCCACCCGTCCACGCCGGAGCCTCATCCAGCGAGCCTCGGGCCGAGCGAACGCCATCCTCGACAAGCCCCTCAAGCGACTCCTCCGCCCGCGATGGCTCTACATGCTCTCCCACTCCACCCGCCCCATCAGCCCCCTCGTCGGCACCGACCGCGGCACGCCCATCGATCGCCGATACATCGAGCAGTTCCTCGAGCGACACAAAGCCGACATCAAAGGTCGAGTCCTCGAGATCAAAGACCCCGACTACACCAGACAGTTCGGCGGCCAGACTGTCACCCACTCCGACGTCCTCGACATCGCCCCCTCCAACACCCTCGCCAACATCCACGACGACATCAAGACGATGCACTCCATCGCCGACGAGACCTACGACTGCTTCATCTGCACCCAGACGCTCCAATACGTCGACGACCTCGACGGCGCCCTCCGCAACATGAAACGCGTCCTGAAGCCCGGCGCCGTCATGCTCGTCACACTCCCCACCCTCGGCAAAATCGATGGCCAGGAAGAACAGATCCCGGGCCACTACTGGCGACTCACCCCCGACCTCGCCAGAGTCGTCTTCGAACGCCATTTCCCCGCTGACCACCTCACAATCGAATCCTGGGGCAATCTCCGCCTCGCCTTCGCCTTCCTCGCCGGCCTCACCGTCGAGGACATGACCAGGCACGAACTCGAAACCCACGACCCCCTCTTCACCTGCGGCGTCTTCATCCGCGCCCGAAAATAGAGGACTCTCATGGTGGCCCGCCTCTCCGAGGCGGGTCTCTGAGTTAGGTGGCGCCGCCCTCCAGAGCGGTGTCCTACTCGGGCAGCACTCGCGACAACTCATCCGCCCGCCGCGCCAACTCAAAGTCCTTCGCCGAGATCCCCCCGGCATCATGCGTCGTCAGCGTCAGCGTCACCCTGTTCCACCGGATCAGAATGTCCGGGTGGTGCTGGGCCGATTCCGCCGCCTCCGCCACGCTGTTCACAAACCGGATCGACGCCACAAAGTCCTTGAACGCGTACGTCCGCTGGATCCCCACGCCCGCCTCCGACCACTCGGGCACGCCCTCCAGACTCTTCTGGATCTCCTCGGGCGTGAACTTCCGAGGCGGCGCGGGCTCCGCAGTCACCCTCGCCTTCTTCCCGCCGGTCGGTGTCGTGGGCTTGCTCATCTACGCCTCCGTGGGTTCTGTGCCGTCCTCGTCCTGCTCGGCCACAGGGGCCGCCGACACCACACTATCCCCCTCGTGCAGCGACGCCACCCGCACGCCCTGCGTCCCGCGCCCGCACTCACGGATGCTTCCCGCCGGCACACGCACCAACTGCCCACCCTTGGTGATCACCACAACGTCCTCGTTCTCAAACACACCGAGCGACGCCACGCTCCGTCCATTCCGCTCGCTCGTGTCGATGTCCAGGCGACCCTTCCCGCCCCTCGACTGGCTCCGGGGCTTGCCCGTCTCCGGATGCACGCGATACTCATCGATCGCCGTCCGCTTCCCATAGCCATGCTCCGTGATCGTGAGCAGCGCCATCTCCGGCTTCACCGTCATCAGGTCCCCATCCGCGTCGGGAGCCATCTCCACGCGCACCACCCCGATCACCTCGTCGCCGTCGCCAAGATCGATCCCCTTCACCCCCGCCGCCGAACGACCCATGAGCCGCGCATCCTGCTCGTTGAACCGGATCGCCATACCCCCGGCCGTGATCAGCAGAAGGTCGTCGTTCCCGCTCGTCAGCGTCACGCCCAGGAGCGCATCGTCCTCCTTCAGCCCCACCGCGATGATCCCGCTCTTGTTGACGTTGCGATACTCCTTGAGGGCCGTCCGCTTCACGATCCCCTGGCGCGACACGAACGTGAGATAGTTGCTCCCCTCCTCAAAGTTCTGGATCGCCAGATACGCCCGCGTCTTCTCCCCCTCGCGAAGGTCCACAAGGTTCACCATCGCGCGGCCCTTGCTCGTCCGCGACATCTCGGGCACCTCAAAGACCTTGATCTTGAAGACCCGCCCCGTGTTCGTGAAGCACAGCAGATCGTCGTGCGTGCTCGCCACGAACAGGTGCTCGACGAAATCATCCTCCTTCGAGTCCGACGCGCGGATCCCCTTCCCGCCGCGGCCCTGCTGCCGATACGTCCCGATCGGCACGCGCTTGGCATACCCCGCGTGGCTGATCGTCAGCGCGACCTCCTCCACCGGGATCAACTCCGCGATGTTCACGTCCGCCCCGCCGTCCTCGATCGCCGTCAACCGCGGCGACGAGTACCGCGCCCGCATCTCCTCGCAATCGGCCTTGATCATCGACAGCACGCGCCCATGATCCGCGAGGATCGACTCATAGTCCTCGATCTCACGCACCTTCTCCGCATACTCCGCCACCAACCGATCGATCTCGAGCGCCACCAACTGGATCAGCCGCATCGACCCGATCGCCTCGGCCTGCACCCGCGTCAACCGGATTGTGTACGCCCCGCTCCCCTCCCTCTCGATGTTCCCGCTCCCCTCGCCCAGCGTCCCCCAGCGGTGCATCGGCAACCCCGAGAGATCCGCCTGCCCGGGCCGGATGAAATACTTCCCGTCCATCAACTTCTGGATCGCCTCCTCGCGCGTCGAACTGCTGCGAATCAACTTCACGATCTCATCGATGTTCGCGACGGCAAAGATCATCGCTTCGAGCAAGTGCGCCCGCTTCTTCGCCTCACGCATCAGGAACGCCGTGCGCCGACGGATCACGTCCACCCGGTGCTCGACATAGCAGTCGATCATCTCACGCAAACTCAGCGTCTGGGGCCGGCGCTTCACGAGCGCGATGTTCAGAATCGAGAACGTCTGCTGCAAAGGCGTGTACTCGTACAACTGCTTCTCGACCACCGCCGGATCCACCCCACGCTTCAGTTCGATCACGATCCGCGTCTGCGCCTCGCGCCCGGACTCGTTCCGCACATCCGACACATCCGCGAGCTTGTCCTCCTTCACCGCGTCCACGATCGATTCCACCAGCGTCCGCTGCCCCAGCATGTACGGGATCGAATCGATCACAATCTGCTTGCGCTCGCTCTTTCCAGACCCCGGAACGTCCTCGACATGCACGCTCCCGCGCACCGTCACCTTGCCGCGCCCCGATGAGTACGCCTCCACGATCCCCCGCCGTCCAAAGATCGTCCCGCCCGTCGGGAAATCAGGCCCGATCACGCCGCGACGAACGATCTTCCCGTCCACGACCTCATCCGTCATCAACTCCGCCAGCGTGATCGAGGGTCTCTCGATCACGCGCACGATCGCGTCCAGAATCTCCGTCGGGTTGTGCGGCGCCAGGCTCGTCGCCATCCCCACCGCGATCCCCACCCCGCCGTTGATGAGCAGGTTCGGCAACTTCCCGGGAAGAACCGTCGGCTCCTCACGCGTGTCGTCGTAGTTCGGCACGAAGTCAACCGTGTCGAGTTCCATGTCCCCCAGCATGTCCACCGCCGCGTGCGTCAGCCGCGCCTCGGTGTACCGCATGGCCGCCGGTGGATCAGGATCAATCGACCCGAAGTTCCCCTGCGGATCAATCAGCGGCACGCGCATCCGCCAATCCTGCGCCATGTTCACCAGCGTCGGATAGATCACGCTCTCGCCATGCGGGTGATAGTCGCCCGACGTGTTGCCGCAGATCTTCGCGCACTTGCGATGCTGCCGGCCAGGCCGAAGGCTCAGGTCGTTCATTGACACCAGAATCCGCCGCTGGCTGGGCTTGAGACCGTCACGAACATCGGGCAGCGCCCGGTCCATGATCGTGCTCATCGCATACGTGAGATAACTGTCCTGCAACTCACGCTGGATGTCGTGGTCGACCACGTTCCCGTGATTCACGCCCCCACCCGCGGCCCCACCCTCGCCGCCGTCAATCCCACCAGTCTGGTCGATGTCGCTCATGGATGCTCGCTTCCGCCCCGAATCGTTGATGGACCCGCCACGCACCGACCTCGGGCGCGCCTATTCAACCTCGTGGCACAGGCGCCCCGCCTGTGCCACCTTCTTCTACATGCCGCTCTTCACAGGCCCCAATCTCTCGCCCAATCCGGCGCTCCGCAATCATAGGTTTCCCACTCTCGCGTGGCCTAAATCCACAGAACTTTCCATCCCCCAAAGCGCCCCCAAAAACACCTGAAAATCAGGGGCGTTCCGCTCCCGTCGCATCTTCACCGCGACCATCCGTCGGCGTGTCCGGCGGCGCCGCCCACTCATCCAGCACGCGCACCGACTCGCACACCGCGATCAGCCCCATCGCCGACGCCTCGATCGATTGCCGCGGATCCCACGTCGCAGCCCGGATTCCCCACCGCGCCCGCTCAACATCCACGAACAACGCCCCGCTCGCCTCGTCCGCCGCCAACTGTCGCGCGAACCGCAACGCCGAGAGCAGTCGCGACAACTCGGGCAGACGCTCCTCCTCGTCCGTCAATCGACGATCCCCCAGCATTGCCGCCAGGAACGCCACGCCGCGCATCGAGTTCCACGTCGGCCTCGTCCCCACGACGCCACCATCAAACATGAACCCCCCAGCAAAGTCCGGATCCGCGCCCGCCACAACATCCGGCACCTGCCGCGATTCCACCAACACGCGCTCGTTCCGCAGCGCCTCCGCCGACGCGATCGCCCCATCGCCCGAGGCCGCGGCCTCCGCCCACACGATCCACGGCATGTGCGCCACCAGGCTCTTCCCCTCAAGGCTCTCGCGCAACACCGAAGAGACCATCGGCCGCAGCGACTCCCGTGCCGCCCCCTCGCGCACGCCACGCAACACAAGCGCGTACGCCGCCAGCCCTCGCGCCGAACCCGGCAATCCCTCTCCCCAGCCGTGCTCCGCCGAGAACGTTCCCGCCAAGGCCGCCCCCACGCGAGTGACCACCGCTGCCGCAGGCTTCCCCTTCCACTCACCCCCCGCTTCCCCCGCCAGCATCGTCTCCTCAAACGCCAGCGTCAACATCGCGGCATCGATCGCCTTGATCGACTCTCCATGCCCGAAGTCGGCATACAGCGTCGTCGTCAGCCGCCGCGCCATCTCTCGCGCCGAGTCGCGAGACTCCGCCGACAACGACGACACCCGGCTCATCCGCGCCAGCGCCACCGCCGCCAACGCCCGAGGCACGGCATCTTCCGACTCCTCAGCCATCCGCGTCGTCGGCCATTCCATCCGAACGATCGATCCGCCGCCCATCCCACCGGTCTGACACCGCCGCTCGATGTGCTTGCCAAGCCCCTCGGCAAACGCGCGCAGCATCGCCCCATCGATCAGCGACTTCGAGATCACCTCCGATCCGCGATACAGCACCAGCGGCCAGGCCCCGCCACGCGACTGCACCAGGTGGATCGTCCGGAACTTCCAGAACCGAAACCCCGTCCGATGCGCGATGTCGCTCGGCTGCCCCACCGCCGCCGTCGCGTCCCCCGACGCCCGCGAGATCGCCGCCTGCAAACCCCACGACGGCGAGGCCCCGCTGATCAGCATCTCGCTCGGAAACGTCGCCGCCCGCTTCGTCTCGCCCTTCTCTCCTTCGAGCGTCGCCTCAACCCCCTCCAGACCAGGCGACAAGTCCGCATCCAGTGACTCATACGTCCCAGGCGAGATCGGCACGCGATCCCCCGCCAACTCCACGCTCACCGCCAGCATCGGCAGCCACTCGCGACGATGCTCCGCCGCCAGCGCGTCGTTCGCCACGGGCAACTTGAGCAGCGCTCCCTCGATCGCCGTCCGCGCCGCACGGACCACGCTGCACTCGCCGCCGACGTCGCCAACCTCGGCCCCCCGCCCGAGAATCACGCCATCGAGCCGGATCATCACGCACGCCCCGCCAACTCTTCGCACTTCCTCCGGCACCGCCGCACCCTCGGCCACCGCGCCCGCGCGAACCCACGACTCCACCAACTCAAACGCGCGCAATCCCACATCCAACGACGCCACCCCACCAACCACGCCCCCATCCGCACGCGCGCCGCTCGGCGCCACCACCACACCACCCAAACGCGGCATCGCCTCTTGACCAAAGGCCATACCACAACTAAGCCCCGCGGCCAACAGTCCGAGAATCGTTCGATGCGCGTTGTGCCTCTTCACTCGTGTTGCTCCCAATCCACACCCATTGCTGCCCCACGGCATCACCTTGCCTCCGCCCGATCCACCCCAAGGCCCGAAAACCAACGCCAAACCCCGCTCCAGGCCCATTCCCTGCTGTTTCACGCCCCTTCGCCCCCACAAGGCGACCAGGTGTGGTATGCTGGCACGCCGGTTGATTCTCTTCCCGCCACATCCAGAAACTCGAAAGGCGGACAGAACAATGAAGATCCTGATGAACGTCACCGAAACCCACCGTCGCGTCGCCCTCCTCTGCATGATCTCCTTCTTCGCCATGTGCTAACCCAAAGTCTCACCACTCTCCATGGTGGTGTCCGACTCCCCAAGGCGGCACGGCTCTCCAGAGCCGTATCCCCGACCCTACCAAACTCGCAGAACATCCCGCGCGTGCCCCGCTCCTCGAGTAGCACTCGCCCCAACATCGACGCCCATCGCTCGCAGCACATCACACACGCAAGCACACAGGATCGCGCCCATCGCGGCGCGGCCTTGCCGTCCCATCGAACCCGCCCTCGCTCGAGAAGCCCATTCGTGGCTCCTCTCAACCCAATGAGTCCGGAGGGGAGGGGGTAAGCCGGCGCTCCGCATGGAAACGTGCCGAGCGTCGTTTTTTTTCACTTCCTGACACGCGTTTCCATTCCCCGCCATCTCAGGGTTGGGTTGTGTTCTCTCTCCGTTCGCAACAGCCCGTCTTGACGCGCCCGCCCGATTATGGGATGCTGGTTCCTGAATCAGTTCCACTCATCTCTGCGGGGAGCACGCCATGTCTCGAAGTTCATCTCGTTGCGTCGTTCGGTCTCTCGTCGCCATCGCTGCCGCCATGTCACTCTCGGCCACCGCCGGCGCCCAGACCTTTTCCAACCCCACCGCCATCACCATTCCCACTGGTGCACCAGGCACAACCTCCGGCCCCGCCAGCGTCTACCCCAGCATCATCAACGTCGCCGGTGTTGCCAACATCCAATACATTGAGGTCAGGCTCCTCGGCCTCTCCCACACCTACGCGGGAGACCTCGACATCCTCCTCGTCGCTCCAGGTGGACAAGCCATCCTCCTCACTTCCGACCTCGGCAATGGCGTCGGTATCACCGCCCAAGACACGATCTTCACCTTCGACGCCCCAACTTTCTTTCCTACTCAGACCGACACAGGAATTCCGGGCAACATCTTTCGCCCCGTCGGCACGGGACAAGTTGATGCGTTCAACGCGCCCGCACCTGCAGGACCGTACAACGGCACCCTCAACGCACTCACCGGCACCCCGGGCAACGGTACCTGGGCCCTCTACATCATGGATGACGCCGCCGCCGACGTCGGAGCCATCGCCGGTGGATGGCAGATCGCCTTCAACGGCCCGCGGGTCGATCAGCCTCGACCCGAAGTCATGACCTACCAAGGACGACTCGAGAACAACGGCTCACCAGCCAACGGCAACTACGACATCCAGTACTCCCTCTGGACACACCCCACAAGCACCGACGCCGGCGACCGAGTCAGCGACACGCCTACGGCATCGAACATCCCCGTTGCCGACGGCCTCTTCTCCATCCAACTCGATGGCCTTACCGCCGACCTCTTTGACCGCGAACTCTGGCTTGATCTCAGTGTCCGCCAGTCCGGCGGTGGCGCCTTCTCGCCCCTCGCAGGGCGACAGAAACTCACCGCCTCGCCCTTTGCAATCACCTCCGCCAACGCCTTCAACGCCTCAAACGTTCCCTACACCGGCATCACCGGCAATCCCATCATCACCGACGCCTCCGACGATCTCATCACCACGAGCCGCCTCGCCGTCGGTGGCGCCGGCGTTGACCTCCTCAACGGCAACACCCACTTCCAAGTCAACGGCACCGCCGCTGCCAACGGCTACGGCGGCATGTACCTGAACACCTCAGACGCCGGGTCCTGGCCGTTCTATGGCTACGCCACCAACAACTCCATCCAAATGTGGACGTACTACAACGGTACCGATGACGATTGGCGAGTCTGGCACGGCGCCGACCGCCTCTTCCTCGAGTCCAACGGCTACCTCGGCATCGGCGTCAACAACCCCGCCAACCGACTCGAACTCCCCAACATCGCCAACGCCGATGGCCGGGCCCGCGCCAACGCCTGGCTCACCTACTCCTCCGAAAAGTTCAAAACCAACATCACCCCCATCGCCAGCGCCCTCGATAAACTCCAACGACTCCAAGGCGTCACCTTCGACTGGAAGCCCGAGCACGGCGGCCAGCACGACCTCGGATTCATCGCCCAGCGCGTCGCCGAGGTCCTTCCCGAGGTCGTCGCCTTCGAGAACGGCGAACCCTCCGCCGTCGATTACTCGCGCATCACCGCCCTCGCCGTCGAGGCCGTCAAGGAACTCAAAGCCAAGCAAGACGCCAAGGTCGAATCACTCGAAAGAGAAAACGCCGACCTCAAGGCCCGACTCGAACGAATCGAAGCCCTCCTCAACGACCGCGAGTAACTCACAACTCCGTCACGCAACCCACAAAGCCCGCCAGAATCAGGCGGGTTTTTCATTGATGGACATCGTCCTTGGTGGCCCGCCTCTCCAGAGGCGGGTTCCGAGTTCCTGCTCACTCCCCGTCCCCACCCCGCCGCCCCCACGCCCTCTTCCCCCCATTCCTCTCCGGCGTCTCCTTCGTCATCCCGATCACCCGCACCGTCGCCTCGCCCAACTCCCCCTGGATCTCGCGCACCAACTCATCTGTCAGCGCCACGCGCCATTTCGGGTCGCACTGCAACAGCGCAAAGTGATCCTCCGTCGCTACCACCAACTCCACGTGGAAGAGCGACTGCCCCTCGCCCAACTCCTTCGCCTTCCCGTTCGTCCCCGCGACGCTCACCTCGCCCCCGCCCGGGCCCCGCAGCATCGACGCCACTCGTTCCAGCGCACCCCCCGCCGAGCCATTCAGCCGTCGCTCATCCACCACCACCCGCACCCGTCCCGCATCGAATGGCACGCCATCGATCGGCACCACCCGCTCCACGATCACCTGCGGATCCCCACGCGACAAGTCCACCCGCCCCGCCACGAACACCACCGCCTCGGGCTGGGCCAGATGCCCAAACCGCGCGAACTGGTCCGTGAACATCACCGCGTCCATCGACCCGCCCAGATCCTCGATCGTCAGAATCGCCATCCGCTGCCCGGCGCTCCGACCATTGCGCACCACGATCGGCCGAACACTCTGCACCATCGCCGCGATCACCACCCGTGCGTCCTGCGCCTTCTCTTTCACGCTCACCACCGTCGCGTCCGCGAACGCCGACGACCACGCCTTCCACCGCTCCAAGGGATGGCTCGACACATAAAAACCCAGGCTCTCCTTCTCGAACGCCAGCGTCTCCGTCTCGCCCCACGCCGGGACATGCGGCAGCGACACATTCGGCGCCGCCTCAGGCGCGGCCGTCGGCCCCCCACCCCCACCACCAAACAAGTTCCCCTGCCCCGCCGCCTTGTCCGCCGCCGCCTGACTCGCCGCCGACATCGCCTGCTCGATCCCCGCCGCCATCGCCGCGCGAGCGTCGCGCCCGTGCAAAGTGTCGAACGCCCCGCACTTGATGAGCGAGTCCAAAGTCGACTTCGTCACCGTTCCCGCCGGCGAGCGCTCGCAGAACTCGAACATCGATCGGAACGCGCCGCTCTTCTCCCGCTCCTCAATGATCGCCTTGATCGCCTTCTCGCCCACACCCTTGATCGCCTGCAACCCGAACCGCACATGCCCCCGGTGCGCCCGCAGCGCCTGCGTCGATCCGTCTTCCACCACCACCGCGAACGCCGCCTGCGACAAGCCAATGTCCGGCGGCCTCACCTCAACCCCCACCCGCACCACCGCGCCCGACTTCGGATCCACAAACCGCGTCCGTCGGCAGTCATCCAGGTACGGGATCCACTCGCTCACCTTGTTCGCCTGGCTCTCATACGTCAGGAACGCCGCCATGTACTGGTTCGGGAAGTACGTCTTCAGATACGCCGTCTGATACGCGACAATCGCGTACCCCGTCGAGTGGCTCTTGTTGAAGCCATACCCCGCGAACTTCAGGATCAACTCGAAGAGTTCCTCGGCCTGCGCCCTCGCCAACCCCTGCTTCTGCGCCCCTTCGACAAACTTCGGGCGCTCCTTCTCGATCTTGTCATACTTCTTCTTGCTGATGTTCTTGATCAGCGTGTACGCGTCGCGCAGCCCGATCCCGCCCAGGCCGTGCACGATCTGCATGACCTGCTCCTGGTACACCATCACGCCATATGTCTCGCGCGTGAACTCATCCACGATCGCGTGGACCCTGGGCACGTCGGCCTGCCCATGCTTTCGCCGGTTGTAGTCCGGAATCAGGTCCATCGGGCCTGGCCGGAACAGCGCGTTCGCCGCGATCAGGTCTTCCAACCGGTCCGGCTTCATCTCGACGAGCAGCCGGCGCATCCCACCCGATTCAAACTGGAAGACCCCCGTCGTGTCCGCCCGCTGGAACAGCTCGAACACCCGCGGATCGTCGTAGTTCAGCCGATCCAGATCGAGCGGGTCCGCACCCCCATCACCCGCCGCACGCCCCACCGCCGCATAGATATCACGCTCGTCCAGCCCCTCCCGGATCAACTCCTTGCACCGCTCGATCACGCTCAGCGTGCGCAGCCCGAGGAAGTCCATCTTCAAGAGGCCCATCTTCTCGCACGTCGGCCCGTCCCACTGCGTGATGATGTCGTGGCCGTCGGACCCCGGCGGCCTGTACAGCGGCACGATCTCGTGCAAAGGCCGCGTCGCCACGATCACCCCCGCCGCGTGCACCCCCGCATGTCGCGTGTGCCCCTCCAGGCGGATCGCGTGGTCCATCAGCCGCTGATACCGCGGGTCGTTGTCGCACGCCCGCTTGAGTTCGGGCTCCTGGTCCAGAGCCTCCTGGATCGAGATGTTCAACTGCTGCGGGATCAACTTGCACAGCCGGTCCACCTCGTTTAGCGGGATCGCCAGCACCCGCCCCACATCGCGGATCGCCGCCTTCGCACCCAGCGTCCCGAACGTGATGATCTGCGCTACGTGCCCATACTTCTCGCGCACGTAGTTGATCACCTCGCCGCGACCATCCTGGCACAAATCAATATCGATATCGGGATACTCGCTGCGATCCGGATCTGTGAACCGCTCGAACAGCAGCCCATACCGCACCGGGCACGCGTTCGACAGGCCCAGCACATACCCCACCATCGTCCCCACGCCCGATCCACGAGCATTCGCCGGGATCCCGCGCTGCCGACCCCAGTTCACAAAGTCCCACACGATCAGGAAGTACGCCGAGATGCTCTTGTCCGCGAGAATCTTCAGTTCTCGCTCCAGCCGCGCTCGCTTCTCCCCACGCGAAGGGTCCGCCTTCTCGTCCGACCCATACCGCCACACAAACCCCGCCTCCGCCAGCATCCGCAGCGCCTCATCGCACCGCGCCTTGCTCTCGTCCAACTGCGTCTTCGTCGGCGTCTCTTTGAACGGCCTCAACTCAAACTTCGAGCAGTACTCCCGATACCACGACGACAAATCCCCCTCAAACCGAGCCTCCGTCGCCTTCGGTAGCGACCTCGCGCTCGGCACCTCGATCTCCACCGCCGGCGCGTTGTTCTCCCCCAAAGGCAGCGTCACCTCGCATCGCGACGCGATCGACGCCGCATTATCGAGCGCCTCGCGCCCCGCCTCCCCATACTCCGCGAACAGCCCCTCCATCTGCTCCGGGCTTTTCACGTACAACTCAGGCGTGTACCGCATCCGGTCCGGGTCGTCCTTCCCCCGTGCCGTCGAGATGCAGATCAGCGTGTCATGCGAATCGTGGTCCTCGGCCCTCAAAAAGTGCGCATCGTTGTCGCACACCAGAGGCAACCCATGCTCCCGCGCCAGCCGGATCAGATGCGGATTGATCGCGTTCTGCTCCGGCACATGGTGCTGCATCTCCACAAAGAACCGTGGCCCAGTCCCCGAATCCGCGAACACCCGCGCGTGCCATCGCGCGCTCTCCACCGCCAGGTCCCAGTACTTCTCGTCCTGCGACCGATGGAAATCCAGCAGGTGGTCCCCGATCTCGCTCCCGAGGTGCCCGTTGATCGCGATCAGCCCCTCGCCATGCAACTCGAGCAACTCCCGATCGATCCGAGGTTTGTAATAGAACCCCGTCAGGTACGCCTCGCTGCACAACACAAGCAGGTTCCGCCACCCGACGTTGTTCTCCGCCAAAAGCACCAGGTGATACCCGCCCTCGCCGCCCCCCGAATACGTCCGATCCGTCCGAGGCTTGCCCGGCGGCGTCACATACGCCTCCACCCCAAGCACCGGCCGAATCCCCTTCTCCTTGCACGCCGAGTAAAACGCCGCCGTCCCAAACAAATTCCCATGGTCGGTGATGGCGCACGAGTCCATCCCCAACTCCTTGATCCGCGCCACCAACTTCTCTACCTGATTGCCACCATCCAGCAGCGAGTACTCGGTGTGCAAATGCAGATGCGCAAAGGCGCCCCGCCTCGCCGGGGCAGGCTTCTCCGCCGAACTCGACTTCACGCCATCCCTGGCCATCCAGATCACTCCTACTCGATGTCGTGGTACAGCGAGGGGGGCGTCTCGCCTGTGTCCTACCTCTTCTCCATCCCCTCACCCATCGCAGCATATCCACCACACCCCGCCACATACACACCACAAGCGGCTCACATCCCCTCCCACGCCGCAAAGCCCCTCCCCGATTTCCGAATACCATGCGATGATGGACCCGACCCCCACGGGCACACCACCCACCACACCACAAGACCCCGTCCAGGGCCAGGGCCCATTCCCCAGAACCCAGTCCCTCGCCGCCCTCTTCGTCTATCTCGCCCTCATCATCCTCGTCGTCGCCGTCGTCATCCTCTTCATCCCCATCTTCCTCATCGCCGCCATCATCTTCGGCGTCCTCTCCGCCACCCTCACCATCCTCGCCTGGTTCAGACGCCAGAAACGACCCAACGGCATCCTCGACGGCCGAAAAAACGTCCGAGTTCGCGGCCCCAACGACCCATGATGCACACAGACACAACGACTACTCCGCCGAAGCACTCTTCTCGATGAACACCGTCTGCGTCGGATACGCAAACTCCACCTTCAGTTCCTCAAACCGCGCCGCCAGATCCAGGTTGATCCCCTGCTGGATGTCCATGTACTGGTTGTACTCCGCCGACAGCACCCAGTACACATACTCAAAGTCCAGCGAGAAGTTGCCGAAACTCTTGAAGTGTGCCCGATCAAACCGCACGCTCGTCTGCTTCTCGATGATCGCCTTGATCTCCCCAGGCAGCGCCCGCAGCGTCTCCACCGGCGTCTGATACGTCACCCCGATCGTCACCACGATCCGCCGCTCCTGCATCCGCTTGAAGTTGCGGATGCGGCTCGCAAGCAGGTCCGTGTTCCGGAACACCAACTGCTCGCCCCACAAACTCCGCACACGAGTGCTCTTGAGCCCGATGTGCTCCACCGTCCCCGCGCTCTCGCCGACGATGATGAAATCGCCCACCACAAACGGCTTATCCAGAACGATCGACAGCGACGAGAACAAGTCCCCCAAAATACTCTGCACCGCCAGCGCCACCGCGATCCCGCCAATCCCCAGCCCCGCCACCAACGCCGTCACGTCGATCCCAAGATTCTGCAGCGCGAGCAGCACCGCGATCGCGAAGATCACCAGACGCCCGATGAACTTCACCGCGGGCACCGCCGTCCGAAGCGACGCGTCGTCCTGCCCCGACTCGGCCTGACGCTTCTTCAGATACGCCTCGAGCGCAAACTCCATCGCCGCCATCGCCCAGATCGCGCCCTGGATCGCCACCGCCACCGTCACCACGCCGCGAAGAAACACCGTCCCACGCTCGGGAATCGTCAGAAACTGCGAGCCCGCCCACACCGCGACGGCAAAGACCACTAGGAAACTCGTCCTCGCCACCACCGCGCCCGCCATCGCGAACACACCATCCTTGTGCCGCTCGCCATACGAACGCGCTCGCGCGACCACAAACTTCCGCACGATCGACAGCACGATGAACACGCCGATCGCTGTCGCTGCCCCAAGCCCCCAGTTCTGCGCCGTCGTCCCCAACCACACGGAATCCAGGATCTCACCCATGTTCGTCCAGTCCACCGCGACCAGCGAAACACCAATCGACGACTTCAATCCACAAGCGTGAACCGGACCCATGCGCATCCCTTCAACAAGTGTTCAAACTCATGTGATCCGTGCACTCTAGACGCCCACGCCACGCGCGTCGATCATGGCACGTTACCCAGCCGCGTGTCCACCCCGAACAAACCCGCGCCATGACCCAACCAATCCGCGCGTCACCTCACCCACCAACCCTCCGCCAATCCGCTCACGCTCCACGCCAACCACAGGCAGCACGCCCCAACTGCTGTTCGTCAGGAACACCTCATCGCTCGACAGCACGTCATCGATCGACAGCATCCGCCGCTCGAGGGTCATCCCCATCGTCTCCGCCTGTTGAATCACCCATTCCCGCGTGATCCCCGGCAAGACCGGACTCGGCAACACCGCCCCACCGCCACCCGCCTGCCGTGTTCCATCGCCAAACCCTTCCTCCCCACGCGCAATCGGCGTGAGAAGCACGCCATCCCTCACACAGAACACGTTGCTCACGCACCCGCCGCTCAGGTGATTCGTCACCTGAAACACCAGCGCCTCCCCCGCGCCGATCGCCGCCGCCCGTTGCAACTCGCGAAGGCGTGGCCAATACCACAGCGTCTTGTGCCCCGCCATCGCGTCCAGCGGATTCACCCGCCAATCCGCCAGCACCACCGACACCCCACGCTCGAACATCGCCTCGGGATACATCGTCGCCGGCGTCGCCGCAATCAACACCGTCGGCTCGTGCTCACGCCCCACACCCTCCCCACGCTCGAGAAGGTTCAGATCACCACCCGTGATCGTCAACCGCACACGCCACGCCGAAACTCCATCAGAACCCCCACTGGAACTCCCTCCCGTATCCCCCCGTGAGTCATCAATCGCGCGCTCCAGGGTCCTCCGAACCGCCTCCACGAGCGCCTCAACCTTCAGTGTCGTCGAAAGCCCCAGTTCCCGTGCCGAGAACGCCAGCCGCTCCACATGCTCCCGAACCAGGACCCCACGCACCCCCGCGCCTTCACGCACCCCGAGCATCGTCTCGAACAACCCCACCCCATGCTGCAGCCCGGCATCAAACGCCGAAACCCGCGCCTCGTCCCGCGACACAAACTCGCCATCCAGAAACACTCTCGACACGCACGTTCTCCTACCCAAACTCGTGGCACAGGGAGGGGGGCGTCTCGCCTGTGTCTTCTCTCGTCTACATCACCTCAAGGCAGAAGGAATGGGCGTCATGCCCGCGCAACAACCGTTCTCCAAAGCAAGCAGCCCGACCGCCAGAGAGGGCCCCCACACCTCAATGCCAGGCCTCACCACCAGGCGCGCCCGCCGTCTTCTTCGACCCCATCAGCACGATCGCGCCGCCCACCACACACGCCACCGTCGACGCCACCAGGATCCCCAACTTCGCCGTCGCCAGGTGCGCCTCATCCTTGAAGGCCAAGTGCGCGATGAAGAGCGCCATCGTGAATCCAATCCCGCCCAGCCACGCCGCCCCGTGCAACTGCATCCAGTTCACGCCCCGCGGCAGCGCCCCAAGCCCCACCTTCACCGCAAACAGAGACGCCAGCGTGATCCCGATCGGCTTCCCGATCGCCAATCCCAGAATCACACCCAACCCCTCCCGACTGCCCAGACTCCCGATCGATCCCGTGTCCACATGCACGCCCGCGTTCGCGAGCGCGAAGATCGGCACAATCAGGAACGCCACCCACCCCACCAGCCCGTGCTCCAACTGATGCAGCGGCGTCTGCACCTTGTCGCACGCGTCCTCCATCGACTGCACCAGAGCCTGCTGCTTCGCGCTCGAGATGATCGTCTTCCCTGGCTCCACCACGCCCCCCGCGTCCTCGCGGAACGCCGCGATCGACCGCTCCGTGAAGTCCACGAACTGCTTGGAGTCCACCCGCGTCCGCACCGGGATCATCGCCGCCCCGATCACCCCCGCGATCGTCGCATGCACCCCCGACATCAGCACCATGTACCACAGCACCAGGCCCACCACAAAGAACGCGATCGCCTTGCGAACACCCAGCAGGTTCATCGCCAGCATCACGCCCGCGCACACGCCCGCACCCATCAAGTAGTCCGTCCGCAGATCGTCCGTATAGAACACCGCGATCACGACCAGCGCGCCAAGATCGTCCGCGATCGCCAGCGTCGCCATGAACAGCCGCAGACCCATCGGCACCCGCTTCCCAAGAAGCGCAAGCACCCCCAGCGCAAACGCGATGTCCGTCGCCATCGGCACGCCCCACCCGTGGATCGTGTCGTGCCCCCAGTTCAGCGCCGCATAGATCCCCCCCGGCACCGCCATCCCGCCCACCGCCGCGAACATCGGAAGCGCCGCCTTCTTGAACGACGACAACTCCCCGATCGCCATCTCACGCTTGATCTCAAGCCCGACGAGGAAAAAGAAAATCGCCATCACCGCATCGTTGATCCACCACTCGAGCGAGCCTTTCAGCCCGATCTTCCCCCCAAGGTCCAGAGACACCTCCGTCTCCGCCCAGAAATGGTGCCACGCCTCGCCAATCCCAGAGTTCGCCGCCACCAACGCCGCCACAAGGCACACCAGCAGGATGATCCCGCCTCCCGCCTCCATCCGCATGAACGAGTTGAAAGGCCCAATCAGACGATCCACCGGCGCCGGCGGAATCTCATCCCGAAGCCGCGGCACTCGCGCCCCATGAGCCATCGCCGACCCCTTCCATGGTGCCACCGCTCACCAGTGCGGTGTTCAGGACCTCAACATGCACCACTCTCCAGAGTGGCGCACTCAAACACAGCCCCACCGTAAGGGACGGCCTCCCCCACTTCAACCCACCCTTATCTCACAAACTCAAACCGCCCACCCGCATACCCCACCCGAACCACATCCCCGCTCCCGATCTCTCCATTCAATATCTTCGTCGCCAGCACATTCTCCACCCGCTGCTGAATCACTCGCTTGAGTGGCCTCGCCCCAAACACCGGGTCCCACCCCTCCACGCCCAACTGCTCCTTCGCCTTCTCTTCCATCTCCAACACAATCCCGCGATCCCCCAGCCGCTTCGTCAGTCGCCCCAACTGGATCTCCACGATCCGAGAGAGCGACTCCTTCGCCAGCATGTGGAACACCACCACCTCATCGATCCGGTTGAGGAGCTCCGGCCGCATCAGCCCACCCGACATCGTCTGCGCCGCCTTGCTCATCACCTCCATCACTCTCGAGGGCAGTCCCGCCGCCCGCCCAACCTCCTCCGCCGCCAGCGCCGCCGGCCCACGCTTCAGCATCTCCCGCATCGCCGCCTCGATCTCCCAGTCCTCCGCCCCGCTCGCCGCCAACTCCTGGATCTGCTGGCTCCCATAGTTGCTCGTCATCACCACAATCGCATTCCGAAAATCCACCGTCCGCCCCTGCCCATCCGTCAATCGCCCATCATCCAAAACCTGCAGCAGAATATTGAACACGTCCGGATGCGCCTTCTCGATCTCATCCAGCAGCACCACGCAATACCCCCGCCGCCGCACCGCCTCCGTCAACTGCCCACCCTCGTCATACCCCACATACCCCGGAGGCGCCCCGATCAGCCGCGCCACCGCGTGCTTCTCCCCATACTCGCTCATATCAATCCGCACCACCGCCTCGTCCGTGTCGAACAGAAACTCCGCCAGCGCCTTGCACGTCTCCGTCTTCCCCACGCCCGTCGGTCCAAGAAACAAAAAGCTCCCGATCGGCCGATCCGGATCACCCAAGCCCGCCCGGCTCCGCCGAACCGCATCCGACACCGCTTTCAACGCGTGCTCCTGCCCCACCACCCGCTTCGAGAGTTGCTCCTCCATCCGAGTCAGTTTCTCGCGCTCCCCCTCCACCAACCGCGACACCGAAATCCCCGTCCACCGCCCCACAACCTCCGCGATCGCCTCCCCATCCACCTCTTCCTTCACCAATGCATCCCCACGCGCTTGCCGCACCGCCAACGACTGCTCCGCGGCCTTGAGTTTCCCCTCAAGATCCCGCATCTCCCCATACCGGATCCGCGCCGCAGACTCCAGGTCCCCGCGCCGCTGCGCCTGCTCCAACTCCACCTGCTTCTCGTCCATCGTCCGCTTGATGCCCTTCACGGCATCCAACTCCCGCTTCTCCTCCTCCCACCGTGCCGAGAGCGCCCGATTCTTCTCCTGGATCTCCCCCAACTCCCGCTCGATCCGTTCTAACTCCCGCTGCGTCCCCCCACGCTCACTCCCCTTCTCGTCCTTCCCCTTCGACTCGATCTTCAACGCCTCACGCTCGATCTCCAGTTGCATGATCCGACGACGCAACTCATCCAACTCCGTCGGCATGCTGTCGTTCTCAATCCGAAGCCGGCTCGCCGCCTCGTCCACAAGATCGATCGCCTTGTCCGGCAGGAACCGATCCGCGATATACCGATGGCTCAACTGCGCCGCCGCCAGAATCGCCTCATCCTTGATCCGCACGCCATGATGCGCCTCGTACCGAGGCTTCAGCCCACGCAGGATCGCCACCGTCTCCTCCACCGTCGGCTGATCCACATACACAGGCTGGAATCGTCGCTCAAACGCCGCGTCCTTCTCCACGTGCTTGCGATACTCATCCAGCGTCGTCGCCCCGATGCACCGCAGCTCCCCACGCGCCAGCGCCGGCTTGAGCAAGTTCCCCGCGCTCACCGCCCCCTCCGCCGCGCCCGCCCCGATGATCGTGTGCAACTCATCAATGAACAGAATCACACGCCCATCGCTCGCCATCACCTCTCGCAACACCGCCTTGAGCCGCTCCTCAAACTCCCCGCGAAACTTCGCCCCCGCGAGCAACTGCCCCACATCCAGCGCCACGATCCGACGATCCCGCATGCTCTCCGGGCAATCCCCATTCACAATCCGCAGCGCCAGCCCCTCCGCGATCGCCGTCTTCCCCACGCCCGGCTCACCGATCAGCACTGGGTTGTTCTTGGTCCGTCGGCTCAACACCTGCATGCACCGGCGAATCTCCTCGTCACGCCCGATCACAGGGTCCAACTTCCCCTGCTGCGCCTTCTCCGTCAGATCGATCCCATACTTCTTGAGCGCCTCATACCCGCTCTCCGCGTTCGCATCGCTCACACTCGACACCCCCGATGACTTCCGGATCTCCCCGATCGCCCTCTCCAGCCGCGCCCTGCTCGCGCCGAACGAGGTGAGAATCTCCTTCGCCTGCCCCGTCGAGCCGCCAACGTCGAGGAGCGCCAGCAGCAAATGCTCCGACGACACCAGCGCATCACCCATGCGCTTCGCCTCGCTCTCCGCCTTCGCCAGAATCTCCATGAGTGCCCGCCCGGCAGCCCCGGCCCCAGACGATGTCGTCGGCAAGCGATCCAACTCGCTCCGAGCCACACGCTCGATCTCCCCCACATCCGCTCCGGCCTTCCCCAGAATCGACCGAACCGGCCCGGTCCGGTCCTCCAACATCCCCCACAACACGTGCAGCCCCCCCACCTCCGCGTGCGACTTCCCCATCGCCTCACGCTGGGCATCCGCAAGAACCTGCTGGGCAACCGTCGTCAATCGATCCTGGCGCATGGAAGTACCTCCACACACACACCATGCAACCCGCGCACCAACCAAAAAGCCCATCACACAGGCCCAGTAGCCCCCGTGAAGACCAAACACAACCCAAAATAATGGTTCTCGGCGGCCACGGCTAGAGCATCAACCCGCCCCGCTGCCTCACTGGCAGTCCACGCCCTAGGGACCAACCACCCACAGATTCAGTCACAACTCACAACTCCAACCGAACCGATCGACTTCCCCGCCGAATCGAACGCACGCCAGCGTACGACAATACCTACAACAACTCGTGGCACAGGCGTCCCGCCTGTGCCTTCCCACCCTATTCCTCTTCTGCATCAACACTTAGGCGTACAAATCCAGGCGACCAGCCTTGGACCCAGACCCGCCCGATGGTCGAGCGCCCCGAGACGAGCCAAGCCCCGTCTCCGCCGCCGACTGGATTAACTGGACCACCGCGTCGCCCTGCGACCGGGCCGTATCCAGGGCCTTCTTCGCCACCGCGACCGAAATCCTGGATCCCAGATCCAGCGATCGGAGAGCACCCGAAGACACACCAGATGACACGCCCTGAACGTCCATATCCTCACCATCGGCCAAAGCCCACCCGGGCTTCAGCCCCACCCGCGTTGACAGCCACCCCGCTCCCGCGGTATAACCCGACCTCGAAAACCAGTTCTCTCGTCGAAAGGCCCGATATGAACCTCAAAACCCTTCGCTCCGCCGCACTCCTCGCTCTCACCGCCGCCACCCTCACCGGCTGCGCCGGCGGCACCGACCGAGCCTCCTACGAGAAAGTCCGCTACGACATGACCCCCGAACTCCTCACCATCGATCAGCGCCCCGTCGACTACAACAACATGATGGGCATCACCATCAACACCAACAAGCGACTCTTCTGGGACGACCTCGCGCGAGCCATGCTCCTCGATCGTCCCAGCCGCCTCAGCAACCGCCTCATCCCATATTGATCGCCCTCTCATATTCCAGCACACACCCATCGGCCCCGGCACGCTCGCCGGGGCCGTGTTGCTTTGTGCCCCACTCGTCGACCACATGCCCGCCTGCAACAGGCCCGAATCAACACCCTCGTGAACATGACCATGGCCTACGACGAAACGCTCGCACAACGAATCAGAGACATCCTGGCCGACCGACACGACGTGGTCGAAAAGAAAATGTTCGGCGGCATCGCCTTCATGGTCTCTGGAAAAATGGCCTGCGGCCCACACGGGAAAAAACTCATCGTGCGCATCGGTGAAAAATCGGCCTCAAGGCACATCGGCAAGCCCCATGTGAAGCCCATGGACTTCACGGGTCGTGTGATGAAGGCCTTCGCAACCATTGAACCCGAGGGAATCCGAACCTCGCCACAGTTGAAACGATGGGTCATCATGGCCGCCGAGTTCGCCGCATCATCCGCCACGCCAAAGGTGCCGCAGAAACTCGATCAGCGCGAACGCACAAGGAAATCGTGATCGGGCGACTCACGCACTGCCCATCTCTTCCGGATGCTCATGGAGCAAAAAACGCCGGGCGTGCCCGGCGTTTTTCGTTCCGAAATATCGAAATGGCTCACGAGGCCGTGTACTTCCCACGACCCGCACGCTTGAACACCTTCGGATACTTGACCAGTGTCTGGTTCACGATCGTCCGGAAGTTCGGCGAGTTCGTCTTATACCCAGCCTTCTGAACCTCCACCACGATGTCCTTCACACGCAGCGTCCGCCCCGAAAGCAACTTCTTGAGCGCCGGCACCAGCGGCATGTCATTCACTGGACGCGTCCGTTCCCCACCGCCGCGACGACCTGCGGGACGACCCGCGGGACGACCCACGGGACGACCACGCTTCGCGCGAGCCGGCGCGGGACCCGCAGCCGCCGAACCGCCGCCGGCCGAAGGGGGGGTTCCCGGCGCAAGGTCCGCGATCTGCTGCTCAATCTCACGCAGTTTCGCCGTCAGCCGCTGACGCTCACGCTCCAGGCGGCCCACCGAACTCTGCCGACGAACCAACTCCGCCTGCAGCGCCCGGCTCGAAATCTTCGACAACGAATATCCGCTTCCACGCTTTGCCATGAAATGTCCTTCTCATCCAAGATGAAACACGCGGGCGAACGCCTTGGATCGCGTCACGCTGCCTACGCGTCGTCGGCGCTCAATACGCCGACACGCACGCGCGTCTCCCATGAGTTGCCGAACGCGCCCACATGCACGCCGGAGAGTTGCGGTGGGATGGCCGCAACAACGCGAATACTAGCGGAATCCACGCCCCCAAGCGGGATTCTTGACAAAAACCAATTGCAACGTCCACCAAAGCAATGACTGTTCGGTGTTCGTCAATAGTTCTCACGAGAGAACCCAAGTTTCGAAAGCACCCCATCGAACTGATCGAGTGAAAAGAACGAGACAATCACTTGCCCCTTGGTTCCCCTTCGATCCGTCCGGATCGTCACTCGAGTCCCAAGGTGCTGGGACAGTCGCTTCTCAATATCACGCACCACGGCCTCGCGAGGTGAATACGTGGCAGGATCGGGGCTCGCCCCGGCAAGACGCGCGGCCTCACTCACGCCCTCCCCGGCCCGCCGAGACTCTTCTTCAACGCGCCGAACACTCCATCCACTCGACGCCGCCTGCTTCGCGAGCGCCACGCGACGCACACCCGCGGGCGCCATCAGGAGCGCTCGCGCATGCCCCCCAGACAGGCGGCCGTCGGACACCATCATCGCGACCTCATCCTCGAGCTCGGTGAGCCGCAAAAGATTCGCGATCGTCGAGCGATCGATCCCAAGTCGTTCCGCCATCTGCGCCTGCGTCAGACCAAACTCATCCGCCAGCCGACGAAGTGCATGCGCTCGATCCATCGGATTCAGGTCCTCGCGCTGAACATTCTCGACAAGCCCCCACTCCGCCGAATCCTCATCCGTCAACTCCCGAACCATCGCCGGAATATGAGAAAGCCCGGCCAACTTCGCCGCCCGCCACCGCCGCTCCCCCGCCACCAACTCCAACTTCCCCCCAGCAATCGGCCGCACGATAATCGGCTGCATCAACCCCGACCGCCGGATCGACGCCGCCAACCCCTCCACCGCCGCCGAATCCATAACCCGACGAGGCTGATACTCGCTCGGCACAACCCGATCCACCGAAATGCTCTGATATCCCTCACTCCGAATTTTTTCCACCGGCTCACTAGACGCGACAGGCGTACCGGTCTGTACAGAAGGTGTGTGTTCGGTATACGAGGAGACCTCAACAGGTCTACTGACATTGATCAAACTGCTGAGCCCGCGCCCAAGCCGCCGACCTTTCGTCACCTCCGCACCTTTGTTTGACTCGGCCATGAATGTCCTCCTGTAATAACCCGAATTGTACCGCACATGCGCGCGCAACAGGGAGTGTTTCACGTGGCACAAATTGAGTTCATCGCCCGAGGCATCGCCCGCCACCGAGGCAAAATCCTGCTCTGTGGCCACGCCACCAAAAACTACTGGTACCTCCCGGGAGGCCACATCGAACCCCACGAATCGGCCGCCGACGCCCTAGCCCGCGAATTTCTCGAAGAAGCCGGCCAGGTCGTCCGGGTCGGTAAATGCGTCGCTATAGCCGAGCACATCTTTCGCCAGGGCCGAAAGGTCCGCCACGAGGTGAATCTGGTGTTTCACGTGAAACTATTTGATACCAAGGTCGAGTCTCAGGAACCACAAATAGCCTTCAACTGGTTCGCTAAGTCGCAACTCTCGGCCATCGACTTGCGACCGCGAGAGGTCGCCGAGTTGCTCGCGAACCCGGGTGATTCGATCCGGCATTTCATGTGGAACTCGGACCAAAGCTGAGTCTTGGATGGCCCGATCATGTGGTGGTGGAAGCGCCTCGAAACGACTCGGATTTAGACATTGCTGGTGTTGTTGATGGGCTTCGTGCGCGCGTGGCCGAGTTGGAGCATTCTGCGCTCCTCGGCACCGTCCTGGCGGGTGTGGCGCATGAAATCAACAACATTTTGACGCCAGTGCTGGCGTATGCGGAAATGGCGGCCGGGTCGGCGGAAGATGATCCGGTTCGGGGGAAGTCGATCGAGCGGACATTGGCTGGAGTTGGGCGGGCGGCGACGATTTCGCGGGCGGTTTTGAGCCTTGTGAGGCAGTCGGGGCCGGTTTCTGGGGATTTGGATGTGGCGGCTGTGGTGGACTCAGCGGTGGCGGCGGTTCGGGCGCACTACCCCAAGACATTGTTCCACGTGAAACATTCCTCCCTCACGGCGTGTGTCCCTGAGGCTCAGGTTTCGACGATACTGGAAAACTTGCTGATGAATGCGGCGCGTGAGAGTTCTCGAGTTGAGGTTGTTGCGCGCGCTGCGGGTATGAATGAGGGTCAGGATTTGTGGAAGGGGATAGGATGTCGGACGGAGATTCCGAAGGGTGATGTTGTGCTTGTCGAGGTGTTTTCGCCTGGGAGTCGAATGGCAGGCGAGACGGAAGCCGCGATTGGACGTATGTTTCGGGGGGAGGCGGTTGGTGCCGGGCGCGAGGCACGTGGGACAGGCTACGGCCTAACAATATCCAAACTGTTGGCTGACCAGATTGGGGCTGGGCTTGGACTGGTGTCGGAGCTCGGTGGAGTTCGGGCAATTCTTGCACTTCCTGTGTCCTCGGTGAAACAGGAAGCGGGTGCCATGCGATAGGTTAGATTGAACCCGGGTTGTATGAGGAGAGCAGTTATGGGACGTAGCGTGGCATCCGCGGTGGCGGCGGTCTTGGTTTTTGGCACGGTTGCGGCGGGGCAGCCGGATCTTGGGAACTTGCAGGAGGTGGCGACGGGGTTGTCTTCACCGCTGTATGCAGCGCATCCGCCTGGGGATTCGTCACGGCTCTTCATTGTGGAGCAGACGGGGAAGATCCGCGTGATGGTGAACGGGGTGATGCAGGGTCAGCCGTTCATTGATGTCGGGCCGTTGCTGACACCGAACTCGGGAACGATCACGCTTTCGGGGAACACGTACAACCTGGTTCGCGGGAGCGAGCAGGGATTGCTGGGTCTTGCGTTTCCGCCGGACTATTCGACGAACAGCGTGTGCTATGTGTATTTCGTCGGCCCGCGGCAGTCGTACTCGGTGAACACCCAGAATCAGACGGCGGTGGACACGGGCCGTTCGTATTTGATCAAGGTGGCGGCGAGCGACGTGAACATGAACCAGGCGACGAACCCGTCGCCGACGAGTATTGGTGATGTGGATGTGATCTTCCAAACGGATCAGCCATTCACGAATCACAATGGCGGTTGTTTGCAGTTTGGTCCTGACGGGATGCTGTATCTGAGCTTGGGCGATGGGGGATCGGGGAACGATCCTCTCAACGCGGCGCTGAACCCCAACAACATTCTCGGGAAGTTGCTGCGGCTGGACGTGTCGCGCGATGATTATCCGGTTGACCCTGCGAAGGACTATGGCATTCCGTCGGACAATCCGTACGCGAGTGGTGGGGGGCTTCCCGAGATCTGGGCTCGTGGCTTGCGCAACTCGTGGCGATTCTCGTTCGATCGATTGACGGGGGATCTCTGGATCGGCGATGTCGGGCAGAACGTGATCGAGGAAGTGAACTGGGTGCCTGGGAACGGCGGGCCCGGTCGGAACTATGGATGGCGTTTCCGCGAGGGCAACGCGACGACGGGCCTGTCGACCGGCGGGTTCGATGTGTCGAATCTCACGGGTCCGGTGTACACCTATGTGCACGGGGCGGGCGCGACGGAGGGGTACTCACTGACCGGCGGGTATGTGTATCGCGGGACGGCGATCCCCAAGTGGCGCGGGCGGTACTTCTTCACGGACTATGTGAATCGGCGGATGTGGTCGGGGAAAATGGTGAACGGCGTGTTCACGGACTTCCAGGATCACTACGACGGCTTCTCGAATCTGGGGACGACGGCGGCGCTGCGGCTGCAGAATGTCGCGTCCTTCGGCGAGGATCCCAACGGCGAGCTGTACATCGTGCAGTTGAATGGACGCGTGCGGAAGATTGTGGCGGACGCGAACCAGCCCTGCCCCGCGGACTTTGATGACGGGAGCGGGATCGGGCACCCGGACTTTGCGGTGACGATCGACGACCTGCTCTACTACCTCGGCGTGTTCCAGTCGGGGGCGCTCGAGGCGGACATGGATGACGGGTCGGGGACGGGGGCGTTTGATAATGCCGTGACGATTGATGATTTGCTGTACTTCATTGGGCACTTCCAGGGGGGGTGCTGAAGACGAACGCGGAGGGCACGGAGGGGATTTGGGAGTTGGTGCGCGCTGGGATGCCGCGTGATGGTTGCGTTGCGGGCCGCGTATCGCGCGTTGTCCGAGGCGATGGCTCAGCGCGGGCTAAGTCTCGGGCGCCTGGCTGAGATGATTCAGGGTTTCTGAATGTGCTGCTCGTCCAGAATTTCCTGGACGGTGATGAGCGTGATCTTTCGCTTAGTTCGCTTCCAGAACGCGGCGCACTCGGCCTCGGCGTCGTGGGTGTAGGAGAACGCGACGAAGAAGCCGCGGGTGCGGTCTTCTCGCTCCATGACGGCCTCGAAGGCGTCGATGTCGGGGCGGCCGACCTTGTCTGTCTGTTTGACCTGCACGGGGAACCAGTCGCCCGCGAACATGCTTGCGCCGGTGAGGCCGGCCTTGTTCTTGGCGGACTTCGCGTCGTCCTGGGGCTTGGTGCCGACGGGGAAGATGCGCCCGTCGATGCCCATGTCGCCGACCTGAACCTTGTTGGGGACGCCGCTGAGGGCAATGGCGGCCCAGTTCTCGAACTCGAAGGGGGGGATGGCCTTGAGTTTGTCGATGGTCCACGGCAGGTCGGTGTCGGCAGGAAGCGTTGAAGATTGTCATTTCGGACACCGCTCTGGAGAGCGGTGCCACCTTGGGAGCCGCCTTGGAGAGGGGGGCCACCTTGGAGGGCCATCAGTTTGCGTCTTGGGGGAGGACGACGACGTCGTCTGGGTTGATGGTGAGGGTGGTGGGTTGGCCTTTGTCGAGTTGTGCGGTGGCGAGGGGGTGGAGGGTGGCGAGGCGGAGGTGGGTGCCGTCGGCGAGGGCGGCGGTGTGTTGGGCGGTTTCGCCGAGGAATGTGGTGTCTTCGATGATGGCTTTGAGGGAGTTGGTTGAAGAGGGCGCGTGGGTGTTGCGCGTGAGTTGGATGGTTTCGGGTCGGATGGAGAGGGTGACCTGTGTGCCGGGTGACTGCGCGTGCTCGGTGTGTGTGGAGAGGAGTTCGCCGGCGGGAGTGGTGAGGCGGACGAGTCTTGGGCTGGTGGCGTTTGCGGGCTTGACCTCGGCGATGGTGGCGGCGAGGAGATTGGTTTCGCCCAGGAACTCGGCGACGAACCTGGAGGCGGGCTTTCGGTACATGTCGGTGGGGGAGCCGATCTGGACGATGGAGCCGGAGCGCATGACGGCGATGCGGTCGGCCATGCTGAGGGCTTCTTTCTGATCGTGGGTGACGTAGACGGTGGTGATGCCCGAGGCCTTGCAGATCTTTCGGATCTCGGCGCGGAGGTCGTTACGGAGTTTGGCGTCGAGGTTGGAGAGTGGCTCGTCGAGGAGGAGGACGCTGGGGCGGATGACGAGGGCGCGAGCGAGGGCGACGCGTTGTTGCTGGCCTCCCGAGAGTTGGTTGGGCTTGCGTGTGGCGTAGTGGTCCATCTGGACGGCGCGGAGGGCTTCGGCGACGCGTTGTTTTTTCTCGTCGGATGGGGTCTTTCGGATGTTGAGGCCGAAGGCGACGTTGGCCTCGACGGTCATGTGTGGCCAGAGTGCGTAGGACTGAAAGACCATGCCGGTGTTTCGGAGGTTTGGGGCGAGGTGGGTGACGTCGCGTGTGCCTTTGGCGTCTTGGAAGGTGATGGTGCCGGAGGTTGGGTCGATGAACCCGGCGATCATTCGGAGGAGTGTGGTTTTGCCGCATCCGCTGGGGCCGAGGAGGAAGAAGAGTTCGCCTGGGTTGATGGTGAGGGAGGCGTGGTCGACGGCGGTGGTTGTGCCGCCGGATGGGGCGAGGAAGGCTTTGGTGAGGTTGTGGATCTGGATGGTGGTGGACATGACAGGCGAAATGTACGCGTGTGGGGGTGGGATTGGGTTGTGTGAGGGGATGATGAAGAGGAAGGCAGCACGCCGCTCTGGAGAGCGGTGCCACCAGGAGCGTGCCATCGAGAGGTGTGCTTTCAGTGGAGGTTGGGTAGGATGAGGACATGGAGCGAGGCGGCGCGAAGCGTGGGTGTTTGGCGGCGGGATTGACGCCTGGTTTGGCGGCGGTGGAACGGGTGCGCGGGTATCGGGTTCGAGCGGAGAAGGATGTTGGGGTTGGTGGCGAGATTGAGAGGGTGGTGGGGGGTGTGAAGCGCGTGGCGCGGGCGGTGGGGGGTGTGGAGCGGGCGTGGGAGGAGAGCGTGCCTCGGGCGATTGGGGAGCGGGCCCGGCCTGAGGGGTTGCGGGCGGGGGTGCTGACGATTCGGGCGGAGGATTCGTCGACGCGGAGCGCGGTGAGTGTGTGGCTGCGGAGTGGTGGGGAGGTGGTGCTGAAGCGGGCGTGCGGGGCGACGGTGAAGAGGATCAGGGTGGTGTGACGGCTGGCGTGGCGCTCGTGTGTGATGTGCGGAGTTCAATGAGAAAGGCACGGGTTTTTTGGCCCGTGCCTTGGTGTGGTCTTGATGGTGATGTGGATTAGAGTTTGAAGCGAGTGACGAGTCGGTTGAGGGTTTCGGCTTTCATGGAGAGGTCCTGGGCGGCATGGGAGGCTTCGGTGGCGCCCTGGGAGGTCTGGGCGGAGACGGAACTGACGCCCTCGATGTTGCGGCTGATTTCCTCTGCGGCGGACCCTTGCTCTTCGGCGGCGGCGGCGATGGACTGGACGAGCGAGGCGAGGTGCCTGGTGTTGTCCACGATGGCGGAGAGGCTCTCGCCGGCTTTCTCGGATTGTGAGACGCCGTCTTTGACGCGCTGGGTGCCGACTTCCATGTGGGAGACGGCCTTGGCGGTTTGCTCGCGGATGGTGCGGATGGATTCGGCGATCTCGTCGGTGGCTTTGGTGGTGCGGTCGGCGAGTTTGCGGACCTCGTCGGCGACGACGGCGAAGCCTCGGCCGTGCTCGCCTGCGCGGGCGGCCTCGATGGCGGCGTTGAGGGCGAGAAGGTTGGTCTGGTCGGCGATCTCGTTGATGGTCTGGACGATGTTGCCGATCTGCTCGCCGCGTTTGCCGAGATCGAGGACGATGTCGGCGGAGGAGGCGACGGCCTGGTTGATGTCGTGCATGCCGGCGATGGATTGGGCGACGATCTCGCCGCCGGTCTCGGCGGTCTTGCCGGCGTTGTGGGCGCTCTGGAGGAGGTCGGAGGCCTGGCGAGCGACCTCGACGACGGAGGAGGACATCTCGCCTGTGGCGGCGGCGATCTGGGAGACCTGATTGCGCTGCTCGTTGATTCCGGCGGACATTTCCTCGCTGGAGGCGGCGATCTGGGTGGAGGCGGCAGCGACGCTGTTGGCGGAGGTGGCGACTTCCTTGATGACGTCGCGGATGTTGGTGACGAAGGTGTTGAACCAGATGCCGAGTTCGCCGAACTCGTCCTTGCGGGAGTCGTCGACGCGTTGGGTGAGGTCGCCTTCGCCCTGGGCGATGTCCTTGAGGCGTGCGATCATGGCGTGGATGGGCTTTGTGAGTTGGCGTGCAAAGATCCAGGCGCCGACGGCGACGATGGAGCCGGCGGCGAGGAGGACGAGGAGGGCCTGATTGCGTGCGTGGCTCAGGTCGGACAAGACCTCGGCCTTGTCGATGCTGACGAGGAGGGACCACTTGAGTCCCGGGTAGCCGAGGGCGCCGACGCTCTGTGCGTAGCCCGTGAGTTGCTGGGTCTTGAGGCGGTGGTGTGTGGTTTCGAGGAATCCGTGGTGGCCCGCGATGGCGTTCTTGGCCGCCTCGTTGGATTGGGTGGTGAGATTCTCACGGAGGATGACGTTGGTGAGGTCGCGGTTGACGGATCCTGCATGGGCGGGATCGCAATCGGCAAGGACGCGGCCCTGGGCGTCGATGAGTGTGATCTCGGCGCTGTTGTGGCCTTCCTTGTTGAGCGCGTCGTATTCGGAGGCGAGGAGTTCCTCGACGAGAGCCCAGCGAGCGACGTTGTGCCAGACGGCGACGGTGGTGCCGGTGGAGTCGGTGACGGGGGCGGTGAAACCGAGGACGAGGCCGTCTTCGCCACAGGCCTGCTTGACGAGGTCGTCGACGTGGAGATCGGTGACGACGGTGCCGGTGAGTTGGTTTGAGGCGAGGAAGCGGTTGCTGGTGGCGTCCTGGAACCAGGACTCGTGCCTGAAGGACTTGTTGTAGAAGATGTCGGTGTTGAGGGGCTTGCCCGAGGCGTCTTTGGAGTTGACGGCGATGACTTTGCCGTCCATGTCGACGAGGATGGTGGCGGCGTAGACGCCGTAGGCTGCGACGTAGCGGTCCATCGCCTGAACGATGGGGTTGGACTCGCCCGGCTGGTACCAGTGGTCGCGGTCGAGGGCGACGTTGTTGTATCCAAAGGCCTGGACGTCGCCGTAGCGTTCGAAGAGGTTTCGCTCGATTTTGTCGAGGATGTTGGTGGCGGCGGTCTGGAGGCTGTGGCCATGGTCCTCAATGAGCCTGGAGGATTGCTGATTCCAGAGGATGCCCGAGAGGGTGATGACGGGGAGAAGCCCGGCGGCGAGCATGACGATGAGGAGTTTGGTCTTGACCTTCATGGTTGTGCGGTTCCGATATTGAGGCGCAAATCGAGGGTCTCAGCCACCACGGGTTGAGGAGTGGAGGGAATCGGACACGGCGGTGGATTGGTTTAGAGGATGTGACGCCCCGGGTGGGTGGAGGGGACGTCTGTGTGGACGGCGTGCGGTCGTGTGGAGGACGTTGTGGCGTTGGGGAGGAGATTGGGGCGAACCGGAGGGGTGGTGCGGCCGATAAGTGTGGTATGACGGGGCTGCCGAACACCGATCTGTCGCCTGAGTTGCTCGAGCACATGAAGGCCATCAAGGCCAAGGCGATCGAGTACGGGCTGGACTTCTTTGAGGTCGTCTTCGAGGTTCTGGACTTCGAGACGATGAACCAGATCGCGGCGTATGGGGGGTTCCCGGTGCGGTATCCGCACTGGCGGTGGGGGATGGAGTATGAGCGTCTGAGCAAGCGTGACGCGTATGGGCTTGGGCGCATCTATGAGATGGTGATCAACAACGACCCGTGCTATGCGTATCTGCAGGAGAGCAACAGCGTCACGGACCAGAAACTGGTGATGGCGCACGTGTACGGGCACGCGGACTTCTTCAAGAACAATCTTTGGTTCTCGAAGACGGACCGGAAGATGATGGACCAGATGGCGAACCACGCGACGCGGGTTCGTCGGCACATCGAGCGGCAGGGGCAGGAGCGGGTGGAGCGGTTCATTGATTCGTGTTTGTCACTGGAGCACCTGATCGATCCGCACTCGATGTTCGTGGCGCGGGAGGGTGGCGAGGGCGCGGAAGAGGAGTTCTCGCCGAGGCGTCTGCCGGCGAAGGACTACATGGACCGGTACATCAATCCGCGGGAGGAGATGGCGCGGCAGCGTGAGGAGCACGAGGAGGCGCGGCGGAGCGAGCGGGGGCGATTCCCGCGGCGGCCCACGCGGGATGTGCTGCTGTTTCTGCTGCGGCACGCGCCGCTGGAGGAGTGGCAGCAGGACGTGCTGTCGATTGTGCGTGATGAGGCGTACTACTACGCGCCGCAGGGGATGACGAAGGTCATGAACGAGGGGTGGGCGACGTATTGGCACAGCAAGTTGATGACGCGGCACTTTCTCGAGTCGAAGGAGATCGTGCACTATGCGGACCAGCACTCGGGCGTGGTGCATATGCCGCCGGGCGGGTTCAATCCGTACAAGATCGGGCTGGAGATTTTCAAGGACATCGAGCGTCGCTGGGACAAGGGTCAGCACGGGCCACAGTGGGAGAGCCTGGAGAGCATGGGGGCGCGCGAGAAGCACGACGATCGCAGCATGATGGGACGGGAGAAGATCTTTGAGGTTCGGCGGATCTACAACGACGTGTCGTTCATCGATGAGTTCCTGACGGAGGAGTTCGTCGAGCGGCACAAGATGTACCAGCACCGGATGGACCCGAACACGGGCGAGGTGAAGGTGGTGTCGCGGGATTTCAAGCGTGTGAAGATGACGCTCCTGCACCACCTGACGAACATGGGACAGCCGATGGTGTATGTGGTGGACGCGAACTATCTGAATCGCGGGGAGTTGTACCTGGCGAACAAGTTCAGCGGGCTGGAGGTGGAGGGGCAGAAGGCGAGCGAGGTGCTGCGGCACTTGCGGCGGCTCTGGGGGCGGCCGGTGCACGTGCAGGCGCGGATCAACGAGGAGATGTGCCTTCTGTCGCTGGAGTCGGAGGATGACAAAGTGAAACGCGAGCGGATCGGGGATGAGACCCCGCCGCCCGCGTCGATCGTCGAGTGAGAGTTCCGGGAGTGAATCGGAGTTCGGCGATCATCGATCCCCGCGGCGATTCGCGAGGGTCGGTTGTGGTGGTCAATACATGATGTGGAGATCGAAGGTGATGCGGTCGCCGAAGATGTCGGCGTTTTTGTTGGTGAGGGGGAGTTCGTAGTCGAGGCCGACCTGCATGTTGGGATTGAGCTTGTAGCGGGCGCCGAGTCCGGCCCAGATGACGGTGGAGCCCGAGACGTCGGTGGAGCCGAGGTTGGTGTAGTCGAGGCCGCCGACGGAGAGGGGCGTGCGTGCGCCGTCGTCGAGGTAGTGGAGGCCATGGAGTTCAAAGACGGGGGCGAAGCCGGGCATGGACTCGGGGCTGACCTCGTAGTCGGCGTGGAAGCTCCACTGGAAGATGGTGTTGCCGTCGTCGCTGTCCATGGGGACGCGGAGCGAAGCGGAGCCGATGAGATGGAGTTCGTCGAATCCCATGGCGGCGGAGATGAAGGGGCTGAACTCGCCGACGCCACCCTGGAGGACTTCCTCATCGCCGGAGTCGATCATGTATCGGAAACCGGCGGTGGCGACGGTGTCGTTCTCGCGGTCGACGTAGAAGACGTACTTGAGACCTGCGGCGAGGTCGTTCCAACCTTTGTCGTTGGGGAGTGCGTCGGCCTTGAGGTCGCTGTATCCGTCCTTGGTGGCGATGAAGCCGAGGCGTTCGGTGATGGCGAGTCGGAGTTGGAGGGCGTAGACACTGAGGTCGCCGCCGGCGAGTTGGCTGTTGTCGGCGAAGGAGTGGTGGAGGTAGATGAATCGGGCGCCGGTGTAGTTGAAGGGGGATTCGAAGTAGATGGGGTTTCCGATGGGTTCGTAGAAGTGCTCGAAGCCGCGGAGTCCCGTGAGGAAGCCATCGGAGTTGGGGTCATCTTCGCCGAACCATGATTGATCGCTGAGGGCGAAGTGGGCCTTGGACGATGGCGTGGCATCATCCTGAGCGAGGGCGGTGGGAAGGAACGCGGCGAGGGGGAGAGCCGCGACGAGGGCGGCACAAAGTTGTGAACGAGACATCGTGTGCTCCTTGATATTGGGATAAGACGATCATTTTATCCGTTATCAAGTCGGGTTGGCGAGTCTGGTGAGAAGGAGATCTTCTAAGTCGCTGTTGTTAAAGTATTTGCGCGATTATTGAGGTCGGACTGCTGCATCGAAACCGACGTAGAGGGCGTGCGATTTGGCGTGGTTGCGTTCTTTGAAGAGGCCGTGAGACGGATTGGCGGCGAAGAACTGGTATTCGCGGCGGAGGAGGGGGATGGCGGCGGTGGGGTCGCGTGGGAGGCCGTCGCCGACGGCGTAGAGGTATGAGGTCTCGTTTTTGGCCGGGTCGAGGCGGTCTGTGGGGCAGGTCCAGAGCCTGGGGTTGGTGGAGATGTCGTTGATCGGTGTGCCGACGGGCGCGAAGGGGAGTTGGCGTTGCTGGTCGGCGAGGGCGACGGTGGCGAGGGCGATGGAACGGAGGTTGGCGGCACAGGCGGTGCGTTTGGTGACGCGCCAGGCGCCGGAGAGGGCCGGGGCGGAGATGCCTGTGAGGAGGGCCATGGTGGCGACGGCGACGAGGAGTTCGAGGAGGGTGAGTGCTCGGCGATGGTGCGGGCGTGGGGACAGCATGGCGTGCCTCCTTGGCGCGTGGGGTGAAACGGGGTGGTGGTGGTTGGGGCAAGGCTCGCGTGCACGTGGGCGTTGCGGGTGTGCCACGGACTCCGTCGTGGCGTGTGGCCGATCCGGCGTGCGGATCGGTCAAGGGTGCATGCGTGACGGCGCGGGGGCGCGCGTCAGCGCGTGGGATCGCACTTGGCGGTAGTTACACGGGCTTGAAGAGGTCGCGGAGCCAGGCGACATCGTTGGTGGACATCGGCGGGTCGTTGGCGGCGGCGACGTTGCAGGCGGCCTGGCGGGCGTTGCGGAAGCCTGGGATCACGGAGCAGACGTGGTCGTGGGCGAGGAGCCACCTTTGGGCGATGGAGGCGAGGGCGCGGACGCGGTCCTCGGCGTCGAGTTTGTCCTGATTGAAGTGGGCGAGGGCCTTGGCGAGTTTCTCTCGGACGGCCCAGAGGGTGTTGGGGTTGAAGTCTTTTCGGTTGGCGCGATAGTCGCCCTCGTCGAACTTGGGGGGGTTGGCGGGATCGAACTTGTCGAGGAGGATGCCCTGGTCGAGCGGGCCGAAGGCGACGAAGGCGCAGTCGTGCCCTTTCATGAGGGCCTGGAGGCGTGAGCCCGGGCGGAGGAAGTCGTCGTAGCGGAGGTTGGCCTTGTTCTGGAGGATGTGGGGCCTGAGGACGGGGACGACGCGTTCGAAGTCTTCGTCGGTGTAGGCGGATTGGCCGATGGCGAGGACCTTGCCTTCTTTGACGAGGGCGTGCATGGTGTCTGCCGCTTCGTGGAGGTAATCGTGGGTCTGGTTGTTGTAGTCGGGGCCTGTGAAAGTGCCATGGTGGAAGTAGTAGAGATCGATGTGGTCGGTCTGGAGGTTCTTGAGTGACTGCTCGCACTGGTGGCGGATGTGCTGTGGTTCGTAGGCGTAGGGGGCGGTGCCTTTGAAGTGGCCGACTTTGGTGGCGAGGATGTGGGTGTCTCGCTTGATGCCGAGTTTGTTGAGGGACTGGGCGAGGAGTCTTTCGGCCTTGCCGTTGCCATAGATGTCGGCGTTGTCCCAGTGGTTGACGCCGGCGTCGATGCCGGTCTTGATGCCGTGGAGGATGTCGTCTTCTTTGACGTCGGCCCATCCGATGGGCTGGCCATTCGAGACGGACCAGTTGGGTCCGCCCATGGTCCAGCAGCCGAAGCCGATCTCGGAGAGTTTGAGGGTGGTTCGGGGGATGGGGCGGTATCGCATGGGCTTCTCGTGGGGTGTTCAGGCGACGGTTCGGCCGAGTTTGATGCCGAGGGCGACGGCGGCGATTCCGAGGAGGACGTTGAGGGCGATGTTGAGGGCGGCGAGGGCGTGGTGGTGCTTCTCGACGAGGGCGAAGGTCTCGAGGCCGAAGGCGGAGAAGGTGGTGAACCCGCCGAGGAGTCCGGTGACGATGAGGAGTCTGGTGTGGTCGTGGGGTGAGCGGGCCTCGCCAGTGCCTCCGGTCCAGGCGGAGATGAGGGCGCCGATGAGGAGGCAGCCGAGGACATTCACGATGAGCGTGGCGAAGGGGAATCGGTCGCCGAGGAGTTTGAGGGAGGCGAGTCCGACGAGGTATCGCGCGATGGCACCGGTGCCGCCGCCGAGGCCGACGAAGATGGCGGAGAGCACGTGTGACACGGTTTGAGAATAGGATGGCGCGTGGCAAAGCGACGCGGACAGGTGGAGATCATCGATGACGGGCCGACCGAGGCGGATCTGGAGCGGTTCGGGGATGTGACGCGCTCGTGTCCGAGTTGCCGGGCGGAGATCTATGACGACGTGGCGGTGTGCTGGAAGTGCGGGCACGCGCTGATGGCGCGGGATCGGCGCGGCGGGCCGAAGGGGTGGCAGGTGGCGGTGATCGTGGTGCTGGTGGTGGCGTTTGTGATTCTGGTGCTGGCGAACGTGTGGCGGTGACGCGCGGGCGAGGAAGAATGAAGGAGTGGAGCATGAATCGGACTCTGGGCGTTGGCGCGTTGGTGTTGGCGATGTTGGCGGGCGCCGCGACGGCGACGGTTTCGTGGGGAGAGGCGGGCGCGCCGGCAGCTCGTGGTGTTGAGGCCGAGGCCGCGGCTCGCGGGCCTGATCTGGAGTTGTTGGCGAGGTATTTACGGATTCGGACGCCGGGCGCGGCGACGGTGGGGGGGGATGGAACGCTGTATGTGCGCGATTGGCCCAACGGCGTGTTCCAGGTGTATCGCGTCGCCGGGGAGAAGGGGCGAGCGACGGCGGGTCCTGGATCGAAACTTGTCGCGCTGACGGACTTTGCGGATGGGGTGAGCAGTTACACGCTGTCGCCCGACGGGAAGGTGATGCTGGCGTCGGCGGCGGTGGGCGGGAACGAGAACACGCAGGTGTATGTGGTGGATCGCGACGCGGGCGTGCCCGGTGTCAAGGCGATTCTGGAGCAGGACAAGGTCGTCTTCACGCCGATGCACTGGCTGAGGGACTCGAGCGGGTTTTTGTACTCGGCGAACGACGAGAGCGCGAACGACTTCTACCTGTATCGATACGACTTTGTGGATGGCGACGCGACGAAGGCGGGGACGAGGACGAAGTTGCTCGGCAAGGCGGGGTACTGGGTGGCGGCGGACCTGAGCGACGATGGCTCGCGGGCGCTGGTGATGCAATATTTCTCGTCGTCGCACAGCGTGGTGCAGGAGTTGGATGTCGCGAGCGGCGTTTTGCGTGATCTGTCGATCCTGCCTGACAGGGTGGGCGAGGAGACGCCGACGGCGGCGCAGGAGCCGATCGGGTACATGCCGGGCGAGCGTCAGGTGCTGATGACGTCGGACGCGGAGGAGGGGCTCAAGCAGGTCTTTGTGCGCGATCTTGCCACGGGAACGTTGAGGCTGGCGATCCCCGCGCTGGCGGGGCGACAGGTGGACGAGGCGACGATGAACGACGATCGGTCGCTCCTGGCGGTGGTGGCGAATGTGGATGGGTATGGGGAGTTGTCGGTGTATCGCCTGCCGGGGTTTGAGGTGGTGCGGCTGCCCGAGATGGAGAAGGGTGTTGTCTCTGGTGTGAAGTTCCGCGGGCGCGATTTGTATTGGTCGCTGTCGAACGCGCGCACGCCGGGGACGACGTCGATGGCGACGGTGGGTGAGGATGGCGTGCTTGGTGCGAGGCGTGAGTTGACGCGGTCGGACGATCAGGGGATCGACTTCTCGACGTTCCCGCTGGCGGAGTTGGTGCGGTACTCGAGCTTTGATGGGCTCGAGGTGCCGGCGTTTGTGTTCCTGCCGGCGGGCGCGAAGAAGGGTTCACCAATCCCATTTGTGGTGAACTATCACGGCGGACCGGAGGGGCAGTCGCGGCCCGGGTTCTCGTCGACGATCCAGTATCTGCTGTCGCAAGGGATCGGGGTGATGCAGCCGAACGTGCGCGGGAGCGATGGGTACGGGCGCGCGTTCCTGATGATGGACGATTACAAGGGGCGCTGGGACAGCGTTCGTGATGGGGTGGCGGCGGCGTCGTGGCTGGTGGATCAGGGATATGCCCAGGCCGGTCTTATCGCGACGTATGGCGGTTCGTATGGCGGGTTCATGAGCGTGGCGTGCGTCGCTGAGGATCAGTTGGCGGTCGATCGGGGGGAGCGGAAGGAGCGGTTGTTCGGGGCGGGGATCGACGTGGTGGGGATCGTGAACCTGAAGACGTTTTTGGAGCAGACGAGCGGGTATCGGCGGAAGTTGCGGGAGGTGGAGTATGGGCCGCTGAGTGACCCGGAGTTTCTGGAGTCGGTGTCGTCGATCCACAAGATCGACAAGATCAACGTGCCGATGATGATCGCGCACGGGCTGAACGATCCGCGGGTGCCTGTGGGCGAGGCGATGCAGTTGGCGGTGGGGCTGCGGCGTCGGGGGCTTGAGCCTGTGGAGTTGTACTTTCCTGACGAGGGGCACGGGTTCGCGAAACTGGACAATCGCGAGTTGTACATGCGCGAGGTGGCGAAGTTTTTGTTCAGGACGATCGTGGACGGGCACGAAGGGCGCGGAAGAAGTCGCTGAGGACGTTGGCGCACTCGTCCTGCATGACGCCCTCGATGATGGCGGCGCGGTGATTGAGGCGCGGGTCGTCGCAGAGGTTGGCGAGGGACCGGACCATTCCGGCCTTGGGGTCGCGCGTGCCGAAGACCAGGCGCGGGATGCGGGCGTTGACGATGAGGCCGGCGCACATGGCGCAGGGCTCGAGGGTAACGACGAGGGTGGTGTCCTCGAGGCGCCAGTCGTGTTGTGCTTTGGCGGCGGCGACGATGGCGAGATGCTCGGCGTGGGCGGAGGGGTCATGGTTTAGCTCTCGCTGGTTGAAGCCCTCGGCGAGGATGGTGGATGTTGAGGTTTGGTAGAGGATGGCGCCGACGGGGACTTCGCCCTGGGCCGCGGCGTGTCGGGCGAGGGTGAGGGCGCGGGCCATCATGGCGCTATCGGTGACTGTGGGTGGGAGAGGCTGGCGCGGCGAGGGCGGTGGGGTGGAATGTCGCGAGAAGATTCGGGAGAGGAGGGACATGGGGAGAGGTTCTGTGGGGCTTTGAAAATGGAAGACGTAGAAGCGAAGTAGGACACAGGCGAGACGCCTGTGCCACGAGGGTGGGAAGGAACGGACACGGCTACTCGTCGGCGGCGTCGGGTTTCTCGCGGAGGTTTTCGGGTCCGGCGGTGAGCATGCGGTCGATGGGGGCGGGTTTGCCCGCGACCTTGTGGGCGGGGAAGAAGCGGAGGAGGGCAATGCCGAGTTCGTAGAGGAGATAGAGGGGGATCCACATGGCGATCATGGAGGTGGGATCGCCTGGGGTGATGAAGGCGGCGACGATGGCGCAGGCGAAGAGGGCGTACTTGCGGTACTTTTTGAGTGCCGCGATGTTGATGAGGCGCGCCCAGCCGAGGAGGAGGATGACGACGGGGAGTTGGAACCCCAGGGCGAAGGCGAGGGAGAGCATGAGGAGGAGACGGATGTACTCGGCGACACGGTACTGCTGGACGACGCCGACCTCGCGTGTGAGTGGGACGGAGTAGATCTCGGGTTTGGCGTCGGAGGTTGTGGAGGCGATGCGGAGGGCGGAGAGGGGGCGGTTGATCCACTGCTGGCCGGGTTGTGGGTCGGGTGGATCGGCATCGAGGATGGGGATGGAGGGGAGGACGATACCGGGCGGGAGTGGGGCGGTCGTGGCGTGGCGTGCGCCCATGTCGGAGCCGAAGGTGACGAAGAAGGTCATGGCGAAGGGGAGGATGACTTTGAAGAGGAAGAGGATGCCCAGGGCGGTGAGGAGGGTGGAGAGTGGGATGAGGAAGTAGACGTATCGGCGCTCGTGGTGGTGGAGGCCCGGGGAGACGAAGAGCCAGAGTTGGAAGAGGAGCCAGGGGCTGCCAACGACGACGGCGGCGATGAGGCTGACGTTGAAGTAGGTGAAGAAGAGTTCGAGGGGGCTGGTGGTCTGGAGGGCGCCGGGGAAGTTGTGCTCTCGGAGGGCCTCCTGGGCTGGGGCGAGGAGGAGGGCGAGGAGTTTCTGGCCAAAGACCATCGCGAGGATGAGGATGGGGATGAGGCCGAGGATGGAGACCATGAGACGACGGCGGAGTTCATTGAGGTGCTCGCCGAGGGTCATGGAGTTGGTGCGTGTGGCGGGGGGCATAGGCGGGAGGTGGAGGGCGTGTGGGGCTCGGGATGCCGATAAGGAATGGGTTCTAGGTGTGGGTGCGAAGGGTTGTTAAGTGTCAATCGTATTCGTGTTTTGGTTGGAATTGGCGAGTTCATTTTTTGCGGTGCTGGAGGCTGATGGATGGTTGGGGTGACGGAGGTTGGTGGTCGGGGCATCCTGATAGGGAACGGAACAGGCCTGTGAAACGACGAAGTGAGTCGGACATGTCGTCGGGGGTGGAGGCGCGTGTGCCTGAGGGCGACGAGCCGATTGAGATTCATGCCGCCGCGGCGGTGGCGGGTGACGCGCGCGCGTTGGAGGCGGTGTGGGGTCAGCATCGTCGGTGGGTGGCAGCGATTCTGTTGGCGCACAAGCCGCGTTGGGCGGATGTGGACGACCTGTTGCAAGAGGTCGCGATGTCGCTGGTGCGGAAGGTTGGGGAGATCCGCGATCCGTCGGCGATCCGGCCCTGGCTTCGGACGGTGGCGGTGAACGCGGCGCGGGCGGCGGCGCGGCCTGGGAAGCATCGCGGGCAGAGCGCGGGGACGGCGAACGATGAGACGGTTCGGCCTGGAGTGACGACGGGGTTGACGGCGGATCAGACGCCGCCGCCTGAGCGCTTGGCGGATGAGCAGGCGGGTCGGCGATTGATGGAGTTGTCGCAGCAGTTGGCGGAGGGGTATCGCGAGCCGTTGCTCTTGAAGGCGGTGCAGGGCTTGTCGTATCGGGAGATCGGGCGGATTTTGGGGCTGCCGGAGACGACGGTGGAGACTCGGATCGCGCGGGCGCGTCGGCAGTTGCGCGAGTTGGCGGCGTCCGAGAAACTGGGTGCGGGGGAGGGGTGAGTGGTGACGGAGTTTGGGTTCAGGCGCATCGGGATGAGCGTGGAGTCGGAGTGGGAGACACAGGCGAGACGCCTGTGCCACGAGATTGGGTAGGTTGGTCGGGGTGAATGGTGTGGTGGTTGTGGTGGAACGGGAAGCGAATCGAACCATGAACGAGTCTGTGGACATTCTGATCAGTCGAGTGGTGGATGGGGCGGCGACGGCATCGGACTGGGCGGCGCTGGAGGCCGCGGCTGCAGCGGAGCCGACGACGTGGCGTGACGTGGCGATGGCGCAGCGGGACCACGCGCTGTTGAGTGAGCAGGTGGGGCGCGAGATAGCGGCGGCGGATGGGATCGAGTTGCCGTTGGACGCGTTGCACGCGAGTGGCGGTTCGGTTGCGGGCCGGCGCTGGACATCGTGGGCGGGTTGGGTCGCGGCGGCCGGGTTGGCGTTGTACGCGGCGAATGGCGTGATGAATCGTGGGTCGGCCGTCTCGTCGGAGAACGGAATGGTGACCGCGAGCCTTACGCCGACGGAGATGATCCATCGGTTGTCAACGGACACTCGCGTTTCGGCGGACCAGGCGCGGGACTTGTATCTGTCGAAGGGTCAGCACGAGGGGACAGTGCTTGGAGAGATGCCGACGAAGGTGCTGGTGTATGGCACGCCGACGGACGAGGGGTATCGGGTGGTGTTTGTGCGGCAGATTGTGGAGTCGGCTCGGGTGAATGACTTGTACCGGTTCTCTCGGGACGAGGCGGGGCATCGGATGCCCGTGCCGATCGCGCCCGGGATGCTGGAGGCGGCGGGATACACGGCTCCGGCGTCGGCGAAGCGGCTGGACACGCTGAAACAGCCGCTCTAGGGATGGGCGAGTGGTGGTTGGATCGGATTCGGAACGAGGCAGTTTGAACGCACCATGGCTGGGTCGGGGTGAGGCGTGAAAGACGCTGGGACGAACGCCGAAGGAAGACGAAGGAGTTTCTCGATGAGCGCACTGGTGGACACGAGCATGATGTCGAAGGCGTTGGCGGCGATGTTGGCGGTGGGGATCGCCGCGGGAATGGCGATGGCTGCGGGCGAGCCCGAGGGCAGCACGAGCGGCGGACCGAAGTTGTCGGGCGGGTTCGATCAGCCGCTTCAGGGTGCGCGGGATGGTGCGCGCGAGTCGTCGCGTGACTCGATGTCGCGCTCGAGCATGATGTTCGTGCAGGACATCAACGGGAAGAAGATCACGCTGAAGATCGAGGATGGCGTGACGACGGCGACGGTAGATGGGAAGGCCGTGCCCGCGGATCGCGTCAAGCGCGATGGCGATCGGGTTCGGATTCTGGATGAATCCGGGGCGGAGATCGCGTCGTTTTCTGTTGTGGCAGGGTTGGATCGATTGGGAGGCGCGGCGCCCTTTGCGGGGGGGATGTCGGGTGGGGCTCGCGGCGGCGAGGGGAACTGGATGCCGCTGGATCAGTTGGCGATGGTGAAGCCGCCCAAGGCGATGTTGGGGATCACGATGAGTGACCCGTCGGAAGGGGAGGGTGTGGTGGTGGACAGCGTGCTGGAGGGGCTGCCGGCGTCGAAGGCCGGGCTCAAGGTCGGTGACGTGGTGGTGGCGGTGGATGGACAGCGCGTGGCGAGCCAGGGGGAGATGCGTGAGATCCTTCAGGGGAAGGATGCCGGGGATGAGGTTTCGCTGAGGGTCCTTCGTGGGGAAGAGTCGAAAGTCCTGACGGTGCGGCTTGAGGCGTACTCGCGCGACAAGTTGTGGACCAAGGAGTTCAACCCGGCGAGGCCTAGGCTCTCGGCAAAGACGGAGGGGAAGGATCGCGCGTGGTTCGATGAGCAACTCAGGGCGCTGGACCGGGCGATGGAGGACATCAAGAAGAGCCAGAGCCTCGACACGCTGAGAAATAAGTCCAGCGAGACGATCGAGGCGGCGAAGAAGGCTCTTGAGGAAGCGCGCCAGAAACTTGTCGAGAGTTTGGAGAAGGGGCCCGACTGGTCGGAGTTTAGCGACGAGATGAGCGAGTCGATGCGTCGGTTGCTCGGGCCGAATGGCGATGTGTTTGTGATGCGTGCTCCGGTGCCGGCGGCGGGCGCGGAGGGGATGGTCGCGGACGACTCGAATCGGCTCGCGGGCTCTCTGGATCGGCTCGCGGACCAGATGGAGCGGCTGGAGAAGCGGATGGCGTCGATCGAGAAGCGGCTTGCCGAGCAGGAGAAGAAGGCCGAACGGGAGTAGGGCGCGCCGCTGTAGAGGCGAGGCCACGGATGTTCCGAAGGAGCGGGCCGCATGCCACCCCCATGCGGTCCGTTCCGTTTTTGTGTAACAGCATCTAGGAATTGTGACGGCCTGCGTGACGGAAGGGCGGGTGTGCGAGCATCAGGAGGTGCAGGCCCGCGATTGCGGGCGGTGTGGCGTTGACCCCGAGCCGGCGTGTGCCCGACTGGCTGACGCCATGAGATGACAAGGAGCACGCGATGAAGAAGGTGATGAGCGGACTCGTGGGTGTGGCGGCGATCGGCATGGGGTCGGCGATCGCGTGTCCGCCCGATGAGACGTGGACGGACGATTCGGGGAACGTGCTGATGTTGGGGGAGGTTGGTGAGCCGCAGGTCCGAGTGTTCCGGCATGGCGGGAGCGCGAAGGGCGAGGAGTTGCCGGAGGGATTACGGCTGTACGTCGATCGACTTGAGCGTGATGTGAAGCGATTCGATGGCGAGGGCCTCGAACTTGAGGCGCTCGTGGATCGGCTTGGAGAGGGCGGGCGCGAGATGTATGAGTTGCGTGACGGGGGTGTTCGCGAGGGGGCGGCGGGCGCGGATGGTGCTCGCGTGTTCATCGGGAGGCCCCAGGTTCGGACGTTTGTGAAGCGGATCGAGGTCGGGCCGGATGGGAAGCGGTTTGAGTTCGAAGAAGGGAGTGGGCGGGAAGGCCGGCCTCGGAACGATCGGGGGGCACGGGCGGAGTGGCGAGAGATGGGTGCGGCTCGTGACGAGATCAAGGCAAAGATCGAGTCGCTCCACGCGGAGATCGCGAGGCTGGAGAAGAAACTGGACGCGATCTCGAAGAAGGAGCGTGTGATGCGTGCTGGTCCGGATCGTGAAGGTCCGGGGCGGGCCGTGGTGGTGCCGCGTGGCTCGGCTCCGGAGGTGCATGTGGAGCGGCGCGGGTTTCTGATCGGGCCCGACGGCGAGAGGCGAGAGTTGACGCCCCGGGAGATGGATGGATTGCGGCTAGAGGAGCGGCATATGAAGCCCGCGCCCGGACCGACGTCCCCGAAGGCTCGGAAACGAGTCGGTGGCGTGGACACCCATGGTGAGCGATTTGAGATCGAGTTGGAGGGGCTCAGCGACGAGATCCCCGAGGAGATCCTGGAGATGATGGGCGTGGAGGCGCATGAGATCGTGCACCGTCCGGGCGATCCCATCTGACAGGGGCTGGACATCATGAGCCCTAGCACCGCCCTGGCGCTTCTGGAGCGCCGGGGCGTGTTTTTGGGCGTGGAATGCGGGGGGCAAGGCTCGATGCGCGTCGTTGGAATGCCGACGTTAGAATCTGTGCGTGTCGCCTGGTCGCGCCCGGAGTTTCTGGCGTGGCTGGCGGCATCAGAAGGCATTGGAGGCCCGGCGTGAGCGATTCCCAGATTCCGTCTGTTCCTGGTGCCGCGACGGCGCACGAGGTGCGTGAGGCGTATGCGAAACTGAAGTCGGAGATCCACAAGACGATCGTGGGTCAGGACGAGGTGATCGATCAGATGCTGATGGCGGTCTTCTGCCGGGGGCACGCGGTGGTGGTGGGCGTGCCGGGGCTGGCGAAGACGCTGCTCATCTCGACGATCGCGAAGACGCTGTCGTTGAAGTTTTCACGGATCCAGTTCACGCCTGACCTGATGCCGAGCGACATCACGGGGACGGAGGTGATCCAGGAGGACAAGTCGACGGGGCATCGTGAGTTGCGGTTTGTGCACGGGCCGGTGTTCGCGAATGTGATCCTGGCGGACGAGATCAACCGCACGCCCCCGAAGACGCAGGCGGCGCTGCTCGAGGCGATGCAGGAGCGTCAGGTGACGGTGGGCGGCGTTCGGCACGAGTTGCCCTCGCCGTTCTTCGTGCTGGCGACGCAGAACCCGATCGATCAGGAGGGGACGTATCCGCTGCCCGAGGCGCAGTTGGACCGGTTCATGTTCGAGATCGACATCCGGTATCCGTCGGCGGAGGAGGAGTTGGAGATCGTGCGGCGGTCGTCGGCCCGGTCGTCGTCGCCCGTGGAGGCGGTGCTGGACGAGTTGGGGATTCGTCGGATCCAGCAGTGCGTGCGTGAGATTCCTGTGCCGGACCATGTGATCGAGTATTCGTTGCGGCTGGTTCGGGCGACGCGCGTGAAGGAGGCGATGGACGGCGGGCGCGTGAGGCCGAAGTTGGTGCACGACTATGTCGCGTGGGGTGCGGGGCCGCGGGCGAGCGAGTTTTTGGTGCGTGCCGGGCAGGCGTTGTCGGCGATTCGCGGCGACGGGCATGTGACGGTGGACCACATCCGGTCGATCGTGAGGCCTGTGCTTCGCCATCGCCTGATGACGAACTTCAATGCCGAGGCGGACCAAGTGTCGGTGGACACGATCATCGACGGACTGGTGAAGGACACGCCTGTGGAGGGATCGTCGGCGTCGGAGCGTCGGCTGATGGACACGGCGATGCGATGACCGGCACCATGTCGCGAGTGTCGGGTGAATCCGGCGATCGGCCCGAGGCGGACATCACCAATGAGCGGCGCGGGGCGGAGCGTGAGTCTTCGGGGTTGTTCACGCCCAGGGGCGAGTTGCGCGCGTCGATTGTGGCGGGGGTGTTGCTGGGCCTGGGGTATGCGCTGACGCATGTGGGCGCGACGGCGCACGTCGGCGAGGGGTTGTACTGGACGAGTCTGTTGATCGGGATGGTCTTCGGCGGGCGGGCGGCGTGGCACGCGATCCGGTCGAGGAAGGTGGATATTGATGTTCTGATGGTGGTGGCGGCGGGGCTGGCGGCGTACATCGGGCACCCGGAAGAAGGGGCGCTCCTGCTCTTTCTGTTCGTGCTGTCGGGGGCGCTCGAGGATCTCGCGATGGCGCGGACGCAGCGTGAGATCGAGGCGTTGCACACGCTGATGCCCAAGGGGGCGATGGTGCTGCGCGATGGCGCGTGGGTGGAGGTGGACGCGCAGACGCTGGTGGCGGGGGAGCGGGTGAAGGTTCGGCCTGGGGAGCGTGTGCCGGCGGATTGCGTGGTGGTGCAGGGCGAGTCGTCGATGGATCAGAGCGCGATGACGGGTGAAGCGATGCCGCGGCATGTGGTGGAGGGGGATGAGCTGTACGCGGGGACGATCAACACGGACGATCCCCTGGAGGCGAGGGTGTTGCGGGGCGTGTCGGAGTCGAGCCTGCAGAAGATCCTGAACCTGGTGACGACGGCTCGGGAGCAGCGTGAGCCGGTGCAGCGGGTGATCGATCGGGTGAATGAGCCGTATGCCGTGGGCGTTCTGGTGGTGTCGGCGGTGGTGGCGCTGGTGTGGCGGTATGGGGTGGGCCAGAGTTGGACGGAGGCGGCGACGACGGCGATCACGCTCTTGATTGTGGCGTCGCCGTGTGCGCTGGTGATCGCGACGCCGACGGCGACGCTCGCGGGGATTGCGCGCGGGGCACGAGGGGGCGTGCTGTTCAAGGGCGGGCAGTCGATCGAGCGGCTGAGCGGGATGAAAGCGGTGTGCTTCGACAAGACGGGGACGCTGACGGTGGGGCGGCCCCGGGTGTATGAGGTGCATCCGGTGGGGTGGTCGGACGGGAAGGAGTTGCTGGCGCTGGCGGCGGGTCTGGAGGCGGATTCGACGCACCCGATCGCGGTGGCGGTGCGCGAGAGTGCCGCGATGCGTGGGATCGAGCCGGTGAAGTTTGAGCGCGTCGACCACACGACGGCAAAGGGATTGCGCGGCGATCACGAGGGGGTCGAGGTGCGTCTGGGGAGCGTCGCGTTTGTGGGCGAGACGATTCCGGAGTGCTTTCGGTCGCGGGTGGATGAGGTGCTGTCGCGTGTGCGGGCGCGGGGGCACATTGCCGTGGTGGTGACGCGGGGGTCTCGAGGCACCGACGATGCGGGAGGGGCGGCGGTGATCATCATGGCAGATGCGGTGCGTGATGGTGCCGGGGAGATGGTGCAGGAGTTGCACCGGCTCGGCGTCAGCCCTTTGCGGATGCTGACGGGGGACCACAAGGAGACGGCCTCGCGGGTGGCGTTGCGGCTGGGGATTGATGTGGTGGACGCTCAGTTGCTTCCCGAGGACAAACTTCGGATCGTGGAAACGATGCAGCGCGAGCACGGATCGGTGGGCGTGATCGGGGACGGTGTGAACGACGCCCCTGCGCTGGCGGCGGCGAGCGTCTCGATCGGGATCGGAGCAATCGGAACGGCGGCGGCGCTCGAGTCGGCGGACATCGTGCTGCTCTCGGACAATCTGAGGACGGTGCCTTGGGGGCTGCGATTGGCGCGGTCGGTGCGGCGGCGGGTGGCGTTCAACTTGTCGCTGGCGCTGGGGGTGATCGTGGTGATGTCGATCGCGACGCTGGTGCTGTCGTACCTTGGGCGGCCGATTGATGTGGGCTGGGGTGTGGTGGCGCACGAGGGCGGGACGCTCGCGGTGGTGTTGAACTCGCTCTGGCTGTTGCGATTTCCCGGGCTAGGACGCGCGATTGCGGGTGGACGCGGCGTGGCGGCAGGAAAGCCGGCGGGGAATGCGATGCTAGTCGGGGCCCGCTAGGATTCGTCCTCTGACGGGTAGACCACTGGTCTAGGAACTCGAGTCGATTTCGGAGGCGTGATGTTCTCACAGACGGCTGAGTACGCATTGCGTGCGATGGCATGCTTGGCGCTCTATGACTCGCTGGTGGCGACCTCGACGTTGGCCGAGCAGACGAAGGTGCCGGTGAACTATCTCGCGAAGGTGTTGCAGCAGTTGTCGAGCGCTGGACTTGTGGACGGAAGGCGGGGGGTCGGTGGCGGGTATCGGCTTTCGAGGCCGGCGTCGGAGATCAACCTTCTGGACGTCATCAATGCGGTCGAGACGCTCAAGCGGATCGAGACGTGCCCGCTTGGGCTGAAGAGCCACGGCTCGGCGTTGTGCCCGTTGCATAGGCGGGCGGACCAGGCGATCGCGGCCATCATCGAGATCTATCGGGGTTCGACGCTGGCGGACCTGTTGAAGGAGCCAGGGGCGAAGACGCCTCTGTGCGAAGATCGGGCCGTGGTGGGGGTTTCGGTGGGTGGGAAGTCGGTTTCTTGATATTGGAAAGATCGAACCCGGTGTTATCGCAGGGGCAATTTGTCCATGGAGTATTCTCTGGAGAAAATGTTGACAAGAAAGATGCTTTGCAGTAGCATGAACATGTGGGCTCGCGCACGGGCGCAACGCCAAGCGGCTTTGAACTTTGGAATCACCTCGCCATCACTTTGTCAACGGTGATGCGACGAATCTGGAGCATGGACATGAGGACGTGGAGCGATGTTGGAGTGGCTGGAGCCTTGACGATGGCGGCGGGCGCGTTGGCGCAGCCGTATTTCGCGTTCGTGCACACGGGTTTGTCGACCGCGCAGGACATCAGCCAGGACGGGAACACGTTTGCGGCAGCGGTGTATGACTCGGGGATCAACGAGTATGTGATCCAGAAGTATGTTCGCGGGGTTGGGACGTCGACGCTCGCGGGCGCTTTCTGGGAAGGCGGCAACGTGACGCTGTCGAGTGACGGCTCGATGGTTGGCTTGGGCGAGGCGGGGAACTTTGCGGACTGGCACTCGCTCAACTGCTTCAACGGGACGAGTCCCCCGCTGACTCCGCCGTGTGCGATCAGGAACCTTGGGCATCGGTATTCGGGTGGCACGTGGTCGCACATTGGCGGGTTCGACCAGGTGGAGTTTCCGCTGGGGTCTGGGAACTTCTTTGATGCGACACGGTGCGACGCGTTGATCAATGATGCGTGGGACATTTCGGGCGACGGTCGCTATCAGGTCGGTGGCGGGTATATCGACGTGGTGTCGCCTTTCGGCGGGATCTGCGGTCGGTTCCGGGCGTTCCGCTATGACTCGGTGACCGGCTCGTTCGCGATGCTGCCCTCGGGCGGCGACTCGTTCGACGTGGGCGGTGCGATCCTGACGAGTGGTACAACGCGCGCGGACTATGTGAACGGCGACGGGACGGTCATCGTGGGGTATGAGACGTCGAGCCGCCGGCTGTGCGTGTGGACGTGGAACGGCGGGCCGGACGTGAACGGGAACGCCGACTTCTCGCAGACGATTTTGGATACTGGTGGGTATCGCAACTCGATCCCGACGCGGGATGGGACGGCGATCGTGGGGAGTCTTGCCGGGTTTACGGGTCTCTACAAGTGGACGGGGTCTGGAACGACCTGGACGCCGACGTTGCTCGGCTCGTTCCCGACGACGCATCCGACGCTGGGCGGGTCGCTGTGTAACATCGCGGTGCTGGGTGTGAGCGACGACGCGAACACGGCGGTGGGGATCGTGGGATATTCGAGCGGCGGGCCGTGTGTTGGCGGCGTGCCGTTCATCTGGAAGCCCTCGATCAACGGCGGCGTGCCGATGTTCCTGAATGATTATCTCGCGACGATCGACAACCCGTCGGATCCGATCCTGGGGAGCGGGTTCTCATTCGGTCAGCCGATCGGGTTGAGCGGCGATGGGAACGCGATCCTGATCAATGCGTCGGATGCTCGGAACACGTGCGCGTCGGGGCTTCCTGTGAGCCACGTGGTGGCGACGACGGGCGTGATCTACCTGACGGGTGTGGCCTGTGAGTTGCCGCGGATCGGGATGCCGCCGAAGGACAATGTGGTGACGAACTACACGGGGTTCGGCGTGTCGCTGAACTGCTTCGCATCCGGGTCCGGGCCGCTTGACTATGAATGGCAGCACGAGACGAGCCCCGGGACGTGGGTGACGGTGGACGAGGCGTGCAACGGATTCGATTCGGTGACGTTCTGGACCTATGAGGGGACGTTCAAGAGCCAGTTGCGCATCGGGATGTCCGAGGGTGGCGCGGATCGTGGCGGGCGGTACCGCTGCATCGTCTCTAACGACTGTGGGAGCGTGACGAGCGATCCGTGCACGGTGACGTTCGTGAACGGGGCGTGCGACTTTGGCGGCGGGTTCTGCACGATTGAACTGGCGAACCGGTGCGCGACGCTCGGCGGCGTGTACCAGGGCGACGGGACGACGTGTGGCGGGCCGGTGTGCGTCGCCGACGTGGACGACGGCACGGGCACGGGGACTCCCGACGGCGGCGTGACGATCGACGATTTGCTGTACTACCTCTCGATCTTCAACCAGGGCCTGGTTGCGGCGGATGTAGACGACGGTACGGGCACGGGCACGCAGGACGGCGGCGTGACGATCGACGACTTGCTGTACTACCTGCTCCGCTTCAACGCCGGGTGTTGAGCCCGGATCGGAGATCAACCACTTCCCGCGATCTCGATAGACGCGAATGGCAGGCCCCGGAGCACCACCGGGGCCTGTCTGTGCATTGGACAATCGCTCGCAGTTGGTTGAGAACTCTCGTTCGCGTGGGGCGTGGCGGTCGCCAAGAATGTCGGCGATGTCGAGCGAAACACCCAATCCAGCGTCGGAGCCGTCGAACGAGTTGCACCATTTGGAGGCGCAGCGCCGCGAGAATCGCGAGCGGGTGCGGGCGTTGGGTCTGGAGCCATATGGATTGGCGACGGGCGAGCGGTTGAGCACGGCGGCGGCGAAGGCGCGTCACGACCCTGGTGCGGATGAGGCGGTGGCGGCGGCTGGGAAGACGCCGCCTGAGGGGTTTGTCGATCCTCGGCCTGTTGTGACGATTGCCGGGCGGGTGGTTCTGCACCGCGATCAGGGAAAGTTGGTGTGGATGCAGGTGCGGGATGACGCGGGTGACATCCAGGTGGCGGTGAGCCAGCGGGACGTGGCGTCGCCCGGGTTTGATCTGGCGAAGTACACGGATCTTGGGGATGTGCTGGTGGCGCGGGGGCGCGTGATGAAGACGCGGGCGGGGGAGATCACGGTGTGGGCTCAGGAGTTGAAGCCTGCCGCGAAGTGCCTGCAGCCGCCGCCGGCGAAGCATGAGGGGCTGGCGGACGTTGAACTTCGGTATCGGCAGCGATATGTGGATTTGTGGGCGAATCCGGACTCGGCGTCGGTGCTGGTGATGCGGTCGCGGATCGTGTCGCGGATCCGCAGGTTCATGGAGACTCGCGGGTATCTGGAGGTCGAGACGCCGATGCTGCAGACGCTGGCGGGCGGGGCGGCGGCTCGGCCGTTTGTCACGCACATGAACGCGCTGCAGATCAATCTGTACATGCGAATCGCGCCGGAGTTGTACTTGAAGCGGCTCTTGGTGGGTGGGTTGCCGCGGGTCTTTGAGGTGAACCGGAACTTCCGCAACGAGGGACTGGACAAGCAGCACAACCCTGAGTTCACGATGCTGGAGGCGTATGAGGCCTTTGGCGACGTGGAGACGGTGATGGAGTTGACCGAGTCGATCATCCGTAACGCGGCGACGTATGTGGCGGAGTTGGCGGGCGGGGCCGGGGCGGCGCCGGTGCTTCCGTTCGGGGAACTGACGATCGACTACGGCAAGGCGTTTGCGCGGCAGTCGTATGCCGAGTTGTTCGAGAAGGCGTATGGATTCCCGATGTCGGACGGCGGCACGGCGCGGGCGCTCCTCAAGAAGATGGAGCCGAATTTGGGGGCGGCGATCGATGCGATGGATGAGATCCTGGTTGTGAACGAGTTGTTCGAGCACAAGCAGAAGGGTGGCGAGGCGCAGCTGGACCCGAGCGTGCCGACGTTCATCACGGACTATCCGAGCGCGATCAGCCCACTGACGAGGCCGAAGCGAGAGAATCCGCTCCTGGCTGATCGGGCGGACTTATTTGTGGCGGGGATGGAACTGGCGCCGCACTACACGGAACTCAATGATCCGGACGTGCAGGAGGCGAAGTTCAGGGAGCAGCTCAAGGGCCTGGACACGGACAAGTCGGCGGAGGAGAGCACGTATCGCACGATGGATCATGATTTCCTGCGGGCGCTGCGTGTGGGCATGCCGCCGGCGGGGGGAATGGGGCTGGGGATCGACCGGTTGGCGATGCTCCTGACGAATCAGCGGACGATCCGGGATGTGATCGCGTTCCCGATGATGCGGCCTGAGGTGTAGGAGAAGCAAGGGACAGTCGAGCTGCTTGCCCCACGAGGTTGAGTAGAAAAAAAGGCACAGGCGGGACGCCTGTGCCACGTGGGGTACGAGTTGGTCTCGTGGTGAGCGATCAGTTCTTGGCCGCACTCATCATGTCGGCGATGGCGGTCATGATGGCTTTGCGCTGATCCAACGAGAGATTCGCGAGGGCGTCGTGAGCGGCCTGGGCCTTTGCCGAGAGTGGTGCGGAGGCATCGATGCTCTTGAGGCTCTTGACGATCGCGGAGTCGGAGAGGGCGCCCTTTGCGGCGAGGTCGTCGGCATGGGCGGCGACGGCGGCGAGCATCTCCTGGTGGATAGTGCGCGTCTCTTCGAGGCCCTGGTTGAAGATGGAGCGGAGGGTGTTGACGAGGGTCTGGCTCTTGTCGGTGGCGTTGGCGTCCTTCAGGAGGGCGTCGGCGTATTCCTTGGTGATCTTCTTGTGGAGTGCGCCCTGGACGGGGGTGAAGAGGCCCTTGTCGGTGAGGTCCTTGGCGAGGTCGGGCGCGGACTTGGGGGGCATGAGCGGGCGGGCGATGTTGGTGACGCGCTGCATCTCGCCATTCTTGCGGTCGGCGAGGTTGTCGGCGTTGAGTTTGTTGAGGGCGCCGTTCTCGAGTTCCTCGACGAGATCGAGGTTCTGGGCGACGATGGTGCGGAGGTGGGCCTTGCGTTCGGCGAGGTACTTCTCGATCGCGGGGCGCTGGGAGTCCTCGAGGAGTGAGTTGTTCTTGAGGGCGGCCCAGTCGGCGGGGACGGCGAGGGGGATGAGTTTGCCAGCGGCGTCACGCTCAACGAGGGAGGTGTACTTCACGCCCTCGGGGATGACGATCGGCTCGGGCTTGGGCTTTGAAGGGTTGATGGGCGTCGCGACCGGCGGGGCGATGGGCTTGGGGGGCATCTCGAAGGATGGGTCGCTCTCGGGGGGTGGGGCGACGGGGGGAAGGACGAGTTGGGCGAGGCAGAGGCTCGCGAGGGCCATGGAGGCCGTGGCGGTGAGGGCCATCAGGCGGGTGCGACTGAGCATGGGGGCGATCCTTCCTTCATCGGGCGCGGGAGTGCCGGGCCGTGTGCGTCGTGACGTGGCGGCCTGGGGCTCGTGCGGCGCACGGACTCCGGGCGCGATTTCGGTGCGTTCCCGCTTGGATGCGGCATGCCGGAAGATCCGGCGAGGCTCGGGCGGGAACGGGCGAAAAGTGTAGGTCGAGGCGTGGTGGGGGCTTGTGATCGAGCCGGGCGAGGGAGTTTTCGGGCGTGGGGCAGGGTTGCGGGTCCGCGCTCCGCGGCTCGTCACTTGGGCGTGTCTGACTTCTTTTCGGGCTTCTTGTCCGGCTTGGTGTCGGTCTCTTTGTCTGGTTTTTGCTCAGACACCTTGTCGGATTTGGCGGGCTTGGCATCTTTGGAGTCGCTGTCCATGGAGCCATCCATGGACCCGCTCATGGATCCATCCATGGAGCCGCCCATTTCGCCGGGGGTGTCGGCGGCGGGTTTAGCGGGGTCGAGGTATTCCTTCAAGGCCTTGGCGCGTTGGGCCGGGGTGAGTTCGGCGAAGACTTTCTTGATGAAGGCCTCGCGCTGGGCGATGGTGGGTCTTTGGAGAGTCTTCTGGGCGAACTCGAGGGCCTGGGCGCGGATGGTGTTCTCCTGCTCGGGCGTGGCCTCGACGACTTCGAGGAAGTGGTCGAGGTCCTCGGCCCGGTATTGGACCTGGCGCTCGTAGGAACGCTTGATTTCTTTGCCGATGGCTTTGGCGATCTCGGCGCCGATGGCTTCGGCGGGTGCGATGCCGAAGTCTTTGGCGTCGGCGAGGGCCTCCTCGGCGATGGATTTCCAGTAGGCGTCGATGAGGGCGTGGAACTGGGTGGCGTGCTCGCGCGAGAGGACTTGGGCGATCTGGTCCTTGGCCTTGACCTTGCCGACCTCGGACTCGTAGAGACGGATGAACTCCTGGAAGGCGGACTTGAGTTCGGGTTTGTCGCCGGCCTCGGCGGCGTTGTGCAGTCGGATGATGAGGGTGACGTTGCCGATGACGACGCGATCGAGGCCGACGCGCCTTCGATCGACGATCTCGTTGGCCCGACGTCGTTCCTTGGCGGTGAGTTGGAGTTTGTCGAGAGCGACCTCCTCGGGGGTGATCTCGAGGCGCTTGATGTGGCCCTCGGCATCGCGCTCGATGAGGGTGGGGGCCTTGCGGTCGGCGTCGGGATCGGGGACGCGCGGGCCAGCGAGAGGGTCGGCGGCAGGCGTTGGCGGATCGGCGAGGGTGATGGGCGCGAGTGTGCTCGCGAGGAGAAGAAGCGAGACTGCCCGAAGGGGCAACGCTCCAATCCAGAGGCGACGAGTGGGCGTGCGCATGGTGGTCTCCTTTGGGTCCCGGTGTGGCCCAATGAATGATTGGGTGGGAGCGCGGGGAGTGTTTCGAGTTGGCGGCTGAATTCTCGGAGAATCTGCGGGCGATCGTGTGTGGGAGTTGCCTAGATTCTCGGGTTGGGTGGGTGTGATTGGTGAGGGAAGCGTGGAGGAGGGGTAGGGTTGGGAGCCCCACGCGGAGCGTTGGGGCACCCAAAGGCGTGGGGCATGCGGAAGCGGAGCGTGACGATGAGCGAGCGAGAGAATCTGGCGCGGGCGATCGCGGAGGTGGCGCTGTTGCGTGGGACGTTCACGCTGCGGTCGGGGCGGACGAGTTCGTTCTATCTGGACAAGTACCTGTTCTCGACGCGGCCCGAGTTGCTGCGGAGGCTGGGGCCGATGTTTGCCGAGTGCGTGCGGGCGATGGGCGAGCGCGCGGGCGTGAAGGTTGCGAGGCTGGCTGGTGCGGAACTGGGCGGGATTCCGCTGGTGACGGTGGCGAGTTTGGAGACGGGTTTGCCCAGCGTGTTCGTGCGGAACCAGAAGAAGGACTATGGCACGTCGAAGCAGTTGGAGGGCGTGGTGAACGCGGGGGACGTGATGGTGCTGGTGGAGGACGTGGCGACGACGGGCGGGCAGGCGATCGAGGCCGTCAAGGTGCTGCGCGAGGCGGGGGCGCGGGTGCTGGGCGTGATCGCGACGATCGATCGGCTCGAGGCGCAGGGCGGGGCGAGGGAGAATATCGAGGGCGCGGGGCTGATGTTCGAGTCGCTGTTCACGATTCGGGATCTGGGGATTGAGACGCAGTTTTGAGCATCCCCAATGCCATTTCGTGAGCGAATTTGTATTTGGACTTAAGGTGTGGTTTCAGCGTTTCAAACTTTTGCTGCAAATCTTCTTGAGCGACATCTGCTCGGATCAAGTAGATCAGAGTGCTGATACCCGACTTGGTTGGTGGGAACGAGAGATGTGAAGGCGGCGGACGAGACCCGCCTCTGGAGAGGCGGGCCACCAATGAGGACCACTTGAGGAAGCGGTGGGGGGGGGATTCGAACCCCCGAGGAGGACAAGCCCCCTACCGGATTTCAAGTCCGGCGCATTCAACCGCTCTGCCACCCCACCACGCCGGGCTTAGTGGGGCCCGGGGGAGAGGAGGATAGGGGGGTGTGGAAATTTCCAAGTGGGCAAATGGCCAAATTGTCAGATGACCAGAGGAGATGAGGCGGGTCGTGGTGTGGAACCTCGGGCGTGTGGTGGCGGTAGAGAGTGGAGTCAGCGTTGATTGGTTCGATCGCCGGAGTCCGGTCTCGCACGTCACGCCTCTATTGGTAATCTGGCCATTTGTCCCTTTGGCCATTTGGATTCTCCCCCTTCCTACCCTGAACCCATGCCGATTTTCCTTCGCTGGCTGCTGCGGCTTGTGCCCCTGAACCCGATCGCGGTTCGGCTGGTGCAGAACGGGTCGCGGCGGGCTCGGCACATGTACATCCGGTCGGCGTACCTGGCCCTCCTCATCGTGGGGCTCCTGTGGCTGCTGCTCATCAAGACGTCGGCGGGGAGCCTGAGTTATCGCGAACTTGCGGCAGCCGCCTCGACGGCGTTCGCGGCGATCGCCAACGTCCAGGTCTTCTTGATCTGCATCCTGGCGCCCGTCTTCATGGGGGCGGCGATCGCGCAGGAGTCGTCGCCTCGGACGTGGGAGGTGCTGCTCACGACGCCTCTTTCGGCGACGCAGATCGTGCTGGGGAATCTCTTCGGGCGGTTGTTCTTTGTGGTGGCGCTGCTGGGGGCGAGTCTGCCGTTGTTTGCGTTGACGCAGTACTTTGGCGGCGTGCCGGGGTCGTCGATCTTCTTGAGTTATGCGATCGCGGTGTGTGCGGCGTTGGTGGTGGGGGCGATCGCGATCGCGCTTTCGGTGAGCCGGGCCGCGGGCAAGCGGGCGTTTTTCATTTTTTATGTCGCGGTGGTGGGGTATCTGGGCGCGACGTGGGCGGTGGACGAGTTTCTGCAGGCGGGCGTGGGTGGAAGCCGCGTGACGGTGATGACGGCTCTCAATCCGTTCCTCACGCTGCGGGCGCTGCTCGATCCCGTGTCGTATCCGAGGGCGCCGGAGGGGAGCCAGACGTCGATGATCCTGCGCTGGCTCCTGGAGAAGCCGGTGACGACGTGGTGCGTGGGGAGCGCGGTGCTGAGCGTGGTGACGATGATCGCCTCGACGGTAACGGTTCGTGCGGGCGGGTTCCTGGGGATCGCGGGCGAGGGCGGCGGGGGAGTGCCGTGGTATCGCAAGATGTTTGGCTTTGGCGCGGCGAACGCGGAGCACAGGCCACCGCGGGCCGTGTGGACGAACCCGATCGCGTGGCGTGAGGCGGCGGCGCGTCAGGCGACCTTGGGGAAGACGGTCGCGCGGTGGGTCTTCATCGGGATGGGCGCGCTCTTTGGGGTGCTGCTGATTTATTTCTTCCACGTGGGGCAGATGACGAGCGACGAGTTCCGGCTGGCGTTGTCGGCGACGGCGTGGGCGGAGCTGGCGACGATCGCGCTGGTCGCGGTGAACACGGCGGGGACGGCGATCTCGCGCGAGCGCGAGGACGGGACGCTGGACCTGCTGCTGACGACGCCGATCACCGCGTCGGCGTATCTCAAGGGGAAGTTGCGCGGGCTGATCATGTATCTCTTGCCGCTGCTCGCGGTGCCCGTGGGGACGGTGATGCTCGCGGGGTTGTATGTGCTGGTGGGTGGGCTTGGGCGGAGCGGCGGGGTGGAGATCACGCAGTCGGGCGGGCCGGCGGTGCCGGTGGTCTTGCCCGAGGCGGGGGTGATCCTGGCGTTGTCGGTGCTGCCATTCATGGCGTTCTGCGTGATGCTGGGGTTGAACTGGTCGCTCAAGAGCAAGGGGACGATTGGGTCGGTGGTGGGGACGGTGGGCGTGCTGCTGGCGATCGCGGGGACGGTGGGGTTGTGCGCGTGGCACGCGGCGTCGGGGATCGCGACGGTGGGACCGATCCTGGCCCCGCTCAGCCCGGCGTCGGCGGTGTCGGCGTGCTGCGCGCCCGAGCGTGCGATGAGCGAGACGGTGTCGTCGGGGATGGGCGGGCTGGTGTCAGCGAGGATCGCGCTGGCGATGGGCGCGGTCGTGGCGATCGGGGCGTGGTCCTTGGTGTGCTATGGGATCCACAGCGCGATGGTCCGCACGTTCGACATGACGGTGCGGAAACTGGCGGGGCAGCGGTAGAGAAGCCCGCTCAGGGAGAACAATGCGAGCAGGAGAAGTGGACACAAGCGGGACGCCTGTGCCACGAGGTTTGGTAGGACGGATCGGAATGTTCAGAAGGTCTTGCGGAGTCGCGCGGCCGGGATCATGAGTTGGTCGCGGTACTTGGCGACGGTTCGGCGTGCGATCTCGATACCGCGTTTTTTGAGTTCGTCGACGAGGGATTCGTCGCTGAGGGGTTTGGTTTTGTCCTCGGCGTCGATGACCTCGCGGAGGGCGGCCTTGATGGCGTCCCAGGCGAGGTCCTCGCTCTCGCCGCCCTCGCTCTTGGCCTGCACGCCTCCCGAGAAGAACTTGCGGAGCGGGACGATGCCTCGTGGTGTGGCGAGGTGCTTCTCGGAGACGGCGCGGCTGACGGTGGCGACGTGGATGCCGAGTTGCTCGGCGATCTGGGTCATGGGGAGGGGCTTGAGGGCCTGGGGGCCATAGTCGAAGAAGTCACGCTGGGCCTCGACGACGGCCTCGACGACACGGAGGAGTGTGCGCCGGCGCTGCTGGACGGCGTCGATGAGCCACTGGGCGTTGCCGAGGTTGGTGCGGAGGAACTCGCGGTCCTTCTGGGGCTGGGCGCGGTCCTTGGAGAGGCGGGCGTATTCCTGGTTGATGCGGAGGTTTGGCATGCGCGAGTCGTTGAGGTAGGCGATGTAGCGGTCCTGCTCGACGTCGTACTCGACGATGGCGTCGGGGATGATGGGACGGACGGCATCGCTGACGAGACGGCGCGCGGGGGCGAGGCTCAGGCGGCGCATCAGCGTGATGGCTTCCTTGATCTCGTCGAGGGAGAGGCCGGTTTTCTCGGCGACCCGGGGGAGGCGATTCTGCATCAGGTCATCGATGTGGGCGTCGATGAGTTGGCGTGCCGCGGCGAGAGTGGGCTTGGGCCAGCCCAACGACTCGGCGTCGTCCTCAAGGGCGTCGATCTGTAGGAGGAGGCACTCACGCGGCGTGCGCGCGGCGACGCCGGCGGGCTCGAGGAAGAGTTGCAGGGCGTGGAGGGCGCGCTCGAGTGCGGGAACGTCGGGGCGGGTGCTGAAGATCGGCGCGGCGAGGTCGGTGGTGGTGTGACCGTTGGCGTGTCCATTGGTCTCGGCGACGACGGCGCGCTCGGCGATGGTTTCGAGGGGTGTGCGGAGGTAGCCATCGTCATCGAGGAAGTTGAGGATGAGTTCGCCCTGGGCGCGGATGGGGGCGTCGATGTCCACGAGGGCCCACTGGCCTCGGAGTTGTTCGAGGAGGGAGGCGCCGCGCGCGGGGGCGGCGGCCATGGCCTCCATCTTGGCCTCGGACTGCTCGACGGCGCGGGCGCGGGAAAGCGTCGGTTCGTAGTCGTGTTCGAGTCTTCTTGAGGAGAACTCGTTCTCGGCGGCCTCGGGCTCGGCCCGCTCGAAGGACTCGAGTCGCTCGAAGTCGTTGTTGCCATGGACCTCGTCGATGGAGAGTTCAGCGCGCGAGCCGAGTTCGGCTGGTTCGCCCGGGCCGTTTGGTGAGTCGAGGAGGGAATCGGGGAGGGCGTCGGGATCGCCGTCGAGCATTTCGAGGGTGGGGTTGCTCTCGAGTTCCTGTTCGATGCGTTCCTCGAGTTCGACGAGGGGCATCTGGAGGATCTCCATGGACTGGATCATCCTCGGGGCCAGCTTCATGTGCTGGCCGAGTTTCATGTGTTGGGAGGTCTCGAACCGCATGGAATCCTTCCTGTGAGCCTCCGGCGGGCGAGTGCCCGGACTGTTCGCGAGCGATCACTCCAATCGCCGTCGTCCAGCAATGGCATCGGCCAATACGGCCTTGTTGGCGTACTCCAGCGGTGCTCCCATCGGCAAACCTCGTGCCAACCCCGACACAATCAGTTCGGGTTCTCCAGATTCTCTGCGCGCGGCGGCGAGGACGTGGAGTTCCTGGGCGAGAAAGACTGCGGTGCCATCGCCCTCGAAGGTGGGATTGAGTCCGAGAACAATTTCGCGGATGGGTGTGCCGCCGGCGTTCTGGGTGGGGTCTTTGACACGATCGAAGAGATCGTTGATGGTGAGGTCGCCGGGGCCGACGCCTTCGAGGGGGTTGAGTCGGCCGAGTAGGACGTGGTAGATGCCTTTGAAGGTGGCGGTTTCTTCGAGGGCCATGAGGTCTTTGGGCTGCTCGACGACGAGGACGAGGGCGCGATCGCGGGCCGGATCGTCGCAGATGGCGCAGGCTTCAGACTCCGATAAGTTGCTGCAGATGCGGCAGTTACGGATCTTTGTCTTGGCGTCTTCGATGGACCGGGCGAGGGCCTTGGCGTCGACGGAGTCGGATTTGAGGATGTGGAGCGCGAGGCGTTCGGCGGAGCGCCGGCCGACTCCCGGGAGCGAGGCGAGGCGTTCGATGAGCGTTTCGACGGGTTTGGGGTACGCGAGTCGGCGTCGGGGTGCGGGAGCGGATGGCTGTCGCGGGGGCATGGGGAATGCTACGGGGCGAGTTTCGATGGATGGAATTCAGGGTTTCCCTGACGCGCGCAGGGTGTTGGTTCACAACGACTTGAAAAGTCTTGCGGAGTCTTTGCGCTGTTCGGGTTGCATGGAATCGAGTTGGGTGTAGATTGGTGCTTCGGCGTCCGGAAGCGTTCGTCGGATGAGTTCAACCACGCCGCGGGCTTTGGCTTTTCGAGGCTCGCGTGAGCGTGATCAAGGACGGCAGCCTATCCCGAGGGAGAGAGGGAGGGCTGTTGTCCTTTTTGGGGTATGCTGGGCCCGCGTTGGAGTTGTGTGCGTGACGGATGGTCAGATGATGGAGTGGCCCCGATGTCGCAGGCCGAGGATCGGATGGTGTCGGCGGGGTGGCGAGGGAAGAAGCGGATCAGCCTTCGTGGGGTGGCGCGGGGGCAGCGGCGACTGTTGCTCGCGTTTCTGGCGATGGTGTTGATGTACATCGGGGCGATTGTCTTCGTGAATCTGCGGTCGTCGGTGACTCCCGACATGGCGGTCGTGCTGCGTGGGTTTCTCTCGGTTGGATTTGTCGTTTCGGGCGTTGTGGTGATTGTCTTTGCCGCGATGCTCAATGTGGCGATGGGTCGGAACATCGTGATGGTGGTGATCGGGTCGCTCTTGATGGTGGTGCCGCTCATCGGGCTGTTATTGCTGGTGTCGACGAGTTCGCACGCGACGAAGTTGTTGAAGAAGCATGGGGTCAAGGTGGGGCTGCTGGGGCCATCGGCGTCGGAGGTCGAGCGATTGGTGGATGGCGCCTGCGACTCGTGCGGCTACGACGTTCGCGGGTTATCGAGCGAGCGTTGCCCCGAGTGTGGCGGCGAGATCGTTCGTGCCTGATGCGATTGGTGCGGGTGTCGTGATCATCGTGTGAATGCAGCGAGTTGGCGCGCGGGAGTTGGCTCGTGCCGCTAGAATCGCCCGTTCTTCTGTTTGATCATGCCGACACGCGCTCCACTGGTCATCGTTGCGAATCGCCTGCCCGCGTCTCGGGTGGGGAAGGGAGCGAACGCGAAGTGGAAGACGAGCCCCGGGGGGTTGGTGGCGGCGCTCAAGCCGGTGCTGGAGCGGCGAGGCGGCGTGTGGATCGGGTGGGATGGTGGGACTGGGACGGCGCCGAGGCCTGTGAAGGTGGAGGGGTTGGATCTCCGCGCGGTGGGTTTATCGCGTGAGGAGGTCGAGGCGTATTACGGCGGATTCAGCAATACGACGATCTGGCCTTTGTATCACGATGCGATTGTGACGCCGGAGTTCCATAGGACGCAGTGGGTGGCGTACCAGACGGTGAACAAGCGATTCGCATCGGCGGCGATCCGCGTGAGCGACGACAAGAGTCTGATCTGGGTTCACGATTATCAGTTGCAGTTGGTGCCGAAGATCATCCGGGAGCGGCGCGAGAGGGCGAGGATCGGGTTCTTTCTGCACATTCCGTTCCCGCCGGACGAGTTGTTCGCGTGGCTGCCGTGGCGTGGGGCGATCGTGCGCGGGCTTCTGGGGGCGGACGTGATCGGATTTCACACGCCTCTGGGCGTGGAGAACTTTGTGCGGGCGGCGAAGCGGTATGCCGGGGCGCAGGGGAACGAGAAGGAACTTCGCGTGGACGGGCGGACGGTGCGGGTGATCTCGTGCCCGATCTCGATCCCGACGTCGGAGTTTGAGTTGGCGGCGGCGAACCCGATCGTGCGGCAGCGGGCGGCGGACATCAAGCGTGAACTCGGCGGGCGGAAACTGCTTCTGGGCGTGGATCGGCAGGATTACACCAAGGGGATTCCACTGCGATTGAAGGCGTACGAGGAGTTGCTGCGCGACGGGAAGATCCTGGCGAACCAGGTGGTGATGCTGCAGATTGCGGTGCCGAGCCGGGAGCACGTACCGGGGTACGACGAGACGAGAGAAGAGGTCGAGCACATCGTCGGTCGGATCAACGGTGATTACAGCCAGCCCGGGCGCGTGGCGGTGCACTATTTCCGGCGTTCGCTGGCGCGGGACGAGTTGGTGGCGTACTACCTGGCGGCGGACGCGATGCTGGTGACGCCGTTGCGTGATGGCATGAACCTGGTGGCGAAGGAGTATGTCGCGTGTCGGAGCGACCTGACGGGGGCGCTGGTCTTGAGCGAGTTTGCCGGGGCGGCGAAGGAGTTGCGCCGGGCGATCCTTGTGAACCCGCGGGACACGGAGTCGTTCAAACGGGCGATCCTGGATTCGCTGCGCATGCCGGCGAAGGAGAAGCGCGAGCGGATGGCGACGCTGCGGAGCGTGGTGCGTCGGCGTGACGTGCACGCGTGGTCACGGGATTTCATGGGCATATTGGCGTCGTCGTGGGCTCATCACACATGACTCGAGAGCACAGGATGTCATCCACGCGCCTGCTTGCGATCGCCCGATCGCCGCTGCTGCTGGTGGCGAGCGACTTTGACGGGACGATCTCGCCATTGGTCTCGACGCCGTCGGAGGCGAGGATCGACGCGCGGTGTGCCGAGGCGTTGGCGCGGCTGTCGGCGCTGGCGTGCACGAATGTCTCGGTGATCTCCGGGCGCGGGGTGTTGTGGCTGCGCGAGGCAACTCGGGCGATTCCCGGGGCGATGTTGTATGGGAGCCACGGAGCCGAGGAGGTCATCAGGACAGGGGCAAGAGACGGCGACGGTGACGTCGTCGTCGATGTGTGTGACAACGGTGCAGTGGCTCGCGTGGGCGAGGCGTTCGAGGCGCTGGCGGCAAGGTGGCCCGGGTGTCTGGTCGAGCGGAAGGCGGTGGGGGTGGCGTTCCACTATCGACAGGCGGATCCGTCGTCGGCCTCGGAGATAATCGCGGAGGCGGAGCGGACGGCGACAGTGCCCGGGGTGGTGGTGCGGCACGGATCGATGGTGGTGGAGGCGGCGGCATCCACGAAGACCAAGGGTGATGCAATTCGGCGTGCGACGTATCGATCGGGCGCTTCTCATGTGATCTTTCTCGGGGACGACACGACCGACGAGGACGCGTTTAAGGCGCTGGGCGAGCACGACGTGAGCGTGAAGGTGGGCGAGGGGGAGACGAGTGCGATCGAGCGCGTGGGGAGCGTCAAGGATGTCGCGGAGGTGCTCGAGGCCTTGGCGCACGAGCGGGAGGTGTGGTTGGGCGAGCGGGCGCTCGTGCCGATCCAGAGTCACTCGATCCTGTCGGATCAGCGGACGATCGCGCTCGTGTCGCCGGACGCGCGGGTGACGTGGTTGTGTGCGCCGCGGATCGATTCGTCGGCACTCTTTGCGGAACTTCTGGGGGGTGTGGATGCGGGGTTCTTTGCGATCGAGGCCGAGGATGGGCGCGGGCCTTTGTCGCAGGCGTATCTGCCCAACTCGCTGTTGCTGCGGACGGATTGGGGCTCGTTCTGGGTGACGGACTATCTGGATTGCTCGGGTGGGCGCGGGTACCAGCGCGCGGGGCGGACGGATCTGGTGCGTGTGATCGAGGGGAAGGGTCGTGTGCGCGTGCGGCTGGCGCCGAGGCAGGACTTCGGACGCAGCGGGACGACGGTCGTCGTGCACGAGCACGGGCTGGAGTTAATGGTCGGGTCGGACCCGTGCGTGGTGCACTCGCCGGGCGTGGCGTGGCATGTCCACGACGATGGCACGCACCACACGGCCGAGGCGATCGTGGATCTCGACGCGATCCCCGGCGGCGAGGTGGTGCTCGAGTTGCGTTATGGCACGGGGAATCTCAAGGCGAGTGTCGTATCCGAGGCGCAGAGGCGGATACTGACGCAGGGGCTGTGGTCGGGGTGGGCGGACTCGCTGCGCGTGCCGATGGAGTACCGCGACGTCGTGGTGCGGAGCGCCCTGGCGATCAAGGCGCTGGGGCACGGGCCCTCGGGCGCGATCGCGGCGGCCGGGACGACGAGCCTGCCCGAGCAGCTCGGCGGCGTGCGGAACTGGGACTATCGGTTCTGCTGGCCACGCGACGCGGCGATGGCGGCGACGGCACTCTTGCGCCTGGGGAACACCGGGATGGCGATGAGCCTGACGGACTGGCTCGTGGGCGTGGTGGATGGGCTGGACTCACCGGCACGGCTGCGGCCTATTTATGCGGTGCGGGGCGAGGACCTCGGGCCCGAGGCGGAGATCGGGGATCTTCGCGGGTATGCGGGGAGCCGTCCGATCCGGATCAGCAATGCGGCGTCACAGCAGGTGCAACTCGACGTCTTCGGGCCGATCGTGGACATGGTGGCGACGATGGCGGAGCGCGGCGTGGGGATCTCGCCCGACTCGTGGCGGCTGGTGCGGTCGATGGTGCAGGCAGTCGAGGCGCGATGGGAGGAGCCGGACCACGGGATCTGGGAGATCCGCGGAGCCCGGCGGCATCACGTGCACTCGAAGGTGATGTGCTGGCACGCGGTGGATCGCGCGCTCGTCGTGCACGACGCGGTGCTGGGGAAGGACAACGCGGAGTGGCGGACGCTGCGCGATCGGATTCGTGACGACGTGCTCGCGCAGGGATGGAACGAGAAGGTCCGGGCGTTTACCACGTCGTATCACGGCGAGGAACTCGATGCGGCCGCGCTGACGATCGGGCTGACGGGGCTACTACCACACGACGACCCGCGCTGGGCGATGACGGTGGACGCGGTGGACAAAGGACTGCGCGAGGGGGCGACGGTGTATCGCTATCGGTGCGACGACGGCCTGCCTGGGACCGAGGGCGGATTTGTGATCTGCGCGTGCTGGCTGATCGAGGCGTTCGTGACGCTGGGACGCCTTCGCGAGGCGAAGGACCTGCTCGATGGCGTGATCGCGCAGGCGGGCCCGACAGGTTTACTCGCGGAACAGTGGGACCCGGTGCACACGATGGCGCTGGGGAACTTTCCGCAGGCGTACTCGCATCTTGGCGTGATCAACGCGGCGTTGGCGCTGACCGGGGCGGCTGGGCGATAGGGGGAGACGCGCCAGGTGAGAGGCGGGCCACCGAGGAGAGCATCGATTAGCAGCCCGCGTTGAAGCGGGCGAGGTAGTAGAGGAGGTCGTCGATGGTCACGCCGCCGTCGGTCGTTCCTGTGCCTGTGCCGTCGTCCACGTCGGCGCTGACGAGTCCTTGGTTGAAGATGGAGAGGTAGTAGAGGAGGTCGTCGATGGTGACACCGCCGTCGGGGGTGCCGGTGCCGGTGCCGTCGTCCACATCGGCGATGCACTGGGGGACGACGGCGATGGTGATGGTCTGGTACTCCATGATGAGAGGAGTGACGTTCTCGTTGAGTTCGATGTTGAAGTTGTAGACGCTGAGGTTGTTGAAGGCCCACGAGCCGACGGCTCCGAGGATGTCCACGGAGGTGAGCGTGGGGTCGGGGTCGGGCGGCGTGGGGGGGATGCTGTTGAAGGTGCGGAGGAAGGCGATGCCGAAGTTCGCGGGCGTCATCTCGAGGGGGATCTGCACGTCGAAGTCGGTGCCCTGGGAGATGAAGAAGCCGTCGGCGCGCGGGTCGTTGTTTCGGAGGACGAAGTAGGCCGGGGGCGTGGAGGGGGTTGTGCGAAGGGTGGTGGTGACGGTGCCGATGGTGAGGGAGAAGGTGTTGGGATAGAAGCGGTAGCCGCGGGTGATGCCGGGGAGGTTGGGACTGTCGAGGTAATCGGTGGAATCGAGGTCGATGGTCATGGAGACGGGCGCGCCGGGGCCGATGCCCGTGAAGGTGCCGGTGGTGAAGGCGTTGTTCTCAACGACGCCCGTGACGGTGACGCGGACAATCTCGGCGTGAGCGGCGGTGGTGAACGCGAGGGCGAGGGGGGCGAGTGCGGTGGTCATGCGGTTCATGGATCACTCCGGGGAGTCTGGATTCCTCACGAGGCTATTCGGCAAACTCCCATGGACGGCTCTCGCCATTCTCGGGAGTGTGTGTGAAGGGTCTTAGTTCCGACGGCGGCGCGTGGCGAGAAGACCCGAAACGCCGAGGAGGGTGAGTGCTCCGGGTGTGGGGATGGTCGTCACGAAGACGCCCGAGGAGCCGTCGGTGAAGTCGAGTTCGAAGGCGAGGAGGCCCGACTCGCTGAGGCTCTGCGTGCGGCCGTCCTGTCCGCCCGACTGAGTGATGCCGCCGAGTGAGTTGATTGTGCGGAAGTCGCCCGGCGCGACCTCGAAGAGATCGGAGGTACGTGCGATGAGGCAGATGCCGGTGCCCGGAACGTAGGCGAAGAGTCCGGAGTTGTTGCCGCCGGCGCCGCCCGCGATGCCCGCGCCGTTGAGTGTCGCCTGGAAGACGACCTGCCCGAGGGTGTTCATGGTGATACTGCTAAAGCTGGTGAAGTAGGCGTCGCCGCCGAGGGGCGCGCCGCCGACGATGGCGATGTCGCCGGGCGTGGTGGCGTTGCTGCTGCGGGCGATCTTGCTGAAGGTGTCGGTGGCGGAGTCCATGGTGAGGAGGACGTTGCCCCAGCCCGTGGGCGCGCCGGTGAGCGAGGCGGTGAGGGCGAGATCGTCTGCGCCGGTGAGGACCTGATTCGAGAACGAGCTCCACGACGTTCCGGCGAACTCGGCGCCGTTGGCGTTCTGGATGCTGGGAAGGGTCGTGCCCTGACGCGCCACTTGGCGGAGTGTGCCCGAGCCGGCATCGGTGAAGAGCGAGGAGGTGCTGGTCTGCACGGCCGCCGCGTCGCGGAGCGAGGAGATGAACGAGACGTGTCCGGCGTTGTTGAAGCCGACGGCGCCGGTGCCCAGGCTGCGGTAGAGGTCACTGGAGGGTGCGCCGGTGGCATCGGGGGCGGCGTTGCCGTTGCGAGCGATGACCTCGAACGAGCCGAAGCGGTTGCTGGAGATCATGGCGGAGTTGCTGCCCACGCCGGTGCCCGTGGTGACTGTGCCTTGCAGGGCGGAGTTGACGGCGAAGCGTCCCGAGCCGTTCATCGTGAGGGAGAGGTTCTGGAACGCGCCCACGCGGACTGTGCCACCCGGGTCGATCGAGGTGACGGCGTCGTTCTGGCGCAGGGCGAGGGTGGTCGCGCCGGGGGTGCCGGTCCAGATGGCATTGGCGTTGGCGTTGGGAGCCGTGACCGTGACGGGTGGCGAGCCCGACCCTGTGGTGAGCGAGCCGATGTAGCCGATGTGTCCGGCGTTGTTGAAGAGTGGCATGCCTGTGGCACTGGTGTTGTAGGTTGCGCCGCCCGTGTCCGGGGCCACGTCGCCGCCGAGAAGGACGCGCGTCGGTGTGCCCGCGTTGGTGCCGAAGAGTCCCGTGCTTGCGCCCATGCGGAAGGCCCACTCGCCCGAGTCGTTGATCTGTGGCGAGTTGACGACGGCGACACCCGTGCTGTACGTGCCGCCGCCGGGCATCGCGCCGCCGCCGATGACGACGTTGGTGTTGGCGACGCCGGCGTGGATCCACATGCCCTGGTTGGCGTTGTTGGAGGCGACGGCGCGGAACGCCGCGCCGCCACTCGAGTTGATCGAGGGCTGATGTCCGCCGATGGAAGTGAAGGTCACGCCCGGTCCCATGCCCGGGCCAAGTGGGCCATCGGTGCCGGTGAGGGCGATGGTGGTCACGGGCAATGTGCCGGCGAGCGACACGGAGGCGCCCGCAACGAGCGCGAGAGCGCCAACAGCACGACGATACAGATCGCACGAAGTCATGACTCTGTCTCCTCTCCTCCAGCCGTTGAGCCGGGTGTGATGCCATTGTCTCTCGGAAACGCGAAAAACTCAAGACCATTTGAAGATTTCTCTAGAGAACAATATGGCCAAACTAATACCGTTCAAAACGGATTATTAGCAACCACTATAGAAATGGGGGAGGTATTCGAGGAGATCGTCAATAGTGACAGCGCTGTCGCCGTTGGTATCTGCTGCGGCGTCCCCGGCCTGGAAGAGGGAGACGTAGAGGAGCAGGTCATCGATGGTGACGCCGCCGTCGAGGTCGTAGTCGGCGGCACAGTGGGTGTCGACGATCAGAGACCCCTGCGTGATGACGAGGTAGCCAACGAGTAGGGAGGGGCTGATGACAACGTTGGTAAGGGAGAAGGAGATGGTGTTGTCGGCGTTGGCGGATGCGTTCAGGGTGAGGCCGAAGGTGACCGGGATGCCGCTGACGGTGGTGTTGGTGGTGAAGGACTGTGAAGGGAGGGCATAGGGATGTGTCGCGGTGGGGTTGTTACCGGCGCCGCGGAGGTTGGCGGAGGCGCCGGGCTGGAGACCCTCGACGACGGTGGTGAGTGGCGTGGGCTGCGGGTAGAGCGAGCCGAGAGCGACGCCCTGACCTTGGACCATCGTGTCATCGCTGAAACGGAAGCTGTAGCGATAGGCGGGCGTGAGGGTGTTGGGGGCGCTCGATCGGGACTGGTTGGTGGCGTTGCGGATCTGGAGGCCGGCGAGGTTGATGCTCGTGGAGGTCTGGGCGTGGGCGGTGCTCACGCCGAGTGCGAGCGAAGCGGCCGCGATGATGAGGAGTTTGAATGGGGCGTTGGTGTGCATGGGGTGCTCCGGCGGTGACATGTTCAATTGTGCGCGAGATTCGTGACGGATGCTAGTGAAATTGTGATTTGGTGGATTGAAAGTGCTCGGCGGTTGGACATTCAGAGTCTCAGAGTGGTTTCGTCCGAGAATGCCGAGTCGAGGAAGTGGACCGAGGGCCGAACGAGAGCCGAAGATGGACGAGCGAGGTGAGAGAGACAGGACTTGAAGTCGGGCAATCGATGGTGTGTGATGGCGTTTTGCCTTTGGAACGGGGGGTCGGTCGAGTGGCTTTGAGATGGCATGGATCGGAGGCGGGTGATGAGTTTCGCAGGACAATCTGTGGGCAGCGAGTTCAGGTCGGGCGCGGCTCGGTCGGTGGCGTGTGTGTGCGCTTCTGCCCTGTTGCTGGCTTTGGGCTCACCCGCGATCGGGCACTTTGCTGACCCGCTCACACATGGAGCAGACGAGGTCGCGTCTGCCAAGGTGGAGAGCGGGTACAAGTTGTCGCGTGGGCCGTATCGCGTGAGTGTGGCGCGGGCGACGGTGCATGACGAGGCTCGCGACAAGGATCTTGAGGTGGTGATCCGTTCGCCACGCGTCGAGAAGGCGCCGGTGAAAGGCGAGGATGCCAAGGCCTTTCCGATGGTTGTGTTCTCGCACGGGATGGGCGGCTCGGGGGAGACGTTCTCTGAGTTGGCCGAGCACTGGGCGAGCCATGGATATGTGGTGGTGCTGCCGACGCACGCGGACTCGCTGAAGTTCCGATCGCGTGAGGAGCGTCGGGACTTTGTGCGCAGCCCGCGCGAGGCGACGCGGACGGTGGACCTCGCGCAGCGCGTGGGCGATGTGAAGTTCCTGCTCGATTCGATTGGCTCGATCGAGAAGGAGGCGGGGCTGACTGGGAAGGCGACGATCGATCGCGAGCAACTCTTTGTGGCGGGGCACTCGGCCGGCGCGTTCACGGCCCAACTCGCGATCGGGATGAAGGCACGCGGGCAGCAGGTCGTCGGCGAGCGGGGGCTCTCGCTCACGAGCATCGGCGATGCGCGGCTCAAGGGCGCGATCATCATCTCGGGGCAGGGCGTGTTGGGCGGGGCGCTCACGAAAGAGTCGTGGGAGTCGATCGACAGGCCAATCCTGACGATCACCGGATCGCTCGACACGTCCCCGGCGTCGAACCAGACGCCCGAGAGTCGGCAGGATTCGTTCACCTATTCGCGCGGGCGAGCGAAGGGCGGGCCCGCGGCATACTTGCTGTTCATTGAGGGGGCGACGCACTCGAGTTATGCCGGGAAGAGCGCGTCGAGATTGCTGGGTGAGAAAGCGACGACGCCTTCGAAGGTGATCACCGATGCCGTGGCGTCGGGCACGCTGGCACTCTTGGACATGGTTTCGAAGGATGACGAGGCGGCAAAGACATTTCTGGAGAGCGACGCGATTGAAGGGATCTCGAAGGAGGCGGTGCGTTGGGAGTGGAAGTGAGGCGGGAATGAAAAACGCGGCCCGGTGAAGGGCCGCGTGAGAAGTGCGTTGTCGTTGTGGGTGTGGGCTTACCAGCCGGATCCGCCGCCGCCACCACCACCGCCGCCGCGACGGTAGCCACCGCCGCCGCCGCCGCCACCACCGAAGCCGCCGCGGCCACCGCCGCCTCCGAAGCCACCACGGCCGCCGCCGCCACCTGCCGGACGCGGCTCGCGCGGGCGTGCCTCGTTGACGACGATCTTGCGTCCCTGGAGTTCGTAGCCGTTGAGAGCGGTGATGGCCGCGTTCCCTTCGGAGTCATTGGGCATCTCGACGAAGCCGAAGCCCTTGGAGCGTCCCGTTTCACGATCGAAGATCACGGAGGCGCGCTCGACCTGGCCGTGCTGGGAGAAGAGTTGTTCGAGGTCGCCATCGGTGGCGGAGTACGGGAGATTGCCAACAAAGATATTCATCATCGACTAACCGAACCTTTACCCGAGGATTGAACAAGTCACCAGAACCGCCGCGGACACTCGGGCTAGATCGGCTTCGGTCCACCATCCCGGCGGGTGAACGGAACATCTCCGGACCACCAACCGAGCCGGGACAATATACCACCGGTGCGGTTGCGGCACAACGGGAAGCATGTGGAACGACGGTGCGTGAGACCATGTAAACGTTTGCAGTTTGTCCGACTGCAGGAACGACACGCGGCCAAAAGTGCGCTCCCGGAGGGGCTTGGTGGCCGTTTCCGGGAGCACGCGAGGGATAGAGGGTCCGGTCCTGTTTCATGCGAGTTCGGGGTTGTTGCGTCTCAAAAAAGACCGCGGACCGGGGTGAACCGGTCCGCGGCGAGTGATCAACATGTGACCCAAGTTCGGGTCTGGTCGGGCTTAGCAGCCGGCGTTGAAGCGGGCGAGGTAGTAGAGGAGGTCGTCGATGGTGACGCCGCCGTCCTGGGTGCCGGTGCCGGTGCCGTCGTCCACGTCGGCGGAGACGTCACCGAGGTTGAAGATAGAGAGGTAGTAGAGGAGGTCGTCGATGGTGACGCCGCCGTCGGGGGTCCCGGTGCCCGAGCCGTCGTCGACGTCGGCGACGCAGACGGGGGTCGAGACGCAGGAGTTGAAGGGCGAAGCGGAGTTGCGCGGGGCGGGCGTCGAGCGGTAGAAGTCGACGTTGTTGTTGTCGGTATCCTGGCAGCCGCCGTTGAGACGGAAGGAGGCGACGGTGTTGCCGAGGGAGCGGGCCGCACCGTTGCCTTCGAAGGAGGCGAGTGGGGTGAGGCCGTTGCTGCCGTAGCCGAGGCGGTCCATGATGGCGGCGTCGGTGAAGGAGGTGAGGGTGGTGCCGGTGTTGGAGAGGAACATCATGCCATCGGAGGCGCTCATGGTCATGGCGCCCGCGGCGTCGGGGGTGGGAAGTGCGGTGGTCCCGCCGGCGCCCGCGGCCTGCTGGACGAGGAAGTACTGGCCGGGCTGAATGATGCCCGAGGGGATCTGGAAGTAGTTGGCGACGACGGTGGGGGCGGGGAAATCGAGTTCGGTGCCGTTGGCGCTGAGGCGCTGGAGGGACCATCCGGTGATATCGACGGGGGTGGTGCCTCGGTTGAAGAGTTCGACGTAGTCGTGGGTGAGGTCGGCTCCGGAGTTGCCGCCGCCGCCGTAGAGCTGGCTGATGACGACGGTGGAGGAGGACGAGGTGCAGGCACCGACGTTGTTGATGTCGGCGGTGGTAGAGACGGTGCGCGACTGGGCGTCGGCGACGTTGATGGAGAAGGTGACCAGGGCCGGGGAGGATGCGGGCATGGTGTAGAGGACGCCGTAGAACCCGTCACCGGCGACGGGGTCGCCGTTGGTGCCGTCGTCATGCATGGCGACGATGCCGGCGCCGATCGCTGTGAGGTCGGCGGAGACGGTGAGGCCGGTCGAGGCGGGCTGCTGGCCCGGGGTGACGGCGGCGACGAGGAGCTGGGGCGTGCCCTCGCAGGCGGCGAGGGAGCCGGTGAAGGTCACCTGCGGGTTGCAGTTGGTGACGGTGACAACGACGGAGGCGTTGCCGGTGCGGCTCTGGGCGTCGGTGATGGTGATCGGGACGCTCTGGTTGCCAAAGAAGAAGGAGGAGGCTGCGGTTTCGGCGGTGTAGATCATGTCGCCGGCGACGGCATCGGGAGCGACGCCGTTGTCGAGGAAAGCGAGGCCCGGGCCGCCGCCGAGAGCGGTGGTATCACCGGAGACGGCGATGCCCGTGGAAGTGGGGCTGTCGCCGGGGGTGACGGCCACGGTCATCACGACGTTGGCGTTGAGGCAGACGGGATTGGGCGTGGAAGCGCCGATGCCCGAGGGGGGCGTGCTGGTGGTACAGACGTTGAAGGGAGAGGCGCTGTTGCGCGGATTGGGGGCGAGGACGGCGAAGTCGGCGGCGTTACTGCCCGTGTCCATGCAGCCGTTGTTGCCACGGAGGTTGGCGGTGGCGTTGGCGGTGCCGCCGGCCTGGGTCCCCTCGAAGCAGGAGACGGTGCCGCCGCCCCAGCCGATGAGATCCATGAGCGAAGGGTCGGCGCTGGGGCAGGCCCCGGCGAGGGCGACGGCGGTGTTGGCGAGGGCGACCTTGCCCGCGGATCCGCTCATGGCGATGGTGCCGACCGCGTCGGGAGTGGGGAGGGGCGTGGTGCCGCCGGTGCCGGCGGCCTGCTGAACGAGGTAGTACTGGCCAGGCTGGAGGACGACGGCGCCGCTGCCGATGACGCCGGGGATGGCGGTCACGGTCCACGAGGCGCCGGTGGCGGAGGCGTACTGGACGGACCAGCCGGAGATGTCCACGTTGGTGGATCCGCGGTTGAAGAGTTCGATGAAGTCGTTGGTGTAGGTGGCGCCGCTGTTGCCGCCGCCGCCGTAGGCCTGGCTGATGACGACTTGGGCGTTGGCGCTTCCCGCCGCGAAGGCGAGGGCGGCGCACGCCGCGATACACGTGTTCTTCAGGGACATTCGCATGGATCAACCTCTCCAAAAAAGTGGTGGACGTTGGCGGTCACACACAGGACGCTTCGAACGGCACGCTCGCGACGACCGCGAGTGGAACAACGGTGGATGAGTGAAGCGAAAGAAGGAGTACAAACTCCGGCCTTGCCTTGGTGGCCCCATCGAAAGGGCCGACCTCGGGAGGTCGTCGTCCTTGGTCGAGTGTTGAATCTGGAGAAGAACCCAGCCGCTCGCCCGAGGGAGCCTCCGCCGACTCGTGGTGGGCGAGGGATCCAGGGTTCACGGCTCGGAATCTGGGCTGGGCCCCTTTGGGACTCCAGTCAGGGGTCTTGGCGACCCCGGCACACACTGCTCTCCCGATCTCGACTCTTCCACCACTAGGGTATGGATTGGGGGGGGGATGTCAACGCGATTCGGGGGTTGGGCACCAGAAAATGTCGATCTTTGCGCGTCCGTAATAGTCTGTGCGGTCACAACTTGGGGAAGACAAGGGGGAGAGGTCGACCGTGGATGTTTGGCCGGCGAGAGGCGTGCAACTCTTGTGTCTCCAAGGCTTTGCCGAGGGTCTCATGGTGTGGTAATCGGACCTTCCCGGGGTGCCGAGAGGGGGTGGAGTGGAAGCCAGAACGAGGAGGAAGCGGGAGGCTAACGAAGGGAGACAGAGGTGTGGCAGATTGAATCAGAAGGCCTGGCGCACTGGATCGTGGCGCAGGCATAGGCCCCTGGCCATTCCTCGATGCCAAGTCCCTTGCCATGACGCCCGTTGCCTGTCGTGTTTGCCTCTAACAGCCGGCGTTGAAGCGTGTGAGGAAATAGAGGAGGTCGTCGATGGTGACGCCGCCGTCCTGGGTTCCGGTGCCGCTGCCATCGTCGACATCGGCGGCTATTGAGCCGAGGTTGAAGATATTGAGGTAGTAGAGGAGGTCGTCGATGGTGACGCCGCCGTCGGGGGTGCCGGTGCCTGTGCCGTCGTCGACGTCGGCGACGCAGGGGAGGCCGACGAAGTGGGTGGCGTCGTCGAGGTTGATCCAGCCGATGTTCTCGCCCCAGGCGTAGCCGCGGAATCGGCTTGCGGCGGCGTCGAAGCGTGCGGGGTTTCGCGGGCTGGCGAGGTTGCCGCCGTTGAAGTTGATCCACCCGGCGTTCTCGCTCCAGGCGTATCCGGTGAGGAATCCGTTGGCGGTGTTGCGGTTGACACCGAAGTTGGTGTTGTTGGTGTTGGCGTAGGGGCCGCCGCCGTTGCCGACGTTGATCCATCCGAGGTTCTCGCCCCAGATGAATCCGGAGAGGTGATCGGCGTGGAGGCGGACGCCTTGGGCTCCGGCGGGCGTGCCGGCGTCGCGGAAGTTGAGCCAGCCGCAGTTCTCGCTCCAGGCGAACTTGTCGGAGGGGGAGATATTGGTCTGGGCGAGTGTGGCGGGGGCAAGGGCGAGGATGGGGAGGAGCATGAATGTGTTGGACGTGCTGGTCTTCATGGCTGGTTCCTTGCGATCGAGAACATCGAGTGAGAGGGTGCGCCTATGGGTGTGGGAGGTTTCAATACGTGAAGTTGGCGTTGGGATCGGTCGATCCGGGCGAGACCCCGCCCGAATCCCCCGCGATCGCGCCGGCGTTGACACCCAGAACGACCAGGCACTTGTTGTTCGCGGCGACGTCCCAGTTGGTGGTGTTCCCGGAGCAGGTGTTGCGCGCGATGAAGTTCCCGCTCGAGTCCACGTCGATCCCGCGATCGTTCCCGAGGCAGTTGTTCCCCTCGACGCGAGCGTCCCCGGTCAGGATCCAGATGCCGGCGCCGTCGCCCACGTCGTTCCCGTTGCTGGCGCAGAGGTTGTCACGGATGAGTGCTCTCCCTCCTCCGGCACGGATGCCCGAGAGTGTGTTGAATGTCGCCGAGCAGTTCGAGATCGTGAAGTTGAACCCCGAGGTGAACCCATGCCCGCCGTTCAAGCGAGAGGTGCACGAGGTGACCACGCAATCGACTTGGAGGCTATACCCGTCGCCGGTGTTCTCGGCCGCGGCACAGTCGCGCAGCACGCTCGCCGTGCCGAAGCCCGCGCCGAGGTACCCGTCGTCGCCATTGTTTGTAGATGTGCATCGGGTGATCACGCACCCGAGGGAGAACGCGATCCCGGAGCCGGCTCCGTCGCTTACGGAGCAGGCGTCGACGACGCACTCGTTGCTCACGGCGATGCCCGTCGCTCCCGCGTTGGCCACGACGCACCCCTCCACGCGGGACCCCGGCCCCGTCGAGATCCCGGTCGAACTTGTCGTGCGGACGACGCAGTCGCGGACGATGGAGCGCGCTCCGACCTGGATCCCGCTCCCCGTGGCGTCCTGCACGTTCACGCGGTCCACGCGCACTCCCGAGAACGAGCCGAGCTGGACCCCTGTCCCGGTCGCCGAGATGGAGCCGTTCCGGATCGTCACGTTGGCGAGCGAGAGCGCCCCGGCCACCCCGCTCAGCGAGCCGGGCTGGCCCAGGATCGCAAACCCGTTCAGGTCGACCGTCACATTCGAGGTGGCGATCTCGATCCCGGCACGCCCCGCCGTCGCCGTCACGTTCCCCGACAGGTAGTAACTCCCCGGCTGCGTGATCCTGAACACGCTGTCGGCGTCGCCTGGGGTGTTTGTGGCGTCGATGACGACGCGCGGTTCGACTTCAGTGAGAGTTTTGCCGGTGCTGGCGATGGGACCGGCGGGCGGGTTGAGCGGGCCGGCGGAGAGCCAGGCGGCGGTGATGAGGAGAGTGGGGATGGCGATGAACTGGATCTTCCGGGTGAGCGTGTTCATTGTGGAGTTCCTTGTGCGGGTTGCGAATGGGTGGTTGGGTATGTGCGGATTGGTCTAGTACGAGAAGTTGGCGTTGGGGTCGGTGGAGCCCAGGGCTGCGGCAGCGGTGTTGCCGCTCACGGCGGCGCCTGAAGGAGTTGCGACGATAGGGCCATAGGCGTTCCCGATGACAAAGTCCCAGTTGGTGGTGTTGCCCGAGCAGCGGTTCTTGATGATGAGATTTCCGCCGGCGTCCACGTCGATGCCGCGGTCGGCATCGGTGCAGGTGTTCCCCTCGATGACGTTGTCGCCACCTGAGACCAGGATGCCCGCGCCTGTGCCTGCTCCGATGCCGTTGCTATCGCATGTGTTGCCCCGCACGGTGCAGTCGTTGAGCACTTGGATTCCGTCGAGGAAATTGCTGGTGACGATGCAGTCGACGACATGGCATCCGCTTCCGGTGGTGATGCCCCGGGTCGCGTTGAAGCCCGTGGCACATCGGGACACGACACACCCTGACGATGTCTGGATGCCGGCGTTGTTGTCGGTCGCCGAGCAGTTCGTGACGGTGCATGAAGCGCCAGTGGCGATGCCGTTGGTTGAGTTCAGGTATGCGGCCGAGTGCGAGACGGTGCTGCTGGAATGGGCAAAGATGCCATCGTTCCCGTTCGAGAATGCCGTGCAATCCGTGACGACGCATCCGAAAGCGGTGTCGATTCCGTTGATGCCGTTGCTGGATGCCGTACATCCGGAGACCGTGGTGGCGGTCCCGACGGAGATCCCGTTGCCTGTATTGCCGTTGGCACGAATGTTCTCGACGGTGGAGTTCAGGACTGGGAACGAGCCAAGATCGATGCCTTCATCACCCCAGTCGCGGACGGAGCCGTTGCGGACGGCGATGGTGGTCAGAGTGTTCACGGTCACGCCCACGCCGTCGAAGGCGCCCATGCCCGGCACGCCTATGAGGTCGAAGCCGTTGAGGTCGAGGGTGACGCCGGACGCGGCGATCTCGATGCCGTGTTTGCCGACGACGCCGGTGATGTTGGCGGTGAGGTAGTAGGAGCCGGGTTGGGTGATTTTGAAGAGGCTGTCGGCGTCGCCGGGGGTGTTGGTGTTGTTGATGGCGATGCGGGGTTCTGATTCGGCGACTTTGTCGAAGACTTCCTGGGTGGTCTTGCCGGTGCTGGTGATGGGGCCGGCGGGGGGGTTGAGCGGGCCGGCGTAGACGAGCGCGCCGGTCAGGAGCAGGGCCGGGAGGGCGACGCGGACGAGTCGAGGGTGGTTGGTCTTCAAGGTGGATTCCCTGGGTGTGTCGGGGACTGAGTGTGTGTGGACGAGGGTTGTTAGTACGTGAAGTTGGCGTTGGGATCGGTGGTGCCGAGGGTGCCGGCGTAGGAGCTGCCGGAAGTCGCGACCGCATTGGTTGGAGCGATCACGATTGGTGCTACAGAGTTTCCAGCGGCGATGTTCCAGTCCAGGCTTCCAGCGCCATCGGTGTTTCCCTTTCCGATGTTGCGCATGACGATGTTCCGCGTGCCGACGACTCGTATTCCTCGGTTGCGTCCGAGGAACGAGTTGCCCACGATCGTGTTTCCTGATCCCGTCACCTCGATGCTGTACACATTCCAACCGCTCGTGCCGGAGGTGATGGTGTTGCCTTCGATCACGCTATGACCCGTGCACAAGATGCCCGCCGCGGTTCCGTCAACGCCGGCGAAGACTTGACACCCTCGGACAGCGCCGCCCGAGATCGAGATATTTGGCACGCTCGGACTCGGGCTTCCGTTGTTCGACACACTGCAGTCGATCACGCTTCCGCCACCCGACATCTTCACACCCTCGGCATCGTTCGAAGCCGAGGTGCAGCCGCGCACGATCCCGCCCGAGCAATTAATCCCTATGTTGGTGTTTGAATTCGAGGTGCAATCGACAATGGTGAACGATTCCAAGAAACTTAGTGCACTAATGCCCGTCCCATTCCCCAAAGCGGTGCAACTGGTCACCGTCCCGCTGCCTAGAAGTTCGATTCCAGTGACGGGGTTGTTGCTCGCGAGGCAGCCGGCGATGCTGCCCGATTGAGCGACTATCCCAGTAGCCGCGTTGGCGCTCGCGGTGCATGCGGTGATCACGGCACCCAAGCCCAGCCGAATACCAGCGCTGTTGTTGCCAACGGCCACCGAGTGGGTGAGCTGGCAGTTATCGCCTCCACTGATTCCATCCTGGAGATTGGCGCGTGCTTCACACTCGATCACAAACCCGCCCGCGCCACATACAATTCCACTCTGGGTGTTGCTGGATGATTGTGAGCCTTTCACCGTGGTTCCCACGATACCATCGCCTGAGTTGCCCAAAGAGCGACAGTTGATGATCGTCGTTGCCACGATTCCCGTGCCGGCGTTGCTCTTCGACGTCACGTCGATCACGTCGCCGATCACGTCGATGCCGTGGTTGCCCCAGCCGCGCACCTGCCCGTTACGGATCACGATCTCGAGTGGCGGGAAACTGATGGGTGGCGGAGGCGGTGCGATACCCTGCACACCCTGCAGTGAGCCTGCCACGCCGATGAGATGAAAACCATTGAGGTCGAGGGTCACGCCGCTTGCGGTGATCTCGATCCCCCGCTTCCCGACGACGCCGGTGATGTTGGCGGTGAGGTAGTAGGAGCCGGGTTGGGTGATTTTGAAGAGGCTGTCGGCGTCGCCGGGGGTGTTGGTGCTGTTGATGGCGATGCGGGGTTCGATCTCGGTGAGGGTCTTGTGAGTGCTCGTGATCGGGCCGGATGGCGGGTCGAGCGGGCCGGCGAGGGCGAGTGCAGCGATGGCGATCAAGGTTGTCGACGCGGTAAGGGCGAAGAGAGTTCGAGCGTGCTTCATGGCTGTGTTCCTCGGAATGCAAAGGCGGGGCATCGGCGCGGCATGGCCGAATGGCCTTTGGCGAGTTTCTTCAGCCTATCAGAAACTGAGAATGGACAGAAGGCGACTTTGGCTCGCGGACACCGGGCCACAGACAACAGAATCGGGTTCTGGGACCGCGTGGTCGGGATGTGTCAGCACCCGGCGTTGAAGCGGGTGAGGAAGTAAAGGAGGTCGTCGATGGTGACGCCGGCGTCGGGTGTGCCTGTGGCGCTGCCGTCGTCCACGTCGGCGCTGATGTCGCCGAGGTTGAAGATGTTGAGGTAGTAGAGGAGGTCATCGATGGTGACGCCGCCGTCGGGGGTTCCGGTGGCGGTGCCGTCGTCGACGTCGGCGACGCAGGATGGGGTGGTGCCGTTGCCTGTGGTGAAGAGGATGTAGGTCTGCTGCTGGAAATCGAGGATGAAGGTGCCGAAGTTGCTGCCGAACTCGGTATGGACGTTGTCAAAGGTCAGGGAGATGTAGTGCTGGGTGTTTGGTGCGAGGGTGCCCGCGGGGATGGTGAAACTCGTGGCGGTCGCGGGGAGCGACTCAAAGACGGGGAGGCCGAAGGGCGACTGGGCCTCGCTGACATAGAGCAGCATGGTGCCGGTGGCACCGACTGTGGGCGTGAAGGAGTTGAAGTTGACGGTGAAGGCGACATCGGTGGGCATGCCGCTGAGGAGGTTGTAGGTTGTGGACGTGAAGGCGGGGATCTCGGCCGGCCAGTCGCCGAGGCCGAAGGTCTGATTGACGGTCGCGCTGTCGGGGCCGTAGTCACCACCCTCGATGGCGAACTCGTAGTCTCCTGCGGGCTGCGCGGCCATGAGTGCGCCGCGTGTGGGAGCGGTGATCGCGTTCGTGAAGTAGTCGATGCCGTTGGGTGAGAAGAATTCCAGGGAGTTGAAGAAAGGGTCGGTGACAGAGGCCGTCTCGATGTCGGTCTCTGTGGTGACACTCATGGCCTTGGTGACCGAGTGGTCGGTCGTGATCGTGGGCGGGTTTGGCCCTGTCTGTGGATATTGCGAGAGGTAGGTCAGGTTCATCGAACCGACCTGAGCGTCGGCGGCTGACGACCAGAGGCACGCGCCCAGAACTCCCGGAATAAGAGTAAGGAAAGACCGACAGGGCGGGGTACGTGTGATCATGGCGAGTCTCCGGTACGCAACAGGGCTCATGAAGGCGGAGGGTCATCCACAATACAGGCTTCTCATGCGACGTCAAGCGCGGGCGTGGTGCGCTCTTGTGAATATCGACCAAGATGAAGATGAGGCGCGAGGCACCTTGCCTAGATTGTCACCTCGGCGCCGTTATCGTGGCCTAACACCCCGCGTTGAAGCGGGTGAGGTAATAGAGGAGGTCGTCGATGGTGACGCCAGCGTCGGGGGTTGTGGAGCCGACGTGTGTGGGGCGTGTTAGCGTGAACGTGTCGCTGGGGCCAAGAGTCAGTCGGCGGTGGGAACGGTTGTTGGCGCGTGTGTCGAGGGACTCGTCGGGGTGGGTGATCTGTGTCTCGAGGAAGTAGCGCGCGCCGGTGATGAGGTCGGCCTCGTGGATCTGGCAGAGTTTGTGGATCGCATTGCCCGTGACGCCGGCGGGCTGGAGAAGGGGTAGGCGAAGGCGCCCGTCGCGGGGTTGACCTCGAATCGCGGTCCGAGTTGCGAACCCTGGGCGGCGATGCCGCTGCTCTCGGGGCTGGCGCACCCGGGGAAGAGTGTGCTCACGGAAGAGCCGGTGGCTGTGCAGGTGGTGCAGTGGGCCTGGAGCGCGGCGAAGGTGTGGTGCAGCCAGGAGAGACCGACCTGATCGAGTCGGCCGTTGTGCAGGCGATAGACGCTCCACCCGATGATCGGATGACGTGGCTGGTTGGCAATGTAGGCGAGGGTGTCGGTGGTGGGGGTGTCGTTGGAGACGGAGTAGGCGCTGGAATAGCCGTAGGTCGAGTCCGCGGGGCCGAAGGGGCGATGGAGGAGATGGCGCTGACCTTGGCGTCGGGCTGGGCGAGGGATGCCGAGACACCACCCATGACTCTGAGCAGCACAGAGATTCGCGTGGATGCGTTCATCGGTGGGCCCATGTGGTCACTAGAGAAGGGATTGAATCAGCAACCGTCGCTGAATCTTGACAGGAAGTAGAGCAAGTCGTCGATGGTCACGGCGTTGTCGTGGGTGTTGGTGCCCGAACCGTCGTCGACATCGGCTCCGATCGACCCGGCCTGGAAGAGGACGAGGTAATAGAGGAGGTCGTCGATGGTGACGGCCTGATCTGGCGCGCCGGTACCCGAGCCGTCGTCGACGTCGGCAACGCACGTAGGCGAGGCTTCGACGGCGTGGATCGTGGTGATCATGCGCAGCCGCGGATTGAGCGCGCCGAGACCGGCGTCCACCTCGTAGTCGTCATCGAAGGGGATGGTGAGGCTTGGCGTCTGGGAGCCGCCGATGCCGGTTGTAGCGACGACCGTGAGTGGTGGAGCGGTGGTCAGGTCGAGCGTGTTGCTGAGCGTAAAGGCGTTGTACACCAGGGTTCCATCGAATGCGATCTGGGCGGTCTGCTCGAAGGACGCGTTGGAGATCAGCGTGGATTCGGGGCGCATGCCTCGCGTGTCGTTCAAGACGCAGTGGAGGTTGTTCAAGGTGGCGGTGCCTCCGGCCCAGGTCATGGGGACGCTGGATTCCGAGGTGTGCCAGTCGATGTCGGTGATTTGGGCGCGGGTGCCGACGGGGTCCGATCCGCACGACGGATCGAAGGCGACGGTCATGGATCCCAGGAGCGTGGCGACGGCGGAGGCGAGTTCGGTGCCGTCGAAGGCCGAGAGGATGAACCTGCAGACCGCGGGGTCGATCTCATATGTGACCACGCTGGGGTCGCAGGTGACATCGATGGTTGCGGCGTCGCTGGTGAGGCTTCCGCAGGATGTCGTAACGACGCAGTCGTATGTGCCGCTACGAGCGTTTGTGAGGGCTTGACCATAAATACTGAGTCCGGGGCCTGCGGAGCCGAAGACGCCACCGATGCCTCCGGGGAGCGTGAGATCGGTGAGTGGCACCCCGTTGTGGCGCCAGCGGTATGTCCGATTGTCCACGCACGCGGTGTCGACGCTCAGATTGATCTGCCCACCCGGCGGAACGACTCCGCCTATGGGCTGGAGCGTGAATGGTGGAGTGGTCAGGGGTCCGAAGCGATTCGTGAGCGTGGATTGCTGCGAGGATGTCGTGGTCAAGATGCACTGGGCCTCGGCGGCATCAAAGACCATCGCGTTCCCGGTGAGTCCCGGTCCACAGATGTTGAACGAGGGTTGCGGGCTGAGCGACCACGTGGTGCCGTCCCACTCCCATGTGGTGAACGCCGCGGGGAGTGCGCGATAGGCGAGGACGGTCTTGTGGCGGACGGAGTCGTAAGCCATGGGGTTCGAATCGCCGCCCGTGGGCCCGGTGGTTGAGGCCAGGGTCCAGTTTGTGCCGTCCCACTCCCAGGTCTCGTTGCTGTGCGAGAGGTCGGTTCGGCGACCGCCGAAGAGCACGACGCGCTGGCGGTCGGAGTCGTAGGCCATGGAGGCGTACCGCAGTCCTGGCGGACGAGTTGCCGGCGTGGCCATCGTCCACGCGGCTCCGTCCCAGAGCCAGGTCTGGTCGCTCAATGGATCGGTGAAGAGTTCCGGCTGCCCACCGAAGAGCACGACTTTGTGGCGTGCGGAGTCATAGACCGTTGCGAAACCATCGGTGACCCGCGGGCCGTCGCTGGCGCGCTGAGACCAGTTTGTGCCATCGAACTCCCACGTGTCGAAGAGCGTGGGGAACGTGAAGCCGCCATAGAGCACCACGCGGTCGCGTGCGGAGTCGTACGACAGGTTGGCCTTTTCGGTCCGTCCGGGCGGGAGGGTTGCCGGAAAAAGTTTCGTCCAGTGCCCATCCTTGTATTCAAGGGTGTCGTTGCCGAACTGCTGACCCGTGAAGAGCACCGTTCCGCCGAACATGATGATGCGTCCGCGGAACGAGTCATACGCGAGCGCATGCCCGGCGCGATAGGGCGCATCGCCCACCCTCGACCAGACGATGGAGCCGCACTGCGCGTGGGCGACAGGCGAGAGAAAGGAAATTGTGGCGAGGCAGAGGCGGCGGGTGCGCAGTGACATGACAACCTCCTGGAATTGGTGATTCCACCAAACTACCCAGGGCCGCCTTTGAGGTCAAGATTCATTGATATTCTGCGACGGGATCGACGCCGTACATGTCGCGAACGCATGTGCCTGCAAGATCAAGGAAATTGATACTGCTCATATGCCGATTCGGATGGCGAGATGAGCGTGTCTCGGTACGGCCTATTTCAACAGTTCCGCCATCGAGGGCTGGTGCTCGACGTACTTGTCGTGGACGGCCTTGTAGTGCTTGCGATAGATCGCGTCGCACTGCTCGGCCTTGGGGAACTTGGCGCTGAATCCCGGGACTGCGCTGTCGAGCGTCGCCTCGGAAGCCTTGATGAGGTGGGCCATGAGCGTGCGCGGGTCTTCGGCGCCGACGGCGACGCGGACGGTCGTCGGCATGATGCCCGCGGCCTTGAGGGCCTCGTCCGACAGTTCGCTGTGGCTGGTGATCGCGGGGCAGAGGACGACGGTGTTGGGCTGGCCGAGCGAGACCTGGTGCCCGAAGATCGGGTCGAGGCAGTCGAAGAAGCGGGCGAAGGTGTGACGGTCGATGTTGGGCCTGTTCTTGCCGTCCTTGCCCTCGAAGTCGAAGGTGAAGAGCGGCGCGGGAAAGCCGAGGTACAGGCATTTCTCTCGGATGGCGGCGTTCTCGTTGCCGGGGGCGGCGGAGCACTTGACGTTGATGTCGGGGTGGCTCCCCAGGAACTCGGCGAAGGCGAGGGTGTTGACGACCTTGGTGAGCATGCGCATCTCGAGCGTGTGCATGCCGTTGATGACCTCATAGGACTTGTCGCTGTCGAGGAAGGCGCCCTTGATGTAGTAGACGTTCCAGAAGAGCGTCTCGTCATAGGAATAGGTGCGGGGCTTCCCGTCGGGGCCGGTGCCGGGCATGGAGTCGTGCTTGCCCATGAACATGCGCTCGTTGCGCCCGATGACGACGCCAGCGGTGGTGGAGCCGTGGCCCGAGAGGTCCTTGGTGTAGGAATGGATGATGAAGTCGGGGCGCTCGAGGATGTCCTTCTTCTGGAGCGGGCGGTGGAGGAAGGGCGTGCCGACGGTCGAGTCGCAGATGACGTTGAGCCCGCGCGCGTGCGCCTCCTTGCAAATGCCGGGGACGTCCACGCAGTAGCCGTGGGGGTTGCAGGGGGACTCGAGATAGACATAGATCTCGCGGCCTTGCTCGAGGCGGTCGGCGTTGTCCTTCTTCACCTTCTCGAGGGCGTGCAAGAAGTCCTGGACGGTGAACCCGTCGAAGAAGTTGACGCTGACATCGAGGTTGCTCTTCTTGGCGTACCAGTCGTGCATGAGCTGGTAGACGCCGCCATAGACGTTGCGCGTCGAGAGGATGATGTCCTGGTAGCCGACGAGGTGGCTGAGGATCGCGTCCACCGCGGCCATCCCGGAGTTGAAGTTCCAGGCGAAGTACTCGCCCGAGTATGGCCCGGCCTCGATGTCGACGATGTGGTTGGCGAGGCTGACGTTGGTGGGGTTCAGCAGGCGTGAGTAGACCTCGAGCATGAGTTCCTTGCCCTCGAAGGCGTCGGAGACCCACTCGGCGCAGGCGTAGATGTACGTCGCGGTGCGTGTGACGACGGGCTTGGCGCTGAAGAGCGCCGTCACGTTGTCGAAGATCGGGTACGGGCCCTTGGGGAGTCGCTGGCTCGTGGTCGTGACGAGCGACTGGTAGTTGGCTCGGAAGCCGTGCTGGAGCGTGTCGAGCATCTTGGCGAGCTGGAAGCAGAGGAACTTCTGGGCCGCGAACCGTTCGGCCCGGTCCTTGCGCGAGAGGGCGGCGAGTTCCTTGACGCCGACGTCCCACAGGCGACGGACGTCGGCGTGCCCGGCGTAGAGGTGCCGCGTGAGGTCGCCCATGGTCTGCCCGAAGTCGCTCCTGGGGTCCAGGCCAAAGTGGGCGAGTTGCTCGGCAACCAACCCATCGAGGTCGTGGGCCTCGGTGGTCTTCCGCCGAGGCGAGATCTGGCGGGCCAGATCGAAGTCGCTTTGGGGGGAATGGCTTGATGAAGAAGACGGACGTGGTGTGTTCGTGGTGGTCATCGTGGGCGATTGTATTGGTGGAGGTGGCCCAACGTGGGGCGGACGAGAGACATCGCCGAACTGGACGGAGAACGAGGAGGCGAACACGGAGCAAGACGGAGGGAGAGCAGAGGTAAACCGAGGGGAACACACAGGGGAGAAGCGGGAAATGGATGGGTCGCATACGGAGCGCGCGGAAACAGACAGAAGGCCGTCGTCGGCCCTCCGCCATTGCGGACTGTCTATTGCCCATTCCCTAGTGCCCGGTGCCCAATGCCCAGTGCCTTCCTCCCTCAACACCCCGCGTTGAAGTGGGCGAGGAAATAGAGGAGGTCGTCGATGGTCACGGCCCCATCGGGCGTGCCCGCGCCGCTGCCGTCGTCCAAGTCGGCGGCGGGGTTGCCGGATTGGAAGACGCCGATGAGGAATAGCAGGTCATCGATGGTGATCGCGCCGTCGGGTGCGCCGGTGCCGGAACCATCGTCGAGGTCAGCCGCGCAGGCCGGCGGTCGAAGGCGGGCGGCCCACGCCTCGGCCTGTCCTTGCGGGTTGGTTCCTTCGCCCACGATCGTCGAGCCGTCGGATGAGATGGACTCGGCGTTCAGTAGATTCCATCCGGTCAGGTTCGTGACGCCCAGCGCGATGAGATGGTCCTTCAGGTTCACCAAGCCCAAGGTCGGCGTCCAGAGGAACGCGCGGCTCCCGACGTTCGCGGCGCCCACTCCCACGACGGCATTCCCATCCGCGCTCACGCCCGTGGCGCCGCTGGAGAACGATCCGCCGGTCAGATCGCCGAGGCCGACCATGCCACCCGCGGCCGTCCAGCGGAACGCTTCCGAGCCGAGTGCGGACGCGGCGGTCCCGACGATCACAGTGCCATCGGCGTTCACGCCATATGCAAAACTCGCGAACGATCCGCCCGGCAGATCGCCGAGCGCGACCATGCCGGTCGCAGCGGTCCACCGGAAAGCCTCGCGCCCGCCGTTGCCGCCCAGGCTGTCGCCGACGATCACCGAGCCGTCGGCATTCACGGCCCACGCCACGCTGAAGAAACTGCCGCCCGGGAGATCGCCGAGGCTGACCATCCCTTCTCCGACGGTCCATCGATACGCGTTGGAAGCACCGGAGGAGGAGGTGCTGTCGCCGACGACGACCAATCCGTTCGCGCTCACGGCGGTGGCCTGGCTACGGAAGGACCCACCCGGCAGATCGCCGAGGCCGACCATGCCTCCCGAGGCTGTCCAGCGAAAGGCCTCGGAGCCCGCGCTGGAAAAACCTCGCCCGACGACGACCGAGCCGTCGTCGCTCACGCCATAGGCCGTGCTGTCCTGCGAACTGCCGGGCAAGTCGCCGAGACCGATGATGCCGCCAGTGACGGTCCAACGGAACGCCTCGACGCTGGGGCTCAACCCTTGGCCGACCACAACGGAGCCATCCCGACTGGCCGCGATCGCCCGGCTGTTGAAACTCCCACCCGGCAGATCGCCCAGGGGAATGAAGGACGCCTGGGCGTGCGCCGAATCGGATGAGAACGCCCCGACGATCAGGACTACGGCGATGAGGAACCTGGCGAGTGACATGCATGGACTCCTGTCTTGGATGCCGTGAGTTGGCCGCACATGTGGAGGGCGGATCGGTCTCATGGTTGCCGGAACTCCAAACTTGGTGCCTTGAACGATCGTGATGGTCGCGACATCGATCATCGATGGCGGCACATTGGATCCCGTAGTGGCAGAATCGCCGTCATTATGCCAAAAATTGTGTCGTGGGGCCGAGATTCCCTCTCGATGTCGCGACGTCGGTTGTGATTGCGCCCAGAATTATGGAACTGTCCGCGACATTTCTTTATGCTGTCGGGTCGTGGGCAGGAGTTTTCGGACGTGAACTTCGTGTCGAGGTCGAGGCACTGAAGGAGTTCCAAGTGTTACATTCGTCACGGAGCCCGTGTGGATCGGCATTCGTGATTCGACATTCGAGGTCGCGCGCGGGGCGTTGACGTGTGCCCGGCACCAGTCGGCTGCCCGTCCTTCGCGGGAGCCGCCGACTGGTAGCACCCGAACGTCTCCGGTACGTCTGCCATTGCCTACTGCCCATCCCCAATTCCCTCTCCGCCTCACCTCTACACCTGCTCACCCGCTCACCTCTTCATCCCCGACTCCCATACACCCCTCCTCTCCCTCTCGCCGCCCGCTGTCTTCCTCTGCGTTCGGCCTCTCACCGAAGGGCGGCACGCAGGCGATCACGAAGGGCGAGTCGCAGCGCTGGCGTGAGGGTGCCCTTGAGTTGGGCTTCGCTCCAGCCCCAGACGGGTTTCCTGGGGTCGGGGTCGGTGGGGTCGGTCGGGTCGCGGGGGATGACGTGCCAGTGGATGTGGGGGACGACGTTGCCGAGGCACTCGTAGTTCACACGGACTGGGCCGAAGACGGTGCGGATGGCATTGGCGACTCTGGCGACCTCGGCGAAGATCTCGGCTTGTGTCTCGATGGGGAGATCGGCGAGGTGCTCAGAATGCGTCCGGAGGATGAGGACGACCCAGCCGCCGGAGCCGGTCTCTGAGTTGGGACCGCGACCGGCGAGGGTGCCCTGGTTCTCGCTCAGGATGGCGTGGCAATGGGTGAAGGTGGCGACGAGGTCGATGAGGGCGGCCTGGTCCTGGGCGTCGATGGCCTTGCAGCGTTCGCACAGGGGGCAACCAGAGACCGAACTTTGAGGGGTGCGGGGGGACATGGAGTTGGGCGGGGCGAGATGTTCGGTGAGGTTCGAGGGAGTGGATGGGCCATGGTGTGGCCGACGAGCATCCGAGAGACTCGATATTGTGTATGAAGATAGGAAGACCCGGCAAGGATGGCCGGGGTTTGGACACCCTCGGGCGTTTCGTGCGTCAGAAGGGGTGGACAACAGGACGTGGCGTCGCGCGACTCCCGCCTCGGGACGGGTCGCGGTCGGCGGAAAGCACCTCTCCCGCGACCAATGGAGTCTCCGATGCGAACGAACCGTACGAACACAGTGATCAAGGCGGGCACACACGCGATGATCGCGGGGCTGGCGCTCGCGATGGTGCCGGCGATGATGCCCGTGGGCACGATCGAACTCGGCGGGATGGCGATGGCGAGCGCGCCGCTGGCGACGCTGGGCGTGGGGGACACGGCGCCCCCGATCAAGGTCGAGGCGTTCCTCAAGGGGGACGAGGTGAAGTCGTTCGAGGCCGGGCACGTGTACGTCGTCGAGTTCTGGGCGACGTGGTGCGGGCCGTGCATCAAGTCCATGCCGCATCTCTCGGAGTTGCAGGCCGAGCACAAGAACGACGCGACGTTCATCGGCGTCAACGTGTGGGAGCGGTACAACAAGAAGACCCGGGAGACGGTCGAGCAGTTCGTGAAGAAGCAGGGCGACAAGATGGCGTACACCGTGGCGTACGACGGCGAGTCGGGCACGATGGCCAAGTCGTACATGGAGGCCGCGAAGAAGAACGGAATCCCGTGCGCGTTCATCGTCGGTGGCGACGGGAAGATCGCGTGGATCGGGCACCCGGGACAGATGGACAGCGAGCTCGAGGCCGCGATCAAGGACGCCAAGAAGTTCGCCAAGGGCGACCCCAAGAAGGACGACACCAAGAAGGAGACCAAGCCCGCGGCCTCGACCAAACTGAGCGTGGGCGACGCGGCCCCCGCGATCAGCGTCGAGACATTCGTGAAGGGCGAGCCGGTGACGGGCTTCGAGAAAGGCAAGACCTATGTCGTCGAGTTCTGGGCGACGTGGTGCGGGCCGTGCATCGCGAGCATGCCCCACCTCTCGGAGTTGCAGGCCGAGTACAAGAGCAAGGGCGTGACGTTCATCGGCGTGAACGTGTGGGAGGACAAGGTCTATAGCGAGAAGACGCTGACGAAGGTGCGCGAGTTTGTCGAGAAGCAGGGCGACAAGATGGCGTACACCGTGGCGTACGACGGCGGCGCCAAGGGGATGGACCAGGCGTACATGAAGGCCGGGAAGCGCAACGGGATTCCCAGCGCGTTCCTGGTCGATGGCTCCGGGAAGATCGCGTGGATCGGGCACCCGATGGAGTTGGACTTTGTCCTGCCCGAGGTCGCGGGCGGGACGTGGGACCCGGTCGAGGGCCCTAAGAAGATCAAGGCCGCCCAGGAGGCGTTCATGAACGCCGGGCAGACGCTGCAGTCGGATGCGAAGGCGGGCGTCGAGGCGTGGGCCAAGGCCGAGAAGGATTACCCCGTGATGGGCCGCATGATGGAGTCGCGCAAGTTCATGGCGTTCCTCATGGCGGGTCAGTACGACGACGCGTATGCCACGGGCACGAAACTGATCGACAAGGCGATCGCGTCGAAGAACGCGCAGGAGTTGAACGAGTACGCGTGGACGATCGTGGATCCCGAGGCGACGATCGGCAGGCGTGACGTGGACCTCGCGATGCGGGCGGCCCAGAAGGCCAACGAGTTCACAGGCGACAAGGATGCCGCGATCCTCGACACGCTTGCACGCTGCTACTTCCTCAAGGGCGACTCGGCGAAGGCGATCGAGACGCAGCGACGGGCGATCTCCAACGCAGAGGCCGGCCCGATGAAGCAGGATCTCGAGAAGACGCTCGAGGAGTACACCAAGGGTCTGAACTGATCGAGAGAGTGTCGAGCCGGGAGTACAAGACTTCTGTCGCGATCAGTTGTTGACGAACCCAAAGCCCACGGGCCTCCCGCTCGTGGGTTTTTTCATCTGTGGGTAAGCGAGCGCGATGTTGCTCGGCGTCATCCGTACGCTGTCACCCTACCATGGCCCGCGCGTGGGGTTCACCACCATGTTGTCGCGCCCGAGCACGAGCAGGTCCGCGATCTCGACGGCCTCCTTGAAACTCTCGCGAGCGCGATCGAGATCCACGGCCCCCTGCATGACCATGCCTCGCTCGAGGTGCTCGACGGTCGGGATGGCGTCCCCGCACACAAGCGTGGTGTGCCGCGCCTGGGCGACGAGCAGGCCGCACATCCCTGGTGAGACGCCAGGGAGCGGGAAGAGATCGACGCTGGGCGCGATGGAATCCTCGGCGGGGGTGCATCGCTGGAGAACGGCAACGTCCTCGGCAAGGACCTTGCGAAGCGCTTCGTCCGCCTGATCATCGTCGGCCAGGTCGCGCAATCGCGCAGCCAGGGGAACGCCGACGGCCTCGCGCTCGCCCTCGGAGATGAGCCAGGTTGCGCGCGTGAAGATTCCGATGCCGCGGCGTGTGTCGGGGCGAAAACTGGTGAGGAAGACGTGGGTGATGTCCTCGGGTGCAAGGCCGGCCCGCTCGCTCAGTCGCGCGGCGAGTGCCGCCCCGGGCAGACCCGGATCGACGAGCACGCGAGCGTTGTCACCGGCGATGAGAGTGGTGGTCGAGTGTCCCGTGCGCGCCTGCTGTCGTTCGCCCCAGAGCGGGTGGGCGGGGAGGGTTCCGATGGAGATGACGCGCACGTCGAGTTGCTTGCTCATGGGCAGTTCCGTGTGAAATCCCTGGGGAGTGGCCTCGAAGGCGACGAGCTAGAGCGGGCCGAAAAGTCCGATGTCGTTGGTTTGTAACGCCCGGGTTGCGCCGGGGTGACAAACCCGGTGGGGAGTTCAGCGTAGGTTCTTGTCGAGAGCCGCCGGGGATCGTGGGGGCGGCCATTTTGGACCCGTTGAATGTGATTCGAGCGGGATGTACAGGCAAACGGTTCACGGCGACTGACGACACATCAAGGAGGCTCGCATGAGGACGAATGGCAAGGCGTGTGGGACCGGCATGGGGCGGCGAGGCGTGGTGGTGACGCTCGGCGTGAGTGCCGCGATGGCGTTCATGGCCGGACTCGTCGCCGCGATGAGTGAGCCGCCGTCGCCGGCCTCGTTGCCCGCGAGCACCACACCTCCCGCGACGGCCACGAGGGGCACGAGCGAGTCGAAGCCCGCCCAGCCGGCGGTTCGCCGACCGATCGTGCAGATCGCGCTCCTGCTCGACACGAGCAACAGCATGGACGGCCTCATCAATCAGGCCAAGACGCAGTTGTGGAACATCGTGAACGAGTTCGCGACCGCGAAGAAGGGCGATGTGCGGCCGATGCTCAACATCGCGCTCTACCAGTATGGCAATGACTCACTCCCACCCGAAGAAGGCTTCATCCGCCAGGAGCTCGGCTTCACGGACGATCTCGATGCCGTCTCGACAAAGCTCTTCGCGCTCACGACCAACGGCGGGAGCGAGTTCTGCGGGCACGTGATCGACGTGGCGACGCGACAGCTCTCGTGGTCGGACAACCCCGACGACCTCAAGGTGATCGTCGTCGCGGGGAATGAGGCTTTCACGCAGGGCGGCGTGGACTACAAGGCATCGGTGCCGACGGCCGTGAAGCGCGGCATCATCATCAACACGATCTTCTGCGGCGCCATGAGCGAGGGGCAGAACACGGGCTGGCTCGATGGGGCGCGGCTGGGCGAGGGGAAGTACGCGAACATCGACCAGAACGCGACCGAGTTGCACATCGACGCGCCGCAGGATGCGCGGATTCTGTCGCTGAGCACGCTCATGAACGACACGTATCTGCCGTGCGGCGACAAAGGGCAGTGGGCGAAGCAGCAGCAGGAGATCGCGGACACCATGAACACCGCTGCGAGCACGAGCGTCGGCGTGCAGCGGGCCGCGTCCAAGGCCTCGGGGCTGTACGTCAACTCGACATGGGATCTCGTCGATGGCGTGCGCGATGGCACGATCAAGCTCGAGGACGTGAAGAACGAGGACCTCCCCGAGGCGATGCGGAAGATGACGCTCGAGGAGAAGAAGGCGTACGTCGCCAAGCAGCGTGAGGAGCGTGAACGTATCCAGAAGGAGATCGCGACGCTTCAGAAGGAGCGTGCGGAATACTGCACCAAGGTCCTGGCCGAGCGAGCGGAGAGAGACCCGTCGATGCTCAAGGACGCGATCACGGCGGCGATGCGCGAGCAGGCGACCCGCTGCGGGCTGACGTTCGAGAAGACGTCGAAGTAGTGGTCACTCGCCGCCAACGCGGCACGATGAACACCCCGGCGCGCCGGGCACACGATGCGTGGAACCGAGACGTGGCACCCCTCCCGTCCAACTCCATGCGCCCGGCGCGCCTTTTTCTTTGGATCCCCGGCCTACGCGTCGGAGCGATCGACCTCGGTGGAACGCAGGCGCTCGAGCATCGGGTGTCGATCGGCCTTCTTCTTCGCCAGAGCCTTGACGACGAGATCCGGGACCATGGACTTCAGCGACGAGAGGTCGCGCCCCATCGCCGTGATCTGGCGGATGAGGCTCGATGAGGTATATGCAAAGGACTGCCCGGCGACGACGAACGCCGTCTCGATCCCCGCGACCTCGCGATTGGTGAGCGCGGTCTGGACCTCGTACTGCAGATCGGAGAGGTTGCGGACGCCGCGGAGGAGAGCCGTCGCGTTGACCTCGCGCGCGAAGTCGACGGTCAGGCCTTCGAACGAGCGCACGCTGACGGGCGAGGCGTGGGGGTCTTTCTTGACCATCTCGGCGACGAGGGCCTCGGCCATCGCCACGCGCTCCTCGGCCGTGAACAGTGCGTCTTTCCCCGGGTTGCGCCCGATGGCGACGATGAGTTCGTCGAAGAGGTGCCTGCCGCGCGCGATGACGTCGAGATGCCCGAAGGTCATCGGGTCGAAGGAGCCTGGATAGACGGCCAGGTGGGGAGTTGGCTTGTGCGGGACGGGCATGAGCAGAAAGTGTAGTGGCGCTTCCGAGTCGCCTTGCCACGCAGGCCGTTTGCAAACAACCCGATCGTCAGGAAGGGCTTGGGGCATCCGCACGACAAGCACCAAGCCCTCCCTGACGGTCGGGCTACATGCTCGTCATGCATGGACGATCACGCGTCCAGCAGCACCCGTGCGACCTGCTTTGCCCGGACGGCCGGGGCGGAGGACTTCCACGCAGCGGCCAACGCGATCGACCCGTGCACCAGGATCAGGAGTTGGTCGCCCAGTTCCTTGGGGCGCTCGGCTCCGGCTCGGATGGCGAGGTCCTCGAGGATCGCGCGCATCGCGACCTTGTGGTTCATGGCCTCGACGCGCGCCGGGTGCTCGGCGTCGGCGATCTCGAGCGTGGTGTTGAGCGCCAGGCACGCACGGAACTCGCTCTTCTCGAACCACTCGGTCAGAGCGTCAAAGAGGCCGAGGATCTGGCCGGCCGCATCCTCGCCGCGTCGCCTGGACTCGCTCACAAGCCAGTCGCGCATCGCTTGGCTGCGCTTGCGCACGACCTCGGCGGCGAGCAGGTCCTTCGAGTGAAAGTGCTTGTAAAGCGTCATCTTCGCGACGCCGGCCTCGGCGACGATGAGATCCACGCCAACCGTCTGGATTCCACGAGTACAGAACAGTCGTTCCGCGGCCTCAAGAATGCTCTCCCTAGTTGGAAGTGTCCGTGCCGTTGTAGTGGTGCTCATACAGGAAGTATACCAACTAGTCTGTTTGTGGATTCGTTGTTGATGAATATGCAGCAATGTTCGGATTGCATGCAGGGCGGATCAAGCCCATGAGAAACCTTGGGTAGTGACCCCTGGGTCTACGTTGCTTTGTCGACTGGCGCGCCGATGATTGTGCCGTCCACAAGGACGTACGTGTCGTGAACGGAGTCTAAGGCCATGCTGGAGGCAGACCTATGACGATTTCCGACCGCGCAACTCCGAAGCCAATGACCACTGAGTTGGGTGATTTGTTCACTCGGACAATCCGGGTAGATGCCCATTGCCATTCCTCGGCGTCGAATGGACCAGCGGTCCGGGCGTTAGGGTGGATCGGATGTCCAGAGTCGTACTCGCCGCCGGAGTTGGTGTACGAGCAGGCCATGGCTCGGGGGATGGACTTGGTCGCCATGACGGACCACGACACGATTGATGGTGCGATGTCCCTGGTTGAACGAGGATTTGACCGCCTGATCGTGGGAGAAGAGGTCACTGTCGTTTTTCCCGAGGATGGTTGTAAACTGCACGTTCTAGTCTGGGGTCTGACACCTGAGTGGCACGAAGAGATCGAGAGACTGGGGCTTCGGCATGACGTGTACGCCTTTGCCGCGTGGCTCCACGAGCGGAACCTGGCCCACTCGTTCGCCCATCCGCTCTATGTGCAGCACTCGGCGTTGTCCCGGTGGCACCTGGATCGGTGTGCGCTCCTCTTCAAAGGCTGGGAGATCTTGAACGGGGCGCACAGCGGCACGCATCGGCGCGGGCTCGAGGCGTATCTGTCGGCGCTCACGCCGGGACGGATCCACCGCCTGACGCAGGAGCACGGCCTGACGATTCACTGGCCCCGGATCTGGGAGAAGGGGAAGACGGGCGGATCGGACGATCACGCGCTCTTGAACATCGGGCGGACGTGGACGGAAGTCGATCTGCCTCGAGATGGCGAGATGGGGCCGAAGGAGTTCCTGCGCGAGATCATGGCCGGCCGGAGCCGGGCCGGTGGCGTCGCGGGGCACTCGGCGCTGCTCGCGCACCAGTTGGCGAGCGTGGGCGCGGAGTATGCCGCGCGTCGGATCGTGCCGCATCTTCGCCCGATCGCGCGGAAGCGGGCGAGCGTGCTGCTGCGGCTATCTGGCGTTGAGGTCCCTTCGCCGAGCAAGGCGGCGTTGCTCTTTGACGCGATTCGTCACAAGGTCTCATGGCGCCGCGGAAAGCCCCGGTTCTCGGGCGTCTTCGAGGCGCTTGGGCCGGCTGTCTCGGCAGGGCTCTTGGCCCATCCCGGTCTCCGGGACGCGATGTGCGGGCGAGATGTTGGCCGTGGGAGTGCGATGGCACACCACGACGAGATGGCGTCGTTCACGGACGGGGTCGTGTCGGCGGTTCAGGAAGCCCTGGCCGCGGGCGTGATGGAGGGGATCAAGGATCGTCGGGTTCGCGAGATCGTGAACGGGATATCTTCGGCGCTCATGGTTGAGTTGGCCCAGGTGCCGTATGTCTTCAGCATGTTCCACCAGAACAAGGAGCGCCCCTTCGTGGATCGCATCGAACACGAGTCGGTCAGGCCGGGGAGCGGGACGAGCGTCATGGAGCGTCCGATGAGAGTCGTTCTGTTCACGGACACGCTCGGAGACGTGAACGGCGTGTCGCGGTTCATCCGCAACGCGGCGGATCAGGCGAACGCGACGGGGCGTGACCTGACGGTGCTCACGAGCACGCGTTTCGAGTTGCCCCAGCAGAAGAACATCGTGAACTTTGCGCCGATCTTCGCGACGGCGATGCCGAAGTACGAGAACCTGGAGATCGTGGTCCCGCCGCTCACGCGGATGCTGCGCTGGCTGGACCAGAATCAGCCTGATGTGGTGCACATCTCGACGCCGGGCCCGGTGGGGTGTGTGGGGTATGTGGCGGCAAAGATGCTGAAGGTGCCGGTGGTCGGCGTGTACCACACGGACTTCCCGGCGTACATCGAGCACCTCTTCGAGGACGAGGCGCTCACGTGGCTCTGCTCGAAGTTCATGAAGGGGTTCTACGCGCCCTTCCGTTCGATCTTCACGCGGAGCCGGGACTATGTGGACGCTCTGGCGAACCTGGGAATCAAGCGTGATGCGGTGCTGCCCTTGATGCCGGGGATTCGGGTCGAGGAGTTCCATCCGCGATTCAAGGATCGGGCCTCGCTGGGCGATCCGCAGACGCTCCGGGCGCTGTTCGTGGGCCGCGTGAGCGTCGAGAAAAACATGCCGCTCTTGAGCCAGGTGTGGCGTGAGGCGGATCGGCGGCTCAAGGCGAAGGGGATCAAGGCGGAACTGGTGATCGTGGGCGACGGGCCGTATCGCAAGACGATGGAGGAGGAACTCCAGGGGACGCGCACGCGGTTCCTGGGGTTCAAGCATGGCGTGGAACTCTCGAAGGTCTACGCCTCGTGCGATCTCTTCGCGTTCACGTCTCTGACGGACACGCTGGGACAGGTTGTGATGGAGTCGCAGGCCTCGGGGATTGGCGTTCTGGTCTCGGACCAGGGCGGTCCTAAGGAGGTCGTGGAGGATGGCGTGACGGGGTATGTGCTCCCCGGCGACAACGCCGGCGCGTGGGTCGATCGCCTCGTCGAACTCTTCTCGGACCGTGAGCGTCTCGCGCGGATGGGCGAGGCGGCCCACGAATCGATGCAGAAGTACTCCATGCAGCGCTCGTTCGAGCACTTCTGGGAGGTCCACGTGGCCGCCCATCACGAGGCGCTGGCTCGGCACGGAATCACCCGCGAGACGCTCGGGACGCATGGCGTGCGGTCGTCACGAACGAATCGCGGCGCGGCGCTTTGCGAGAACGGACGAGTGTCCACGAACGGCATGGACGAGCGCGAGTCGATGGGGTGGAACGATGCCGATGACGTGGGGTTGGGGCAGGATGCGTTGCCCACGGGTTGAGTGGTTGCCACGTGTCGGCATCGTCGTGGCAGTGAGCGATGGATCTCAAAAATGACCGCGGGCGAGTCCAAGACTCGCCCGCGTGTGCTTGTCTGTTAGTGAAGGCTTAGGCGGCCTTGCGGGCGGTAGAGAAGAAGCGGGCCGTGGTGGCGCGCTTCGCCCAGGTGCGCTTGGCAGCGGGGCGCTTGGCCGTCGTGCGCTTCGCGGTGGAACGCTTCGCGCTGGTGCGCTTGGTGGCCGAGCGCTTCGCCGTGGTGCGCTTGGCGGTCGAGCGCTTCGCGGTGGTCCGCTTGGCGGTCGTGCGGCGCTTGGCCGTGGTGCGCTTGGCAGTCGCGCGCTTGGTGGCGGTGCGCTTCGCGGTGGTGCGACGCTTGGTGGTCGCGCGTTTGCGGGAAGCCGTGCGGGTCTTGTTCGTGCGAGTCGTAGCCATGATCGATCACTCCTTTGAGACCGAGCCTCCATGCTCGAGGTTGCCCATCGTGGGCGGTGGTGGTGGGTGCCGAGCACGCGCTCGGTCGTTCCCGTTCGCGGGCGTCCATGCCTCGCGTGTGGTGGGCGGTCTGGCGGCACGATGCCGCGGAAAAGAGTGATAACCGCCTATCCGACCTTGGGAATCGACCGCTCGGACCCACGAGTTGAAATCTTCCGGGAAAAAATCTTTCATCTCGATCACTACACTGCGTTGGTTGAACGCGAGATGGGAGGCGAACGGGTGGGCACGAGCGGGCATCACGAGAGCAAAATCGGCCTTCACGGGGTCGACAGGGGCGATTCTGGGCCTTGGAGCGTGGACTCATGGCGTGCGAAGCCCGGCGCCGAGGTTGTTCGATTCGAGGACGCGCGGGCGTTGCGCGAATCGACGTCGCGGCTCGCGCAACTTCCGCCACTGGTGACGAGTTGGGAGATCGAGCGGCTCAAATCACAGTTGGATGAGGCGCAGCGGGGCGAGCGGTTCGTGCTCCAGGGAGGCGACTGTGCCGAGTCGATCGATGAGTGTCGGCCCGAGACAATCGCGGCGAAACTGAAGATCCTGTTGCAGATGTCGCTGGTGCTGGCGCGCGGAGCGAAGCGACCCGTCGTGCGGATGGGGCGATTCGCAGGGCAGTATGCCAAACCCCGCACGAGCGCGGTCGAGGTGCAGAGGATCGACGGGCGGGAGGTCTCGCTCCCGAGTTACTTCGGCGACATGGTGAACTCGATCGAGTTCACGCCAGAGGCTCGCACGCCGGATCCCTCACGTCTCATTGGCGCGTACATGCACGCCGCGGCGACGCTGAACTTTGTCCGCTCGCTCGTGCATGGTGGATTCGCGGACATGCACCACCCGGAGAACTGGGAACTGCCGGCACTTCGGCACGCCTCGCCGACGCCGGAACTCCGGGCGCGGTACGAGCGGCTGCGCGAGAGTGTGGCCGAGGGCGTGCGACTGATGGAGTCGGTGGGGGAGCGGACGATCGAGGAACTGGCGCGCGTGGAGTTCTTCACGTGCCACGAGGCGTTGATGCTGGAGTATGAGGTGGCGTCGACGCGAAGCGTGCCGAGACGCACGGGGTTCTATGACCTCTCGACGCACATGCCCTGGATCGGCGAGCGGACGCGGCGTGTGGATGGGGCGCACGTGGAGTTCGCGCGGGGGATCCGCAATCCTGTGGGCGTGAAGATCGGGCCGACGGCGACGCCGGAGGAGATCGTGCGTCTCTGTGCGGCGCTGAATCCACACGATGAGGCGGGCAAGGTGACGCTGATCACGCGGCTCGGCGCGACGAGCGTCGAGCGGGTGCTCCCCGGGCTGATTCGCGCGATCCGGCGCGCGGGGCATCGTGTCGTGTGGATCTGTGATCCGATGCATGGCAATGGGAGAACGACGCCGGGCGGTATGAAGACGCGACGCTTCGAGGACATCACGAGCGAGTTCGAACGCACCCTCGATGTGCACCGCGCGCTTGGCTCGGTGCTGGGCGGGCTGCATGTTGAGGTGACGGGCGAGGACGTGGCCGAGTGCGTGGGCGGCATGGCCCACGTCCGCGAGGAGGACCTCGACGCGCGGTATCGGAGCGCCTGCGATCCGCGCCTCAACTATCAGCAGGCGCTGGAACTCTCGTTCGTGGCGGCGGAGCGGCTGGGCGCGGGCGCGTAGCGCGGTGCCTTGATGCTCCCCCCGTGTCGTGCAACTCTCGACGACACGGACGCCCGGGAGAGTTGACGCCGGGTGTTACGGGCGATTCGCTCTTCGGATCGCGGCCCGGATCTCGGCGACGGACGGGTTGCTGGAAGAGTAACGTTCGGCGCGGAGTTCGCGGCGATACGAGCGTGTGGCGGCCGGGGCGCTCGCCGACGCGGCGTTGGCGCCCGCGGGGCTCGCGGAGGTGCCGGCATCAACACGCGTGGCACGGAGCATGGCCGGGGCGGCTGGCGCGGCGTCGGTCGGGGCGGGAGGAGCCGTCTGCTGGAGCAGCGCGGGGGTCCAGGCCGACGGATCGCCGATGCGTCGAGCGAGCGGGTTGAACTTCTGGTTCATGTAGTCGCGGACCGTGTTGAAGGTGCTAATGGAGTTGACCGACTCCCAGACGATGATGCCCTTGGCGCCCAGTTCTTTGGGAAGCTCGAAGGAGACCTGGAGGTCGAAGTCATTGAGGGTCTGAAGGCCGTATTCCGCGTTCCCGTCGTGGTATCTCATCCAGACGAAGGGCAGGATCGGCTTGTCTCCGGCAACGCGACGAGCCTCGGCCATGTTGGTCTCGATGAAGCTCCGATTGTCGGCCTCGTGCGACTGTGTGTTCCGCGTGATGCGTACGGAATCGGCGAAGGATTTTCTCTGAATGTACAGGCAGGGGTAGACGGCGGTCTGGGCCTCGTATAGCCAGGAGAGGCGATCGTTCCGATCCATCCAGAAGTTCGACCCGTTGTTGGCGGCGGCATATCCGCTGAGGACTGGATTCGGGAATGAATAGTACCCCCACTTGGTGTTCGGCCTGGTCTGTTTGGCGGTGTCGAGCATGGCAAGGAAGATAGCTCGAGCCGCAGCGTCGAAGGTTTCGCGGTACTTTGACTCAAGGTCAGTCCCTCGAAGCCCTGCGACCTCGGTTGCCCGATTGGCGCGCATGTGGTCAACCCATCGAGGCCAGATGTGGGGGTATGTGGTCGAGCGGTGCTGTGCGGCCACCCAGAGCGGGAACCAGGATTCCCAGTCGATCACGCCGTAGCCGTCGAACGAGGGGTCTGGAATCAACCGTTCCACCGAGGCCCGGACATGGTCGCGCAGGCTCTGGAGCGAGGCCGGAGAATCCGCCACATGGGGACCTTGGCGGAGGTCGTACGGCAGGTCAAACTCGTACACGATGACCGTCTTGGCACGCATCGGTACATTATCGGTCGGAAGCTGGGGCGCGGAGGATGGGTTGCTATACGACCGAAGGTACTGAAGAACGGGCGCCCATTGGATGTCGTAGGGTTGGTCTTCCTGGGAGCTGGTATTCGATGGAGCGTCCTGTGTCTGCTGGGCGACGCAGCAAGTCATGCTCCAGGGCATGATCGCGGTGGCCAACGCGGCGGCGATCGAGTACTGCGGGTAACGGCGGTCCATATGGGCATCCTCACGCAAGAGATCCAAAGCAATCCGATACTCAAGATGTGCATAATACAGACAGCGATTGCCACCGTCGGTGATCAAACTTTGACAATATGTACCAGGTGTTCCGTGTCGTCAGAGGCGATACTGTGATGCGTGGCCACGAAGGGCCACACACCAAGGAGAGTTGAGAATTCTCGGTCTTGAATCTGGCAATGTCGTGTTTGTCCTCGCCGGCCTAATCGGAGGCGTTGCCGTACTCGCTTTACTGGCGACGCGATTGAGCGCGGTCGGGGTGCTTCTCGCCGGGCTCCTGCTCTTCTCGGCGCTGGGCATTGTCGAAGAGTCCGATACGAGACATGGCGTCGTCACCCGCACCATTTTTCACTCCATCCAGTCGATGAGGTCAGAGGCATTTCTCGGACTCTCCGCGATCGGGGCGTTGGGGCTGCTGGTGCATGTCGGGCGGACGACACTTTCGGACTGGTCTCCTGTGGCCGTCCTATTCCTCCTTCTGGGCGTGTACGACGGAGTGCTGGATGGTTACCACTTCAGTTCGGCAACTCGAGTGGGGATGAATGTGATCGGCGCGGTTGTCTCGATTGTGCCGCTCACTATGCTTCTGCCGGCGATGGTCCGAAGCACGGGATCATTCCGTGGTCCCATGCGGGCAGTCGGCTGGATCGGCCTGGTCTGGACACTGGGTGTGATCTTGCAACTCACGGTGAATCGTGCGGGACTCACGCTTGGGCAAGGGGGACGGTTCCGAGGACTCTTAGGCAATCCACAACACGCCGGGGTCTATCTCGCGATGACGCTCACGGTGTGTGCATGGCTCATTGTGAATGAGGAGAGGCGTGCATGGCGCGTGCTCTGGGCGATCGTCGGCGCAGCGTGCGGACTCATGATTGTCTGGACGGGTTCACGAACGTCGGCGCTCATGGGGTTGATCGGGCTCGCCTCGGTGTTCTATTCCAGACTTGGACGGCTCATTCTGCTCGCGCCGGTGATCGGCGTGGTGATCCTCGGCGGCTTGCAGCTGCTCGAGTCCTTTGGGATCAATCTCACCGCCGACCGGCTTGTCTCCACGGACAATACCCGAGCCGGGGCGTGGACGAGGATGATCGAATCGGCGAGCGAGAACCCGATCATGGGCAATGGAACGGCCTTCGCGGGGTCATCGGAGAACTCCCTCATGCTCGCGACGGCGTCATACGGCATCGGGTCCGGGCTTCTCATGCTGGCTTTGTACTTGGCCATGTTGGGAATGATGTTCAAGTACTTGCTCCTGCGCTGGCAACTCGGGTCTAAGGAACGGGGCCTGGGTGATACTTGCGCTGGGCTTCTGTTGGCGTACTTCGTGGGGTCGAACTTCGAGGGCTACGGCGTGGCGCGGGTCTCGGTCATGAGCGTCTTCCTCGTTTTCGCCGCGGCAATGCTTCGGATGGTAAACCAGGCCGCCAACGCGTCGGCCGAAGATCTCGATGGTTATGCTCATGCCGAGCGACTCGAAGGCGACATGAGAATGCAGTCCGAGTCGGAGGGTCATGCTATCACCGGCCACCACTAGCGGACCCGGCGTACATCTCGACATAGCGATAGAGTGTGCGCGTACACCGGAAGAAGGAGTTTGATGCGTGCCATCCCGACTCGGCCAAGGCCTGCGCTGCCGACGGGTCACCTAGCAACTCCTGCGCCTCATCGGCGAGGCTCGCCGCGCACCCATCCACCACCCGGCATGCGTCGGCGGACTCCAGTTCTTGCCATAGATCGGCTCCCCGGGTTGTGATCACCGGCGCGCCCGCCGCCATGGCCTCGAGTAGGACGTACCCGAAGTTCTCCTGTCTCGTGGGGAGCACGAAGATATCCGCGAGCGTGTAGAGCGACCACTTGTCGACTCCTCGGATCAGGCCCAGGAATGTCGTGGCGTCCTCGATCTGATTCTCGCACACAAGAGTTTTCAGTTCGTCCAGGTATTCGGGTGGGTCGGGCGGGCCCGCGAGCCAGAGCGTGAACGGGACGCCTCGGCGGCGGAGTTCCCCCGCGGCGTTGATCAGTCGATCGACACCCTTCTGTGTGTTGAGGCGGCTGAGAAAGAGGATCCGGTTGCTGGCCGAGGCCATGAGTGGAAAAGCACGAGCGGCCTCTTCGACGCTCGGAAGGTGGGCTGGCGGTTCGAAGAACCACGGGATGATGCGAAGCGTGGAGCCTGGCGCACGCGGGGCGCTCTGGTCGAACTCGGCCTGCGTCGTGCAATGGACCGCGGCGGCGTTGCGGAGGAAGCGCCGCCCGAACAGGGCGAGAAACAGCCGCTTCTGAGCCGGGCTGTTCTGCATGCTCCAGTCCTTGATCATGCCATGGAGCGTCACGAGATAGGGCACGCGCGCACGCCGAGCGAGGTGCGCGAGTTGGAGATTCGTGGGCGCCCACACACCATGCAAGTGGAGCGCATCGCACGACTCGATGTGTCGGCGGGCGATCTCGAGTGAAGGGCGATCGATCCACTGCGTCGGGCGATCCGAGGCCGCCTCATCGGGTGGCGTCCCCCGCCACTCGGCGAGCCGATCGCGAACACGGAGGCGAACACAGCGTGGCGTGCCATCTGTCGAAGCGTTCTCGCCTCGCGGCCAGTCTGCGGGCGCGGCCTCATCGTCGGCGGTGAGGATCGTGACGTCGTGCCCGGCTTTGGCGAGCGCATCGCATAGGTCGAGGACCGCACGAACGGTGCCGCCGTCACGCCAGCGAAGCCATTTCAGGTAGTGGACGATCCGCACGCCGAAGACGATAGGTCCACGCGGCACGTCGATAGGACGTCGCTACGGGGCAGCCAAGCCTCGGATCGGTCGATCACGCCATCGCGACGCCGCGAGCCGGAAGGATCGGGCAGAGTTGCTCCCAGCGCCGACGGTCGGCGACGGGGGCGACAAATCGCGGGCGCGTCGAGGCGCACTCGCCATACATCCCCTCGAAGCGGTTGGCGAGTCGATCCTCGTCAAAGGTCGCCATCGCCCAGTCGCGAGCGGCGGCCCCCATGGTGGCTCGAAGCCCATGGTTGTGGATGAGTTCGGCCAAAACGCTGGCGAGATTCACAGGGTTGTGGTCCACGATCGCACCCCCGCCACTCGACTGGATGTCGCACCAGATATCGGTGCCCTTCGTCGTGACGACGGGCGTTCCGCAGGCCATGGCCTCGATGAGGACAAGTCCGAAGTTCTCCTGGCTGGTCGGGAGCACGAAGAGATCGGCGGCCTGATAGAGCGAGTACTTCTCCTTGCCGGTGACGCTCCCCGGGAAGAACACGCGATCGGAGACACCCATGGCCTCGGCCTGGGAATTCAACGAACTGACGTAGGACTGCTCGCCCATCCCGGCGATGATGAAGTTCGCGTCGATCCCGTGGGACCGGAAGATCGCGGCGGCATGGATCAACTGCTCGGGGCACTTCTTGTAGTGCACTCGAGAAAGGAACAGGATGTTCGGGCGATTGTTACGGAGAAACTCGAACCGCTGACGTGCGAGGTCGGCACCCGGGAGCGAGCGATACGGGTCGAGGTCCACGATGTAGGGCACCAGCGCCGCCGAACCCTTGGGGAACCATCGACGGGACTGCTCGAACTCTGCCTGGGCGGTGCAATGAACGGCAGCAGCGCGCTCGAGCATGTGGCGTGCGCCGAGGCTGAGGAACGCTCGTTTCTTCATGGCGCGCTGCGACATCGACCACGAATCGAGCATGCCGTGGAGCGAAACGATGTAGGGAAGCCCCATGGAGCGAGCGGTCGCCGCGAGTTGGAGATCGGTTGGACCCCAGATGTTGTGCAGATGGAGCACGTCCACTCGGCTCATCACGCGCCGGATCTCCGCGATCTGCGGTGGCGCGAAGAACAAGTTGCCGACAGACCGATCGCCCGTCAGGACTACACGGGGAAAAGCACCTCGGGTCGGGTTGTCATGAACCCAAGCGGCCGGACAATCGGTGGGGTCCGACGTCAAGATCGTGGACGGGTTGCCCGAGTCGGTCATGACCTGAACGGCATCGAGAACGAACCGCGCGGGGCCGCCGACCTTGGCTGCTAACGAGTCAATGTAGTGCAAAATGCGCATCTCTTCCACCTTTCCGAACGCGACCCGAACCAAACGGCGATGGGCGCAGCGCTATCAGACAAAGTGGAATGTGCAACACATTCTGGCAAATACCAGGAAAATGGGGACTTTAATTCGGAAAAGTTGTAAGTGCCGTCTGCAATGCGTGTTCCGAGTGGAACATCGTTGCGGAATGGCGGCCAATTGCAGATTATAGGACGATTCCGCTTAAAAGCTTCCAGAGGACCGATCCAGAAATCGCTGTTGGAGAGAGGGCGATTCCGAGTTTCGCGACACAAGGGTGCTTCCACACGCCTTGTTGTACATAGAAATGAATTGAGCCGCGACCACATGTTCGGAGTATGTTCGTAAGGCCCATTTCCGTGCGACCGCCCCCATTGCGTCTCGCGTGGATTGGTTAGTGAGGAGCAAACGAAGTGCGTCGGTGAACTCTGGAGAGTCTGGGTCGACAATCAAGGCGCCGCCGCTGAATTGGAGGTCGGGCCAGATGTCGGTCCCCTTTGTGGTGACCACAGGGGTGCCGCAGGCCATGGCCTCAATGAGGACGAGGCCGAAGTTTTCCTGTCTCGTGGGGAGGGCAAAGAGCGTGGCGGCCTGGTAGAGCGAGAACTTGTCCGGGCCGAGTACGGGGCCTGGGAAGTGGACCCGGTCGGCGACGCCACGCATCGCGGCATACGCACGGAGTGAGTCGAGGTAATCCGTCTCGCCGGTGCCAGCGATGATGAAGTGGGCGAAGATGCCGTCGGCTTTGAGTGTTGCGGCGGCGTCGATGACGGCCTCAGGGCGCTTCTTGTAGTGAACGCGAGAGAGGTAGAGGACGACGGGCCGCCCGTCGTTGAGATACTCGAATCGGGCGCGGACGAGCTCGGGACCTTGGAGCGAGCGGTAGGGCTCGAGATCGATGATCGGGGGGACGACATCGGCCTTGGCGCGGTCGAAGTGCATGGCGGATTGCTCGAGTTCTCCCGTGGCAGTGCAGTGGATTCTCGCGGCATCAGTGAGGAGTTGGTTAGCGACCAACCACAGGTAGACCTGCTTCTTGAGCGCCCTCTGCTTGAGGGACCACTCGTCGAGCATGCCATGGAGCGAGAGTACGTAAGGCGTGCGGAGGCGCTTCGCGGCGGTGGCGACCTGGAGATCGCCGATCCCCCAGATGCAGTGGACATGCGCGACATCGGCCTTGCGGAGTTCGCGGCGGATGTGCTGGCGAGCAGTGGGTGGGAATCGTTTCGATGCGGCCGAGATGGGATCGAGCAGGACGGTGGTGATAGCGTCGCTGGCCGTGGACCGCGCGTCGATTTCGTCGGAAGGCTGGTGGGTGAGGATAGTGGACCGCACGCCGTGGTCGGCGAGGACGCGGGCGGCATCGAGAATAAAGCGCGCGGGGCCACCCACGTGAGAAGAGAGCGACCCGATGTAGTGGACGATCTGCACCGAACCCACCCCATGGTCCTCGTGGTCTCGGCCGGTTTCGAGACTCTGCGAGGGCTGTGCTGGTATCAGGAATCGGCTAGATCGTGGCCTAATCTTGGGCGGATAGGCGTTGGCGAGCGGCCGAGAGGGACGTATTGGCCACTATTTCGGAGTATGTTGTCTCGAAGAGACTGAGGATGCGGTCCTCGTCGAACTCTTGGAAGACGAATGGTTTGGCCGCCGCTCGCAGGTTATTCAGCCGCTTCGGATCGGTGACGAGACTCACGATGGCGTCGGCGAAGGCGTTTGGAGTGCGATCGGTGATGATGGTGGCACCGCTGGCCTCGAGTTCGGGCCAGATGTCCACGCCTTTGGTGGTGATGACGGTAGCGCCGGCGGCGAGGGCCTCGGGGATCACGAACCCGAAGTTTTCCTGGTGGGTGGGAAGAGCGAGAATCTCGCAGGCCTGGTACAAGGAGATCTTGAGCTCGCCATTGACCTGGCCTGTGAAGAGCACGCGGTTGCCGATGCCGGCTTCGCGCACCTGGTCCTTGAGCTGGTTGACGTATCCGGCCTCGCCAGGGCCTGCGACGATCGCGCGGAGGTCGTGGCCTCGCTTGATGACCTCGGCGATGGCGTGGATGAAGACGTCGGCGCCCTTCTTGTAGTGGACCCGGCTGAGGAAGAGGACCTTGGGGCGGTCCTCGAGGAGTTCGGGGAACTTCCTTTGAGCGAGGGCTGGACCCGGCGCGGCGCGGTAGGGGTCGAGGTCGAGAAGATTGGGAATGACGACGCCCCGACCTTTGGGGAACCATTTTCCGGCCTGGTCGAGTTCGAACTGGGCGGTGCAATGGACGGCGGCGGCGTGTTCGAGGACCGAGGTGCCGATGAGAGCAAGGAACAGTCGCTTCTTCAGGTGCTTCTGGGCCATGGACCAGTCGTCGAGCATGCCGCGGAGGCTGATGACGTAGGGCTTGCCGAGGCTCCGGCAGAGTCTGGAGAGACGGGGGAGCGCGGGAAGCCAGACGTTGTGAAAGTGAACAACGTCGGCGGCGCGGATGTGGTCGATGTAGGGCGTGGTGTTCCGGCCGATGCCGGTGAGCGAGTCGAAGTCCGCGGGCGCGGTGGTGGAAGGGAGTACGGCCCCCTTGATGGTGTTGTTGTCGGGGAACTCTGCCGAATCGGGATCGATGCGGCCCGTGAGGATGTGGATCTCGTGGCCGCGCTCGCCCAGACCTCGCGACAAGTCGAGAATGGCGCGGACGGGCCCGCCCGCGGCCAGGTCGATGGCGCGGATGATGTGGACGATCGTGAGCGGCTTGCGGTCGGACATGTCGACAAAAATAGGCGCGTCGAGTCATGAATCTGGATCTGCTCGGACTAGAGTTGCGTTCATGGTTGACGGGGTGAAGAGCGAGACAGAGAAGGCCAGCGCGCCCCGCGCATTGGGCGGCGTCCCGGTCTGCCGGGAGATCCCCGTCGGCGTCTTCCAACGCCTGGACCGTACTGCCTCGTATCCGTATTCGCTGGGCGAGTATGCTCGTCGGGCGTTGTGGGAGGTCGTCCAGGCGACGCTCATCCGGTACTCGTGGCGCCGGGCCTCTCGGTGGCGGCGCTTCTGGCTTCGGCGGTTCGGGGCGACGTTGGCGTCCACGTCGGGAACCAAGGCCACGACTCGGATCAAGCACCCGTGGTTATTCTCGATGGGGGAGCACTCGATGGTCGCGGAAGGTGTGGAGGTGTATAACCTCGGCCCGATCGAGATAGGTTCTCACACGATCGTGTCCCAGAACGCGCACCTGTGCAACGGGACGCACGACTACCGGAAGGCGGACTTGCCGCTGATCCGTCCGAGGATGCAGATCGGGAGCGGAGTGTGGGTGTGCGCGGACGCGTTCATTGGTCCAGGCGTGACCGTCGGCGACAACTGCGTCATCGGCGCGCGGGCGGTCGTGATGCGGGATGTTCCCGCGGGCATGATCGCGGCTGGGAATCCCGCGAGGGTGATCCGCCCGCGTGAGATGGACAGCACGGGGGTCGCGCCAACCCACGAAGGCGAGGGTGCGTGAGTCACGGCGACGGAACAATACGGCCCAAGGGGGGGGCGCTGACCCCGCCCAGCATACTGATTCTGACGCGGAACGAGGAGTCGAACATCGCGTCGTGCATTGAGGCGTGCTCGTTCAGCGACGATATCGTGGTGTTGGACAGTTTCTCGACAGATCGAACGGTCGAGGTCGCGAGAGCATTCCCGAATGTCCGGGTCTACCAGAGGCACTTCGACACGGAGTACCTGCAGCGGAACCACGGGATCAAGGAGATCGAGTACAAGCACCCCTGGGTGTATGTGTGCGACGCGGACGAACGGGTTCTTCCCGAGCTTCGCGATGAGATGCTCCAAGAGATCAATCGGCCTGACCAGGAACATTCCGCATTCCGCCTGCGCTACAAGAACATGTTCCTCGGTCGGTGGATCCGTCGCTCCAGCGGATATCCGGTGTGGATCATCCGGCTGATGCGCCCCGAGAAGGTGCGGTATGAGATCAGGGCCACGAACGTGCACCCGATTGTGGACGGGAGCGTCGGCTCCCTGGACCAGCACTTCGAGCACAGCTCGTTCGCGTCGGGCCTGGTGCGGTGGTTCAACAAGCACAACTACTACAGCGACCGGGAGGCCTTCGAGGCCCTTCGCGTGCGAGCGGACGGACTCCCCCGGCTGGGGCAGTTGTTCTCGAGCGACCCGATGGTGCGCCGGCGTGCGGCGAAGAACCTGAGCTTTGTCCTTCCGTTGCGTGGAGTGCTGCGGTGGCTCCACGACGTGGTCCTCAAGGCCGGGTTCCTTGATGGGTGGACGGGCATCCGATACTCCACGATGATCTCGATGTACGAGTACTGGCTCGAGGTCAAGATCGCGGAAGCGCAGCGCAAGTGGCGCGAAGGGACGGAGCGATGGGTCCGGCGGCTGCTTCGTGAGCCAGGCGACACCCGAGAAGATCCGCCGCTCGCACCCCCTCGTGAGTTCCCGAAGCGGGAGGATGGCCGTCCGCTCATCGAGGTGATGATCCCGACACTGAATGAGGCGGCACACATCGAAGAGGCCGTGAAGAACGCCCTGGGTCTTGGGCCCGTGTTCGTGCTCGACAGCTTCAGCACCGACGGCACGCAGGAGATCGCCCGCCGGGCGGGCGCGACAGTGGTTGAGCATCCGTTCGAGAACTACTCGCGGCAGAAGAACTGGGGGTTGGACAACCTTCCCTTCGCTGGCGACTGGGTTTTCATTCTCGATGCGGACGAGCGTGTGACCCCGGCGCTTCGGGAAGAAGCGATCCGCGTGGCACGATCGGGCGAGGGAGCAGCTGGCTGGTTCGTGAATCGGATCGTGGTGTTCATGGGAAGACCGATCCGCTGGGGAGGGCTCTTCCCTTCCTGGAATCTCCGTTTCTTTCGACGTGGCTCCTGCCGATACGAGGACCGGTCGGTTCACGAGCACATGGTGTGTGACGGGGAGACCCGATATCTTCGCGAACTCATGGTGCACATCCGTCGCGAGTCGATCTCGGGCTATATCGCCAAACACGTCCGATACGCCGACATGGAGAGCGACGAGTGGCTGCGTACCTCGCTTGGTCAAGGGGCTGGTGCGGCCCCGGCGAAGTTGTTCAGGGACCGGCTTCGGTACCGGCAGTGGATCCGTCGCGAGGTCTGGCCGAGGCTTCCCGGGAAGCCCGTGCTGCGATGGGTGTATATGTACATCCTGCGACTTGGTGTGCTGGACGGCCGCGCCGGGTGGCACCTTGCGGCGCTGATGGCGTCGTACGAGTACATGATCGAGTTGCTCTATCGGGAAAAGATGTATCGAGCTCGGCTCGGATCGACGAACAAGCCGGGGGTCAGTTCGGCGGTCTCAAGCCCCGAACCATGACATCGCAGAACTCGCCGCAAAGTCTGGCGCGTCCGAGTTCGGTGGAGACCACGTGGGCGGCACGTGCTCCCATGGACTGGAGTTCCTGTGGCGGAGTGTCGACCATTGCCAGAAGCGTTCGAACCGCCGCCTCGGTGTCGCCGTGGGGCACGTGCCAGCCGATGCGGTGTTTGCTGACCAGATCGCTGACGTGGGACGGACTGGGGCCGAGGAGGAGGATCGGCCTGGAGACCGCCATGGCGCCATAGACCTTGCAGGGGTGAACAATGCCGACGACTTCATCGCCGATGCTGACGACATGGACATCCGCGGCCGAAAGAGAATACTTGATCTGATCGAGAGGCTGATAGGGAAGTGAGCGGATGTTCGTCGATGTCCCGGCGGCTTTGGCGATGCGGTCGTCTACCTCCTTCTTTCCGCCACCGCCTCCGATGAACATGAACACAAAGCGCGGATCATCCCTCAGGCGTTCGGCGGCATCGAGGATGGTGGCGAGCGGGTTTGCGGGGCTGTGATTCCCCGAGTACATGACCACAAACTTTCCCTCGAGACTCTGGGCCCTACGAAAGGGATTGTCGGCATGGGCGATGTTCTGGGTGCCCTCGTCGTGGGGCCAGGGCGGCGCGATCGTGGTCTTGCCCGCGACATCCACTCCCTTCTTCTGGACGCGCGCGAGCATAAAGCGATCCATCATGACGATGTCGGAGGCTTGGCGCAGGATGATGCGATTGAAGAGCTCAAAGATCCGGACGGAGAGCTGCCCGGGACGTGCCTTGCCCAGGGCGAGCATCTGGTCCGGATTCAGGTCCATGAGCCAGTACTTCACGGGCACTCGTCGGAGTTTGCTGAGCCATGCCCCGACCACGCCGCAGAATGGAGGACTTGTGGACACCATGATCCCGGCGAGATTGCGTGTGAAGAGCCCGCGGAGGAACGCCAGAGTGACGAAGATGGACTGGGCGAGGAGTCGAACGGCGATACTGCCCTTACCGAAACTGGAGAGGGGGAGGCGGCGAACATCCACGCCGTGCAGCCTCTCTCGCGAGGGATATCGCGTGCTCGGGTCGTCGTAGCCCCGGGCGGAGGCGTACACGACGACGCGATAGCCACGATGAGAGAGTTCGGCGGCGGCGTCCGCGATGTGCTGGCCAACGCTGGCGGGATCAGGAACGTAGACCTGGCTGATGATGAGGATGGTGGGAGAGGTCTTCACGATGTGGGGTGTGGGGTCCGGGGGTCTCACGGCGCGGGCTGGATGTGCCAATCACAGGAGGCGAGAAAGGCCGAGGGTGCTTGGATGTCTCCCGCGATCATGCATGAGGTTGGCCCTGGAGCGCGGGACTCACGAGGGCTGCTCGGTCCTTTCCAGATACAGCGCGCTGGGAAAGTGGTTCTCCTCGACGCACACGCCCTCGTCGAGGATCGAGGGAACGAAGTTGGGGATGAACGTCTTGAGCCGACTGGAGTTTGCCTTCTGAAGCATGGAGAATGACGCGAGAATCCTGTACCCGCGGTTCATGCTCAGGAAGGCGTGGAGAAGGACCGGCTCGTGGATGAAGAACACGTCATTCTTCATGACCTGTTGCATGTAATCGTGCGGGAATGGGATATCGTGGAAATGGACGATGACGCCCGGGGCGAGGCGCGGCAGCACTTCCAGGATCATCCTCGGGACCTCGCTCCCCACCTTGACGGTGTGCGTGGAGTCGATGAACAGCAGGTCGCCCGGCCCGAGGCTCGTGAAGACCGATCGATCCACCCATTGCGCCGGCTCGGCCATCAGCGTGATCCGCCCGGCCTGCTGCTCGGCACGAAGAAACGCCGTGGGATACGGCTCGACGCAGGTGATCTTCGGCGAGTACCCCGTCTCGGCGGCGGCGGCGTCCTGGATGAGTGCCGTGCTCACGCCGCAACCGACCTGGACGATCCTCGCCGGCTTGCGTGCCCGGATGAAGCAGTGGAGGAACTCGGCCTCGGTGGGTCCGTACCCCGCCTCGCCGTTGCGCTCGCAGGCCTTGCGGTAGAAGTGGTTCGGGCTCTCGTGGGGCGTCTTCGCGATCTCGGCTCGGAGCGATTCGGTGACCTCCCGAACGAACTCGAACTGGGCGTCGATGTTGGTCCCCTTCACCTCAACCATGCTGAACGGCTTCATCCAGCGACGATCGCGCCGGAGTTGGCGGACATCGGGAATCTCGGAGTAGAAGTGGTTCGGCACCACGCTGAACTTGAACCGCTGGCCAATCTCGAGCACACGCCTTAGAAACCAGGAGATGGAGATCGACATGGCTTTCCCTCGTTGTGGCGTCGGTGGGCGACGCGGGTTGGTGTCGATCCGTGACGTGATTTCGATCGGGCACACGGGCGGGTGTTACTGCCGCGACTTTGTAGTCTTCTTTCCTGATGATGACTTTGTTTGTCGCTTCTTCGGCCCGCTCGCCTTCTTGCCGTATCCCTCGGGGATGCCCTGGGTCCAGGTCTTCATGTTCCGGCTCTCGGGGTTGTAGCCGTCGCCGGGGATGGGGTGGCTGCCCTTCGTGAAGGTCGAGATGGAGGAGAGGTGCGCGGTCTTGGCGTTGTACTTCGCGACGAACTCGTCGTAGATCCAGCGATAGGTCCGCTCCATCCCGTCGCGGAGGCGCGTGGAGGGCTCCCAGCCGAGGTACTCCTTGATCTTGGTGTTGTCGCTGTTTCGGCCGGCGACACCCTTGGGCGCGTCGAGTTTGTAGTGACGCTTCAGTGTGATCCCGGCGACCTCCTCGGCGATGGAGACGAGCTGGTTGATGCTCACCAGTTCGCTGCTGCCGAGATTGATCGGCTCGAGGATCTGGCTGTGCGTGATCATGTTGATCCCGCGGACGCAGTCGTCGACGTACATGAACGAGCGGGTCTGCTTCCCGTCGCCCCAGATCTCGATGTCGTGCTTGCCCGAGACCTTGGCGGCGATGACCTTTCGGCAGATCGCGGCGGGGGCCTTCTCCCGCCCGCCCTCCCACGTGCCCTCGGGCCCGTAGACGTTATGGAACCGGGCGACTCGGGTGTTGATTCCGAAGTCCTCGCGGAAGTGGCGGCACATGCGCTCGGAGAAGAGCTTCTCCCAGCCGTAGCCGTCCTCGGGAAGGCCCGGGTACGCGTCGGCCTCCTTGAGCGCGGTGATCTTGGGGTTCTTCTGCTTGTCGGCGTTGTAGACACAGGCGCTGCTGGCGTAGAAAAACCGCTTCACCCCCGCCTCCTGGGCGGCGAGCAGCATGTGCGTGTTTGTCAGCACGCTGAGCATGCAGAGCGCCTTGTTGTTCTCAATGAAGCCCATGCCACCCATGTCGGCGGCGAGTTGGTAGACCTCGTCGGCGCCGTCGCAGATCTTCCGGCAGACTTTGAAGTCACGGCAATCGCCACGGAGCGGGCCGGCGTGGTTCGTGACGCCGCGGTGCACCTGGTACCACTCGTCGAGGGGCTTGATGTCGGCGGCCCGGACGTCCTTGACGCCCATGTCCCGGAAGAAGGCGACGAGGTGCCCGCCGATGAACCCGCCGGCGCCGGTGATAACGATGGAGTTGTTCTTGTTGATCTTGACGCCGCCGGCTAGGGAACGATCGACCGCCATGGTGCTCTACTCGCTTTCGAAGGACGTGCTGTGAAGGTCGTGGGCCGGTGGAGCCCCGACGCAGAACCAGTACCGCCGTGCCGTCACACGGGTTCGCGAGCCAGGAGAGCGTCTCGCGGGACCGAAATGATAGCGGGATGGTGCAAAAACAGGCCGAGAACTTCGGTTCAGGGCCCGAGAATTCAGGCCCCAGTGCATCGGCGGTTTGACCGGGGCACTGAAATGCGAGTTCGGTAACACAAGTGAGTCGAACATCGCCCGACCAGGCGGTGTGGCTGGCGATTACCCCGCGCGGATCTATTGGGCGTGTTGGCGGTACCAATCAATGGTCCGCTTCAGGCCTTCCTCGAAACCCATTTGGGCCTTGAAGCCCAGGAGCCGTTGGGCCTTGGACGTGTCGAGGCAGCGCCGGGGCTGCCCGTCGGGCTTGGTCGAGTCCCACTCGATCGAGCCCTTGAACCCCGTGAGTCTCACGATCAGTTCCACCAGGTCCTTGATCGTGATCTCGAATCCGGCACCGAGGTTGATCGGTGTGGGGTCGTCCATCACCTCGGCCGCCCGCACGATGCCCTCGGCGGCGTCATCCACATACAGAAACTCGCGGCTGGCGCTCCCCGTCCCCCAGCAGACGATCTTCGGATCGCCCCGGCGCTGGGCCTCGACACACTTGCGGATGAGCGCGGGGATGACGTGGCTGGAGTTCAGGTCGAAGTTGTCCCACGGCCCATAGAGATTGACCGGAAGCACATACGCCGAGCGCATCTGATACTGGAGTTTGTACGCGTCGAGCATCTGCCACGCGGCCTTCTTCGCTACGCCGTACGGTGCGTTGGTCTCCTCCGGATAGCCGTTCCACAGGTTGTCCTCATGGAAGGGGACGGGGGTGAACTTGGGATAGGCGCAGATGGTCCCGACCTGGACGAACTTGCCGCCGCGCTCGATCAGCCCGTCGATCCGCGCCTGCTCGATCAGATGCAGGGCCATGGCCATGTTGGCGTAGAAGTAGCGTCCGGGATTCTCGCGGTTGGCGCCGATCCCGCCGACTTCTGCCGCCATGTGGATGACCACGTCGGCCTTGTGCGGGGCGAACGCCTCGCGATAGAGGCGGGCGACGTCGGTGGCGTTGGTCAGGTCATAGTGCCGTCGGCGTGGGATGAAGATGTTGGACTCGGGCACACCGCGGGCCTTCAGGCGGTCCACGACGAATCGGCCGAGGAACCCGGCGCCGCCGGTGAGAATGGTCCTAGCGTTCACAATCGATTTCAAGGCCACTCGATGAGCTCCATGGTGTCACACTGAAAGAGGAGTTTAGGGCGTGAGGGACTTTTTCAGATACGTTCGCCTGGGTACTTGGATGAGGCTCTCCCATCTCGGAGAGCGGCTTGGATGGGACTGGCTGATGTACAACCCCGGCGTGTTTGAGCACTTCCACCACGGCGCCGCCATCGCGGCGCCTTACATGGCCGACGCCGTTCTTGGTGAGATTCCAGATATTTCTTCACTTGTGGATGTGGGGTGCGGCACAGGTGCTATGGCCGCGGAGTTCAAGCGCCGCGGGGTCAGAGTCGTGGGCCTGGAGCACAACGCCAAGGGTCGTCGTTGGGCAGAACGTGCAGGGGTGCCGGTGCTTCCGTTTGATGTGAGCGCCGGCGACGCTCGCGCGCCCGAGGGCGGCCCCTTCGATCTCGCGATGTCCACGGAAGTCGCTGAGCACCTTCCCGAGTCGCTCGCCGATCGATTCGTGGACTATCTCGTCGCGTGCGATGCCAAGCATGTGCTCTTGACCGCGGCGCATCCAGGACAAGGCGGCACGGGCCACGTCAACGAGCAGCCCCAGTCGTATTGGATCGAGAAGTTCCAGCGTCGAGGCTGGATTCACGATCCCGCACTCTCGGGTCGGGTTTCAATTCGACTTGAGAGCTTGCCCATCTCGAAGTTCCTTGCCATGAATCTGATGATGTTCCAGCGTCCACGCCCCTAATGGGAGGTAGGCGTGAGTCGATGGAGCCGAGTAGCGTTGCGGGCGTTCGTCCCAACGACCGGAAAAGAGCGTGGAGGTCGTCGGTGGGTGCCTCGCGAGCGACGCCGCCCGCGAGGATCTCGCTCACACCCCACCACAATCCGCTCAGTGTGGCTCGGACGTACCGAGTGCGAATGCCGTGGCGGAAAAGGAGCACACTGCTCGCGGCCGTGCGAATCACCGCCCGCAAGCCGCCGGGCGTGTACCGCCAGTTGAAGTGGAGCACGTTGCGGGCATTGTGCCGGATCTGCCGCGACAAGTCTCGCTTGGGAGACTCGAAGTGGTGGATGACATCCGACCGACCGCAGCGCACGACGTACCCCTCCTTGAGCGCTCGAATGCAATAGTCCCCCTCTTCGCCCTGGTGAATCAGCGAGCGGCGGAAGCCTCCGAGAGACAGGAAGATGTCGCGGCGAAGGGCTTGGGCCGTGCCCTTGAATCGATCCGTGACCCACACGCCATCGACTCGCGGCGCACGCTGTTTGACGCTCGTGTCTTCGTAGCTCATGTCCTGGAAGGGCACGGCCACCGCGGCGACGCGAGGGTGATCAAAGTCGAGGGTGGTCTGGCGGACGACGTGAGGAGTTGTGAACACGGCGTCATCATCGATGATGACCACGACCGGCGCTCGAGCCATCTCTACCCCTCGATTGCGATGCCCCATGTATCCTTCCGGGGAGGCGGCCGTGTGCAATCGCACGTTTGGGAACTTCTCCCGAACGAGATCGCTGGTGCCATCGGTGGAAGCATCATCGATGACAATAACCTCCACGCCACCTTCCTGGGCCACTGCCGATGCGACCGCGCGTTCCAGCTCGGGTGCTCGATTCCGAGTGACAATCACGACACTCGCCAATGGGGTCTGGGTCATGGGGGGCTCGCAGGAACGTTCTTGGCGTGAGGTGTGCGGAAGGGCACAGTGAGGCGTCCGGTGTCCCATTATACACAGACGTGTGAAAATTGATACTCATTCGACGTGATGTGCAGCGCCGGAGAGCCAATCCGGCTCACCGTCGACACCCGACGAGCAGGCCTCTCAATCAAGGGCCCACATGACTGCTCCAGGCGAAGCGCATCACGCTTGCCCATTCTCTCGCAACAGACGTGTCCGTGACCGTTGTCTCGACACAGGAGATTGATCGCCGTGTGCCTCGGCCTACGGCGCGCACGGTGGACAAGTGAGCCAAGTTGCGAGCCAGGAGTGGATACTGATCGCGGCTCGAAGCGACCAAGTCGCGCCTCCCCGCTCGTGAGAGCAGGCTCACCCCAACCCGGCTCGCGTGGCGATCGCCCGCCAGGGCGACCACCGGCACCCCCATGAGCAGCGCTTCGCAGGTTGTCGTCGTTCCGGCATACGGAAACGTATCGAGCGCGATGTCGATCCTTGAGTATGTATCGAGGTGTTCTCGGACCGTCGGTGCGGGCGGGAGGAGTTCGACACGTGCCGGGTCGAGTCCCGTGAGGGCGATTCGGCGTGAGACGTCCTCACGGCACGAGGCATGGCGAAGCCCCGGATTCTTGAGCACCAATCGCGAGTCCGGCACGGCCTGAATGATTCTCGCCCATGTAGCCAGCACGTCGTTGCTGGTCTTCGCGAGTGCATTGAAGGATCCGAAGACGACACCCCCACCGGGGGCATGGTCTCGGCGTGGCGTCGGCACATCCCTGGGTGGCGTATACGACAGAAAGCACGGATCGAGACGCAGCACGCGATCCTCTGTGCCTGGCGGATCGGTGATCGAGTCGCCGATCCGGGCGTGCACCCGCTGAATCCCCGTGAATGACGGATAGCCCAGGTACGAGAGGCAGAGATGGGCCGGGGCCTGTGCGAGAAGGTCGGGGCGTGAGCCGGCGGTCAGGCCTGAAATGTCCACAAGCACATCAATGCGGGCGGCATGGATCAGGGAGAGGGCCTGCTCGGTCGAGAGGCGTGACAGGTCGTGCCATTCGGTCGCGAGCTCGCGAAATCGGGCCGTCGTCTCGTCGTGCTTCCGCGTGAGCGAGAGCAGCACGATATCGAACCGATCACGATCCAGGCCCTCCAGCAAGGGCAAGAGGAAGTAGGAGACGGAGTGCTCGAAGAAGTCGGCGGAGAGGAATCCGATCCGTCGTGGCTCGGCTGGCCGCGGGTGAGCGGGGCGCATTGGCGGCCGGCCTTGTGTGAGCAGCGTGCCGAAGCGGGCGTGGGCGTCGCGCACGTCCTTTGGCGTCATCGAAGGAACATAGTTCGTGACAAACGCGTGGAGTTGGGCGAGGGGCACGGACTCGGGCGCACGATCGACGGCCTCGCGGATGAGGGTCAGCGCCTCTTCTACACGCCCCAGTTTCAGTGTCGCCGAGGCCCTCGCGTGCGCCGCCGCGATGTTGCTGGAGTCGAGTTCCAGCATGTGAGTCGAGGTCGCGATGGCCTCCACGAGCCGATCGGTGTGCAACAGGAGCGTGAGCAGGTCGTAGGCTCCTTGAATCGATCGCCTGGCCTCAGGAGTCAGGACATCGATCGCGTCATCGACCTTGCCGAGCGAAACGAGGACTCGTGCAAGTCTGGCATGGCTTCCGGCATGTCCAAGTCCACGCGCCATCGTCGCGGGCGCAAGCGCCTCACTCGAATCGCCTCGCGCCATCGCGATGTCGATCGCCAGGGCGAGGACGTCGGGATGCGCGGGGACTCGTGACTGAACGAGCGCGAGGTGGCGTGCCGCTCCGGCGAGATCACCCGCGCCCAGAGCCTGCCGAGCAGCATCGAGCGCCGTCGCCATCGCGGGCGGGAGCGGCGTCGGCATGTGTGACCCACGGTCGGCGTGCTTGCGAGACATCCCCGAATCATTCGGGCCTACAAGACGCCACGCCGTGGTGCCGGGCGAATACAAACTGTAAGAGCGAACGCAGAGGACGCTGAGGAATGCAGAGGAAGATAGAGGAGGGTGTTGGGAAAGAGAGTGCCTCAAGACCTGCTAAGGATGCGGCGAGGCTTGGCATGCTGTTTGGCATATTCAAATACCCAATCTCCTCCGTTTTCCTCTCGGAATCCTCTACGGCCTTTGCGTTCGATTGGGTTGACGGGCCTGAGGAGGTCACGACCGATCCATCGCGAGCATCGCCGCGCCATATACCCCGGCGTTGTCCTCGAGCATGCTCGCCACGACGTCCACTTTTCGGCAGGCCTCGGGGAACACCGTCTTCCGCGCCATGCGCTGCACGCGCTCGACATAGGGTTTGCCGATCGCCTCGGTGAGGCCGCCGCCCAGCACAACTCTCGGTAGCGAGAGCAACGTCACGACATTCGCGATCGCGATGCCCAGGAGATCGGCCGACTCATCCACGACCTCGACGACGAGCGCATCCCCTTCTTTGTACGCTTTTCCGATCGTTCTGCTCTTGATCCGCTCGGTGTCCCCTTCGACCTCGGCCATGATCTTCGACTTGCGATTCGACTGGATGAGACGGACGAGGCGATCGACGACGGCCGTGCGCGAGCAGTTGTGTTCGAGCGACCGATGCCCCGCGAGCGCGCCGGGCAGGGCGATCGTGTGCCCGATCTCGCCAGCAGAGAAGAACGTCCCCTCATACAACTTGCCATTCAGGATCAGCCCGCCGCCAATCCCCGTCCCCACCCACACGCCGAGCAGGTCATCGACGCCCTTGCCCGCGCCCAGGCGGTGCTCGCCGACCACGGCGACGTTCACGTCGTTGTCCACAAAGACCGGCACCTTGAGTTGCTTGGTCAGCAGTTGCGCCAGGGGGACATCGGTCCAGCGAAGGTTGACCGCCTCCAGCACGAAGCCCTTGTACGGATCCACGGCTCCCGGCGCGCCGATCCCTAGCCCGCCGAGATCGCCCACCGAGACCTTCGCCGCGGCACACGCTTCCTGTGTAGCCTCGACGATCCGCGAGAGCACGCCCTCCACGCCCTCCTCGGCCTTGGTCTTCTTCTTGGAGGAGCCGAGGAGTTTGAAGTCGGGCGAGACCACGCCGATCTGCATGTTCGTGCCGCCGAGGTCGATGCCGACGAAGGGTTTCTTGGGGGGCATGTCGCGTGTGAACCTTGATGAGGCGTTCGGGTCGAGAGTGGCGAATCGGTATGAATCGTGATGGTCTAGCGGGACTGTACGTGGCGAGCGACATGGGCCGGCCTCGCGGGTGTCAGTCGCGAGCGGACGACGACGCATCCCGCGCACCATGTTCCATCGGCCGACGCCGACATCGACTCCAGCGCCCGCCGGAGGCGTCCCTCCACCTTCGGCGCCCGATCGGCATCCGTCAGGAAGAAAAGCGTGCTCCCGCTCCCGCTGAGGTGGGCGTCGAGGCGTGTCGCCCGCGAGAGTTCCGTCGCGAGGCGCCCCAATCTCGGCTCCACGCGAATCGCCGCGGGGAAGAGGTCGTTCCCCAGCAGCCCGTCACGAATCGTGTCGCCCTGGGCCTTGGAGATCCGCCGGGCGATGAGGTCTGGGTTCACGGGAGCCGGGTTGTACGACGGCCCATGCTCCATGCGTTTCCTCGACACGCGCTCCGCGAGCAGCACGTCGAACGCGCCATAGACGGCCCTCGTCTCGCACGAGAACGGCGGAATGACGAGGATCAGTTCCTTGGTCACCGGATCGACGCGCTCGACCTGCTCGCCGAAGCCGCTGACGAGCGCCGGTCTCGGCGGCGAATGGCCCTCGCCCTCGCCATCGATAAAGAACGCCACGTCGGACCCCACGTCCATCGCCACTGACGACAAAGCGTCGTCGTCGAGATCGAGTTGGAACGCCTCGCGGAGCGCCAGAAGCGTGCTCGCCGCGTCGGATGAGCCTCCCCCCAGTCCGCCGCCGACGGGGATGCGCTTCGTGACTCGGATCGCCGCGGGGAGCGACCTCTCGAGTTTCGCCTCAAGGGCCTTGTGAGCTTTCACGCACAAATCACGCTCGTCGGGCCAGTCGATCAGTGTCGGTCGCGGCGCATCCCCCGCCCAGTCGCACTCGAACGTGAACGCCTCGCCCGGCGTCACCACCACGTCGTCCCGCACCTCGATCGCCGACATCCACGACGCGATCTTGTGATACCCCGCGACGCTCCGACCCTCGTGGGTCGCGTCCTCACCCTCGGGAGGACCCACGAACAGGCACAAGTTCACCTTCGCATACGCCCGGCGAGAGACGGCACGCGGACTCAAAGCGTTGGGCGTCGTCATGCGCGATCGTACACCGCACATACAGGCCCTCGAGTGAACCTCCTCCAACTCGTGGCTCAGGTGTCCCGCCGGTGCCTACTCCTCCTATCAAGCCCACTCCATCGGCGCACTAAACTCCCACCGGTCGCGTTGGCCCGCCCCGCCGCGATGGAGATGTTCCCCATGAAAGTCGCCGATCTCGTCAGCGCCCTCAATCGCCTCGCCCCGCTCGAGTTCGCCGAGAGTTGGGACAAGGTCGGCCTGCTCGCGGGCGACAGCGCGCGAGAGATGAAGGGCCCCGTCCTCCTCGCGATCGACCTCACCGAGCCCGTCCTCGACGAGGCGATCAAGGCCAAGGCGTCGGCCATCATCGCCTACCACCCGCCCATCTTTGAGCCTCTTTCCCGCGTCACCAGCGCCACGCCCCGCCAGCGCGTCATCTTCCGTGCCATCGAAGCTGGCATCGCGATCTACTCGCCCCACACCGCACTCGACGCGGTGAAGGGGGGCATCACCGACTGGCTCTGCGAGGGGATCTCGGGATCGACCAGCGAGGGGAAGATCGCGGGCGATTGCAGGGCGCTCTCGCCCCACGTCCATCGCCGCCGGTCGCAAGAGGTCAAGATCGTAACGTTCGTCCCCGCCAGCGATGTCGATCGGATCCGCAACGCACTCGCCTCGGCCGGAGCGGGGATCATCGGGAACTACCAGTTGTGCTCGTTCGCGAGTGAGGGGACGGGGACATTCCTCCCCGGCGAGGGAGCGGCGCCGACCGTCGGCAGGACGGGCGAGATCGAGACCGTCCGCGAGATGCGGCTGGAGATGGTGTGCTCACAATCGGCGCTGGCGCTGGCGATCGAGACGCTGCGACAGTTCCACCCGTACGAGGAGCCGCCGATCGACGTCTTCGATCTCGAACCGGTCCCCACGCGCAGCGCCGGCGCCGGTCGGCGTCTCGTCCTCGATCGCCCCGCCACGGTGCGCGAACTCGCCGAGCGCCTAAAGACCTTCCTCAAGCGCGACCGCGTCCGCTACGCCCTCGCCGAGCGAGGGCCTGATGGCGAGCCGCACGACCCGCCCATCACCCACGTCGGCATCGTCCCCGGCGCGGGTGAGTCCCTCTCCAGGCTCGCCAGGGCCGAGCAGTGCCAGGTCTTCGTCACAGGCGAGATGAAGCACCACGAGGTCCTGGGCGCCCTCAACGCCGGCATGAGCGTGATCCTCGGCGGGCACACCCCCACCGAACGGGGCTACCTCTCGCGATTCTCGCTGCAAATCCAGCGCGAACTCCCCGGCCTCCACACGATCGTCAGCAAGGCGGATCGGGATGTGCTGATATCGCTCTAACGGAATTGAACTCGAGGCGTGATGCGTGACTCAGGGAACAAGCGCCGTCTGTCATCTATCGCTCAACGCACCATGGACCTCAAAACCCACGCTCGGCATCCACAACCTGATGGGGGAGTCACGATCGATGACTATCTGTTCTACCTTGACCACTTTGGTGTGGGGTGCTGATGTTCCGCAGTGCGTTATCCAGATCCGCAGGATTCGCATGTGGACATGGGGTCGCCGTATGAACAATACCTACTGCAAAGCGATGATGAATGTTGGCATGTTGCGACGTCTATTGGTGTGTGTTCTATTTGTAACAATGCTTAGCTGTAGTTCATATGAGTCAAAGGTGTACCAGCCCCCGAGTTGTGTTGTGTACGATATGCAAGCCGCAGAGTGGTCCGTGCAACTGTCGGCAGAGCAAGTGTCTTGGGCCGCCTTACCGAGCGCCGTTCCGATTCGGACGCGATTGACAAATGGGACCGTGGTTGATGGTATTCTGTCCGAGTCCGGCACACCCGGGTCGGTGTCGCTTGGTTTGTATGATGAGGATAGAGCCGGTGTACGGATTCGCCTCCCTCACTACTGCGAGAAGTCGGGCTCGTCATGGACAATTGCGGACTACCGCACGGCACATCTGCCCGTAATTGGGAAGATGTGGCGCGAAGGGAACATGAAGCCGCTCAAAGCCTGGGTCTTTCTTCGTCGACCTGGTGGTGATCGACCTGATTCTATTGCCCTAGTCGAGGGAGAAGGACTAAAAAGGTAACGTTGTAATATGACATGCCACGGGCGCAATAGCCGCCTATTGCTATTGGCCGTCCATGTTCCCTCCAATATCAAAACCCACGCTCGGCATCCACAGCCCCGAGTCCTCCAGCACGCTGACCAAAGGCCCCGGCGGCGTGTACTGCACGTGGCCCGTCGCGCGGTAGGGGATGTCCAAGGCCCTGGCGGCGGATGAGCCGTCGGATGCCGTGCCGGCCTTGTCTGATGCACCGGCCACGCCCTTGGAGCCCAGTCGCTCCCATTCCTCGCGCGTGAGCGCGACGGGGAGGATGATCTCGTGCCGTCCGAATCGCCGGAGCGTGGCCTGGGCCGAGCGCGTGCCCTTGAAGACGCGCGTGCCGCCCAGGTCGACCTCATAGTGCACATCGCCCAGAGGCAGGGCATCGCGATTGGGGTTCTCGGCCAGGACAACCAGGTTCAGCACCACGCCCTGGTCGGTCTGGCTGCCGAGTTCGAGTCGTCCCGTCGAGACGCGTGGCGTCGTCCCCAAGCAGCCGCCGAGCACGACCGCCATCGATACAAGAACAACGCCAAGGAGGTTTTGCTGCGCGCGCATGGGCGAGTGTACCCCGCGCGAGGGTCCCGGCTCATTCGACGGTCATCAGCACCCAGCGCGGGTCATCCGCCGCCATAGTCCCAGAGCCGGGCATGTCCATCGTCGGGAGTTCCGACGCGTACAGCCCCCAGCGAACGACCAGACTCGCCATCACGAGGAAGACGGCGACTGAGGTGTACTGGGCGACGCGACGCGCGCGCAATGCGTACAGGATCAGGATCCCCGTCCCCATCGTACATACCTTGAACAACGTCAACAGCACCGGCGAGTTCTGGCTCATGACCAGGCGCGCCAGCGGGTTGGATTCGGCCAGGCCAACGGAGGTGGCGTAGTGCAGCGTGAGCTCCAGGTCGATGAGTCCGAGAATCGTGCTCAAGGCCAGGAGCAGGACACACAGGCGCGCCCCGGGCGTGCTGCCGCGGGTCAGTCGCTGGAGGAAGGGAATCCGGGCAGGTTCGGCACAGACGCGATCCATGCGAGTCGATACATCGGTTGCGGGGGGGCGGGACACGAGCCGGGATGCTCGTAGAGTTGGTTTGGTCGTCCTCCCGGCCGCCACAGGCGGCACGCCCGGAGAAGTTCATGAGACGCGGTCTGGACATCAAGGTGATTCTCGCGGCGTCGGCCGCGATGTTCTCGGTCGTGGGCCTCGTGATGCCGGCGCACGCCCAGTTTGTGGGCGGGATGCCCGAGGACGACCAGGTCATCATCGCGTATCCGGACGATTCGGTGCTGGCCCGCGAGAGCCTGGCGCGTTTGCAGGAGTTGGCGGCGGCCCAGGTGTGGGGCGAGGCGGTTCGAAACGTGCAGTCGCTTCTCGACACCGAGGGCGACCGGATGATCGAGGTTGAGGGGCAGACGGACCTGATGCTGCCGGTGCGCGCGCGCGTACACGAGGTGCTGCTCGCGCAGCCGGCGCTCCTGGAGCGATATCGCGCGGCCCAAAGCGTGGCGGCGGAGGAGTGGCTCAAGCGCGGCGATCTGGAGACGGTCGAGCGGTCATATCTCTTCACACCGGCGGGATTGACGGCGGCACTGCGACTCGCCCAGACCAACATTGAGCACGCCCGGTTCCATGCCGCGGCAAGGATTCTGGACTCGCTCGATCGGCATCCGGATCGATTGGCGTCGGCGAAGGACGCCGAGGCGTGCGCGCGCGTCGGCGCGCTGCTGGCGCGATATCTGCGGGATGAGCGAACACTGCGGCTCGCCTCGAGATTCGCGAGCGATGCTCAGCAACTGGGCAAGGCTGTGGAGATTCCCGATCGGGCGACGGTGCTTCCTGAACTGCCGAATTCGGTGACGGTGTATGGCCCGCAGGCGGCGGTGGACGTGTCGCGGGTCTCTCCCGAGCCGCTTGAGGCGGTGTCGCTGGCGTCGAACGCGCCGGTGTTTGATGCGGTGCCCGAGGCCGACCCTTGGCGGCGATCGATCGTGCTCCCGGTGGTCGTGGGGAACGTGGTGTATGTGAACGATGGTGAGACTTTCAAGGCGCTCGACCGCGAGACGCTGGCGGTCCGCTGGGAGTCGAGGCCGGTGTGGGGTGGGCCGAGGTCGGAGACGATGGACAACATCTATCGCTCGTTCCGCGACACGATCGAGGATCCGGCGACGGTGGCGTTCTCCGGGACGGCGCGCGGCGGCGTGGTGGTGGGGACGACGGGCTTTGCGCGGGGCGGGATGCGCAGCGGCGATCCGCGCGTGCACGGACTCGACGCGACCACCGGGCGTGTGCTGTGGTCTGTGGACGTGGCGTGGTTGGATCCGAGCCTGAACAACGGGAGCGTGCGCGGGCCGGCGGTGATCGATGGCGACACAGTGGTGGTGGCGCTGAGCAAGTCGGCGTCGGTGAGCACGCGCGTGGGAAGCCTGTACTTGGTCGGGCTAGATCTGTATAGCGGCGAGAAGCGGTGGATGCGTTTGCTCGGGAGCACGGGGCTGTTGCCCTGGGGCGGGGCGGCGAGGCGCGCCGATGCGAGCGTGGTGCATGAGGGCGTCGTGTATCGGGCCGACGACTTCGGGCTGATCGGGGCCTACGAGACTACGAGCGGTCGGCCTGTGTGGGTCCGGCGCATGAACGCGAAGCGCCCCCGGCGGACCCTGATGGCGCAGCGCATCGCGGCGGACCCGGCCTATGGCGCGGTCGTGCCAGTGATCGTGGACGGAGATCTCTATATCCTCGAGCCGGGCGACGCGAAGATTCTGCGGATCGACGCGCGAACGGGTGACCGTCTGGGGGATCGCGACGCGACGGCTTTGAACTCGCCGATTTACCTGATGTCGTGCGGCTCGACACTCGTGGGCGTCGGACGATCGCGCCTGGCCTTCGTGGACACCGGTGACTTTGAGAACGGCACGATCCGACTCTCGCCCTCAATCGGTGATCCGCAGACGAGTGGAAGGGACCAGACGATCCTTGGCCGCGTCGTGGCGGCGGGGCCTCGGGTGCTTGTGCCGATCGCGTCGGGGTTCAGCCTGGTCGATCCGAAGGATCCCTCGTCGGTCGAGGGTGTGGCGATGGAGGGGTCGGGGAACACGGTCTGCGTCGGTGGACAGGTGATCGCGGCGGACTCGGCGAGCCTGCGGACGTATGCACCGTGGGATCGGGCGCGTGAGTCGTTGCTGGCGAGGATTTCCGCGGCCCCGGCCGACGTGACGCTGAAGATGACATTCGTGCAGTTGGCGCATCGGGCGGGGCACACCGACGAGATCGGGGCGATGTTGGATCAGGCGCTCACGCAGATCGAACCCTGGAGCGCGGAATCGACCGAGGCGAGGTCGCGGCTGTTCAGCTTGCTCCACGGCATCGTGCGGGATCTTCGCGAGGCGGCGCTCCCGGCCGAGAGCGTGTCGCCGCGTCCCGGGCGTGGTGTGAGCGCGTCGATCGAGACGATCGAGCGGGTGGAGTCGGCGATGGCTCGATGTGCCGAGTCGAGCGCGCAGCGAGCGACAATGTTCATGGAGGTCGGGCTGCTGCACGAGGCGAGGCAGGAGGACCAGCGGGCGCTGCGGTCGTATCAGGAGATCTTCGCGGACGCGGCGATGGCTACGGTGACGCCGCTGCCGCCGCCGCTAGAGCCGGGCGAGACGCTCGATCCGGTGAGCGAGATGGAGCGTGCTTCACGCGACACCCGGTCGCAGGCGATGACACGGACCGCGGGGATCCTCCGTCGCCGCGGGATCGTGGATTACAAGGCGTATGACCTCGAGGCATCGGCGATGCTCGCTCTGGGCGCGGATGCGGACGAGCGCACGCTCGAGGACGCGGCCATGCGGTATCCGTTCGCGTCGTCGTCGATCGAGGCGTGGCAGGCGGTGGGGCGCCTCCGCGGCGAGCGGGGTGACGCGGGTGGTTCGGTGAAGGCTCTGGCTGAGGCGGCGCGCGTGGCGCGATCGCGGGCGGCGGCCGGGGACGCGGCGGTGCAGGAGGCGCTCGCGCAGGACGCGCTCGCGCTGGCGTCGGCCCTGGAAAGTCTCGGTCGATCGTCGGAGGCGTATCGCACGCTGCGCGGCGCGCTCTCGTCAGCGTCACCGGAGCAGGAAGCCGCCATCCGTTCACGATTGGCCGAGGTGCGTGCGGTGCTCGAGTCGGCCTCGGGGCGGGCGTCGATCGGGCTGTCGATCGACACGCTGAGCGAGCCACAGGTTCTTACGGGCTGGGAGGTCATGGAGCCTCTGACGCCCGCGGGGCCTGGGACGCCGACGGATGTGGTGATGATGCAATCGCCCGCGACGCGTCGGGTGGCGCTCTTTGGGGTGGACGCGACGTCTGGGCGGCTGGATGAGATCTGGTCGCGGGGTTTCGAGGGGGTCTCGCCCTCGACGCTCGCGGTGAATCTCGACCGGACGTATCTCTTCTGGGCGAGCGGCGACGGCGGCTCTGTGGAGGCGATCGACAACGCGACGGGGAGGACCTCGTGGCGATCGGACTCGTTCGGCGCGGTCTTCGGTCCCGACCAGCCGGCGCGGTACGCCGCCTCGACGCAACTGCAGACGCCGGCCTCGGGTGATGTTCGCTTCGGCGATCTCGTCGTGGCGCTCGACGATCAGACGGTGATCCTCGTGGAGCGCGGTGGTCGGGCGGTGGCGTTCGATGCCGAGCGGGGCGAGGTGCTCTGGAAGCGTCTGCTCGACGTGCAGCAGGTCTACGACGTGGCCGGGGGCGGGACGCAGGTGATGATCGCGGGCGCATCGGTCGTGGGCGCCGAGCGTGTGCGCCGGCCCGACGACACGAGCCTCGTCCCACAGATCTTCGTGCTCGACAAGCGGACAGGGACGACGACGATGTCGTTCGGCGGCTCGAACGCGGACCAGGTCGGGCAACTGGGGCAATACGTTCGCTGGGTGCGAGCCACTCGAGACGCGCGGTTTGTGGTGGGCGTGAACGACGCGTTGCTCTTGATCGACCCGAGCCAGAGCGAGCCCGTGTGGGTGCGCCGCCCGCTGGGGCTGGTCGTGCCGGCGCTCGCGGCTATTGGTGATGGCAACGTGGTGGTCCTCGACGACACGCGCACGCCCTGGGTCTACTCGCTCATGGACGGCTCGCCGGCGCCGGGGCGTGTGGAGCCGGGGCAGGGCCTGACCTATCCGCTGCGGCTGGCGCGCGTGGCGTCGGGTGTGGTCATCGGCTCGACGAGTGGGTTCGTGACGATCGACGCATCGGGCACACTTATCGGGGCGGACGCCCTGCCCCGCGACACGTTTACGCTTCCACCGATCGTGGGCGAGAACGCGGTCGTGGGCGTCTCGGCGCTCGCGCCGCGATCGCCCCAGGAGACCGGGGGCGAGGTCGTGACGGTCTATATGATGGAGCCATCGACGGGGCGCGTGGTGGACCGGCGTTCGGTCGCGATGGTCGGGGACCCTCGCGCGGCGGCGCTGGTCGATGGACGCGTGATCATCTCGATCGAGAACGCGAGCGTGGTTCTGGGAACGAGGCCTTAGACGCGATCATTCCTTGATCGTCGCGGGGTCTATCCCCTGCTCGATGGCGGCGATCTTGCGGACACGCCGGGCGTGGCGCCCGCCCTCGAAGGGTGTCTTCAGCCACACGTCCACGATCTTCTCGATGAGGCGCTGGCCGAGGAGATCGGCGGAGAGGCACAGGACGTTGGCGTTGTTGTGGCTCTTGCTGAGTTGGGCGGTGAGTTCATCGTGGGCGACGGCGGCACGCACGCCGTGGACTTTGTTCGCGGCGATGGACATGCCGACGCCGGTGCCACAGATGAGAATGCCGGCGTCCTGCGAGGCGTCGGCGACCTGATGCCCGACTTTGTACGCCGGTTCGGGATAGTCGCAGGCCTGACCGGTGCATGGTTCGAGAACATGGACGTTGTGTCCCTCGAGTTTGAGGCGCTCGCCGAGGGAACGGATGGCGTCGATGCCGCGGTGGTCGGCCCCCAGGATGATCTTCATGGCGTGTGTCCTCGTCGTGTGGTCGTGGGGCGTTGGGGCGAATCGGGGGGGGCAGGCGGGTCGAGCTGGTCGGGATCGAGTTGGTCGATCTCGGCGAACCGACGGCGGATCAGTTCGTGCAGACGGTCGGCCGTCGCCTCGTACAGGGGGAGCGGGCCGCCGATGGGGTCGGGGATGTCCTTCCCCTCGGGATCAAGTGTAAACACGCGGTCGTCGGCGGTGGGGTCGAGCTCGTGAATAGCCCGGGCGTGCCCGCGGGTCATGGCGAGGATCACATCGGCGCCGCGGATCATCTCGCGCGTGAGGTGGGTCGAGCCTTGGAACTGGTCGCGGATGCCGCGGTTGGCGAGGGCCTTGGCCGCCTCGGGCGACATCTCCGAGCCATCGACGGCAGCAATGCCCGCAGACTGGATGACGGTGGGGAGCGTCGGTGGCGACCGGCGGAGGTCGTGGCGGGCAAGGAGTTCGGCCATGGGGCTGCGGCAGGTGTTGCCCGTGCAGACGAAGAGGATCGTGCGGCCGAGTCGGGCTTTGACCTCGGATTCTGTGAGAGTTGAGGCGTAGGTGACGTAGTAGCCGCCGTTCTTGAGAAGACGGATGGTGGTGGGGGCCTTAGCGAGTGTCGTGGGCCCGGCGTCGGCGATGGCCACGGCTTCGGCCCTGGTGGGAGGCCTCGTGGCGTCGCCCAGCCCGAGTTGGTCAATGGGGACGAAGGCGAGAGGCGGTCCAACGGCAACGAGAATCTTGTGGGTGGCGGGCCAGGCGGGGACCGTGAACGCGAGCAGGCCATCGGTGTGGAATGGACCGGTGGGGATGGCCGCGATGAAGTCCGGGTTGTTGTCCGGCAGTTCGAGAATGAAGCGGACGCCTCGCGAGGCGAGTTTGGCGACGGCCCGGCGATGGATCGGCGAGGTGAGCCGGAGGGCGGCCTGGACCACCTGAATGCTGGGGGCCAGCCACGTCGCGGGGGGTTCGATCGGCGAGGGTTGGACGGGTTGTGGGTTGTGAAGCGATGGATCGATCGTGGCGAGTTCGTGGGTGGGCATCCAGACGACGCCGTAGTGGCACTCGGTGGGAAGGACGACGCGATCGCCGTGTCTGAGCATGTCGGCGATTCGCTCGACATTGGCGTACTGGTCGTCGAGAGGGTTGTCACGGAGGAAAATGACGATTGGCATCATGGTCTCTGTGTGGTCGAACGTGCAACCGAAATAGAAGCGTGCTGTACGAGGATGAGCCCTGTCTGATCTTGCCTGATGAGAGTTGGATGGTCTGGAGGAGTGAAGATAGGGGCAATGTTCGCCATCTGTTTGACTCGGAGCAGGCTGAACTCTGTGTTATGCTTCGGAACGTCCGAAGAAACTTGGGAGAGGCCTTGGACGAACAGTCTCCTAGGAGATTGGTACGAAGGGACGTTGGGGTTGGTTGGGGATGGGGTTTGTCGGGGTGTGGGTGACGGTTGAGCATTGAACATTTCCGCACGAGTGGACTTGTCCTCTCGAGTTCGGCGAGACGTAGAAGAAGGAGTTGGCGATGTCATTCAAGAGCAGCATGGACCGGGCGTCGGGCGTCTCGCGGAGCGTTGAGGGGGGCGTCAACGGTCGTCGGGCGTTCACGGTGATCGAGGTTCTGGTGGTGATCGCCGTCATCGCGCTGATCATATCGATCGTGGTGCCGACGCTGGGTCGGGTGCGTGACGCGGCGAAGAAAACGGACACGCTCGCGACATGCAATGGTCTCTCGCAGGCGATCACGTCGTTCCGGAATGACAACCGGCGTCTGCCGGGGCTGAATCCGATCGCGAACCTGGCGACGGCGAACAGCCTGCCTGGAACAGGCATGACTGCGCTGGAGAACGCAATGGTCGATCTCGTGGGGATGAAGACCCAAGCGACCGGTGGCGCGGGATTCACATCGATTCCCAGCCCGCTTGGTGGCGGGGCACCTCCGACCTATGTGGGGATCGCCACGCGGACGGGTTCGGGCTACTTCGTGCCCTCGCAGAAGCAGTTTGTGAACAGCGTGGGCTCGGCCATCCCGGAACTGGTCGATTCATTCGGGCAGCCGATCATGCTGTGGCAGGAGGATGAGGCGGCGGTGGGTCGGATCACGCCCGACGGCGTCGGCGGGCCGATGATCGCCGGGTTGATTGTGAATCCCTCGGACGCGACGAGCCGCGCGAAGTTCTATCTCGCCACGAACGCATCGTTCTTGACATCCTCGTCGTTCGGGACCCAGGGCACCAACATGCGGCGAGACAGTTTCCTTGGTCTCAACGGGGTCGCGGGGCCGAATCAGATCGCCGCGCTTGGCGCGCTGATGGGAAGCCCGGCATATCCCAGCAATCTCCAGGTCGCCGTGGATCAGATCTATGCGACCGAGTCGCGTGGCTCGTACGCGGTGCACTCGGCGGGTCGTGATGGGTTATTCCTGGGCCACAAGGACAAGGGCGGCGCGGTCGCGGGCGGCTCCACGGGCGTGCTTCGGTATGGGCACAACTTCAAGAACAACGCGGGCGACAACATCTCGGTCGGGCCCGATGGCAAGACGCCCTTTGACGTGATCGCCGGATTCGATGACATCGTGGTGTATGGGAACTAAATCGGGTCGATCGTGTGATCCGTCGTGAACCCTGAACCGGCGTGGCGCTTTGGCGTCACGCCGGTTGTGCTTTGTGGGGACAACGATCCGTGTTCGGCGGGGCGTACGCTGGCGTGCATGCACACGCGGGGTGAGAACCAGCCCGGAGCGAACGTGCTGCCGGCGCGGCGGCGGGCGTTCGGCGCGCTCGCGGCCTTTGCGTTTGGAATCTGGGGCGCGTTCACGCTCGGGATCGAAAGTGTCTGGTGGCTCGTGGTGGGGGCGATGCTCCTGGCGGCGGCGGCGGCTCTGGTGCGCGGGCGGGCGACACTGCTCCTCCTCGGGGCGGGGATGACGCTTCTGGGTGGGGCGTTTCTGGTTACCGCGACGCATGATCGGGCCTCGGTGCGGTCGCGTGAGATGCTGGCGCGACAGGCCGGGGATGGCTCGATCCTGACGATCGATGGGATTGTCGAGGAGGATCCGAGGCCGGCGCGGAAACCCGACGCGCTTCTCGCGCCGTTCCTGCATCAGGGCGACTCGATCGTGATGCCGGTGAGCGCTCGGAGTGTTGTGGGCGATTCGGCCTCGTCATCGATTCGCGGTCGCGTGTGGGTGGTTGTGGAGCGTGGTGGTGTGGGCGAGTTGCCTGGTGCGGGCGCGGGCGTTCGCGTCACGGGGAGGTTCTCGCCGCCCGATGAACGCCGAAACCCTGGTGTGGCGAGCGGGCCGGATTCCAGCGACGTGATCGGCACGCTCGCGTCGTCGGCGGCGACGCTGGTGCTGCCTCGGGCCGAGGCGATCGGGTCGGCACTCGATGCCTGGCGGGCACGAGCGTGGCGCACGCGAGCGGCGCTTCGGGCGCGGGCGATGCGTGTGATGGACGCGGCGTGCGGCAGGCTCTCGAGGGATGAGCCGGCGCGGGCGTTGCTCTTCTCCATTCTGCTCGGGCAGAACGAGCCGGGCAGCGATGAGGTTCGGGGCGTCTTCACGCGGATCGGCTTGGCGCACGTCCTGGCGATCTCGGGGTTCCATATCACGGTGCTCGCGGGCGTGCTGCTCGCGTTGCTTCGACTCACCGGAGATCGCGGGTGGCTCGAGCCGGTGGTCGTGGGGCTGGTGGTGGTGCTGTACGCGGGCGTGGTGCCGCCGGCGTCGCCGATCAATCGAGCGGTGGCGATGGTGCTCCTGCTTCTTGGTGCAGAGGCGATTGGACGGCGGTACGACCGGTTGACCGTGCTGCTGTGGATCGCGCTGGGGATGCTCGTTGTGGAGCCCGGCGCGCTGTGGTCGTTGTCGTATCAGTTGACGATCCTGCTGACGGGCGTGCTCTTCTGGCTGACGGGGGACTTTCGCGAGGTTCTGTTCGGCAGGCCCGTGTTGGGCGTGGTGACGCGGCGTCCGAGCGGGCCCCTGGCGCGACTGGTCTTCGGCACGCGCGAGACGTTCTCGACGACGCTCATGTGCACGCTCTCGGCGACGCCGATCGTGATCGCGCGGACGGGCCTCTTGAGTCCGCTCGCGGCGGTGGTGCTCGTCGTGATCTCGCCACTGGTGCTGGCGGTGATGATCCTGGGTGATCTGGCGCTGGTGGGAGGGATGGTGGTTCCGGCGCTGGCGGAAGGGATCGGGAGTGTGCTCGCGCCTGTAGCGCGATGGTGTGTGAGATTTGCGGCATGGTTCGACACGCTTCCGGGGAGTTCGTTCGCCCTGCCGCCGGTGCCAATGCTGTGGGGCGTGTGCGCGTCGGCGGTGATCGTGACGGCGGTGCATCGTGGATCGGCGCGCCGGGCGCGATGGTGGGTCCTCGCGGGCATCGTCGGGGTGTGGCTGGGTGTCGCGATGTACTCCGGCGGACTCCGGTCGGATGTGCGGCTTCGCGTCGACTCGCTTAGCGTCGGGAATGGCTCGTGCCTGGTCGTGCGCAGCGGGCGGGATGTTGTGCTGTGGGATGCCGGCGGGCTGGGGACGGGCGCGAGGCGCGGCGAGGTGCTCGCGGCGTGTCGGGCGCTCGGGGCGTGGCGTGTGCCGACGGTCGTGGTGACGCATCCGGATCTCGATCACTTCGGCGAGTTGCCCGAGTTGCTGAGGCCTCTGGGCGTGCGCGAGGTGTGCACGGGCGAGCGGTTCGTGGAGCAGGCGCGCGAGAGGCCCGAGAGTGCTGCGGGAGTCGCAATGGCGGCTCTTGAGCGGGCAGGCGTGGCGGTGCGGGTGTTGAAGGCGGGCGATGTGATGCGCGTAGGCGAGGTGGACATGGAGATCATGTCGCCGCCGAGTAGAGCGGCCTGGGCGGGTGACAACGAGCACTCGATCGTCGCGGCGATCCGAACGCCCGGCGACTCTGTCTCGGAGTGCCTGGCGCTTCTCACGGGCGATCTTCAGGGTGAGGGCGTTCGACGGATGGTGGTGGCTCATCCGTCGCTCTCGGCGCGGATCGTCGAGGTGCCGCATCATGGATCGGCGGCTGCGGACTCGATCGCGTGGGTGGCGGGCCTGAATCCGGAGGTCGCGCTGCAATCCACGGGGAGTTTGCGTGTGAACGACCCGCGGTGGGAGGTGGTGCGATCGCGGTGTGAGTGGCTGTGCACGAGCGTGGACGGGGCGTCGTGGGCGGAGGTCCGGCGCGATGGCTCGATCGTGGCCGGGGGCGTGCTTAGCGGCGAGCGGAGGGCGCCGGGTGTTCGGGCTCTTCGCCCGTGAGCACGCGCCAGACGTCGCGGACGACCCAACTCATGCGCGTGTGAGCGGCGGCGGTTGCGGCGGCGATGTGGGGCGTGAGACACGCGTTGGGAAGGTCCAGCAGCGGTGAATCCGGGCAGATCGGCTCCGGGTCATGGACGTCGAGGATCGCCCGGGCGTTCTTGTTCTTGCGGAGAAACGCGGCGAGGGCGGCGGCGTCGATCACGAAGCCGCGGGAAGTGTTGATGAGGATCGCGTCGGGCTTGAGCGTGTTGAGGGCGCGGTCGTTGATGAGGTGGCGATTGCTCGGGCGGTCGTCCACGTGGAGCGTGACGACATCGCTCTGGGCAAGGAGGACATCGAGTGTCGTGGCCTCGGCGCTTTCGCGATCGGGCAGAGCGATGTCGACAAGGTCGGTGTAGCGGGTGCGCATGCCGAAAGCCCGTGCGGCGCGCGCGACGCGTCGGCCGACGCGGCCAAGCCCGATGATGCCCAAGGTCAACTCGCCGAGTTCGCGCGGCGAGATCGCGTCGCGGCGGAGGGCCGTCCACTCGGCACGGTCTCGCGGTGCGTGGACGATCGTGGGGATCGTGCGCGAGGCCGACAGGAGCGAGGCGAAGACGTACTCAGCAACGGCGGACGAGTTCGCGTCGGGAGTGTGGACGACGCGGACGCCCCGTTCGGCGCAGGCGGCGAGGTCGATGTTGTCCACGCCGACGCCCGCCCGACCGACGACTCGGAGATTCGGGGCGCTCGCGAGCAACTCGTGGCCGACGATGGTGTACGTGCGCACGACCATCGCCTGAGCATTCGCAAGCGCGGATTCGAACTCGCTTGTTCCGACGCCGGCCTCGACAATGTTCGTGCGTTCGCGAAGCCACGCGACGCAGGCGGGATCGATGGGCTCGGTGATGAGAACCATGGGGCGGGCCACCTTCGAAGGCTAGCGCCGGTCGGTGTGCAACGGACGAGATCGCGGCCGGTCGTGTGCTCCACAGAGATACGATGCGCCATGCCCACGCGTTCGCCACGAGATACCGCGTCGAGATGCAGTTGGCTCGGGGCCGCGACCATCAGTCTTGGTCTTTCGGCCGGCATGGGCTTTGTGAACGGACAGACACCTGACGCTCCGCCGGGCTCGAACGACACGGTGCTTCCCGATGAGGCGACGCTGCCGCCGCAGATTCGGCTTGGGTATCGCGTGGATCGCACGCGGGCATCGTTCACACACGCCTCGACGGTGGTGATCGTGCGGAATGGTTGGTCGTATCTCAAAGCGATCGGCGCGTGGTCCCCGAGCGTGCGGTTTCCCGTGCTGTTGGATGATGGAACGCGCGACGCGAGGGAGAACATCGCGAGGTTCGTGCGGGCGTACAAGCCCAAGCAGATCGTGACGTGGGAGGACGCCGCGGCGAAGGCGCCGGACGATCCGCGGTCATATCGCCCGACGCGTGCCGAGGTCGATGTCGTGCTGGCGATGAGTGCGGGGTTTGGGCCGGGCGACTCTGGAAAACTCGGCGAGCACTTTCGGCGCGTGCAGTCACCTGGCATTGTGATCTCGGATCTTCAGGACCCGGCGTGGACGGCCGCGGTCGCCCTCGCCGCCGGACGCGACCAGCCGCTCGCCCTGGTCAGCGTGAAGGGCAACGTCGGCGACGTGATGAGCGCGAGCGACTCGAGTGCGGTGTGCGCCGAGATCGAGCGCGCCTGCGAGGCAACGGGGCTGAGTTGGAGAGATCTTGGCGATGCGATCGACGCCGTGACGTTGTGCCTCAATGCGCCGGTGCGTTATGACGTGGGCGAGAAGCACGTGGCCGCCCTCACCGATCGCGTGGGGCGGGATTCTGTGGACCAGACCAAACGCTGGGCGTGGAGCGGCGAGATCTTCGGGAACTCATCGGTGGCGTCGTATCGCGCCATGTCTTCGATCTTCCTGATTCCCTCGTCGGCGTGGTGCTTCGATGGCTACCCGGACACCAAACCATGGAACACCTACGACGCGAGCGAGGCCGCGAAGATTCTCCGCGATCGCGGGCTCTCGGTGGTGGTCGATGACACGCCCGACCAATCGCTCACGAGGTGGCGATCGCGGGCCGCGGGGATGATCGACGCGGGCGTGATCCTCGTGAACTCCAAGGGCAACTCGGACTTCTTCGACCTCGAGCCGGGCACGGGCAAGCCCGGCGATGTGCCGTTCCTCAAGGTCCCGGCGATCATGCACCTCGTCCACTCGTGGTCGGCGCAGAATCCATCGAACCGCAACACGGTCGCCGGGCGATGGCTGGAGCGTGGGGCGTACACGTACGCGGGGTCGGTCGAGGAGCCGTATCTGCAGGGCTTCGTGCCCACGCCGATGGTCGCTCGGCGGCTCGCCTCGGGCATGCCGTTCGGCGTGGCGGTGCGATTCGATGATGGACCAGTGTGGAAGATTGCGACGCTGGGCGATCCGCTCGTGACGCTGGGCCCACCGATCGAGACGCGCGAGGCGCCAATCGCGCTCGCCGGCGGCACGCCGCTGGAAGAGATGCTGCAGATCCGCGTGGAACGCCGCGAGTTCTTCCACGTGCTGCGGATCCTGACGGTCATGGGCCGCGACGCCGACGTGCAGCGATTGGTGGCGTCGATGATCGCGAACAAGCCCGAGGAGTTGACCGAGGACGTGGCGGCCGAGGCGGTGATGCCTGTCTTTCGCGCGGGCGACCTGAAAACCCTCACGGGGGTCTACGCGAAGTTGAAGCCCAACGACGCGGCGGACGGCATGCACCGCGATGCGCTCTGGCTGAAGTCATTCCGGGCCAACGACGCCGGGCGGCCTGAGGACGAGTTGCTTCGCCTGCTCCGGGACAACATCCGACCCGAGCAAGCCGAGCGTGATGCCGCGGAACTCGCGTCGATGTGGCGTTCGGCGCATGGCAAGGCCGACGCGGTGCTGATGCTGCAGGGTGTTCGCGATCACGCGAAGGTGCCGAGCGTGCGTGATGGAGCCGACGCGGTCCTCAAGAAGATGGGGCCATGAGCGACGGAGCAGGCGGCAACGCTCAGGGCTTGGTCTTGAGCGCGTTCTCCACAGCCTCGCGGATCTTCACCACGTTGTCCCTCGTGAAACCCGTCTCCTGGAAGACGACCTTGCCATCGCGTCCGATGATGTAGAGTTGCGGGATGCCAGCGATGCCATAGGCGTTGGAGACGGTGCCGCCGTCGAGCAGGCCCGTGTAGGTGAAGCCCTTCTTCTCCATGAACTTCGCGGGGTCGCCTTGATTGTCCACGGCGATGCCCAGCACGACGAGGCCGTCCTTGGCGAGGTCCTCGTGCATCTTCTGGATGTAGGGCATCGCTTCTTTGCAGGGCGGGCACCACGTCGCCCAGAAGTCGAGCATGACGACCTTGCCTTTGTAAGACGAGAGCGTGTGCTCCTTGCCCGACGCGTCCTTGAGGGTGAAATCGGCGGGGGTGTCGCCCACGTCGAAGGCGAGTTTGGGCATGCCCATCGAGGGATCATCGAGGACCAAATCCTCGGTCTTGTAGCCCTCGGGCAACGCGGGGGAGAACGTCTTCGCATCGACCGCGCCGTCGATCACGAGGCCCTTCATGGCGATCGACGTGGTCATCGCCCCGTCGGGCATGTCGAACTCAGGGTAGTCGAGACGGCGGAGGAGGTGGTCCTTCTTTCCGATGGTGTAGCGGAAGATGAGCGTCTGATTGCCTGGATCGGACGCGGGGTCGGCTCCTTCGACGGTGACGGGGTCTGGATCCATGGGGATCGTGATGTGGACCTCGACGACATCGCATTCGATGCCATCGAGCGTCGTCGGTCCGGGCACCATCACGCTCGCGTCGGGGGGCGCAACGTTCGAGTTCTCGGCGTCCATGAGAACGCCCGGCACGGCGAACATCGCCGGAAGGAAAGCGAATCGAACCTTGTCGGGCGAGAAGGCCGCGGTCTGGACGACCTTGGACTCGTCCTTGATCTCGAAGATGGTCGCGCCATCGAACGCGGTGTGGACGGGGACGGCCTTGGAGAAATCGCCCATCTGGATGTCGGGGATGGTGCCGGTGACGAGGAACTTGCGAGCGAAGAGTCCCTCGCCCTTCTCGACGGGCTCGCCCAGAACGATGGCGGCGCGATGCTCGGTGATCTTCGGCGTGGCGGGTGTCGGGTTGGACGCCGAATCGGTGGGCGAGCCGGGCTTTGGCGCGGGTTTGATCTCGGGCTTGGGCGTGAGCGTAGAGGTGGTGACCACGGTGCAGGCGATGGTGCGCGCCTTCCGCGTGGCGTCGATCATGGCGGCGAGGATGTCACGCCCGACCTTGTCCACCGAGACTTTCGCGTCATCGGACTTGGTCTCCGAAGGCGCGAGCGTCGGCGTGGCAGTCGGCGCTGTTGGTGGCGTGGAAGTCGGTGCGGCTTGTTGGGCGAGGGTAGTGATCGAGGCCAGGGTGGCCGCAGCCAGAGTGAGAAGGCGGGGGGTCATCGGTGTGATTCTCCGTTCATGGCGATGCGGCCTTTGGCCCACGAGTCGTTTCGGGGTTCGAGAAGCGTAGCCGAGGGCGCAGCGGTCTCGTGTCACAGCAACGGCACGCCTGGGAATACGCTTTCTCATGCCCCAGCTCTGCGTGAACATCGACCACGTCGCGACCCTCCGGCAGGCCCGGTATCGCCACGACTCCGACTATGGCGAGCCGGACGTTGTCCGGGCGGCCCACGAGGCGGAACTCGGCGGAGCCGACGGCATCACCGTGCACCTGCGCGAGGATCGTCGGCACATGATCGATGCCGACGTGGCAAGGCTCCGTGAGTTCGTCCGCGTGAAGTTCAACCTCGAGATGGCGGCCACGAGCGAGATGGTCGCCATCGCCCGCAAGATCAAGCCCCACACCGCGATGCTCGTCCCCGAGGGGCGCATGGAGGTCACGACCGAGGGGGGCCTCAACGTCGTCAAGCAAATGAAGACGCTGACTGCCGTCGTGAAGCGACTGAAGGACGCGGGGTGCGTCGTGTCGGCGTTCATCGATGCCGATCTGCGTCAGGTCGAGGCGGCTCACTCGGCTGGGTTCGATGTGTGCGAGGTGCACACCGGGCCGTATGCCCGGGCGTTCCGGGCGGCGGGCGGCGACCTCCTGAACGAGGCGCTCCTCGTGGAACTCGAGTCGGTGGCGATCGCAGGGGGCGAGATCCTCGCGGCCGGGATGCGGTTCAATGCCGGGCACGCGTTGGGGTATGCCAACGTGACGCCGATCGCGGCCTTGCCGGGCGTGGCGGAGTTGCACATCGGGCACGCGATCGTCAGCCGGGCCATCTTTGTGGGGCTGCGCGAGTCTGTGAAGGAGATGAATACGCTCCTCCGCCATGCGGAGGATTCGCACCTCATCGATGGCGATGAGCGCATGTGAGGACTGGCCCATGAGCATCACCGAACACTTCCGATGGTTCATCGCGTACGAGACCTGGGCGACCGAGCGGACGCTCGTTTCGATCGAGACGATACCGGAATCCAGCCGGTTGTTGCCTCAGGCGGTGCGGTCGCTCCAGATCATGGCGCACGTCCAACTCGCACGACACGTCTGGGTCTCGAGGGTCACGGGTGCCGGCTACGACATGCCCAAAGACTGGTTCCCATCGTGGGCGATCGACCAGATTCGCGTGGAATCCCAACGCCTCGATGGTGTGTGGTCGGGCGTCGTGGGCTCGCTCACGCCCGACGTCCTCGCGAAGGAGATCCGGTACTCGAGTTCCGAAGGCCGTCGATTTGTCAGCACACTCCACGAAATCCTGACGCACGTCTTGAACCACTCGACGTATCACCGCGGGCAGGTGGCAAGGCTGGTCGCAGAAGCGGATGGCACGCGCGCCGACACCGATGCGATCCTCATGACACGTCGGGAGTTGTGACGGCTAGCCGGACTTCGAGGCACGCACCTCACTATGGAACAGGCGGAGCGTCTGTGTCGAATCGAACAATGTGTTTGGGGATCGTTTAGAACACTGGTATACTGATCACCGTGCCGAGAGAGAGAGCCGGACAGGACGCGAGTAAAGATCGAACACCATCCGATCCGATGGGGGCGATGTCATCAACGCGCGTCGAGTTTGAGACCTACGACGCTGCTCTTGAATATCTCTTCGGCCTGACGAACTTCGAGCGTGTGCGCCCGACGCAGGCCGGCCACGAGTTCAAACTGACGCGCACCCAGGCCATCCTCGAGGCGTTGGGCGAGCCGCATCGGACGTTCCGCAGCATCCATGTCGCGGGGAGCAAGGGCAAGGGAAGCGTCTGTGAGATGGCGGCCAGCACGCTCATCGGCGGCGGGCTGACGGTGGGCCTGTACACCAGCCCGCACCTGATCGACATCCGCGAGCGGTTCCGCATCAATCACACGCCGATCGACGCCGAAACGCTGCGCCACCTGACCGAGCGAGTCGCGCGTGCCTGCAGGGCGCTCGAAAGGGAGCATGGCCCGCCGACGTACTTCGAGGTTGTGACGGCGGTGGCGTTCCTGTACTTCCAGGAGCAGGCCGTCGACATCGCCGTCATCGAGACAGGCCTGGGTGGACGGCTCGACTGCACCAACGTGATCCGTCCCGAGGTGAGCATCATCACCGCGCTCCAACTCGAGCACTCGGCGTTGCTCGGCACGACGCTCGATCAGATCGCGCGCGAGAAGGCCGGGATCATCAAGCCCGGCGTCCCCGTCGTGACGTGCCCGCAGGCGCCCGAGGCGATGGCCGTGCTCCAGGAGACCGCATCGCGCCAAGGCTCGACGCTCGACGTCGTCGGCGAGACCATCGAGTTCAACTACAGTTTCCAGCACAGCGCCCAGCACGGGCGGCGATACCAGGTTGTCCTCAATGCTCCGGGCCGAACCTATGACCACATCCCTGTGCCGCTCGATGGCGAGCACCAGGCGTGGAACTGCGGCATGGTTCTCGCGGCGATCGATGTCCTGGCGCAGAAGGGCATCACGATCCCCGACGATCGCCTGATCGACGGCATGATGTCCACGCCCAGGTTCGGACGGCTGGAGCGGGTCTGCGATTCGCCACCCATCTTTATCGATGGTGCACACAACCCCGAGTCGATCGAGGCGACGGTCCGGGCGCTGGGGACACACGCCTCCGCCGACACACTCGTGGCGATCTTCGGCTGCGCGAACGACAAAGACGCCACAGGAATGCTCAAGAACCTCGGCCTGGGCGCCGACAAGATCATCCTGACGAAGAGCAGCCACAACCCGCGCGCGACCGACCCCAAGGAACTTGCGAAGAAACTCCAGGAACTCGGCGGGCGAGCCGCCCAGATCGCGCCCACCGTCCGCGAGGCGCTCGCCCTGGCCACCAAGGCGGTCACCAAGAACGACGTGATCCTCGTCACTGGGTCGTTCTATGTCGCGGGAGAGGCCAAGCAGATCGTGCTCGAGCAGCGCACCAAGGCCGAGGCCGAGCGCAGGCCACCGGCCAACCCGAACACGATCGCCGAGACCAAGCCCGGGGCGACAAACCCGAGCGAGCGCCCGCCCAAGCGAACCGCGTGACTATCCTGAGGGCACGATGACGCACCCCGCACGCACAACGCATCGCCGCCACGCCGGCCCGAGGTACGGGGTGCCTCGCTCGCTGCTTCTGCGCCTCATGTTCCATCACTGACGCGCGCGGCCCACACGCTCTTGACCGCACCAGGCCCCGCTCGTCGGGGCCATGTTTTGAGCACGCCAGTTCACTTTTCGAGTACCCGCCAACGCAGAATTGAGACCCGTCATGACCGACGCATCCACGCCACACCCCGCTCATGCCTCTGCGCCACGTGCGGAGAATCCCTTCCGATACACCGCGCGCCTCGCCGACGAGATCGAGACCCGCTGGCAGGCGTTCTGGCGTGACCACAACATCTTCCGCGCCCCCAACCCGGGTGAGCCGGGCTTCGACTCGTCTCGGCCCAAGTTCTACTGCCTCGACATGTTCCCGTATCCCAGCGGCGCGGGGCTCCACGTTGGGCATCCCGAGGGATACACCGCGACCGACATCATCTCGCGCTTCCGCCGGATGAAGGGGCAGAATGTTCTCCACCCGATGGGCTGGGACGCGTTTGGTCTGCCCGCGGAGCAGTACGCGATCCAGACCGGCGTCCACCCCGCGAAGACCACACGCGGGGCGATCGACAACTTCCGCCGCCAACTCCAACGCTTCGGATTCAGTTACGACTGGTCGCGAGAGTTCGGCACGATCGACCCGGAGTACTACCACTGGACGCAGTGGATCTTCCTGCGTCTCTACGACGCGTGGTTCGACGAGGCGAAGGGTTCGGCACGCCCGATCGAGGAACTCGTGCGCGAGTTCGAGTCGGGCGCGCGTGTTGTCAGATTCAATCCCGCCGCCGACGAGATCGCGAAGGAACGCCGCGAGTCCCAATCGCCAAAGACGGGCCTGGGCGCGTGGGCGTCGATCGACGCCGCGTCGAAGCGTGAAGTGATCAACTCGTATCGCCTCGCGTACGTCGGCGAAACAACGGTCAACTGGTGCCCGAAACTCGGCACGGTCCTCGCGAACGACGAGGTCATCGACGGGCGCAGCGAACGCGGCGGGCATCCCGTCGTGCGAAAGCCCCTGCGCCAGTGGATGTTCAGGATCACGGCCTATGCCGAGCGTCTGCTCGGGCAACTCGACACACTCGACTGGCCCGAGAGCACCAAGGCGATGCAGCGCGAGTGGATCGGCAAGAGCGAGGGCGCGGAGATCGAGTTCGAGGTGACAGGCGCTGCCACACTCCGCGTTTTCACCACCCGCCCGGACACCATCTTCGGCGCGACGTACATGGTCGTCGCGCCCGAGCATCCGCTCGTGGAGCGCGTTCTCACCGCGCCCGGCGAGCGTTCTGATGTCGCGAAGATCCGGGCCTATGTCGATGCCGCGCGCAACCGATCCGACATCGAGCGCATGGAGAGCAAGACCAAGACCGGCGTCGACCTGGGCCTCGACGCGATCAACCCGGCGACGGGCACACGCATCCCGATCTGGGTCGCCGACTACGTCCTCATCGGCTATGGCACTGGCGCGATCATGGCCGTGCCGAGCGGCGACGAGCGCGACTTCGAGTTCGCCAGGGCCTTCAACCTGCCCGTGGTTCGCGTTGTCGAGCCTGCGGGCGACGCGGCACATTCCAAACCACTCAAGCCCGATGAGTGCTTCAGTGGCGATGGCGTTTCGGTGAACTCCTCCGGTCCAGAGTTCTCCATCACCGGCCTCACGACCGCCGACGCGAAGAAATCAGTGATCGACTGGCTCGAACGCATGGACCGGGGCACGCGCCGCGTGAACTATCGCCTGCGTGACTGGACCTTCTCGCGTCAGCGCTACTGGGGCGAGCCCTTCCCCATCGTCTTCGATGACGCGGGCAACCACTACCCCGTGATGGACTCGCACCTGCCCGTGCGCCTGCCGGACCTTGCCGACTATGCGCCGGTCGAGAGCGACACACCACAGCCTCTGCTCGCGAAGGCGACGGATTGGGCACGCCTCACCGCCAAAGAGGCCGGCGTCGATCCCGCGCTGCTGCCGCCCGAGTCGCCCGTCACGCGCGAGTGCAACACCATGCCCGGGAGCGCCGGGAGCAGTTGGTATTTCCTGCGATACTGCGACGCGAAGAACAACAACGCGCCCGCGTCTCGTGCCGCGCTCGACGCGTGGATGGGCGAGAAGGGCGTGGACCTGTACGTCGGCGGGAGCGAGCACGCCGTGGGCCACCTGCTGTACTCTCGCTTCTGGACCAACGCGCTCTTCGATCTGGGCGTCGTCCCCTGTCGAGAGCCGTACCACAAGCTCTTCCACCAGGGGATGATCACGAGTTTCGCGTACCAGCGTGCCGACAAGAGCCTCGTCGCGATCGATCTCGTGGATGAACGACCCGACGGCACCTTCGTCGAGCGATCCACCGGCCATAGCGTCACGCAGATCACGGCGAAGATGTCCAAGAGCCTCAAGAACGTGATCAACCCCGATGATGTGATCGCCGAGTACGGGGCCGACACGTTCCGCCTCTACGAGATGTACATGGGCCCGCTCGAAGCGAGCAAGCCCTGGAACCCCCGAGACATCACGGGGCTCTTCCGGTTCCTGCAGCGGGCTTGGCGACTGATCGTGAACGAGGAGATGGGCGCGATCCGTGCGGTCGTTGTGCCCAACGACGAACTCGATCGCAAACTCCACCGACTGATCGCGAAGGTCGAGATGGACATCGATCGCCTGGCCTTCAACACGCCGATCGCCGCGATGATCGAGTTTGTGAACGCCGCGACGTCGGCTGATTCCGGATCGGGCTCGCTCACGCGTGATCAGATCGGCGTCTTCGCGCGGGTGCTGTGTCCCTTCGCGCCTCACCTGGCCGAGGAGATCTGGCAGCGTGCCGGGCTTAAGGCCGACATGAAGGCCTGCTGCTCGCTCGCGCCCTGGCCCGGGCACGACCCGGCGAAACTCAAGGACTCATCGATCGAGATTCCCGTCTCGGTGCTGGGGAAGGTGCGCTCGCGCGTGGTCGTGCCGGCTGACGCCGACGCGAAGGTGATGGAGGCCGCGGCCCTCGCCGACGCCGCGATCCAGAAACTAATCGAGGGCAAGGCGATCAAAAAGGTGATCGTTGTCCCGGGCAAGATGGTGAACATCGTGACGGGTTGATCGCGACGGTATCACCGCGACCCAGAGTTCGTGCTCACGGCTCAAAGATGACCGGAATCGCGACCTTGGGCGTCCACTCCGTGCTCGGACGCGTCCACCAGAAGATCGACTCGACATCGAGGTCCTGTGGGCCCTCGGCAGAGATCGGGAGTTCTGTGAGTTCGACCGTGACCGCGCCCTCGAGTGCCAAAGCCTCGGCGAGGGCCTGGAGCGACTCGGGCGTCGGCAACATCTCGACCGACGCCGTAAGAGGCGCAGCGGGCGCGAGGGCCGCAAAGGGGGTCTCGCGCCTCGGGAGCACGATCGGGGGCAAGCCCGGCCCGAGCGAGACGACCACCGGCTCAGCGGGCGTCGACGCCTCTTTCGCCACGCGATTGAGCGGCGCATGCTGGGCAAGCCATGCGACGACCGCGTCGCGGGTCATCGGCGAGATCGAGTTGGTCCACCGCATGGCGCCGCCGCTGGCGAGCGAGAGATTCTCGCTCTTGAGCAGTCTCGACGCGTCCACCCCAACGACGCGGAGGGCCAATCGCCCGCGCGTCGCGAGGTCCACGGCCTCATCGAATCCGATAGTCGCAACTGGCCCGAAATCGGCGAGCGTGGTAGCCGGCGCTGGGACCATCGTCGCATCGGCATGTTCGAGCAGCCCATCCACAGGGTTCGTGCTCGTGTTCTCGGCGTTCGCGATGGTCATGCCGTCGGGATTCTGATTGAGGCTGTCGGGCTCGTTCGTATCGGCGACGATGGTGCCCTTGCCCGGGAACTGGAGCGGGCCGGCCCTGTTCATCACGAAATAGCCCCACATCGCCCCCGCGCCCAGGAGCAGCGCGATGCCGGCCGCCATCACGGCCCGCGGCGCCCGTCCGATCCGCGCGAGCACCCCAGGGCCGCGGACGACTTGGACTTGCGACACCGGGATGAAGTCGGTCTCTGGCTCGATCAGGCTGCGATGTGTCCCGAGTTGTGTGGTGGGACGACCGTCGTCCAAGAGAGCCTCTCGCTCCAATGCCGCCAGAATGCCCTCGGCCAACCCCGCCGGAGCCGACTCGTTGCAGGCCTCGGCGAGCAACGCGCGATCGCGACGCATCTTCCCCACGACCCTCGCCATCTCCGGATGAGCGCGGGCCAACTCCGCCTGGCGGTCGGGGGCGAGTTCGCCCTCGATCCACGCGAGCATCACGCCCTCATCGAGCGATGGTCCAAAGTTCGGATTGGCCCGGCTCTCTGCCATACGCCTCACGATTCCCCGTCGGCGTCTGATCCGCCGATCCCGTGCTTCTGCATCGCCTCGATGGCCTCGCGGAGCGCGACACGCGCTCGAAAGAGTCTGCTCTTCACCGTTCCGACCGCGATGCCGAGTGTCGCCGCGATCTGTTCGTAATCCAACTCCCGACCGTCCCGAAGGATGAGGATCGCCCGTTGCTCCGGGTCCAGCGTCTGGAGCCCGGCTGACAAAAGGCGTCGCTCGTCCTGTCTTTCGACACCCGAGCCGGGCGAGAGTTCCCGCTCCTGGATCATCGAGGTGCCCCAACTGGCCGCCCCAGCAGCCCCATCCACGTCCTTGCCCGGCGCATCCAGGCTCGCGTGGCGACGGAGTTTCTCGGACCGGAGTTTCGAGAGGCAGACGTTCATCGTGATCCGATAGGCCCAGGTCGAGAACTTGCTCCTGCCGTCGTAGGTGTCCAGGCCCTTGATAATCTTGAGAAACGCATCCTGGGTCAGGTCGGCGGCCATGTCCCGGTTATGAACCATCTTCAAACACAACCCAAACATTCGAGATTGATACAAACGGATGAGCTCGGGCCAGACCGACTGGTCTCCCTTCTGGGCAGCGGCAACGAGACGCTGCTCGCGGGCGTCCTCCATGGAGAGGGACGCCGCGGCGGCATTGTGGACGGGCTCGGGGCTTGGGCGCGACAAGGACGAATCCTATCGAACCCCCGGCGCAGACGAGATCAATCTCGGCCGACCTCGTGGCCTCGCGGATTCAGCACCCTTGCGCGAACCGGGTGAGGAAGTAGAGCAGGTCATCGATGGTCACAGCATCGTCGGGAGCACCGGTCCCGCTCCCATCGTCGACATCAGCGGCGGCATCGCCCGTCTGGAACAACGCGACGTAGTAGAGGAGGTCGTCGATGGTGACTGCTCCGTCGGGCGCTCCCGTGCCGCCGCCGTCATCGACGTCGGCGACGCAGGTCGGCGTATCAGCCTCGACATACTCGAACGTGCCTCCCATGAACCGGGCGCTCGTGGCGATGAGCGTGCTCGGGAACGAGAGCGAAGGGCCGGCGAGACCGCTTCGCCAGGCGCCGATCGTGAGACCCAACCCCGGGGTCATGTCGGCGCGCGCGACGTTGTGTCCGGGATCGCCGGTCGAGACGCTTGCCAGGACGTACGTTCGTCCCGCCTCGAGCCGGACAGGCGAGATGTCGACGAAGCGAAACGAGTCGGCAATCCTGGTGCTCGAGCCTGCGGGGACGATGCCGGACATGATGAGTTGCTCGGTTGAGGCGTCGTAGATTCCCACAGGGTGGGGGGCGTCGAGGCCAAGGGGCGAAGAGAAGGTGTCGTCGTAGTACCCAAGGGCCGTGACCTCGACCTCTCGATCGATGGTGAACTCGGTGCCGAAGACCCCGGTGTTGGTGTTGGCCTCGAGCGCGGGAGGGATGCGCCACGCGGGGTAGGTGACGGGAGCGAGGAGGTCGGTGATGAACGAGGCGGTGCCTCCGGCGACGCCTGCGCTCGTCCAGACCATGACGCCGGACTGGTTGATCTGGGCGGGGAGCCCTGTGGCTCCGGTGGTCGAGATCGGGACGAGCGTGCCGAGAGTGAGCGAGTTGCCGCCAACATCGGCGGGATCACCCTCGCGCACGAGCCGCCGGATCGTGCCTCCGGCAGGGGCATAGAGGTAGCAGGAGTTGTTGGTCGCGTCGACGCCGGGACCAGTGAGTGTGGCGAGGAGCACGATCGTTCCGTTCTCGGTGATGCACACACCGCTCGTCGCGCCGGAGAAGGCGACTCCCGCGGGCAACCCGGGGACCTGGTCGCCCTCACGAAGGAGAAGTTCGAGGGCTCCGCCTCGGTACGCGAAGAGGCCCGTGTCTGTCGAGGACGAGGCGGGAAGGATGGACGCGAGAAACACGGCATCGCCCGCGGCATTCACGGTGCGCGCCACATTGGCAGTCAACGCGCCCATGACGAGCCCCGGCTCGCCGGGAACCGGATCGCTCTCGCGATAGACGCGTCTCCACGCGCCGGGCCTTCCGACGAGAAACATCTCGTCGTGGGTCGCGGCAACGTTGCCCGAGAGTGTCACCCGCGCGAGCGTGGTCTCGTTCGAAAATGTGACGGAGTTGAAGGTGGAGACGAGAACGTCGCTCTCGAGCGTCGGTGCGGGATCGCCCTCGAGCAAGTATGTCTGAGCGTTCGACCCGGTCGTTCGGAGCATGACATCATCGTTTGCGGTGGTCACTCCCGGGCCTGTGCGCTGGGCAAGAACGAAAATGGAGGCGTCTCGCGCCATCGCGGCTCCGCCGAGCGTGCCGAGGTATCCGGCCAGGCCTGGGAGTTCCACGCCTTCCCGGTAGGCAAACTCCGAGGGCTCGTCCTGAGTCGAGAGGAGGAAGTAGGCATCGTTGGATGTGCCGACGCCGGTCCCAGCGAGCGACGCGAGCGCGAACACTCGACCCGCGTTGCCGCCGACGCCGGTGAGTGTTTGGGCGACGACTCCCACCGGAAGTCCTGGAAGCGTCGAGCCCTCTCTCGCGACAAGGCGGAAGGAGCCCGGGGTGCCATGCCAGAGCGCCACGTCTGTACTCGTGGTGACATCCTGGCCAGCCAGTCCGCTGAGGAAGCCGATCGCGCCGGTGTCGTCGAGGGAGTATCGGACGAACGCGAGCCCGAATCCCATGGTGGATTGGAGCACGGCGTCGCCGTTGAGCCCGTTGAACGTGGCCCCGGTTTGGGCGATGATGGAAAAACTCGTCTCTGTGGCGCGCTTGAAGAGCAACACGCGGTCGTTGACGCTCGACGCGATTCCAGGTCCCGAGACCACGGCACCGAGAAGGACGTCGCCCGGCTCATTGATGACCGGAACGCCGGAACTCACGACGACCACACCGGGGTTGGTGCCGGGAACTTCCTGGCCGGGAACTAGCAGGGGTACCGTGACTTGTGCGTTCGCACCGTGTCCGAACGCCCCAAGAAGCCCCAGAACGAGTAAGGCTTGGCGAGTCATAAGTCCTCCCGGAAGAGAGACATGCTACCAGAAGGGATGCGGAATCAGTTTCAAGGATTGATGAAGTCGTTCTTTGTTAGGCATTGAATGTGCGTCCAAGTTTGACCGCAAAGTGGGGCTGTCTATTATGTTGGCCCGTTCGCCGGCGCAATGCCGGTGCGCGGTTCGCTCGCCGATGGGGCCTCCCCAACAGTCCTCAACGGGAGCTCTGGCCGCTGTAGCTCAGTGGTAGAGCGCACCCTTGGTAAGGGTGAGGTCGTGGGTTCAAATCCCACCAGCGGCTTGTTTTTGTGATCGACCGCCGTGTCGGCTCGCCTGGCGCTTGGAGTCCGGGCTGGAGAGTGCGACGAAGCGGCGGAGTGTGGAATCGGCCCGCGGTGGCGGGCCACTGGTTTCGGAGGTTTCTGGTCATGGCCAAAGGTGAGTTCAAGCGCACAAAGCCCCACGTGAACGTCGGCACGATCGGTCACATCGACCACGGCAAGTCAACCCTCACCGCGGCCCTGTCGGCTCGCTCGGCCGCCCGATTCGGCGGCATCATCAAGTCCTACGCCGACATCACCAAGGGCGGCACCGTCCGTGACGCCAACAAGACCGTCACGATCGCCTCGTCTCACACCGAGTACGAGACCGAGAAGCGCCACTACGCCCACGTCGACTGCCCGGGCCACGCCGACTTCGTCAAGAACATGATCACCGGTGCCGCCCAGATGGACGGCGCGATCCTGGTCGTGTCCGCGGCGGACGGGCCCATGCCCCAGACGCGTGAGCACGTCCTGCTCGCCCGTCAGGTCGGCGTTCCCCACATCGTCGTCTTCCTCAACAAGGTCGACCTCGTCGACGACCCCGAACTCCTCGACCTCGTCGAGCTCGAGGTTCGTGAACTCCTCAAGAAGTACAACTTCCCCGGCGACGAGACCCCGGTCATCCGCGGGCAGTCCAAGGCCGCCCTTGAGAATCCCAAGGACGACGCGATCTGCAAGCCGATCGACGAGCTCTTCACCGCGATCGACACCTTCATTCCCGAGCCCGTCCGCGACATCGACAAGCCATTCCTCATGTCCATCGAGGACGTCTTCTCGATCAAGGGTCGTGGTACCGTCGCCACCGGTCGTATCGACCGCGGCGAGGTGAAGGTCGGCGACACCGTCGAGATCGTCGGCCTGACCAAGGAGGTCAAGCCCACCGTCGTCACCGGCGTCGAGATGTTCCAGAAGACCCTCGATCGCGGCATCGCCGGCGACAACGTCGGCGCCCTGCTCCGTGGCGTCGAGAAGAACGACATCGAGCGCGGGCAGGTCCTCTGCAAGCCCAAGAGCATCACCCCCCACGCCAAGTTCAAGGGCGAGGTCTACATCCTCACCAAGGAAGAGGGCGGGCGCCACACGCCGTTCTTCTCCGGCTACCGCCCCCAGTTCTACTTCCGCACCACCGACGTCACCGGGACAACCAAACTCCTCGGCGGCGCCGAGATGTGCATGCCCGGCGACAACATCCAGATGGAAGTCGACCTCATGGGCAAGCCCATCGCCATGGAGAAGGGCCTCCGCTTCGCCGTCCGTGAGGGCGGGCGAACGATCGGCTCGGGCGTTGTGACCGAGATCCTCGACTAAACCCCGAACTCCCGGGTGTTTGGCGCCGGCCTCGGCCGGGGTCACGCCCCGCCTAAAGTCCTCTGACGCCGTCCGGATCCAATTGGGTCCGGACGGCGCTTTCAACAAGGGACCTCGCGGTCCGAACGTCGCACCAGTCATCGACACGCTTTGTGTCGATGGGCGGCGGTCCAAAGGCATGCCTTCCGGTGGGTGGGAGACAGGCTCGTGGGCCGTCCGACGGGATTGGTAGCGATAACGATCGGCGTCGCGTGGTGCCTTGATGGTGGGTCTTTTCTTTGTGATTTCACGGATTCTGAAAGCGGGAACATCCCATGGCCAAGAAGAAATCTCTCGCGCGTGAGTACATCTGGCTCCAGTGCACCGAGACCGGCGACCTGAACTATCGCACCAGCGTCAACGTGAAGGGTGGCCTTCCGGAGGGCCTGAAGGAAGGTCTCCTGAAGTACTCGCCGCGCCTGCGCAAGCACACGAAGCACAAGATCAAGCGCAAGTAAGCGATCGCGCGTGGCGTCTCGGGCGGTTCGTGATCGAACCCTCGGGCGTCCTCCCGCGTCGAAGGAAGTGGTGGGGCGATCGCGCCCAAGACATGTCGGACGCCGGTAGCTCAATTGGTAGAGCAGCGGATTCCAAATCCGCAGGTTGCGGGTTCAAGTCCCTCCCGGCGTGTTGGAATCCGGCCCGGCCTGGCGGCCGACGCCGAACGAGCAATGGCCACGACTGGTGTGGTCTGGGTTGGTGTGATCATCGGCAGTGTGATCAAGAAATGGATCGCCGGCACGGGTCCGTCGGCGGAAGAGTGAGTTGGATCGACGCATGAGCACGAAAGTCGAGCACGGACTCTATCGATTCGGGCAGGGGTACTGGGTTCGCGTCCTCACGGCCGCGTTCGCAGGGCTGTTGGTCGTGGCCGCCTCCATGTGGATCGCGGGGCAGATCAATGCCCAGGCGAACTTCCTCCCCAAGCCCACGTGGCGCATCACGCTCGGGGCGCTCAAAGGTGAGCCTGCACCCGGTGCGGCGATCGAACTGGTGGACAACCGGGCCGAGCCGCCGCTCAAGATCGCCGACGCCGTCATCGACCGTGTCGCCTCGGTCTCGACCCAGCGCGCCGAGGGCGAACTCGTCATCCGCGACATCGTGCTCGCCGACAAGAACCATGCCGTCACCGACGCTCGGGCCCTCTCGGCGCCGGGCCTCTCGGCCTCGGTCCGCAACCCCGTGGGGATACCGGTCCTCAACCCGACCTATCTCTCCGTCGGCGGCGCCTCGCTCGTGCTCATCCTGGGCGTGGTCCTGATCTTCTATTACGTCGGCAGGAAGCACCGCAGCGTCGACTTCCTTGTCGCCGTCGATGAGGAGATGAAGCGCGTCCACTGGTCGACATACAAGACCATCAAGGACTCGACAGTCGTCGTGGTCGGCGCCACGTTCATCATCGCCGGCTTCCTCTTTGTGGCCGACTGGACCTTCTCGACCGTGTACCAGTTGATCGGCCTCCTGCCCAAGTAGTCCGCGCCCGCATCGATCGAACCCGCCCGTAAGGACGACCCATGACCGAGACCACCGGCACCCTGACCCACGACGAGCCGCTCCGCCAGGAGGGCATGAACTGGTTCGTCCTCCGCGTCGCCTCCAACAAGGAATCGTCGGTCCGCGAGACGCTCCTCCGCAAGGTCCAGATCGAGGGCATGACCCACCTCGTCGGGCGCATCCTCGTCCCCACCGAGAAGACCAAGACCATCAAGGCCGGCAAGCAGAAGATCACCGAGACCAAGCTCTACCCGGGCTACGTGTTCGTCGAGATGCGCCTCGAGCCCGATGGCCGAATCCTCCAGGACGTCTTCTTCCTCATCAAGGAGACGACCGGCGTCGGCGACTTTGTTGGTCCGGCGGGGCGCCCCACGCCCATGGCCGACCACGAGATCGAGAAGATGCTCAAGGACTCGCGCAAGCCCGAGGACGAGCCGATCGTCAAACTCGTCTTCGCCAAGGGCGAGCACGTCCTCATCAAGGAAGGTCCCTTCCAGGGCTACGAGGGGACGGTCGACGAACTCCTCCCCGAGAAGGGCCTCGTCCGCGTTCTCGTCACGATCTTCGGACGCCAGGCGCCCGTCGAACTCGAAGAGTGGCAGATCGGCAAGGCCGAGAACGTGTGAGAGAGGCATCGAGGATCAGGCATCGGGCATCGATTCGATCGCCTGATGCCTGTCGCCCGATCCCTGGTGCCTGATTCCCCATGCCATCCGCCTTCTGGACATTCGCGAAGAGCATGCTCCGCCACCGGGCGATGCTGCTCGGCACAGTCGCGATGGTCGGCGTCTCGTCCCTCACCCTCGGCGTCGGACTCGCGGGGGCCAAGCCCATCCTGGACGGCCTCCTCGGCGGGACCAAGGCCCTCCCCGATCTCGTCATCGATCTCAACAAAGCGCTCTCGACCAACACGATCGCCAGAGCGCTGGGCGGCGTCCAGATCCCCCAAGCCTGGATCGATCAACTCCCCACGAACCACTTCACCGGTCTCGTCTGGATCATGGCCTCGCTCGCCGTGCTCGCGGTGGTCGGCTCGATCGCCAACTTCTTCCACGCCTACTTCTCGCTGACGATCGTCCACCGCGTGATGACCGACATCCGGCGCGACGCCTTCCACAGCGTCATCCGCGCCCCGCTCAGCCGGGCGGTCAAGGATGGCACGAGCGATTGGGTGAGCCGCATCGTCAACGACGTCCAGTCGCTCGGCGGCGGGTTCAATCAGTTGCTCTCCAAAGCCGTGCTCCAGGTTTTCAAAGGCGTGGCGGCGATGGCGGTCGCGCTCTATTTCGACTGGCGCGCCACGCTCGGCGCGATCCTCGTCGCGCCGGTGCTCTACACGATCATCCGCAAACTGGGCAAGCGCATCCGACGGGCCGCCGGGGCCGCGCTCCAGTCCCAGGCCCAGATGCTGCACAGCGCGCAGCAGTCGCTCCAGGCGCTCCGCGTTGTGAAACTCAACAACGCCGAACGACGCGAGTCCGGCCGCTTTCACCGCATCAACAAAGACGTGATGCGCGAGATGAACCGCGTGCGGACCGTCCGATCCCTCGCCAGCCCGCTCACGGAGATGCTCTCGATCTTCCTGCTCTGCTCGCTCGTCCTGCTCGCGGCGTGGTACATGCAGCGGCACAACGTCCCGCCGGGGAACTTCCTCCTCGCGCTGATGACCCTGGGCGTCGCGGGCGCCTCGCTCAAGCCGCTGACGGGGATCGTGAATGACATCCAGTCGGCCTCTCCTGCCGCCGATCGCTTGCAGGCGATGCTGGGCGTCGCGCGCGAGTCCGGGCACGATCGTCGCCTCCCGAAGTTGCCGGCGCATGCCAAGGCCATCGAGTTCCAGGATGTCACGTTCACGTATCCCGGCGCGCCCGCGCCGGCCTTGCGTGGCGTCACGATCCGTGTGCCCCACGCCCAGCGCCTCGTCGTCGTCGGGCCGAACGGCTCGGGGAAGACGACGCTCCTCTCGCTCCTACCGAGGCTCTACGACCCCGATTCTGGCGCGGTTCTCGTCGATGGCGTGGACGTGAAGTCCGTCTCGATCCGCTCGCTGCGTTCACAGATAGCAGCGGTCACGCAGGATGTCGTGCTCTTCGCCGACACGATCGCGGCAAACATCGCGTATGGCGCCGAGGGCGTGTCCGACGCCGATATTGTCGCCGCCGCGACCAAGGCGCGGGCCCACGAGTTCATCAGCGCGCTTCCCAACGCGTATGAGACGGTCCTCTCCGAGCAGGGCGCCGGCCTCTCGGGTGGTCAACGCCAGCGGATCTCCATTGCAAGAGCCATCCTCCGCAACCCTCGAATCCTGCTCCTCGACGAGGCGACGAGCATGATCGACACCGAGTCCGAGCACGCCATCGCCGAGGCGCTCGCCGAGTTCTCCAGAGGAAGGACGACGATCACCGTGGCCCATCGAGCCCAGACGATCCTGAACGCCGAGCGCATCGTGGTGCTCGACGCTGGTCGAGTTGTCGACGACGGAACACACACGGCCCTCATGCAACGCTGCGAGGTCTATCGTCGAATCATCGGTGAGAGCATCTAAGACCCATGCATCGCCAGGGCATCAATCCCGAGAACGCCACGCCCGGGGACTTCCTCTGCGATTTCTGCGGGCAGTGCTGGGCCGACGATCGGCCGATGGTCGAGGGCCATCGCGGCAGCCTGATCTGCGCCAAGTGCCTCACGCTCGCCTTCGATGAACTCTGGAACCGGCTCGCGGGCGAGCCGATCCCCGAAGGATCGACGTGCGTCCTGTGCCTCGAGCGACGGGATGATCCCGCGTGGGCCTCGCCGATGAATGCCTCGCTCGTGTGCAAGAGATGCGCGAAACAATCGGTCGTCATGCTCGAGCGCGACCCGGACTCGAACTGGAAGCGCCCGAATCCTCACGCGTGATGTAACGAGTACCCCCACGCTCTGCGTGGACTTCCGTTCCTACTCCAACTTCACGTGCCCCGTCAGCATCCGCTGCCTTGCTCTCTCGAAGCCGCATCAATCCGCAATCCACCCAAGCAGCCGGAACATCGCGCGCGTCGGCAGGATGATCGACGTGGCGTGTGTCCGATCAAAAACCTCGATCTCGTCGAGCGCCACCCACGCCACTTCCGGGCACTCCCACGACGTTCGGAGCGTCTCTCTCACGCGGTCGAGGTCTCCCGCGTCACACTCGAAGACCAGGTCATCGCTGAACGCCACGCGATCGCGGACCAGGCCCACGCAGCGCCCGACATCCATCGACAGGTTCAGTTCTTCCGATGCCTCCTCGTGCACCGCGGCACGAAGCCCCTCCATCGCGATCACCGGGTCGCTCGGGTGCGGCGGCGAGACCCCGCCACAGGGCGCGAGTTCCCACATTCCCGGATAAATCCGCGTCTTCTCGCCGCGACGCGCGAGCAGGGCGTGCGGCGTGCCCCGCGTATCGCTCGCGATGACGACGCCCGTCACCGCGAGCAGGCGCACGCCCGTCGCCACGCGGGGCTGAGCGAGGAGCCGCTTGAAGTCATCGCGTCGACCGTGGATCACGCCGAGTTCAAGGTCGATCGAGACCACGCTGAGCACCGGGCCGTTGTACAGCCTCGGGTTTGCCTCGGCGAGGCTCGACCAGTGTCGTTCGATATGCTCGATCTCGTCGGGCGTCGAGCCCGGGAGACGGGCCGGCGAGGGCGACACCTCGACGCGCACGTCGGCATGGACGCGAAACGACTCCACGCCTTCGAAGGCTCGTCCTTCCATCGTCGTGATCGCCAGTGTGCTCAAGCCGCCCCCCCCGCCCCCCCTGTCCCCATCAGTCCTCCAAGCGCGCCGAGGTCGGGGATCATGCCCTCAAGGCCCATGGCCTTCGCCTCGTGGCTGATCGCCTCGTGCAGGCGCTGCTGGGCGAGCGTGAGGGCGTTGTTGACGGCCTCGGCGATGAGCGACCCGGCGAGTTGGTGCGTCTTATTGTCGCTCGCCATGCCCATGACGAGCGCGGGGCTGAGTTCGACGCTGACGACCTTCAGCGTGCCGGTGACCGTGGCACGGGCGGCGCCGCTCCCTGCTTCGCCGACGACTCGTGTCGCGTCCATCTTCGCGCGGACGCGATCGCCCGCTTCGCGCAACGCGTCCTTGTTCTTCATCAACGCCGCCATGGCGCCCACGCTCTTGAACTTGTCGAACATAGCTCGCACTCCGTCGGATCTACGACTCTGGATCGGCCTTGGGTCGCCGCTCCACCCGGATCACTCTCGCTTGGAACAACTCGATCGCCGACTTCACCAGCGGGTGCTCCGACGCGTTCGAGGCCGGGCCTTCGTCGATCGGCGCTTCCGGTGCCGAGGCCCGCACGAGTTCCACGTGCACGCTGCGCCCCGCCGCCCACGAGATCGCCTCGGTGATCTCCGCGAGCGCGCCCTGCGCCATCGTGTGCACACCCGGGTGCACTTCGACTGCGGCAGCCTCGCGCGTCATGGAGAGCAGCCGCGAGCCATCGAGGAGCAGGCGCACACGTCGATTGGAGGAGCACCGCTCGAGCGTGAGCGCCCAAACCTCGTCGTTGGTCAACTCGCCGGGTGGTGGCGACTCGCGCCTCACGTTTGGAGTCGGCACGGCCGCGGTTGGTGCAATCGGCGCGTGGGCCGCGGGAGTGCCGCGTCCGGCTCCATGCGCGACCACGCGTGGCGCCTCGGCCGAGGCCTGCCGGATAATCCCCGGCGACGCGATCGAAGGCGGTGCGCCCGCCGACCCCGCCGCCGTCAGCGTTTTTTTCCGCCGGCACTCCCGCCTGCCATCGTCGGGCCTCGTCCAGCGATCACCGCCGTCACGTCCGCGAGTTTCTCGGTCATCGCGAGCCGGACGACGAGCGCGTCGAAGAGCGCTCGGGGCATGGGGCTGGTCTTGGCGGCCCGCTGAACGTTCTCGCAGAGGGCGATCATGTGGACGACGCCCGCCGCGTCGAACTTCGTCGCTCGCGCCGCCTCCGCCGACCGCGCCTGGTCGGAAAGGTCCACCAGCTCGGTCTTCTCGCCACAGGCGCACAAGACCATCAGATCGCGCAGTCGTCCGAGCAGCGCCTCGATCACCTGATCGACGCTCGTTCCCTTCTCGAGGAGCGCATCGGCGTGTTCGAGCGCCCCCTTCGCGTCGGCGTCAGCGAGAGCATCGATGAGCAGGCCCATGACCTCACGATCCGGCAGGCCCAGCAACTCCTCGAGCAGTTTCGTGGTCAGTTTCTTCTCGCCTGATGCCATCAGGCGGTCCATCAGGCTGAGCGCGTCGCGCATCGAGCCGTTGCCCAGGCGCGCGACTGCGTGCACCAGTTCCGCGTCCGCCGAGAGTTTCTCCTTCTTCACGACCGCCGCGAGGTGCTCGGCGATCGCCCCGGTCGAGATGTTGCGGAAGTCGAACCGTTGGCACCGGCTCTGGATTGTCGGCGGGACCTTGTGCGCCTCCGTCGTGCACAGGATGAACTTCACGTGCTCGGGCGGCTCCTCCATCGTCTTCAGGAGCGCATTGAACGCTGCCGTCGACAGCATGTGCACCTCGTCGATGATGTAGACTTTGTACGGCCCGCGCATCGGCCGGTACACCGAGTTCGCGATCAGGTCGCGCGCCCCCTCCACCGAGTTGTTGCTCGCCCCGTCGATCTCGATGACGTCGGTGTCGCGCCCCTGAAGAATCGCCTGCATCACGGCGTCGTCGTCCTTGGGGTTGTTGAGCGCGTTGGCAAAGATGCGCGCCATCGATGTCTTCCCCACGCCTCGCGTGCCGCAGAAGAGGTAGGCGTGGGCGACGCGATTCCCATCGATCGCGGCCTTGAGCGTGCGGGCGATCGGCTCCTGTCCGACCACTTCGTCAAAGGACCGCGACCGATACCGCCTGGCGAGGACCGTGTAACTCATGGGGCGGATTGTAGAAGTCGCCCCGCGTCACGCGGCCTGGATCCCAGGGATGAAACAGAGGCTCACGGCGCCGATTCTTCGGGTTCTTCGTCCTCGGGTTGGCTTCCGGAAGGGCCGACACCCTGGCCCACGGCAATCGTCGATGGGTCGGGAATCGGCGCCAGCCCGAGCCGCGCCCGTCGGGCGTTCTGCTTCTGGAGTTCCGCGGCGAAATCGGCGTCGGCAATCTCTGTACTCGTGCCATTGGCGTATCCGACAATGTGGGAGAGTACCGTGCCCGCGGGCAACGACGACGCGGGATCGGGCGTGATGATCAGCACCCACAACTTCGGATTCTGCCCATCTCGGGGCACGCCGTGATACGTGAAGACGACATCGCCGACGCGATGGGCGACCACATTCGCGGGAAGGCTCGCCGCGAGCGCGTCGATCGCCCTCGTCTGCTGCGTCGCGGTCATGGTCTGGAGGTTGAGAAGCGTGAGACCCGACCCGGCCGAGGGCGTGTATCCCGTCCCGCCTCCGGTCATGTAGCCTGCTCCGAACGTCCGGGCGGGATGTGTGAACTGCATCGTGCTCATTCCCGGCTGGGCGATGAGCCTCGCCCCGTGGTCGGGCCACGTGTTGTTCGCGTTGAAGGCGTGGTTCTTGAGCGAACTCGCGAGTGACGCCGCGAAGGGCACGCCGGCACTCGTCGGCCCCGTGACCATCGCCGTCGTCATCGCCGCTTGTGCGGACCAGATGGTGAAGGCGAGAAGCCCAATCCCCGAGAGCACCGCCACGCCCGGGGGGATCAGCGTCGCGGTCGCCGCTCTACCGCCGCGAACGCCGTGGATCGCCCCGATCATGATCGACGCCACAACCGCTTGCCACAACAAGGCCGCCGGCGCGAGGAGGTACATCCCGCACATCGGCACCGCCATGAGCACCAACGAGGGCGTGGAGAAGGCAAGGGCCGTCACAGTCCGGTCGAGTCCCTTGGGCTTGGCGATGAGTTTCAAGAGTCCATGGGTGCATGCCGACCACACAAAGAGCGCGACGAGCACGCCAAGGAGCGCACCAACCAGCACCCACAGCCCGCTCAAAGCCCCCCCTCGCCCCACCATCATCAGGAGCGCAAACGCCCCGGCACCGACGCTCACGTACGCCACCACGGTGATGAGTGCAAAGAGCAGAGCCCGCCCGGCGGACGAATCGTCGGGCGTCGCGAGCATGAGTTCCTTGGGCTTGGAGAAGGCCAGGCCCCACGTCTTCCAGTACTTCTTGAACCATCCCGTGTCGTTGTCCTCCAGCCACGGGTTCTGCACGTTCCGCAGGGCCGCCCGCGGGGCCGCGGTCCGGGGCACGAGCACCATCTCGTCCATGCTCAGGTGCTGCCCGCATTTGACGCAATCGAACTCGGGTGGCTCAAGGTGCCCGCGCGCGTCCGTGCCGTAGTAGTCCTGCGCACAGTGCGGGCACACATATCGCACAGCATTCACGCCGAACGTGTACGAAGTAGGCCTGAACCCTGTGCCGCATTCCGGGCAGACACGCTCACGGATCCGCCACAACGGGTACGCGCAATGCGTGCAGACGAATCCCGTGTCCTCCTCGGCCGAGGCGTTCTTGCCACACTCGGGGCAGATGAGCACACTCCCGGTGCGCTCGGCCTCATCCACAAGACCCACCAGGTCATAGCCGCAGCCCGAACAGTTCATCGCCACTCGTTCACCTCACGCTGGATCTTCGCCCGCGAGAACCACACCAGCACAACGACCGGCAAGGCGACCGCGACCAGGAACCCGATGATCGCCCCCACGACCTGACCGATCATCATGAACGAGCCCATGCTCGCGGGAAGCCCCGGGCCGCCGGGCTGCGTCATCATCTGGTTCGTGATCGCGCGCGACATGGCGACTCCCACGCCGGTACCGATGAACGCGAGAAGGATCTTCAGCACGCCCCACGCACGAGCCAAAGCGATTCCCTTCCGGTCCTTCTTGAGTACAAGAACCCCACCCACGAGGCACAGGATCCCAGCCCCGGCTTGGATCATCCCGAGCACCGCTATCGGCACGGAATACGCGCTCATCGCCTGGAACTGGGACTGCATCGCGCCCTGGGCCGAAGCACTCCCAAACTGGCCCATCAATCTCGGGAGCACTAGTTGCTGAATGACGCCGCAGAGGTTGCTCAGTATCGAGAGCGACCCAAAGACGATCATCAGGATCCCGATCACGCGCGTGCCGCGCCCCTGATCCGAGATCGGAAGCCCGATCTCCCCTGGCATCGTCGGCGGAGTATCGGGAATCTGAGGCGGTTGAAACTGAGATGGCGAGGTGTGCGGCTCATCAACCATCGTGAATCACCCCGTTCTCGATTGCGCGCATCCGGTCATGAAGGACCATGCCGACTCGCGCATCCAGATGGCACAACACCCGAACGTGCCGACTCTCATGATTCTTCGGCCTGCGAACTCTAGAATTGCCCGATCCCTAGCCCGGACGTTATGGAGCATACCCGATGACCGTTCGCCTCGTCCTGACCTCGTTCTTGTCCCTTTGCCTTCTCTCGGCCTCAAGCCTCGCCCAGCAGACGGGCACAGACTCCCAACCCCCCAAGGTCTCGAAGTTCACCAAGGTCCTCGAGAACCAGCCGGGCGCACCCCTACGGGCCGCCCTGCCCCCGATCGACATCACGACGCTCGCCGATGGCGAGGCCCGCCCGATGGAATACCTCCGCCACCACGCCGCGAGGATCATGCCCAACATGAAATCAATCGGCGCGCAGAAGTATCTCATCGCCTCCAACTGGGCCCCCATGATGGATGGCACGCGCCACCTCTTCATCAACCCCGCGACGCTCGACGCTGTCTCTCCCGCCGGCTATGAGCGCCTGGGCCTCACCGAGCGTGCCCAGTACCGAGACTACATCTTCGATGAAGGGTTCTACTACAACACGTTTGAGGGGTCGCCCCATTCACGCGCCCGCATGCTCGATCTTCTCTGCCTCGCGACCACGGCCGACCCCAAGGACAAACTCAACGACTGCTTCAGTGGCAGGAAGATCCTCGATCTGGGCTGCTCGGGCCTCGTCCACCTCAAACTCCTCGCGAGCCTGGGCATGACGACCGTCGGCGTGCACGACAGTTCCCTGATCGAGGCGCTCTACTCCGAGCCGGGCGATCAAGGCGAGGTGACCGGTGCGTACATCGGCACGGGCGATGAACCCATGAAACTCGTCACCGAGCCGGGCCCCTCGGGCACCATCGTCCTCTATCGCGGAAACTGGCCGGCCGACAAGGCCATGAACGCGTTCGTCGGCGAGGGCTACGACTACATCATCTCCAAGAACTACCTCACCAAGGGCAAAGTCCACCCCGCCAAGGGCGCGACGCCCGCGAAACCCGTGGATCTCAAGATCAGCGACGACGAGTTCCTCGCGAGCATCCATCGCGTCCTCAAGCCCGGCGGCCTCTTCATCATCTACAACCTGGCCCCGGGCCCCAAGCCCGCGCCGGCCGACGATCCCTCGTGCCCCTTCTCAGAGGAGGCTATCGAGAAGGCCGGTTTCGACGTGCTGAGCTACAGCACCGACGACACCGCGGCCTTCCGCCCCTTCGCCGACGCGCTCGAGTGGAACCAACCCCCCATGAACATGGACCTCAGCAAGGACTTCGTCGCGAACTACACACTGATTCGCCGCAAGGCGGAGTGACCCAGGCCGTCCGCAACTCGAACTGGGCTTCATGCGATTCCATTCCGCGGTCCTTGTGGGCCTGTCTGTTGGAGTATTCTCGCTCCGCGCGTGAGCCAGACATACGACCACGCCCACTCCAGCATCACGAGTATCCGAGCGCGATAACTGATCAGGTACGCGACGTGGACCAGCGCCCACAAGACCCACGCGAGCATCCCGCCGAAGTTCATCCCGTGCTTGAAGCCAGGGATCGGAAGCCGCGCCACAGCCCGAGCACGCCCGATCGTCGCGAGCGATCCTTTGTCGCGATAGCGGAACTCGCCCCGGGGCTTTCCGCGGGATTCGTGGGCGATGGCTGACGCCACGAATCGGCCCATTTGCATCGCCCCTGGTGCCATGCCGGGGACGGGCCTCCCGGTAGCACGATCCATGACGATCGCAAGATCACCAATGACGAAGACCTCACGGTTCTTGGGCAGTGACAAGTCGCTTCCTACGCCAACACGCCCCGAGCGGTCCAACTCGACACCGAGCGAGTCCGCGACGTGTTCACCACGCACACCAGCCGCCCACACGACCGTTCTTGACGAGATCCACTCATCCTCGGAAGCGCCGTTGCGGCGGATCTTGATGCCGCCATCCTCGACCGCCGTCACGCGTGTCGACAGCATCACGTTGACGCCAAGCCGTTCGAGATCACGCAGGGCGCGTCGTCCGAGTTCTTCCGGGAAGCCGGCCGGCAGGAGGGTGCTCTGGGCCTCGATCAGGACCACGCGTGCCTGCGATGTGTCGATCGAACGGAACTCGTGACGCATGGTTTGACAGGCGATCTCCACGAACGCGCCCGCCATTTCCACGCCCGTCGGGCCGCCACCGATGACCACAAAGGTTAACTCCTGCGAGACATCGGCGGTCGGAGTTCCCATTCGCAGTGCCTCGGCCCGTTCGAACGAAATGAGAAATCGTCGGCGAACTTCGAGGGCGTCCGCCAGGGTTTTAAGGCCAGGAGCCCGTGCTTCCCAATCGTGGTGTCCGAAGTATGAGTGTGTGAGCCCGGCCGCGAGCACGAGATAGTCGTACGCGATGCAACGATCCTCGCCATCAGGCAGCGTGACCTGAACCCGCCGTTCCGCCAGGTCAACTCTCGAGGCCTCGGCCATCAGGACCCGCGCGTTTCGTTGTGTTTCCAGCACGGATCTCAAGGGGTGCGAGATCTGTGCCGGCGATAATGCGGCGGTCGCGACCTGATAGAGCAGCGGCTGAAACAGGTGGTGGTTCCGCCGATCGATCAGGACCACATCCACTGGCGCTCGCTTCAGTCGGCGGACGCACGTCAACCCGCCGAACCCACCTCCCACCACGACAACCACAGGACGCGTCCCACCTGCATGCTCGCCTGCCATTCCCTTCGACTCGGCCATGTATGAGCGTACTCCCCCCGCGGTGCTGCCCCTACAACTCCGCCCATGCGTCTCGCAATCGTCGTCAATCCCCGCTCGGGCAAGGGCAAGGCCATCTTCGCCGGAGACGCCCTGAAGGCCGCCGCCGAATCGCAGGGCCTCCAAACTATCCTCGTCCACGCGTCCACGAATCGTGAACTCGCCGAGGCGCTCGTCGAGGCGGATCGCGTCGTCATCATCGGTGGCGATGGCACGATCCATCGGCTCCTGCCCGCGCTCGGCGATGCGCGGCGGCCCGTCTACCACTATCCGATGGGGACGGAAAATCTCTTCGCGCGATCGTGGAACTGTCGCGCGAACATCGACGCCGCCCTCCACGCGATCCTCCACGCCACACCCGTCGACATGGATCTCCTCGAGATCCACGCGCCACCACACCCGCCATCGCTCGCGGCGATCATGGTCAGTCTCGGCCCGGACGCGAGCGTCGTCCACCGTGTTGACCGCGCCCGCACCGGCCCGATCTCGCACGCGACCTACATCAAACCAATCCTCGCCGAGCTCGCCTCGTTCAACCTTGAGCCGCTGACCATCCTCGCCGACGCCAGACCCACGGTCCAGGATCGCTCGGGCCTTGCCGTGATCGCGAATTTGCACGAGTATGCCATGCGCCTCGATCCCGCGCCCAACGCCGACGCGACCGATGGGCTTGCCGACCTCGCGTTCCTCCCCTGTCGTTCCCGATCCGCGGCCCTTGCCTGGCTCATTCGCGCACGCATCCGATCGACCGCCAACGCCGCCAGCGAGAAGGCGCGCGAGTTCCACGTCACCGCCCGGAAGGCCGTCGCCGTTCAAGCGGATGGTGAGCCCCTGCCGCTTCAGCCGCAACTTGACCTGCGAGTCGTGGTCCGGCCTGCCGCCCTTCGCGTCCTCCCCGGGTATCGTCCTGCCGCGAGAGCCACGCCATGACACCAACCCTGACTATCGAGATCGCCGACCCCGAAGCACGGCTCACGCCCGAGACGCTCCGCTGGCTCGCCCAGACTGCCGACCGTGCGGTCAAAGTCCTCGGCGGCTCCGGCGAGGTCCGAGTGAAACTCGTCGGCGATGCCGAGATGACCCAGGCCCATGCCGAGTACATGGACATCGCCGAAACCACCGACGTCCTGACCTTCGACATGTCCGAGAACTTATCGGACGTTGAAGATGGCGATCGATCGCCGGCGATCGCCCTGACACAAACGGGCGAGATCATCGTCCGCAAGCGGGTTGGTCTCGATGTCGATATTCTGGCGTGTGTCGATGAAGCCCAAAGGCAGGTAAAAACCCGGGGTCATGGGGTGGAGCGGGAAGTCCTCCTCTACATCATCCATGGGGTTTTGCATTGCCTAGGGTTCGACGACCTCGACGCCGAAGCCGCTGCCCTGATGCACAGGGTGGAGGATGCGGTTCTGTCGGCGGTCGGGGTTGGACCGGTCTTTCATTCTGACGGTCCAGCCGGGTCCAGTCACGCGTAATTGGAGTGCTACTCCTTGTCGACGCGTGACTTGTGGAGTCTGAAGTGAGTTCGGAAGTGTGGTTAGGAATCTGGCTCCTGGCGCTCCTGGCCGGGGGTCTCTTTTCCGCGATCTCGCAGTCGTTGCGGGACCTTTCCAGGCCGAAACTGGACCAGTTCTTGGGCAAGACCGGGCGTCCGGGTTTGCGCGCGCGGATCGACGCGATCCTGGAAGACCCCGAGGAACACGCCGCAGCCCTCGCCATGCCCCGGATCGGCGCCAACCTGATCGTCGTCATCGGCATGGTGATGTGGATCAAGAACGTCGCGAAGGTCGAGGAGTTGTCGTGGCGCGAGGCGTCGCTCAGCGTCCTGATCTCGACGCTGCTCATCTGGGTGGTGGGGTCGGTCGTCCCGGTCGCGGTGTCGAGGCATGCGGCCGAGATCACCACGATCGCGTGGTCGGGGTTGATCCGAGCGGTGACGATCGTGCTGCGTCCGCTGACGCCGCTCTCTCGCCTGGTGGACGTGACGGTCCGTCGCCTGGCGGGGCGGGCACATGTCGATGATGCCGAGGAGGCCCAGGAGGAAATCCTGTCGGCCGTCGAGGAGGCTCGGCATGAGGGGCAGGTGGACGAGACCGAGCGCGACATGATCGAGGCGGTCGTTCGATTCCGCGAGACCAACGTCGGGCAGATCATGACCCCTAGGACTGAGGTCGAGGCGATCCCGGTGACGACGAATCTGGGCGAGGTGACACATTTCATCCGCCGCGGCGGGCACAGCAGGATACCGGTGTACGAGGGCGACCTGGACCATGTCCTGGGAGTTTTCTATATCAAGGATCTGATGCGATGGCTCGCAGGCGAGCGCTCGGGCAAGGGCGGCGGGACGTTCGATCTGCGCGCGCTGCTGCGCCCCGCGGTCTTTGTGCCCGAGACCAAAACCGTGCGCGAGCTGCTCACGGAGCTGCTCGCCAAGCGGATCCACATCGCGATCGTCGCCGATGAGTATGGCGGGACAGCCGGCCTGGTCACGATCGAGGACATCGTCGAGGAGGTCTTCGGCGACATCCAGGACGAGTACGAGCCGATCGAGGACGAGATCGGCGAGGTGAAACTGGACGAGGCGATGAAGGCCGCGGAGATCGACGCGCGCGCGTATGTGGAGGATGTGAACGACGCACTCAAGCCGCTGGGCGTCGAGATCCCTGAGAGCGAGGACTATGACACGGTGGGCGGGTTTGTGACGGTGACGCTGGGGCGGATCCCGCTCGCGGGGGAGTCGATGCAGAAGGATGGATTGGTATTGACGGTGCTCGAGGCCGAGCCGACGCGGGTGACACGCGTGCGCGTGGAGGCGACCGCCGCCCCTGCTGCTTCGACGGATGAGGCCTTGGCGGCGGAGCGTCGGGCCGAGCCGAACGCCGGGCGGTGATTCGAGGATCCATTTCGCCATCCAATCGCGAGATTCCGGCGAATGATCTGGCATGGTGCGCTGGATCACAATCGTTCTCGCGGTGTTGGGATTGGGAGTCGGGATCTGGGCGGTCTCGACCGCGGACAAGCCGCCCGTTGAGGTGCCGCTGGCGCGCGAGGCGAGCGTGAATCCCTTTGAGTTCGGCGTGGCCGCATTGGGCACGGTGGAGCCGGCGGAGCGCGAGGTGGCGATCGGCGCGCCCGAGGCGGGGTTGGTGGCCGAAGTGCTGGTGCACGTGGGCGACGTGGTGAAGTCGGGCGAGGTGTTGATTCGCTTGGATTCGAGGCCGATCGACGCGGATCTCATTCGGGCGCGGGCGACCGTGCTGTCGGGAGAGGCGGAGATCGCGCGATGGCGTGCATTGCCACGGGCCGAGGATCTGCCGCCGCTCGAGGCCGAGGTCGAGCGGGCGCTGGCGCTCGTGAACGATCGAAACGATGCACTGGAGAGGAATCGGCGCGCGGTCGAGTCCGGTGGCGTGACGCAGCGCGAGTTGGAGGCGTCGCAGCAGAGCGTGATCGAGGCGCAGGCAACGCTGGACGTGGCGCGGACGACGCTGGCCAAGGCCCGAGCGGGTGGATGGGAGCCAGACTTGCGGATCGCCGAGGCGGCACTCGCGGGTCAGCGGGCCGAGGTTGAGTCGCTCGAAGCGCTCAAGGAGCGATTGACGATCCGATCGCCGAGGGATGGCACGATCCTGCGGCGGAACATCGAGCCGGGCGAACGGCTGAGCGCCGATGCCGCGACGCCCGCGCTCGTGCTGGGTGATGTGTCGCGGCTGTTCGTGCGGGCGCACGTAGACGAGGAGGACATCGCGTTGATCGTGCTCTCGAAGGAGCCGCGGGCGGTGGCGCGGACGCGTGGGGCCGCCGCGGCAAGCGTGCCGCTGTCGCTCGTGAGGATCGAGCCGTACGCCAGGCCCAAGGACCAACTCTTCGGGAACAACGTCGAGCGCGTGGACACACGCGTTGTTGATGTGGTCTTTGAGGTCAAGGAGTTGCCCAAGGGCGGGTTGTTCGTGGGACAGGCGGTAGATGTGTTTGTGGAGGCGTCAGCGCCGCGTTGACACGAGCGACGCGGCGGTGTGGCGGCCGCATTCCGGGCAGCGGATCTCGTGGTTCTCGGGCTCCAGCCCGGCGAGGCTGTAGGCGCAGTGGGGGCAGCGATCGGGCAGTTCATCGGGCGCCACATCGGGCAGCGTGGCGAAGGGCGCACCGTCGAGGAGGATCTCGACGCGCATCGCGACCGCGAGGCCGCCGGAGCGGTCGATGAATCGCGCCTCCACGTTGTGGTCCCTGGCGTCGGGTCCAGGGAGCGTGAAAAAGTGGCTCGTCTGCCCCGTGAACCACGCCCAGGGCTTCTCGCTGACGGGCTTGCCGTTGACGAGCACGGTCTGATCGCCCCAGAAGCCGACGCGCGCCTCGACGAGAGTCCCAAGGATCTCGCCACGGAATCGCTGGCCACCGAGTTTGCTCAGGAGTCTTCGGACCGACTTCATGGCGCGTTCCCATTGGGGCGATCGGATGCGCTGCTCACCTCGGTGCTGGTCTACTCCTCATGATCTCGAAGTTTCGCGACCACGGTGAAGTCCTCGAGGGTCGTCGTGTCCTGGGTGATCCTCTCGACGCCCGAGGCGATGTCGCGCAGGAGCCTTCGCATGATCTTGCCCGAGCGCGTCTTGGGAAGCCCCTCGGCGAAGCGGATCTGCTCGGGCTTGGCGAGGGCGCCGACCTCGGTCGCGACGTGCCTGGTGAGTTCCGAGCGGAGCGAGTCGTCAGGCTCGCGCTTGTTCGCGCTGAGCCATGCCGGCTTGAGCGTGACGAAGGCGCAGATCGCGCTCCCCTTGATGTCGTGGGGCATCCCAACAACCGCGGCCTCGGCGACGCCGGGATGGCTCACGAGCGCGCTCTCGACCTCCATGGTCCCGAGCAGGTGTCCCGAGACCTTGATGACGTCGTCGATGCGCCCCTGCACCCAGAAGTAGCCATCCTCATCGCGGCGGGCGCCGTCGGCGGAGAAGTAGTACGGCTCGCCGGTCTTGGGGTCCTTCACGCGTCCCCAGTAGTTGCTGAGGAATCGCTCGCGATTGCCATGCACGCCGCGGAGCATGCCGGGCCAGGGCTTGCGGATGACGAAGAGGCCGCCCTGATTGGGCGCGAGTTCCTCGCCGTCCTCGTTGACGATCGCGGCGTCGATGCCGAGCATGGGGAGGGTGCAACTCCCCGGCTTGGTGGGCGTGGCTCCGGGGAGGGGCGTGACGACGTGCCCGCCGGTCTCGGTCTGCCAATAGGTGTCGACGATTGGAGTCTTCTCGTGCCCGATGTGGGTGTGGTACCAGATCCACGCCTCGGGGTTGATGGGCTCGCCGACGGTGCCGAGGACCTTGAGCGATGACAGGTCGTGCTTGGCGGGGAGGTCGTCGCCCCATTTCATGAACGTGCGGATGGCGGTGGGGGCGGTGTAGAACTGCGTGACCTTGTGGCGGGCGATGATCTCCCAGAAGCGGTCGCCGCGCCCACCGCTGAGCGTGGGGAAGTTGGGGGCGCCCTCATACATGAGCGTGGGGACGCGGTTGGCGAGGATGCCATAGAGCACGTACGAGTGCCCGGTGATCCAGCCGATGTCCGCCGAGCACCAGAAGAGTTGGCCGGTGTCGGGGACGAGGTTGAAGGTGACGCGGGCGGTGAGTTGCGTGTACGCGAGATACCCCGCGGTGGTGTGGACGATCCCCTTGGGCTTGCCGGTGGAGCCTGATGTATAGAGCAGGAAGAGCATGTCCTCGCTGTCCATGGGGACGCAGGGGAACTTCGTGCTCGCGGCGGGGACGACGTCGTGCCACCACGAGAGTCGCGCGGATTGCCGCGTGTCGCCCGACTTGAAGGCGGTCTCGGGCGAGGCGTGGGCCGTGCGGCGGAGGACCAGGACGTGCTCGATGGCGTGCCCCAGCTCATGGAGCAGGTCGACGGCGTCGCGGACGTTCTTGAGTAGCGGCACGACGTCGCCGCGGCGGAACCCGCCGTCGGAGGTGATGATGACGCGGCTGCTGGCGTCGTGGGCGCGCTCGGCGATGGCGGTGGGGGCGAACCCGCCGAAGATCACGCTGTGGGCGGCCCCGAGTCTGGCGCAGGCGAGCATGGCCGTCGCGAGTTCGGGGACCATGGGCATGTAGATCGTGACGACGTCGCCCTTCTTGACGCCCAGCGAGGCGAGGACGCTGGCGAGGCGCGCGGTCTCGTCCTGGAGGTCTCTGTAGGTGATGCGGCGGATCTCGGGCGTCCCGCTCGCGTCGAGGGGCTCGCCCTCCCAGACGATCGCGACCTTGTCTCCATGCCCGGCTTCCACGTGCCGATCGACGCAGGTGTCGCAGGCGTTGAGTGTGCCGCCGACGAACCACCTGGCGTCCGGGGCGGCCCACTGAAGGACCTTGGCATAGGGCGTGAACCAGTGCAGGTTCTTCGCCTCGTCCCCCCAGAACCCCGCAGGGTCACCGATGGAGCGTGCGTGGAGGCGTTTGTACTCGTCGAGGTTGGGGACGAGCCAGCGGTCAAAGCCTTTGGAATCTGGCCCGTGGGCAATGGGTCCGGCGGGCGACGGCTTGGCCGGGGGGAAGACACGCCGCTCGTGGAGGACGTTGTCGATGGACTGGTGGGGGTGGTGGGGGGTGTGGGGCGGTTGATTCGGTGTGAGCATGGGGCAGGTCTCCCGGAAACTGGTCTGTTGGTGGGGCAGCCTACGCGGGGAAACGGTCGCCGGTCGGTCATCGTGAGCACCGACTTGAGCCCATACTGGTGGAGTTTCCCGAGATCCAGATGGCCGACGAGCCTGGCCTGCGGCGGGTGGTTCTCGATGTTCGATCGTGTCCGAGTGGCCGACGGACCCTTCCGGGTCTTCGCCGGGACTCTTCCGCATCCATCCAGAACTCATCCGCAAGGACGCGAAACTCTCCAGGGTCTTAGCGGGACTCTCCCGGGTCTTAGCGAAACCTTCCCGGATCCATCTGGAACTCTCCCGGTTTAAACCGGGACGTTCCCGCTCAGACGCGGAACTCTCCAGGCGACGACCAAAGGCCCTTTGGAGCGAACCAGCACGTCTCTCCGAGGTTCTTGGACCTATGCCGGGGTGAAAAGGTCGGGATCTCTGGGAAGTTGGAGGGTGCTTGAACAAGCCGAGGGTCGGTCGAGGCAGGCGGGCCGCCCCTCCTTTCAACCGCCCTACGAAGTTCGGTAGAGTGTGCCGTTCTCGGTCCCCGGTCAGACCGGTTCCTTGGATGGTGGAGTCGGTTGGGGGTTCAATTCGGGCGTGTCGGGGCCGGGGGTGGTGGGTGATGGTGCAGGAGGGGTTGGAGTCGAGGGGATCACGCGTGGCCGTGCAGAGGGGCGGGAGGAGGGGCGTTGCATGAGTTCGATCATGCGGCGTTCCATGTCGGCCTGCATCTTCAGGGCGCGCTCGAAGGGGTCCTCGCCCCGCTCGCGGGCGTGGGCGAGTTCGGCGGGGTTGATCGCGTTCGTCAGCGGGATCTCGGCGTTGTAATACTCGCTGAGGTCGAGCGTCTGCTCGGCGACGTTCTCGCTGGGGCGGAGGACCAGGCGGGCGTCGTCGGCGGGGACGTGGTCAAGGGGGACGGGGATGAGCGACGTGTCGGCGGAGGAGGACGACGTGACGCGTCCGTTCGCGGTGATGGAGAAGGAGAAGGACGTGCCCAGACCCAGCGGGTCGTCTTCGGGCGTGTCGGCGCTGGTGCCGGTGGTGAAGGTGCCCACGATGGTTTCCTTCTGGTGCTCGCCCGAGCCCTCGATGAGGACGATGTCGGCGGCGATCGGGACGGGGATCGCGTCCTTCTTCGGCATCGCGAGCATCCAAGGCTCGGGACGGGTGCCAAAGGAGAGACGCCCGGAGAAGTCGTGGGTGAGCCGGACCTTGGCGAGCGCGTCCCGGAGTTTCGCGTCGGTCTCGGCGTTCTGGGCGATCGGTTGGACGATGGGGGCCGAGTCGGGGACGACCTCGATCGTCGTGGAGAGCGTGATGGGGACGGTCGTGGTTGGTGTGGTGGTGGGGGAGGCGAGACGGCCGTTGATGATGGTGATGGGGTTGCCGCTGGCGTAGGGATCTTGCGTGGCGAGGTTGAGTTGGAGCGTGAGCGTGTGCTCGCCGGGGGCGAGGCCGGGCGGGAGGGTGAGGTTGACGATCTGGTCGAGTTGGTTGCTGCCACCGAAGGGCGACGCGAAGATCATGCGGGCGGTCTGCCCCGCACGTGAGCCTTGCAATGGGATCATGCCGAGCAGCATGCCCGCACCCTGAGCGTTCGTTGTCGTGTTCCATCCGAGAATGCGAACGGTGGGATCGCCGTGCGTGCGAGTTGAGGCCGGGTTGAGAGTCGCGGCCTTCCCATCAACACTCGCGCTCACGAGCGAGAGAGGCAGGTTCAACGACGTCCCCGAGGCGACGCGCACGCCGGCAAGGTCGATGCGCACGGGGATCGTCTGGCCATTCTTATCATTTCCCGCGTGGGTCGTCGGGCGCGTCGTGATCTTGAGCGTCGGTGCCTGGGCGATGAACGTATCCTCGGCCTTGGTGGAAAGGACGCCGTCGATCTTCGCCTGCTCGATGAGGTCGCCCCACCCCTCGATCCACGTCGCGTTGGGGTCCTTCTGGATGGCGAGGACGGTGTCGATGGCTTTGGCGTATTGGCTGGCGTCGAGTTTGCCGGGGCCGTTGGTGCGGGCGCGTGTGAGGAGCTCCTGGGCGAGGGACGGGGCCCGGGCGGCGTCGGCTCGGCGGGCCTCCCACAGGAGCAGCGCGAGCGGCTTGTACGCGTTCACGTCCTTGCCCGTGAGGAGCGCGACGGCCACCGCCCCGATCGGCGCCAGCGGTGCGAGAGCGAGGACAATGCCGACCACGATCGCGAGGGGGCGCTTCCTGCGAGCGCCGATGAGGACGGACTTCTCGCGCTTCAGCCCGGCGCCGCACTCGGGGCAGGTGGGCATCTCGGGATAGACGCCGTCGAGATCGAAGTGGCACTGGCGGCAGACGGGATGGTCGTTGATCCGCCGGCCCTTGATGCCCAGGACGATGAGCAGGACGCCCAGGAGGACGGCAATGACGAGGCTGGCGAGGATGGTGGGGTCCATGGGGAACGATAAACACGTGTTGACGGCACGGTGGTGTTCGGTGCCTGTGGGTGCTCCGTACAAGTGGATGCGACACGGGCGATCTTCCGTCGCGTTCCGGTGATATGAGGTGTCTTTGCACCGTTGCGGTCCGGACTCAAGGCACGGATCTTGTGGCACGGTGATGCGTCAAACATGTCTGATGTCGAACGACACTTGGACCTTCGGACGCAGTCGATGGATTTCGGGGAAGAGATTCGTCATCGCACTCGTGTTGCTCGCGCTCGGTCTCCTCATCGGCGTGGCGAGCGTCGTCTCCTGCCGATGGTTGGTGTCGTGGCAGCACACTTCGGGCACGCAGTGGACGCTCCTCGGCGGCTCGATCGTGTACAGGGCGGCCCATGCCTCGAAGAGCGGCACGAGCATGAGCACTTCGAGCGCGACCACCGTGATCGATCAGCGTCACTGGCTCTGGCCGAGTTTCCAGTGGACGTGGCAGGTGCGTGATCCCAACGAGGTGGTGTGGCCTGGGATACCGCCGACGGAGCGAGCGTGGTGGAACCCGCGGATCGCTGTTATGCCGGTGTGGTTGGTGTCGGTGGTGCTGCTCGTCTTTGGTGGGTGGAGCACGTGGCGAGCGTGGCGTCGGGGAAGAGTCGGCACGGGCGCGTGTGTTGCGTGCGGCTATAGCCTTGCCGGGCACGGAAGGACGGGCGCAGAAGTGGTCTTGGGCGTCCTCACGTGTCCCGAATGCGGGTCCCAGAACAGGCGTTTGTGAGCTACGGGCCACGAAAACCACAGGCAGACGTTGGCATTTGGGGCTGATTCGTGTACGTTGGTAGGGCGAGGCGGATGGCCCAAGGGCTGTCGCCATGCGATGGAGGCCCACAGATGCGTTTCGATCAGCGGATGTCGGCGGCGGCCATGGCGGCATGCCTCGGACTTGGCGGGCTTGGCGTGCACTCGGCCCAGGCTCAGGCGCTCACGACGAGGTTCACATACCAGGGTCGGCTTGATGTGTCAGGCTCGCCCGCGAGCGGGCTGTATGACATGCGATTCACGCTCTATTCCGCCGCCATCGGAGGTTCGTCGGTCGGCACGACGCTCTGCGCCGACAACCTCAGCATCAACGACGACGGCACGTTCGCCGTCGGACTCGACTTTGGCAATGTGTTCGATGGCAACGAGCGATATCTGCAGATCGAGGTGCGCCAGGACACGGGCCTCTCTTGCGCGAACACGACCGGCTACACCATCCTGAGTGGGCGACAGCGATTGCTCGCGACGCCGTACGCGTCGTACGCCCTGAACTCGGGTCTTCCCTGGGCGGCCACGTCCACCGGGCGCATCCGCTATGACGGCGTCTTCGTCGGGATCAACGCGTCGACGCCGGTGACAGGCAACGGACTCTTCCAGGTCTCACGCGTGGGTGCGGCGGCGGGCGCGTTCGGCGGGATGTGGGTGACGACCGACAACGCGACGGGTCGCCCGTTCTATGGATATAACAACACGACCGGCTCGATGCTCGCGTACCACTACCTCGACGGGTCGGACAACTCGTGGCGACTCTTCATGGCCTCGACGACGGCCCTCACGGTGACCAGCAACGGGCTGTTCGGCCTGGGCACAACCGCGCCGACCGAGCGCCTGCACGTGATCGGGAACTCCACGGTGAACGGCAATCAGACCGTTGGCGGCAACCTCACCGTCGGCGGATCGATCGCCGTCCCGACAACCACCCGGTACTACACCATGGGTCCCGGCTCGTTCATGGTCGCGCCCGCGAGCGCGAACTACAACATGACCACCCAGGAGCTCTTCCTCCTCGACAACAACGGCGCCTATTACGGGCACCTGAACCTCCCCCAGGGAGCGGTCCTGCTCGACGCCCAGTTATACTTCTACGACCAGTCGAACTCGAACAACATCACCTTCATCCTCGATCGCGCGCCCCACGACGGCACGAGCGCGGTCCGTCTCGCCAACTTCACACCAAGCCTCGTTGCCCCCGCGGGAAACCTGGTGACCCAGACGCTCTCCTTCCCCGACGAGGTGATCGACAACCAGATGAACTCGTACACCATGTACATGACCTGGGACCCCGACGGCGGCAACCGCATCAGCGTTCGCAGCATTGTGTTCCGTTACACCGTGACGACGCCGATGCCCTAACTGAGGGCGAAAGCCCTTGCGTGCAACGATTCCTGTGGTATGGTGAAACCGGTCGGATTACCCGCCGATGGTTCCGCTCGGGATCCGCGGGCGATGCTCGACCATGTCTGCTTGAGTACGGAGGCCATCATGTACGAGTTTGAATCACGCTGTTCGTCTTTGCAAAGTCCTCCAGTCCCCCGCACACGTCTCATGGGCTGGGTGCTGATGGTGCTCATCACGCTCGGCGTGCTTGTCCCTGTGGCGTCCGCCCAGCCGCTCACCACGCGGTTCACCTACCAGGGCCGCCTCGAAGTCTCCGGTTCTCCGACAAGCGGTCTCTACGACATGCGCTTCGGGCTCTACAACGCCGCGATCGGAGGGCTGATCCAGGGGACGACGCTTTGCGTGGACAATCTCTCGGTCGCCGCCGATGGCACGTTCGCCGTCGGGCTTGATTTCGGCGATGTCTTCGATGGGAACGAGCGCTACCTCCAGATCGATGTTCGTCAGGACACGGGCATCACATGCTCCACGTCCTCGGGCTTTACGTCGCTCACGCGGCAACGCCTGACCGCCGCGCCCTACGCGTCTCGGTCGCTCGTTTCGGGAACGTCGCTCAAGCCCTGGACGCCCATCGGCACGACCGCCGCCCGCTTCGATGGCACCTTCGTCGGCATCAACGCCTCGACCCCCGTCACGACCAACGGCCTCTTCCAGGTCTCACGCACGGGCGGGGGTGCCGGGGGTTTCGGTGGTATGTTCGTCACGACCGACAACGCCACGGGCCGCCCCTTCTATGGATATAACAACACGACCGGCTCGACACTCGCCTACCACTGGCTCGACGGGTCGGACAACTCCTGGCGACTCTTCGTCGGTTCCACAACGGCGATGACGGTGTCGGACGTTGGCTTTGTCGGCCTGGGGACGACCGCCCCAACCAATCGCCTCCACGTCTCGGGCAACGTCCTCGCCACAGGCAACGCGACGTTCAACGGCAACGTCGTCATTGGCGGGACGCTCGTCACTCCCTCGACGAATAGGTATTACTCTGTAGGCGCCCCCTCGTTCGCCCCCGCCGGCGATGACCGTGGCTACTTGCGGACCCAGGGGAGCATCCAACCGGTCGGGGGCACCGCCTCCTTCTATGGCGAGCTGCACCTTCCCCAGGGTGCGATCTTGCGCGACGCGACGGTCCATCTCTGGGATGAGTCGCCCACCAACGACATCGGGTTCATCCTCTGGCGCGTGGACAACGACGGCACGAACACCAACGTCGCCTCGTTCAACCCCGCGGTCAACGTCTTCGGGATGCCGCAATCGCGGGCGTTCGACTTCCCCGACCAGGTGATCGACGTCGTGAACTCCATGTACGTGATCCAGACCCTCTGGGCCCCCGACAGCCCCCGTCGCATGAGCGTCACCCGCGTCGTCTTCCGCTACACCGTCACGAGTCCTTTGCCATGATGCGTTCGTGAGGACCTTCGCCAAGGCGAAGACCGCTCCACCTACACTCTGTCCCTATGGCATGGACCCGCAAGACCGACTTCCCCGTTCTCACCAAACGAATCCCGTGCTTTCCCTTTGGCGACCCCAAGGATCGGCACATCGTCTCATACGACGAGTACGTCAAGACCGGCGGGTATGAGGGGCTGCGCAAGGCCCTGTCGATGGCCCCCGATGCCGTCACCGACGAGGTGAAGAAGAGCGTGCTGCGCGGCCGCGGCGGGGCCGGGTTCCCGTGCGGGCTCAAGTGGACGTTCCTCCCCAAGTTGAAGGTCGATGAGAAGGGCGTCGAGGAGGATCCGGGAGAGCGGTACCTCGCGGTGAACGCGGACGAGTCCGAGCCGGGGACGTTCAAGGACCGGCTCCTGATGGACTTCGATCCGCATCTGGTCCTCGAGGGGATCGCGATCTGCTGCTACGCATGCCGGATCAAGCGGGCGTACATCTTCATCCGTGGCGAGTACCACCACCAGGCGATGGTCCTCGAGAAGGCGATCGAAGAGGCGTATAGGCACGGGATCTTCGGCGGCAAGGGACTCTTGGACGGGGCGACGACGGCGAGGGCCGGGGGTGGGAGTGCGGGGGGGTTCGCCGTCGAGTGCCACGTGCACCGCGGGGCCGGGGCGTACATCTGTGGCGAGGAGACGGGGCTGCTCGAGGCGATCGAGGGCAAACGCGGCTGGCCCCGCATCAAGCCCCCCTTCCCGGCGATCAAGGGACTCTTCGGGAAGCCCACCATCATCAACAACGTCGAGACCCTCGCCCACCTCCCCAGCATCATCGAGCACGGCTCGGCGTGGTTCACGAGGCAGGGGACGGCGTCGTCGCTCGGCGAGAACGTGCCGCCGAGTTTCGGCACGAAACTCATGGGCGTGAGCGGGCACGTGAACCGGCCCGGCGTCTATGAGTGCGATCTGGGGATCCCCTTACGCGAACTGATCGAGAGCAAGGACTATTGCAACGGCATGCGCGGTGGGAAGAAGTTCAAGGGCGCCATCGCCGGCGGCATCAGCATGGGGATCCTCGGGCCCGACCAGATGGACGCGGAGATGGACTTCGACATCGGCCGAAAGTACAACGTGCTGGGCCTGGGGACGGCGTGCCCGACGGTCTTCGATGAGGACACGGACATGGTCGCCGTGGCCCGGAACATCGCGCGGTTCTTCAAGCACGAGAGTTGCGGGCAGTGCACCCCCTGCCGCGAGGGGAGCGGGTGGTTGTATCAACTGATGGGAAGGATCGAGGAGGGGAACGCGCGGACGAAGGACCTGGACCTTGCCCTCGAGATCGCGACGAGCATGGGGAGCATGCCGGGGACGACGATCTGCGGCCTGGCGGACGGGAACAACTGGGCGATCCGCACGATCATGAACAAGTACTGGAGCGAGTTCGAGGGCCGCGTGAAGCCGACCTTTGTGCCGGTGAAGATGACGGTGGGGGCGTCGGCGAAGGGGTGAGTGCCGGCTCGCACCACTTCGGGTCACGCCGTTGGCCACGCTTGACAATGCGTTCACGTTCTTGTAAATTGAGCATACCTCGGGCGCGAACCCGGGCGCGAACCCGGCGAATTTGCCGGAGTAGCAAGACATGAAACTGAATACGTACGCGTGCATGCTCTTGAGTGCGATTCCATTCACCCTGCACGCACAGGTCACCACGACGGAGTATTTCCCGAACCCGTCCGCCGCTCTGTCCGACACACATGTGATTCCTGAATACAGCGTTTCAGGAATGAGCATCAGTCTGGGTGACTGGACTGTCAAGCCGGTCTATAGGACAAGCATCACGGGACTAAAGACCGTCGGTCTGTTTGTATTCGTCTCGCAGTCGGCCTATACCGGAGACAACTTGTCGTCGGTGTACTATGAAAGGCCCGACGAAGATTGCGGCGAGTGGCGTGCAAAGACATGGATTGGGGCGAAGCCATGGGAAGCGGCCTCACATGTCAAAGCGGGATATTCCATCCCCGATATACAGGACACCTACTGGGAAACGTGGGATGGCCCATCGGCAAACGCGTCGGAGCAACTCTACAACAAGGGATTTCTTCAGGAGGACTTTCTCGGAGAGTTCATCAATGACCTTGATCTTGCCTCGCGAAACCAGATTGTGGAGTCATTGAAGGCCTCGGGTTACCCCGTGGCCGATGTTCCGTTTGAGAAAGGGACCCCCCAGGAGTTGCGTGGATGGTTGATTCGAACTTGTACGTTCTTTGATCAACATATAGGCAAGGCGCATATACCCCCGTCGAGCGTTGTTGAGTACAGCCGAATGGGTGATTGGACAGATGACCTCACGAGTGGATGTGTGCGGCTATGTCTTGATCTGTACTGGTGTTTGAACTCGCCGAACACTACGAACCCGCCCATCAGCCCGATGTGCATGCCGCAGGTGATCAAGGGAGAATGGGAGCCTGATGGTGAGCCGTGCTCGTGCACAACGTTTCCACCCTATTCTGCCGGATGCTTTACGGTGACTTTCAATCTGACTGGCAAGGCGACTATCCCCATCGCGAATCCACCGATGCTCGTCGAGCTGACAGGTAGTGCCGGTGTTACAACGAACGTTTGTGTGTGCATTTGGAGGCGCACTTGCTATGGCCCGTCCAAACGCACTATCACAGAGATCGCATCCGATTGTTCGATGACGCAAACAGTCGAGACGGGGCCAGTCATGCAGTTCGATAAGTACGGCAACACTACCGCCTACCCAGCAGATCAGTGCCAGTTGCAGCGTCCACCATCCGGGTTCCCGCCGGACCGAACGCCCTGCGGCCTCACCTTCCCGACCCCCGATAACACCCCATGAAGAATGTGAATGCGGGCGCACGTAATGACACGCGGCCACGCCGATGGTTCGGCGTGGCCGCGTGTGTTCTTGTCGTGCTGTTCACACTCGCCGTCGTGGAGGTCTGGATGTGTCGAACCGCGTTGGTTGCGGCGCGGAAGTTGCCCTACTGGGGCGATCCTCGAGGCAATCACCTTGGATTCCGACTCTACTTCGGACGGGATTGGAATGGCAATAAGATCTCGTTTCCAACATATGATCGATACGAGTTTGAGTTCGGAAGGCGTGCGGGCCAGATGTTGGACAAGGATGGGAACGAGATCTTCGACGACATTCCGAGGATCCCGATGCGTGCGTATGTCGAGGACACGCCCGACCGCATCGGGCAACGATCTCGTTCCGTGGTCACGCTAGTCGGTTGGCCGGTACGGTGCTTTGCGACGACGCGGGCGGTGCCATTGATCAACGGCGCCTGGTCACGCGATAAAGCCACGTGGGAGATGCGCTCAAGGCCCATCGCGTGGGCGTGTGCGTCATACGTCGTCGTGGCTTGCGCAGCGGGGTATGGAGTCGCCAAGATCGGCGTGCTGGGCTCGGCACTCGCTTGGCGACTTCGAGCAAGACACCGGAAATCGCGATGCCTGTGTTTGCATTGCGGCTATCCACAACGTGGACTCTTGGTCGAATCGCCATGCCCTGAGTGCGGATTTGTACCAAGGCGTGATCTGTAGGCTCCGCACTAGATCTTCTCGTGTTCGCGGAGCTCAACACCCCAGATTGAACCGCGAGAGGAAGTAGAGCAGATCGTCGATCGTCACGCCGCCGTCGGGGGTGCCGGAGCCTGTGCCATCGTCCACGTCGGCGGCACACGCGGCCGAGTGGCGGACGGCGAGCACGCCCGTCTCGCTCGTCGTCATCACGCTCGACGGGTTGCAGGGCGACGAGCGCGTGATCACCACGTCGTAGGTGTCGGTGTCGGTCCCGGTGGCGGGATTGATGGTGAGCGTGGGGGTCGTGGCGCCGGAGATGTGCCCCGCGTCGATCACCACTGTGCCGTTGCGCCGCCATTGATAGGTGATGTGGGCGCCGAACGTGTCCACCACGACGCCTAGCGAGACGGCGTCCCCCGTGTTGACGACCTGCAGCGGCTGGGGCTGCAGCGTGATGACGGGCGCGGGGAAGTTCAGCATCACCGAGACCTTGCTGACGATCCCGGCGGTCGTGAAGTCCAAATGCCCGTCGGTGTTGAAGTCGGCGGCCGCAACCGACTGCGGATCGAGGCCCGACGGGATCTGGACCGCAGAGAGGAATGTGCCGTCGCCGTTCCCGCGCAGGATCGAGACCGTGCCGTCGGATTGATTGGCGATGCCCATGTCGGGCGTCATGTCACCGTTGAAGTCGCCGATGATCACCGAGCGCGGCGCCCGCCCCGCGGTGTACGAGACGCCCGGCTGGAACGTCCCATCGCCGACACCCAGCAGGACAACCGCCGAGTCGTTCTGCAGCACGAATGGATGAGCGATGGCCACGACCAAATCGGGCACGCCGTCGGCGTTGAGGTCGCCGATGGCGAGCGCGTATGGCGACGACAGCGTGGTGATAGTCGACGCGGGTTCGAAGGTGCCGTCGCCGTGGCCGAGCATGACGGCGATCCCGCCCAGCGACTTGCCGACGATCAGGTCCACGTGCCCGTCGGCGTTGAGGTCGGCGGCCTCGATCGCTCGTGGGGAGTTGTTGGTGCCCGTGTCGAGGTCGAAGGTGGCTGGAGCCTGGAACGTGCCGTCGCCGTTGCCCAGGAGGATCGCGAGGTTGGTGCCAATCGCCGAACGTCCCGCCACGAGATCCGGGTGCCCATCGGAGTTGAGATCGGCGATGCAGACCCTCGACGCCGACGCGATCGCGGGATAGTTCACGGCCGTCTGGAATGTCCCGTCGCCATTGCCCAGGACGATGGCGATCGTGTTCGTGTTGAAGAGGGGTGCCGCGATGTCGGCGTGCCCGTCAGCGTTGAGGTCGCCAACCTCGAGCCACTGGGTCAAGGCGCTCGTCGGCACGATGGAGGCGAGCTCGAACGTGCCCGAGTCGGGGGCCGGCCTCCCGAGGAGCACCGTGAGATTAGAACTCCCAGCCCCAGTCACGAGGTCGGGGATGCCATCATCGTTGAACTCGGATACGCGGACCACCGTTGGGAGTTGGCCCGCGGCCTGATAGTCCACCCGCGGGGCGAAGGCCAGGGGGCACGTCGGCCCCTGGGCCTGCACGGGTGTGGCAAGGCCCAGAGATGCGAGACCCACAGATGCGTGGAACTGGGCAAGAGTCAGGCAGCGGCGGCGAGTGATGCTCATGGAGTATCTTCCGAGATCGCAAAGGTTTCTGAGTTCGTCTCTGTGAAACAAGGAGAAGAACATACCGACGAGGCAAAGGACTTCATGGGCACATCGTCCCGGATTGTGTGATATCGGCACGGATTTTCTGAATCCCAAGATCCCATCCGTGGGCGCGGCGGCCATCCGCCCCTCCTCCCCCCTCCCCACGAACCAAAGGGCGACATCGACCCTGGCAGCGTCCAGTGAACGATCGCCTCAACGTGGCCAGTCCCAGACACGCGCCACCACGTGTACGGTTTCGGGTGAGGTTGGCCTTCTCCATCTTCTCAGGACGAACCCGGCGAGCGTCGGATATGACTGCGCTGCGAGAGGACGGCATGGTGTATGAGTGATCTCCGCCAGAGCCTCGTCGGTGATGTCCCGCCGGTCCTTCGACGCCTCCTGTGGTGGTGGCTTGTTCCGTTTCTCGCGATCGTGGGCCTGGTCGTCACCTGGGTCTGCCTTCCAGGCTGGATGTCAAGAGCCATGTTGACGCTGGGCGCGTGGATGCCCATGGTGATCTTCGCGCCACAGTTCCTCATCATGGGAATCCTGTTCAGAAGGCAACGCCAGATCCGCCGAGCCTACCGCGAGTCGGGCGGACGGCTGTGCGGCAACTGCCTCCAGAACCTCACGGGCCTTAAGGATGTGGGTGTCTGCCCGGAGTGCGGACGGCCCTATGACATCGAACGCGATCGGACGATGTGGAAGAATGCGAACATCTCTGAAGAGCCGGCGAATGGAAGTCGTTTGTCGAAATGAGAGCACGCGTGTCGAACTCACCACAAATCTGGGAAAACCTTCCGCCGGTCGTTCGACGTCTTGTGCCCAAACCCTGGGTTGTGCTTGTGTTGTGGTTTCTGGTTCCCATTGGTCTCCTGATTGTGATGGGCACCAACGCGGTGATGCCGGAGCATCTCTGGATACCGGTTCTCATGTGGAGTGTGGTGCTGCTGACGCCGCGTGTGCTGGGGTGGTGGTATCTCCGCCGATACCAGCGTTTGTTTCGTGCCGCGGGCGGAAGGCTCTGTGTCTCGTGCGGACAGGACCTGCGTGGTCTCGGCGAGAGCGGAATCTGTCCGGAATGCGGCCAAGCCTTCGATGTGCAACTCGATCGTCGGCGGTGGAAGGCCGCGGGGATCGACGAGTGAAGGGGGATTGTCGTGGCCGAACCGATGCCGGAGATTCGCCACGACATGCCCAAGGGGGTGCGGCGCGCGGTTCGCTGGAAGCGGCGGAGCTATCTCTTGATATCGCTCGCCGCGGGCACCACCGGGGCGATGACGATCTCGGCGATCAGAGATCCGTTCTTCTACGCTGCCCCATTGATCTCCCTGATCGTGTTGGGCGGCGCGGCGTGGTACTGCTCCTGCAAGGCAAAGAAGGCCCGTCTTCAATATCGCCTTCGGGGCGGGCGATTCTGCTCGAAGTGCTACCAGAATCTTCGTGGCTTGGACGACTATGGCACATGCCCGGAGTGCGGGGCCTACTTCGACACGGACGCCGATCGATGGGAGTAGCCATTCCACACCACATATAGTCCCCGCCCATGCCCCTCCGCCTGTACAACACGCTCGCCCACGCCATCGAGGACTTCGTCGCGAGCGATCCGTCACGGGTGACGTTCTACTCCTGCGGGCCGACGGTCTATGACGACGCCCACATCGGAAACTTCCGCAGTTTCCTCGCGGCCGATGCCCTCCGCCGATGGCTGGAGTCGGCGTGGTGCGTCGTTCGCGACGCGAAGGGCCATGAGCACGCCGGGTCGCGGCGTGTCGATCATGTGATGAACATCACCGACGTCGGGCACATGACCGATGACGACCAGGCCGACGGCGGGGGCGAGGACAAGATGCAGGCCGCGGGCCGACGCATCGCCGAGGCGAAAAAGGACGGGAAGCTGCCCGCCGGGGTCGAGGTCGATCCATCGGATCCGTATGCCGTCGCGCGGTTCTATGAAAGGCGCTTCCGCGAGGACGCGCGGGCGCTGGGGCTCAAGGTTGCGATCGACGCCGAGAAGGACCCGACGCGCATGCCCCGCGCCACGGAGAATGTGCCAGGAATGATCGAGGTCATCGCGCGCCTCGTCGAGCGCCACAGCGCGTACGTCGTCGGCGAGCCGGGCCAGCGCGTGGTCTACTTCGACGTGCGATCGTTCCCCGCGTATGGGCGCCTCTCGGGCAACACGCTCGAGAACCTCCGCGAGGGCGAGGGCGGCCGCATCAGCGCCCAGAATCAGGCGACCAAGCGTCACCCCGCCGATTTTCTCCTGTGGAAGGAGGACGCCTCGCACCTGATGAAGTGGCCAAGCCCGTGGGGCGAGGGGTACCCCGGGTGGCATATCGAGTGCACTGCGATGAGTGTCTCGCGCCTCCTGCACCAGGGTGATGCGACGAGCGCGGGCGTGACGAAGCCGCCGCTTGTTCAGGGTGGCACCCTCATCGACCTGCACTCAGGGGGCGAGGACAACATCTTCCCGCACCACGAGTGCGAGATCGCCCAGAGTTGTGCCGCGTTCTGCAGCGACGCCCACCATGGCTCCTTCGCCAGGCACTGGTTCCACGCGCGGTTCCTCCAGGTGGAGGGCGCGAAGATGAGCAAAAGCAAGGGCAACTTCTTTACGCCCCACGACCTCTTCGCGAAGGGCGTCGAGGCGAGCGCCCTGCGTCTGGAACTCATCCGCACGCACTACCGCTCCAACGCCAACTTCACCCTGCAGGGCCTCGAGGACAGCGCCAAGATGATCGAGCGATGGCGCAAAGTCTCGGCCGGCGACGGATCCGACGCCACAAACGCCGCCTCCGCCCGCGAGCAGTGCAAGGCCGCCTTCATCCAGGCGATGCACGACGACCTGAACATCGCCGGCGCGATCGGCGCGGTGAACACGTGGGTCGGCACGATCGCCACACCCTCTACGAGTGATGCCGCCTTCATGCGCGAGTTGGACGCCGTGCTCGGCGTGCTGAGCCTCGAGCGTGCCAAGGCTACGACGAGCGAGATCGGCGTCTTCCTCCCCGGCGTCACGCCCGACCCGAAGGTCGAGGCCTTGCTCCTGAGACGCCGCGACGCGCGCCAGGCCAAGGACTACAAGGCCTCCGACGCCATCCGCAACGAACTCCTCGCGCTCGGCTACACCATCAAGGACGTCGCCAGCGGCAAGGTCGAGGTCGGACGGGCCCTGAAATAGGTCGCTCCGCACCTCTTCAAACAAGAGTGAACGGCGCTGGGGAAGGCGGCCAACCCGTATTAGATACCTCGCTCTTGGACACCCTGCCCAGCGAACTGTGCTTGACCGTTTCTGGAGTACGATGCCGCCTGATGGCGCTCCGATTCCCTAAAACTCTCTGGTGGGCCGTCGGGTGGGAACTCACCCGCATGATCATCGTCACGACGCTCGTGGTGACGGTCGCGCTCGCCTTCGCCACGGCGGTCAAGCCCCTGGCCGATGGCAAACTCGAGCCTCTCGACGCCCTGCGATACATCTACTACGCCTTCCCCGGCATGCTCGTCTACGCCCTGCCCTTCTCGGGCGGGTTCGCGGCGACGCTCGTCTACCACCGCCTCGCGACCGACAACGAACTCACCGCCGCCCAGGCCGGGGGCATCCCCCTGCGCGCCATGCTCGCCCCGGCGATGCTCATGGCCTTCGCCGTCGGCTTCACGCTAATCGTGCTCAACGATCAGATGATCCCCGGGTTCATGCGCAAGATGTATCGCCTGGTCACGACCGACATCGGGCGCGTGATGGTGAACGACATCCCCAACGGGCGGGCGGTGCGTCTCCGCAACATGCAACTCCTCGCCGACCACGCCAAGAGCAGCACGCCCGACCCCGCGATGCTCGCCGCGATGGGTGCCAGTGGGCCCATGCCCACCAGCCAGGTCGTGCTCACCAGGCCGATCATGCTCGAGTTCGACGACGCCTGCAACGTCGCCCGCGAGTACTACGCCGAGTCCGCCAGCCTCTGGTTCTATCCCCCGGCGCGCGACCGGCAGCGCAAGGCCGAGATCCGCGTGCGTCTCAAGAACGCCGTCTCCGGTGAGGGCGCCGACCAGTGGAGGTTCGAGGAGACGACCGAGGGCACGATCATCATGCCCGATCCCTTCTGGGATCGCCCGAAGTTCTTCACGATGCGGAAACTCTGGTTGCTCCGCGACCATCCGGAGCGCGTGAACTGGGTCGATGATGCTCGCCGCGAACTCGCCCTGGTCTTCGCCCGACGGCAGGCCGAGCGCGAGATCACCCAGTCGATGTCGCCAACGACGCCGCTGATCCTCCGCGATTCGCGTGGCGGGCGCATCGTGATCGTCGGTAGTTCGGCCAGAACCACCAGCGATGGCATCGAGATCATGCCCCTCGCTGAGGGCGCCACCGACGCGATGTTCATCCGCATCGAGCAACCCGATCGCCCCGCCTTCCGCACCGCGACAACCCCGGATGCCACAACCGGCCAGGTCTGGCTCGCCCGAAGTGCACGCCTGCTCCCGGTCAATAGCTCCGACGCCCAGTCCCTCACCTTCGATCTCCGGCTCGAGCGCGTCCGCGCCAAAACCAACTCCGCCACGAGCGGGGGCCTCGGTGCAGAGCGTGGCGTTGTCCCCCTCACCCGTCTCACCCTCGACAACGACCCATCCAAAGCGCTCCTCGAGCGTTCCTCACGCGACCTTCTCGAGTCGGGCAGGTCAGCCTCCGCGACCGATCCCGAACTCGTCGGCCCCTCGCAGCACCTCCAGAACCAGATCACCAAACTCAGAGGTCAGGTCGTCGCCAATATGCACGAACGCTGGGCCTACTCGGCATGCTCCCTCGTCATGGTGGTCTGCGGTGCCGTGACCGCCGTCAAGCACCATCGCAAAACACCCCTCGCGGTCTATCTCCGCACGTTCCTCCCCGCCCTCCTCTGTCTGGTCACGGTCAGCGGCGGATCCCAGACGGTCCAGGACAGCGGCGGTACGGGCGGCTTTGGTCTGCTCCTGTTATGGGGCGGAATTCTCGCCCTCGCGATCCACTCCTTTTTCATGTATCGAAACCTGGCCCGCCATTGAGTTCGGTCGATCGCTCGCCGATGCCATTGGTGAATGGGACCGATTGTGGTACAATCGTCCGGTCGGGGTTGGTGTCGTGGAGCCAATCGCCGTACCGGGTGGAACCTGGTTGTGCATCATCGTTCGACGAAATCGAGCCATCAACTGATCCGGCGTGCCGCGAAGGGGTTCTCGATCCTCGAGATCCTGATATGCGTGACGATCGTCGCGATCTTGGTTTCTTTGCTCCTACCCGTGCTCACGCGGGTTCGCGAGACGGGGTACTCCGCCGTCTGCGCCAGCAACCTTCGCCAGATCAACATGGGCTTTGAGGGATACCTTGGCGACAACCGGGGCGTCTTCCCCGCCTTCACCATCGATCCCGAGTGGAACTACGGCGGCGTCGTCTTCGCGGGTCTCGACCACCATCCGGTCCTCGACAACGCTCGCCCGATAAACGTCTACATGGGCGCGTTCGTCCAGGACACCGAGAGCGCCACCGCCGCGCTCCACTTCCGCTGCCCCGCCGACGCCGGTGTCACCAAACGAATCGACACCACGCCGCGCCGGTCACGCTCGAGCACCCTGACCAACGGCACTTGTTTCCGTGAGTTCGGCACCAGTTACCGCGCCAACCCACTCCTCTTCAACTCCACCCTCGCCGGCGTGGATCGCCAGTCCCGGCCGCTCGCGCGACAGGACCTCCAGGTGAACGAATCACGCCTCCTTCTATTGGGTGACGCTGGCTGGTGGTATCGCTCGCCCCGCGCCAGCGAAACTGATCGCCAGTTCGAGGCGTCGTGGCACCTGCGGCCCGACGCGGGCAACATGCTCGCCGCCGACGGCTCGGTGCACTTCGTGAACTTCGACCCCGAGAACGAGGACGCCGCGAGCGCGTTCACCATCGAGCCACGTCCACGCTGAGCGACGTACGAAAACGCCTCAACTCACGATGCGCAGCGTCATCGGATAACGGAAGTACCGACCGTTGTTCGCCGCCACGGCGCCCATGATCATCCCGACGATCCCCAGCGCGTAGCAGGCGATCGTGATCAGAATCGAGATCGGGATGGCGATCCCACACGTGATGGCCGTCAGAATCCAACCAATCGCCGTGTAGATCAGGAGCGACAACTGGAAGTTGACGGTCTCCTTCCCGTGGTCGTCGATGTAGTGCGATTGCTCCCGCTTGATCAGCCACATCGCCAGCGAGGGCACAACGGGAATCACCGCGAAGACCAGCAAGAGCGTCAGGTGCTGGAACGTCGCGTACGTGCGCTCCCACGCCTCCGTGCTCGGGAGCGGCGGCGGCATCGTGGGATCGGAATATGGAGTGCCGGGCGGATTCATGGCGCGGGCTCCCAAAGACAAAGCGTACCCATTGTTGGGGGCCAGTCCGATCTGATTTCAATCGGTGTGCAAACATGCCGGGCGAGACCGTTTCCCCCTCCTCCGGCTCACGGCACGATTCCCCTCCCCTCGGTCCGTCCCTCCTTCGAGATCACGTCCAGAATCCGCTCCGCAGGGACGCACTTCCGCACGACCATCTGCGGCTCGCGCGACCGCCCCTTGCCCGCGAAGATCGTGTGCGTCGCCATCACCATGCCGACCGCGCGTCCGCGATCGTCCAGGATCGGTCCGCCGCTCGAGCCAATGGCATAATCGCACGTCACGCTCACCTCGTCCGTTCGCGTCTCGCCCGGCATAATCGACTCCTTCGTGACGCGACGCGAGATGATCCCGCTCGTCATCGTGTAGAACAGCCGATCCGGATGCGCGATGAGCGCCACGGGCGTCCCCACCGGCGATCCCTCCACCAGCGGAATCGGCGTGAGTCGCGACTCGTCGATCGACACCGCCCGACCGTCACGCTGCCCAGCCCCCAGGCGGAAGATCGCCACGTCGTCCTCCTCGTTCGATCCCAGGATCTCGTCAATCGCGAAGACCGTCCCATCGTGGGCCATGACAAAGGGATACAGCGTGTACTCATGCTCACGGTCCGCAAGAACGTGGTGGTTCGTCACGCACAGCCCGTCGCGCGAGAGCACGAACGCCGTCGCGCCACCCGCGGTGTGCCACTGGTCGCAACTGTCGCACTGATAAATCGACGCGACGACGAGCACGCCCTCGCACGCCGTTCGATACAGCGTCGGAAGGTTCATCGATCCCTCAGCAACGCGCGTCGTCACGCTGCCAGGCGGCAACTCGGCGTGCTCTCGCTCCAGTCCCTTCGCGAGATCCTCTGAAGTCTTCGCCCGCTTCGCCTCGATCAGTTCGCCGCCCTCGACTTCCAGCCGGGCGGCGATGTCCCGATCGCTCACCAGCAGGTGCTCGTCGTCTCGCCGGCTCGATGCACGGACCCACGTCCGATCACCAAAGCTCGTCGTGCCATTCGGACACGCTCTCTCCGCGGGCCGTGCCGCGCAACCGACAATACCCACACACGCCATCTCAACCAGGAGCATGACAGACATTGCCGTGAGACGGCGACGCCAGAGCGCATGTTCACACCTCAAGCGACGGTCCCAGGCCACACACAAACTCATGGGCACCTCCACCAGCCAGTCGACGCCGGACAGTATGGCCAGCTCACCATCCGCCCCGCGATCACGAGCGGATGCTGGAAATCGCCGCGATCGCCAGGGGGAGCAGGATGAGCGCGGGGATCACGGCCGAGAGCGTCGGCGGCAACCCGGGAATGGCCGCCGTGCTGAGCAGCGTCGATCCGAGCACCGCCGCCAGCGCCACCGGGGCGCACATCACCGCCCGCGACAGCATGTCCCCGGGCAACTTCCGCAGAAAAAACGGCAGGCACACCACGATCGCGAGCATGGTGCACAGCAGGATCGTCCATCGAGCCATGCGAAGGCGGACCAGGCGATCCAGCAGTCGACTCTCCGCGACGCGCCGCTCGCCGTCGGGTCTCGCCTCGACCTCGGTCTCGGTCTTGTCGATCAACTGCGACAACTCGGCCGAAGAGAGATTGTTGCCATAACTCGAGAACCGTCGCACCTTCAGCGTCGTCGGGTTCAGTTCGGTCTTGACGAAATCGACCGGTTCGAATCGCACGGCCTCGCCCTCGCGGACCTCCGCCTGCCCATCGGTCAGCCGCCATCCCTCGGCCTGCTCGTCATACGTCGCCCGCTCCGCCGAGATCTTCCGCGACGGAAGCCCCTTCTCGTCGCGTTCGCGGATCCACACGCCGGTCATCTCGCCCGCGCCCGCATCAAATGCCTTCGCGTAATAGCACCGCCCCGCGGCGTCTTCCGTCAATGGCAGAGTCTCGGCCTTGATCCCCGACGTCCCCGCGTCCCATTTCTCACGCGTCAGCAACTCCGCAAGCCGGGGCACCACAAACTCGCGATTCACCCCCTGCAGCACGACGAATCCCGCCGCCACGATCAGGATCGGCCGCGCGATCCGGTGCAACCCGATCCCCCCGGCAAGGCACGCCACGACCTCGCGATGCCGAACCATCTGCCCCAGCGTGAACCCCATCCCCCCGATCAGGACCAATCCCAGGAGGTAGTTGTAATACTGGAAGAGGCGAGGCCACCAGAGGTTGATGAGCAGCATCAGCGAGAGCGTCGCCCGCCGAAGAAACGATGTGCCCCCGGCCACGTCACGCTCCGCCGCTTGCCGGATGTACTCGTCGAAGTTCAGCGAGTAGTCCGTCGCGAGGATGAGCGCGTACAGGATGACCAGCAACGCCAGGACGTTGACGAGATAAGACTTGGCGATGTACCGGTCGAGGGTGTTCATGCGACGCGAGACGTGGTCTCGTGCGTCAGCGTATCGCCCTTCTCCATGCCGTGCTTCGAGGCCGTCACGCCGCTCCCGACCTCACGATCCCCCTGTAGGGCCAGCCGCCATGCGTGAACCCGGCCCACGACCACCACCATCCCCCACGCGACCAGCGCCCCCGCGTACACATCCGACGCGAAGTGCGCCCGAGACGCCACCCGAGTGGCCCCACACCCCACCGCCAGCCCGAACATCAACCATCGCGTCTCGGGGAAGAGCCGTGCGAGCACCAGAGCCCCGCCCATCGCCACGGCCATGTGGCTCGATGGCAGCCCCGCAGGGTGCGCGTCCGCCAGCCACGGGCCTTCCCATTCATACATCCCCCCATCAAGCGGACGATCACGGAGGTGCAGCAACTTCAACCCCTCGGCCACGAGCCCCGAGAAGAACGCGCCCGCCAACAGTAACAGCCCGCGATCCCACCATCGACGAGCGATCGACGACGCGAACCCCGCCACCCCCCGACGACGATCAAACAGCATCAACGCCACGGCCGGCACAATCCACGCCGGGAGCCACCCCACCGAACGCAGCGCCTGGTACACGCTGTGCCCTTTCACCACCTCCGAGAACTCGTCCCCCATCGCCAGATAAATCGGCCGATCGAGAATCGTGACGATGAGCAAACCCACGCACAGCACCAGCGTTCGCGTCAGCACGCGAACGCGCGCACGACAGGTATCCTCGCGTGCGAACGATTCCGGCGAACTCGAGATGACGCCGGCCTCGCTCACTCGCCAATGCTCCCTTCCCCCAAAGGTCTCATCCCGCGATATCCATACCCAATGAACACGGGCCTGCCCTTCCCGTCCCCATCGAGCACTCCCATGGGCTTCACCCGGTCAAACGCGGCAATCCAGGCCCCGCCCATCGTCGCGCCTTCGAACCCGTGCCCGACAATCAACGCCGGCCTGCCCAACAACTCGCTCTCCACTCGAGCCAGATCACGGTCCGCCCAATGATCGAACTGCGTCTCGCGTCCTCCGGTGTACGCCGATGAACAGTACGTTCGTGGATGCCCCGCGATCGAGAACTCCAGCAGCGACGCCGCCCCATAGTGATCGATCAGGAGAAACGGCTCCTGCGAGGTTTCTCCCCGCAACCGCTCAAGTCGTCGACCCGCGTCCTCCCCCATCCGATCCGCCCCCATCACCCGGTGGATCGGAATGTGCAGCCAGGAAGGCGCTGAGTCTCCAAGCGCGCCGCGAACACGATCCACACCCATCGCAAACACATCCATCCGTGGCAGGAGCACGCCCACCACAAGCCCCACGCCAAGAAGAATCCGAACGCCGCGCCTCGCCATCCCCACGCCGTGTCCGGTCTTCTCCGCCAACACACCCACTCCAGCCAGCACAGCGAGTGCCGCATGCGCCGCGATCGTCCAGTTCCCCTGCGTCTTCGTCACCAACGCCACCGGGACATACCCCAGCAGCAGCGGCAACGCGCACCACAACACATACCGCCACGCCTCAAGCGACCGTTGCTTGAGCGCACTCCACCCCACCACGATCAGCCCCAGCGGCACCAGCGACACCGCGATCTGAATCCCCACATACTCCTGGAGCCATCGAAGCGTGAACGACGACCCGCTACTCTTCGAGGGCGGCTGATGGAGGTGATCCAAAAGGTGGTGCACCGTGGGCCACCCCTCCCTCCCGTTCCACACCACCATCGGCACCAGCCCCAGCAGCGTGATCGCCAGGCTCGCCAGTGCCCACAGCACCGACTGTCCCGCGCGACCGGGCGTCGCACGCTCCGAGCCGGCACGCCCCGCGACCACGTGTGACGGCTCGCGCCGCCACATCCACGCGCACGCCGCGATCCCCGGAATCACCAGCAGCATCGTGAGTTTAAAGAGTGACCCGATCGCAATCGCCGCGCCCACCGCCAGCCACGCGCCCCGGCACAGCCCGCGCGTCGCCCGCCACCCCGCCCAGCACGCCCCCATCCAGCACGCCACCAGCGGCGGATCGATCGTCATCACAATCGCCAGAACCTGGAACGCCGGCGAGAGCAGCATCACCATCGCCGACCAGAATCCCGCACGACGGCTCCTCGTCAGATCGATCGTCAGTCCCGCCGCGAACCACGCCGACAGCGACATGAAGATCGGCGCCAGGAATCGCACACCAAACGCCGTATCACCGAAGAGATGCGTCGAGATCCAGATCGCCCACGCGATCCCCGGGCCCTTGGTCGTGTAGCACCAATCGAGGTGCCTCGACCACAGCCAGTACCACGCCTCGTCCTCGGCCAGCGAGTACGGCGAGAACCACAGCCAGAAGAGCCGCCAGATCGTGACCGCCACAACCAGGGCGACGGTCCTCGTCGCCCATCGAGAGGACGAGACGCCGAGCGGCCCGTCGGCAACGCCCCCCACGCTCGTTCCTTCGCTCGACATGAGCGAACTTTAGTGGGCGCCAACGCCCTGCGGCACACGAGAGATCCGAGTCCGAACATTGTCCAACACGTTCATGAAGTTGATGTACGAGTCATAGGGCGAGTCGTACGGGTTGAAATACTTGTGCACGTCGCCATCCGCAAAGTACTTCGTGCACATGTAGTAGAAGTGGTCGCTCGTCGTGAGTTTCCGCCAGTCGTGGAGCAGGTGCCCCGCGTGGGTCTTCTCACGCTCGTCGCCGCCGATGCAGGCCGCGTTCCACCGATCCTTGATGGACTTCTCCAGGCGGTACGTCTCGTCGAGGGCGTTATTCTGCATCGCGTTCCCGCGCCATGCCGTCAGGTCGCGCTCCGTGTCCGCCCACGAGATGAAGTTGTGCACGTCGTACTCGCCGACGGGCGAGAACTCCTTGAACGCCATGCTCGGCGTGATGAAGTGGTTCTCGCCGTTGTTCACGTCGAAGATCTTCTCAGGCAGGGCACTCAGGAACTCAAAGATCCCCGTGTCGGCCCACTGGTGCTCGCCGAACGTCTCATAGTCCATGAACAGGTTGCACAGATACCCGTTGCCGTTGATCTGGTTCACCCATCCTGCGAACTTCTCTGTCGTCAAAGGCCACTCCGCCCACCCGCGATTGCTGAACCGGAAGGCGATGTCGTCCGAGAGGCGATAGTTCTTCAGGAGCAACCCGAACGCCCGTCCATCACGTCCCACAGGCTTGCCCGGCGGCTGGTACACATAGTTCGGCGAGCGATACCCCAGGTGGAAGTCCGTCCCCTCGCACAAGGCGCCATGGAATCGCGGGTTGCCGTCCTTGTCCTTCAGCCCCGCGAGGAAGTGCGCGAGCTCGTTGTTGTAGATCAACTCCGTGTTCCGGAAGACCCGCGGCGTCTGCCCGAAGAGCCCCTGGATCTTCCGCGTGTGCATGTCCACCTGTTCGACGAACTCCTCACGCGAGTACAGGAAACTCAGCGAGTGGAAGTACGTCTCCCCCACAAACTCGCAGCACCCCGTGTCGGCCAGTTCCTTGAACGTGTCGATCACGTCCGGAGCCCACGCCTCGAGTTGGTCGAGCACCGTCCCCGTGATCGCGTACGAGACGCGGAAGTTCCCCTTGTGACGCTTCACCAGGTCGAGGATCAGCCGCGTCGTCGGGCGATAGCACTTGTCCGCCACCTTCCGCAGGATCTCCGCGTTCTTCGCGTCGTCAAAGTAGAACGGGTCCTGATCGAAGACGCTGTAGCGGCGGAGGCGATACGGCTGGTGCACCTGGAAGTAAAAGACGATGCTGGCCATACCTCAGTGTAGTGCGCGGCCCGCCCCCACGCCCCCTCCTCCTCCCGGGCCCATCGTCTGCCGCACCATCACAAACTCCGCCAGATTCTCCATCGTCAGCAATCCAACCAGCCGCCCCGTCTCGTCCACCACCGGCGCCACTGTCGATCCCGCCTCCTGCATGCTCCGGACGGCCGGCTCCAGCCGCGCCCCCGTGCGGACCACAGGGACTTTGCGCGTCAGCGTCCCCACGCCCCCCGACGCGTGCATGTCCACATGCCGCGCGATCGCATGCAACAGGTCATGCCGCGTCAGAACGCCCACGACACCACCCCTTGGACCGCTCGCCACACGCTCGCCGTTCACCATCTCCGTCTTCATCACCGGAAAGTCCGTCTGCGCCCCCTCCAGCAGCCGCTCGATCGCCCACTGGAGCGAGTCGTCCTCGTCGAGCGCGACAAACCGCCGCACCATCGCGTCGCTCACGAGCGTCCCGCGCAGCGCCGATCCCTGCTCGCGCTGCCTCGCCTCGGCCTCGGCGCTGATCCACACGAAGATCCCGATGAAGATCAGGAACGGATTGCCCCACAATCCCAGCAGCGCGAACCCCACCGCCAGCACCTTCCCCACGTTCGCCGCCGCCCGCGTCGCCCGCACGGGGTCCATCGCCATCGAGAGCAGCGCCCGCAGCACGCGCCCGCCATCCATCGGGAACGCGGGGATCATGTTGAAGAGCACGAGAAAGACGTTGACGCCCGCGAGGTTCAGAAAGAACATCCGCGCGTCGAGCGCGCCCATCGATTCCACCCCCTGACGCCCCATCTCCTGGATCTCGCTCCCCTTGGGGAACGTCCCCGTCCCCAGCATCACGCCGAAGATCACCGCCGCGATCACCACGTTCACCATCGGCCCCATCACCGCGACGACGAGTTCCTGCCTCGGCTCCTCAGGCATCCGCTCCAGCCGCGCCACACCCCCGATCGGAAGCAGCGTGATGTCTTTGGTCCCGATCCCATACCGCCGCGCCGTCAGCGCATGCCCATACTCGTGCATCACGACGCACGCGAAGATCGCCAGCACAAAGACGACGCTGACGCCGATCCCCGCCGCGTCCGCCCCCGCCTGCCACGCCCGCCACGCGACAAACCCGAGCAGCAGCGAGAAAGTCCAATGGACGTGCACGCCGATCCCGAAGAACGTGCCCAGTCGCAGTGATCCCTTCACGAGTGCATCCTACGAGCGGGCGGGCCGCCTCGTACGAGAACGCCGTTCCAATCGTGATCCACCGAATCGTCCACGCTCCATCGGCATCGAACAATGCCGAGATCCCCCCGCCGCGTACCCCACGCTCCGCGTGGGGCTTCATCTCCCCCAAACTCTCCTCTCGTGCTCCTGGATCGCGATCCAGGTCCCACGTCGCACCACCCAAACCCCATCACCCAACAAGATCACCCAACCACGAACACCATGCCACACACGAACACCCCATCTCCCAACATCCCCGCCGCCGCCGACCTCCGCGCGTACTTCAACCAGGGCCAGCCCTACGACGCCTATGTCTCTTCCGCCAAGCCCCACGAGCAAACCGCCTGGACCGCCGTGCGCGATCGCCTCACGCTCACGCCGTCCCAACTCGCCCTCCTCCTGTCCTTCACGCGCCGCCTGAACATCCTCGTCCTCAGCGGCTCCTGGTGCGGCGACTGCTCCGCCCAGGTCCCCATGCTCGACGCCCTCGCCAACGCTGCCCCCCCAAGTCTCGTCCACCTCCGCATCCTCGACCGCGATGAGCACATCGACCTCGCCGAGCGCGTCAAGATCTGCGGCGGCCTGCGCGTCCCCACCGTCCTCATCCTGAGCGAAGACTTCGACTTCCTCGTCCTCATGGGCGACCAGACCTTGAGCCGCCTCCGCGCCAAGGCACGAAAGCACCTCGGTTCGTCGGCTGCCGGCCCCGCCTGCGACCTCCCCTCCGCGAGTACCAACCACCCCGCGCCCTCCGCCGCCAACGACGAGGCCGCCACCCTCCAGGATTGGCTCGACGCCCTCGAACGCGCCCACCTCACCGCCCGCCTCAGCCCCAAACTCCGCCAGCGCCACGGCGACTGAGCCACCGACAGAAAACGAAGAACCCCGCCGATCGCGGCGGGGTTCTCATCGATCTCAAAGTCTCTCACGAGTGCCCGCTCAGCACCCGCCCCCGAAACGCTCCAGGAAATACAGAAGATCATCGATCGTCACGGCTCCATCGATCGTCCCAGTCCCTGACCCATCATCGGTGTCGGCGACGCACGACGCGGGACCGCTCTCGATGTACGCCGCCCCTGTCAGCGTGATGTTGGCGTGGTACCCGTTGGGATTCTCGCAATCGGCCTGACGCCCCCAGGACGACAGCGGTGCAGCGGCTCCTACAACCGTGGGTCGCAGGACCTGGTTGTTGAGATTCGTGAAGTCCCACATCACCTCGTTCGTCGCGGTGAATGGCACGGCCGGCCCGTACTCGACGCCGCCCGTGGAGAATCCGGCGCACTCGCTCGAGATGGCAAGGAAGTACTCCCCGGCGGGCAAAGGCGGGTCGCCGACGGGACGGGTGAGCATGGTGTCCGTGCCGTTGGTGGTCCCGTTGATCGCATACACGCCGCGCCCCGCGCTGTCGAAGAGGAAGAGTTTGGTCTGGTACTGCCCGCCATCGAACCCCGAGACCCGCGCGACGGCGCTGAAGTTCGCCCCGTTGGCGATGCGGATCTTGAACATGTCCCGTCCCGCCACCTGGTACGCGCACAAGATGTTCGTGAGCGGGCCTGTGCCGGTCACGACCTGCGCCGTGTCGAGGTACTCCCCGGCGTCGTTGCTGTTGCGTTCCTCGTTCCACCACGATGCCGGGAAGGCGCCCGTCGTGACGCGGAGCCCCACGCTCCCCGTCAGCACCGACGTGCTCGAGATCGACCACGTCGGATTGGGATCGACAAAGGCCGCGTCCCACGCCGCAACGCCCACCCAGTACGTCCCCGCGCCCAGGTTGGAACTGTCGGAACCGATGGAGATTCTCCCGCCGTCCCACTCCGCTCCAAAGGATCGGCTCAGGCGCAGCCCAGATCCGCCCCCGAAGGAGAACCCGGGAGCCAGCCCGTTGTTCGCCGCGCCGCTCGATCCGCCGCTGTCATTGTTCGTGAAGAGCCGGTTGGCCCGCGCGTCATACACAGCCATCTCTGGGTTCGCGAGCGTCGTCGGCCCGGACATGTCGAGGTCGAGCCAGTTGCGCCGCGGATCGATCGTCTCGGTCAGCGTGATCTTGAACCACACGTACCCGCCCGGCGTCGCGATCTCCGCCGTGCGATACACGTTCGCGCCCAGCCCGATGTTCCCCATGTCTGTAAACGTCCCCGGCCCGGGGTTCCCCGGCTGGGCGAGCGCCACCGTTCCCATCACCACGCCGATCACCGTCCCCACCCCACGGGCGCACACCGACCACCCACCACGCGAGTTCGCACGCTTCATGGACACCTCTCCTTGTCAAACGCAAGAGCACCCGCGGGGCAGGCGGACGACACGCCCCCGCCCTCGCCGAGCCGTCCATTTTTATACAGGAAGCCTGCCGTCCTGTCTGCACGAACTCGGGACGGGCCGAAGGTAACGATCGCAAAGGCTTGTCGCAACAATGTTTGCGATCTCGCGATTCCGCAATCACTGAAAAGGACTATGAACGCTCTGAGACGGTGTCCACTTGTAGACTTCACCCCTCGCCGCGTGACCGGCCGCAGCGAAAGGCAACTTGTGGATGTCCCCAGGCCCACCAGTGCTCTTGTCTTCGAGGGGTGCGGGGGGCGTCCCCCCGCTTTACATCTTCAACTCAACACGTCCCACGACGCACGCGGCATCGCCCGTCGCCTGTGACTACTTCCCCGCCGGAACCGGCGTGAACGGAATCTTCTCTCTGAACAACGCCTTCATCCGCTCCCACGAGCGGTGGTCGGCCCGGGCGTCGTACTTCACGCCGGGGATGGTGTGGGCGTCGGCCCCGGGGTTCGTGAACGAGTGCACCGCGCCCGCGTACGAATCGACCTCGTAGTCGACGCCCCCTCCGGCGGCCGCACCGCCCCCCGCCCCCCGCATCTCCTCATGGAACGCGTCGAGATGCCCCGGCTGCACAAAGCCATCATCCGCCCCGTGGCACAGCAGCACCGTGCACCCTGAATTTATAAGCCGCGAGTTCTCCTTCGCGTCGCGAGCGAGGATCGTCCCCGCATGGAAGGCGACGACGCAGTCAAGGTCCTCGCCGTCTCTCGCGAGTTCGAGGGCGACCGTCCCCCCCATGCAATACCCGATCGCCGCGAGTTTGGTGGTGTCCACGCGCAGGTCGATCTTGAGTTGCTCGAGGCCCGCTCGCGCCCGCTGCCGAACAAGCGACACATCCTTCATGAGTTCCCCGGCCCACGCCCCCGCCTGCTTGGGATCATCGGTGACCTTGCCCTCGCCATAGACATCCACCGCAAGAGCGACATACCCCAGTTCCGCCAGGCGGATCGCCCGCTCCTTGGCGTAGTCATTGCAACCCCACCATTCCGGGCAGACCAGCACACCCGGGCGACGCTCCCCCGGCTGCAGCCCCGCGGGATACGCGATGTAACTATGGCACATCACGCCCTCATCACCGCCCCCCGCACCGCCCCCCCCCGGCCCGGGAATCGTGTACTCCGCGATCTCAACCACGGTCTTGGGCGCGCCCGGTGCCCGCTCCACCGTCGGCCGCGAGAGATCCATCGATCCGGCGTTGGCCACCGGAGCCGCGAAGCCGGCCTGCGTCATCACGACTTTCAGTTCGATCGCCTCATCGGCGTCGTTGTTCCCATACCCCACGCCATCGCCCCTGCGAGGACTGTGGGGCGCTCCACCATCCCGCCCGCCCCCCTGTCCAAACGACCACGACGCGCCAGAAACAACCAGCCCAAGCGCCACCACGCACGCCACGACGACGCCCAACCCACCACCCAAGCCCTGGCCCGATGACAACCGGCCCGCCGTCGCTCCCGCCATCACTCCCGACCAACTCGTGCGCGTCATGGTGTGCTCCTTCCGTTGATGATCTCGCCCCCCCCACCCCCCACCCCCCGAGTTCCCAACGAATACCTGTTCACTGCTCCGAGTGCTTCTTCATCCCCTCCCCAGCATCCGATGGTCCATTCCCCGAATCTCCCGCCGTCCCCTTCACGGGTTGGCCATTCCCCACCATCCAGGGCCGCTCTGCCTCGCGCATCGTTCGCGCCCGCGACAGCAGCCCCTCCTCCAACTCCACCGGCGTCGCCCCAATCGCGCTCGTCGGCGTCAGCACAAAGTGCCACCGGATCTCCGTATCAATCGCAACCGGCGAAACCCCCGCGATCGCGTCCAATGGCGGATACTCATAGATCGGCGCCGACGCCCGCGCCGCCGTCCGCTTCACCTCATACCCATCCATCTCGAGTCGCACGTCGTACACGCCGTAGTACGAGAACTCCGCCTCGCAGGGCGTCCGCCCCACCTCGACGTCGTTCACCGTCACCAACGCCCCGCTCGGCTCCGACGTGATCGACACGTGCCGCTGCAGGCACCCGCCCAGGCCGAACGTGAGGCCCACCAGAGACGCCATCATCAGGCGCTGAAAGACGCCCCCGCGCACGCCGCGCGAAATCCACGCCGCGCGCCCGACCGCGTCCCGATCCCGAAGTTGTGTCTTCATCCGTGGCATTCAGTCGAACTCGTCCCCGCGGAAGATCGTGCCCAGGTAGACCTCGCGCACGCGCTGGTCGTTGATCAGGGCCTTGGGCGTTCCCTCCGCGAACTTCTTCCCCGCATCGATGATGTACGCCCGGTCGCACACGCGCAGCGTCTGCTGCACGTTGTGGTCCGTGATCAGCATCGCGATCCCCTTTGACGCCAGCGTCCGGATCTCCCGCTGCAGTTCCTCGATCGCGATCGGGTCCACGCCGCTGAACGGCTCATCAAGCAGGATCAGCCTCGGCTTGGTCACCAGCGCCCTCGCGATCTCCAGTTTCCGCCGCTCACCCCCAGAGCACGTCCGCGCCGCCTCCCCCGCCTTGTGCGACAAGGAAAACTGCGCCAGCAACTCCGCGGCCTTCGCCCTCCGCTCCTTCCCCGAAAGTTTCTGCGTCTCGAGGATCGCCAGCAGATTCTGCTCGCACGTCAAACGCCCGAAGACGCTCGGCTCCTGGCTGAGATACCCCATCCCCAGCCGCGCCCGCTTGTACATGGGCAGGTTCGACACATCCTTCCCGTCGAACATCACCCGCCCGCGATCGGGCCCAAGCCCGGAATCCGGCTCGATCATCCCGATCGTCATCCGGAAACTCGTCGTCTTCCCCGCGCCGTTGCGACCGAGCAACCCCACAACCTCCGCACGCTCGACGTGGAACGAGACATCATCCACGACCGTCCGGTCGCCATACGTCTTGCGGAGTTTGTGCGTCTGCAGCAGCGCCATCGAGTCGCACAGTGTATCGCGCCCGCATCACGCCCCGCGTGCCCCCATCACCTCGCTCGGCCCGCGAAGCCACATCCGCGCCGCCGCGTTCTCCGTCATCCCCATGTCCCGCGCCGCCGCACCCAACCCCATCGGCATCGCGCCGCCAAGTCCAAACTGCCGAACCAGCAACCCCACCGCCCCGTTCCGCGCGCCCCCGCCAACTTCCTCGTTACCCCACGCCTCGATCACCCGCCGCTCCACGCGACGACCCAACTCCGTCCACCCGCACCACGCGCCCATCTCCCGAGTCCAATCCAAGACTCGCGCACCCTCCGGCAGCCGCATCGCCGCGCGTCCACTCCCACCGCCCGTTCGTGGGCCGTTCCGTGCATCCCGAGCCGAGCGCCGCGCCAACCACGTCGCCACCTCCCGGTCCACTCCCAGCGCCACTGCCGCCGCCAATCGCCCACGCCCAAAGGGATCATGCACGCTCGCCGCCCGTCCCGCGGCACGCGCCGCCATCAAAGCCACCTCCGCCGCACCGCTCGCGCCCAACGTCTCGATCGGCGCGCCCACACGAGTCTCGATCGCCCCCAGCAACGTCCGCCACTGCGCCTTGAGCACCGACGCGAGCATCCGTGACGCCCCACGCAGCAGCGTCTCAATCTCATCGATCGCACCCGCCGTCCCCGTTGCCTCGCCCAACTCCACGACACGCCACCGGGCCTGCTCACGAAGGAACTGGAACGCCGCCAGCCGCGCCCGCTCCTCCGCGCCGACCACGGCTCCAAGCCCCCGCGCCCACCCGATCAACGCCGCGAGATCCCCATCATCGATCTCACTCACGCCAAGAGTGACCATCGGCGACCCGAGCAGCACCTCCCCCGCATCCTCACGCTCAAACACCGGCGAGACCGGCCCATCCAACTCGCCGCGGTCCAGAAGCCGCCGCAGCCGCGACGACTTCCACGCCAGCATCGCGTGCCGGAGCGACCGCGCCGAGAGATCATGCCGCCTACGAAACGACTCCAGATCAAGCCCCAGCCGCCACGCCCGCCACGCGGCACCACCAACACGCGTCGCGTCGAGTCGCACTCGCCGCCCACCAAGCGCCACGCGCACGGCCTCATCGCTCACCCCCGCCCGCTCCGCCACGCGCGACACCGCCCGTCCACGCGTCCACCCCAGTCGACGCTCATACGCCGACACCCTCGCACCAAACCGCGCTCGTGCCGAAGTCCCCACGCGCGAGAACCGCCCGGCCCGCACCACCCGCTCTCCATGCGAACGCTCGAACGATTCGACCACCTGCGGCATGAACACCAGCCGAGCCCGCGCCTTCTGCCCCGCCTCCACCACGCGACGAGCCACCAGCCCCTCCCGCCGCAGCCGGTCCAGGGTCTTCCGGCTCATCTTCCACCGCGCCATCAACGCCTCGACGACGATCGCCCCGGGGCACTCTTCAATCGTCAGCATCGCCGCAGATCCAAGATGCTCGCTGAGCGCCGAAAGATCACCCAGGAGCGCCCGCCCCTCGACCGTCTCGGTGCCACTCTCAACCTCAGGCCGATACCCTGTCACACGAAACACGATCCACGCCGACGGATACGTCCCCCCAGAATCCACATCCAGCGCCAGTTCCTCGATCCGCTCAATATCCCGCACCAGCGCCGCCCGAGGCGCATAGCGCAACTCCTCCGCCAGCCGCACCACCACCGACACTCGTAACGGCGACAATCTCGGCACGCACCCCTACCTCATCTCGTGGCGCAGGCGTCCCGCCTGGGTCCTACTCCATCTACACATGCATCCCTACTCCCTCCGCCCACACTATCTCGCTCGACTCCACCGCCCCGATCCCCCTCGCCTCCTCCGCAAACCGCACCAACCCCGCGCGCGCCCGAGCATCAAAGTCAAACTTCAGCAGCCGCCCCAGATACTCCCGCGCCAGATCCTCGGGCCACCGCGCACCCCTCGCCCGCTCCGACACGATCCAATCCAATCTTGTCGCGTTGTGCCGACGCTGCCGATCCACCAACTCCCGCGCCATCACCACCCGCTCGCTTCCCACATCCTCCGCCCGGCACATCCACGTCGCGTACACAAAGGGCAGCCCCGTCCACGCCCTCCACGCCTCACCAAGATCCAACTCATGCGGGTACCTCCCCGCCGGTGGCCGATCCACAACCACCTTGTCCCCGATCAGCAGCACACTCTCAGGCCAATCACCCTCGCCACCCACAGGCCCGCCATCCACCACACGCTCCCGTGCATCGAAACTCACCACCCGGACCCGCGTTCCATACCGCGTCTCCAGAAGCACGCGCGCCAGCACCACCGACGTGTGGCTATCCGTGTCCGCCGCCAGCGTCGTCATCCGCTCGATCGGCACCGACGAGAAGACCCGCACCGTCAGCGTTGGCCCGTCACACCCGATCATCCCGCCGCCCACGACCGCCAGATCCGTCCCGAACGCGTCCACCACCGACGCCAGTCCAAGATCCGCCTCGCCCCGCCGGACCAGATCCGCGATGTGCGACGGCGCCGCCGGGATCAGCCGAACCCCCCGCGCCCGCTCCAATCCATGCACCAAAGGTGCCGTGTTGAGGTATCGAACATACGCGATCCGGATCTCGTCCATGACCAACTGTACAGCCCCCCACGCGACCGCCGATACTGCCAAGTAGAAACGCCATGCCCGAACCTACCGAAATCGCCCTCGTCGGCGGCGGGGGGCACGCCCTCGTCGTCGCCCACCTCGCGCGACGTGCGCGCCTCCGCGTCACCGGCGTCTACGACGACGACCCCGCCTGTGTCGCCGTCACTCTGGACCGCCTCCCGCACCTCGGCCCGCTCGACGCCGCCGTGCGCGCGCAAACACCACTCATCCTCGCGCTCGGCGATCTCGCCGCCCGCCGCCGTGCTATCTCTGCCCTTCCCGCCGCCAACTTCGCCCGGCTAGCCCCGTCCGAATGTGACCCATCGGTCACCTTCGCCCCCGGTGCCGTCGCCGCCATCGGATCCATCATCCAGCCCCACGCGCGCATCGGTGCCCACGCCATCATCAATACCGGCGCGATCGTTGAGCACGAGTGCGAGATCGCCGAGAACGCCCACATCGCCCCGGGTGCCATTCTCGCCGGTCGGGTTCGGATCGGCCGCGACACGCTGGTCGGGCTTGGGTCGCGGGTGCTGCCCGGCGTTCGGATCGGGGTCGCGTGCGTCGTCGGGGCCGGGGCGGTGGTCACGGCCGACGTCGCCGACGGCGTTCGGGTCGCTGGCGTACCGGCAAAGCCGATCGCTTGACAGTTTTTACACTCGGGATTACCGTATCTGCGGATATCCATGGAACACAGGACACTTCAATCCGAAATCCACAAGCAGCGCCCGTTCGACACCAAGGAGCAAGAGGCTTACTTGAGCGTGTTGCGTACGGGGGTGAAACTCGAGGCCGCCGTTGAGCGGCTGTTCAAGGATTTCGGGCTTTCCCACGCGACATACAACGTTCTGCGCATCCTCCGCGGCTCGGGTGAGGCTGGCCGCGCCTGCCACGAGATCAGCGAGCACATGGTCGCCCGCGTGCCCGACATCACGCGGCTCGTCGATCGCCTGGAACGTGCGGGCCTCGCCACACGAGCCCGCGGCGGCACCGACCGGCGCGTCGTCAACGTCACCATCACCAAGGCCGGGCTCGACCTCCTCGCGAGCCTCGATGCGCCCGTCCTCGAACTCCACGAGAAGCAACTCGGGCACATGTCCAGGCAGGAACTCCAGACGCTGATCGACCTCCTGGCGAAGGCGCGGCATCCGAGCGCATAGTTTCCGCTCGACCTGAACGCAGGTCGTCAATACCAGTCATAACGCGGCGAAATACTTGTTGAAACGACCATATGCCCCGAGCATCCAATCTTCATCATGGATGCAGACGATTCGGCACGCGGTGTGTCGAGATTTGGTCTGAGATCCGTACCTTGAGGAGTTCACTCATGCTCAACCTCCGCCCTGCTCACGAGCGTGGCTCGTTCGACTTTGGCTGGCTCAGAACCTCGCACACCTTCAGTTTCGGCGATTATCGCGACGCGAAGCACATGGGCTTCCGGTCGCTGCGCGTGATCAACGACGATGTCGTCGCGCCCGGGCAGGGGTTTGGCGAGCATCCGCATCAGGACATGGAGATCATCACGGTGGTGCTCTCGGGGAGCCTGGCGCATCGCGACTCGATCGGGCGGGGTGGAGACGGGCGTGGCGGGAACGTGGAGACGATCTCGCCCGGCGAGGTGCAGCGGATGTCGGCCGGGACGGGGATCTTTCATTCCGAGTTCAACGCGTCGAAGACCGAGCCGGTGCATTTGCTGCAGATCTGGATCAGGCCGAGCGAGCGGGGGATCGAGCCGGGGTATGCGCAGAAGCGATTCGACCCGGCACAGCAGCGCGATCGGTTGGCGCTGGTGGTCTCGCCCGATGGGCGCGATGGCTCGCTCTCGATCCATCAGGACGCGTCGTTGTATCTGGGTGATGTCGCCGCGGGGAAGAGCGTGTCGCACGACTTGGCCGCGGGGCGGCACGCGTGGGTGCATGTCGCAACGGGGTCGGCGGTGGTGAACGGGCAAAAGATGAAGGCCGGCGACGGGCTGGCGGTGTCGGAGGAGCGCGCGGTGACGATCGAGGGGCAGGGCGAGGGGGCGAAGGTGCTGGTGTTTGATCTAGCGTGACTCGCAGGCCTCTCGATTGGTTGATGTGGAGTTTGAGTCTTGTGATACTTCCTTCGCCCCTCCGGGGCGAGCGTGACGCATGATTGATGGTCCACGGTTGCGCGTCGGGCGAATGTGCCGCCCTTCGCCCTACCCGTGGCTACAAACCGGCGCCCATGCGGGGCGTATGGGCGGGTGGCATGGCTCGCCCCCTGCCTTGGGTGCCATCAGTTGGCCTCTCTGGGACAATGGATGCCAGGGGTCAACTCCCCAGATCACTCCATCTCCATTACCACATTCAGTTGTGGCCCGCACTCCCTTCCAGTACCATGATCCAAATGTGCTACGCCTTCCGCGACGACGACGAAGTGCCCAAAGAGGTCTTCGTCCACCACGCCGCAGGCCTGACGTGTCGTGGACCCGGTCGGGGGAGCGCCGACTCCTCCTCCATCAACAGCGTCATCCCCAAAGTTGAATTCAAGCCCGACCGCGACGTGAAGAACGGCTGGACGGGCCTCTCCGAGGGCACCCGCGAGGAACGCCTCTACTACTGCCAGAACTGGCGCGCCGATGTTAGCGCCATCCTCACCGACACAGGCACGATGGTCGAGTGGGTCAAGTACTCGGCCTACGGCGTGCCCTACTCCCTCCCCGCGGGCGATACTGACTCCGACGGCGATTGGGACGCGACCGACGACTCGGCGATCTCCGGCAGCGGGTCGTACGACGTCCGCCAGGACGCCGACCTCAACGGCAAGGTCGAGAGCGACGACATCACCCACGCCAACTCCATCACCGGCGGCTACCAGACCCTCGGCCGCTGGCTCCTGGGCGCCGACATCATCGGCAACCGGCGCGGCTACGCGGGATACGAGTTCGACCCCACCTTCGTCGGCAACAAGCGGTCCCTCTACCACGTCCGGAATCGCGTCTACGATGCGGGGCTCGGGCGGTGGACGAGGCGCGATCCTCTGGGGTATGCCGATGGGATGGGCTTATACACCTATGTTGGCACGCAGCCAATGTCTCTGCTTGACTATTCCGGTCGATGTGGGACGACCTGCAATCTATCGCGGCAGACGCCAAGCACTTTGTTGCAACCAACTACGCATCCTGACGATTACGTACCGAGCCCGTGCATACCAGAAGACACGAATCCAGACATTGCGATTCCAGATGCAATTATGCCTCGATGTGATGTTGTGGACAATTGTATCGGCGATCCGTGGGTGCAAGCAGCATTGCAGTTAGTTCAAGCCTCGTGTGTTGCCGGTGGGCGATGCGCCTATTGGTTCATTATTTGCGATGACACAACAAAGAAGGCGCCTGGTGGACCCCCAGAAGGAGAGACTTACCCAAATATTTGCTTGACACGCATTCGACGGGGGCCTGGCTTCACCGAACCATGCATTTTTCTTGCCCATGAACTCGTACACATTGCTGACAGCTGTGCAGCTGGCGATAACATCTATAACGATCAAGTATCTTTCTGTGAACATGAAGCTTGCACGGAAGCACGAGGCAATCATGTTTCATGTTGCGGACTAGCTCAACGCGTTAACCCCAGACGTCTCGTTCCATACGATTTTTGCATGAGCTCGCAGCTAACATTGTATCTCAACACATCCCCGTGCGCCGCACTGCTCGGCTGAGGACGATATGAAGAAGTTTGGCGTAGCTGCGTACCTGCAGGCGGGTGTGATTGTGCTGTTCCTGCCATTCCTGCAGTTTTGCCAATTCGACCATTGCCGCAATCATCCACGGCTTCCCACTCAACATGAGCGATCCCATTCATTTTGCGTGTTCAGGTCTCACATTTGTTTTTGGATTGTGCTTCGCACTCCATACATTTTACAGCCATCGTCGCTTGAGTGTGGATAGCTGTCGGTGGTGCCAGTACCCTTCAGGCAGAGACGACAGGGCAATATCCCCATGCCCTGAGTGCGGCAAAGTACATCCACATGGTTCCGCAAGGCCTGGCACACGCATGAGTCGCCCTGTAGCAGTTCGCGCGTGCATGATTCTAGCTATTAGTGCCTTTGTATCATCTATTCTATTGCCCCCGCAGTTTGCCATTTCGTGGCTTCCAGATCGAGCACTTGTGTATCTTGTACCGCTCACTCCATATTCACAAAGCACGGCTTTGGGCAGGATACTTATAGAGGAAACATCAAGCCGTGACGTAAACAATCGCTTACCTCCGGCCTGCCTGAATATTCTCGCAACCCGCCGGCTGTCACAATTACTAAATCACAATACGCCTTTTATTGTTTGGGACACTGGCACTGCAGAAGAGTCGCTAATGGCAGTGTTTACTGGACTTGACAGCCCTTTGGGGTTCGACGGATACACTCTCAAAATTGAGGACGTTCACGGGGAACTATTAGTTGACTTTTTTGTGCCTGGAGTTGCTGGCGGTCGCAGTGGTGGTGAAAACACTCTCGCATTTGATTACTCCGGTTCGCTACTTTCGCCGTTCGAACCATTTGCGATGCCCAAGTATTGGCAACATGACGGTCGAGTTGTTTTCAGACTGTCACTCTGCAGCACACTTGACGGCAAACATGAACATTGCATTTATTCGAGGTGCGTCTCTGTTGTCGTTGGGAACTAGCTCTACCTGCACAATAATTTGTGACGCCAGATGGCGGGTGGCATGGATTGACTCCGGCCTTGGGTGCCATCAGTTGGCCGCCTAGGGACAACTGATGCCAGGGGTCAACTCCCCGGTTCACCCCATTACCAATCCACATCGTGTTGCGGCCCACACACCCATCCAGTACCATGATCCAAATGTGCTACGCCCCCGCCATCCTCACCGACACCGGCACGATGGTCGAGTGGGTCAAGTACTCGGCCTACGGCGTGCCCTACTCGCTCCCCGCCCCCCCTCCCGGCGATCAAGTCACTGACTCCGACGGCGATTGGGACGCGACCGACGACTCGGCGATCTCCGGCAGCGGGTCGTACGACGTCCGCCAGGACGCCGACCTCAACGGCAAGGTCGAGAGCGACGACATCACCCACGCCAACTCCATCACCGGCGGCTACCAGACCCTCGGCCGCTGGCTCCTGGGCGCCGACATCATCGGCAACCGCCGCGGCTACGCGGGGTACGAGTTCGATCCCACCTTCGTGGGCAACAAGCGGTCCCTCTACCACGTCCGCCATCGCGTCTACGACGCTGGGCTGGGGCGATGGACAAGGCGAGATCCGCTGGGGTATGTCGATGGGATGGGGCTGTATGAGTATATAGCGGGCAGACCAAATGTGTCCCGCGATTCGCATGGCACATACTCTAGATCTTGCAATGCGATCAACGCGTCATCTATGCAAGTCCCGCCACACATTTACAGTTCAAAATTACCTCCCCAATGTCGTCTGCACCCAAACCCCTTCGATATCCCGAGGATGGTCCCTCCAACTGATCCGTTTGAACCCTACGATCTAGAACCAGTAGTCGAACCAATGACTCGCTTACCATATTCTCCGACAGTAAGACTTGTAGAATGCAACGACATTTGCGGCTATTCGCTCAAATCGCTTAGTGTATCCGAATGGAGATTTGTCAGTATAAGAGGAGCGTGCAATGTTACATGGCTAGGAACGATGACCGATCGCATTCTTGATGATTACAAGCAGCGGTGGCGAGCATCTGATTATTATTTGTTTTGCAAAACCGCAAGTGGGTGTCCCTGCGTATACGACGGCCCCGAATCTGTTGTCGTTACTCTGCCGCGGCGCGACACAGGAACACGCACGTTCCATACAAACGCTGGCCCTTGCACCGTTGACATAAGCTTCACGTACACATTTACAGTAAGAATGCGACGCGGCACCTGCACTCCCCCGAAGCCGCAAACGGTTTTCTGAATTTACTCCAGCACGAATATTGCTGGTATACGATAGGCAGGATTATTACACTGTGTGTGGAGTTGCAATTGATACGGTCTGTACTCTCGATTATCGTTGGAATCGCATGCATGACACTAGTCAGTATTGCTGGGATATTGACCAAGAGCAACAAGAACGGTGCACGAGATATTGAAGGTGTGCCAGCATACTTTATTCAACGTACTTGGTGCACGAGCAAAGTGTGTTACAGCGGTTCGCTCACGCACTTCGCTACATATTCCATGACAAAATCGAATAACTCAATTGGAGATCGCTCGCTTCGAGTCGACGAGTCCGAATTCTTGCCATCTGTTTGTACAACTGAGTCAATACACGACGGCATCACTCCGATAAGTACGCCCCCACAATACTCTGACTATTGCTGCATTGTGCTCGCCGGAGTGCCGTTTAGATGTTTTTCAGGTATATTCACGACGTCATCATACTCAAGCCCCGATGCAAATGCGGACGTGTATTATTCTAAAGTCTCGGGCAACGTAAGACGCGGTCCGAAGTCTGGACACAACGAAATACGTGTTGTACCGTCAGGCATATTCCGATGCACATTTGCAGGGCGTGATGTATGGCTGCCATTAAAGGTGCACTTTGTACTGTTTGCAGCAAACTCGGCCATTTGGACCGCCGCAGCATGGTTGATATTTACATTGTTGGCATTGGGACGTGCTAGGCTCTTCGCCGTATGGATATCCCGACGGGGACCTGGGGCTTCCTGTGCAAATATTCAGGACGCGTGATTCGGCGGCGATTTTAGCCCGCAATCGACATCATGCCGCCTTCCGGAAGTAGTGCTTGATCACGCCTCCAAGCCTTGATCGGCAGCGGACCTCACGACAACCAACCGGCCCGGCACGGGTCGTTGGCCTCCGACCCATCGGCGTCGCGAACTCCAGCGACGAGTGCGGTCGATCGCGGTTGTAGTGATCGATGTACTCGCGCACCAGATAGTCCAGATGCTGCGTGCCGAGGATGACGAAATGATCGAGACATTCGGTCTGCACACTCTGGATCAGCCGTTCGACGTGCGCGTTGAGGCTCGGCGATCGGCACGGCAGCGGCATCGACCGCAGTCCACGCTCACCCAACGCCCGCTCGAAGGCACCATTGCCGACAAGGATCTTGCTGTCCCGATCACGCAATACGTTGTCATCAAGGCACTTGAATCGTCAACATAGTCGCTGGACAAGGCCCTAACACACACCTATCGTGCATGGTCCAGGAGCGATCGGCTATGCACCTTCGGCACATGTTCATTGACTTCAACGCGTTCTTCGCGTCGGTGGAGCAGCAAGTGCAGCCGGGGCTGCGGGGGCGGCCGGTCGGCGTGGCGGCGACGATGACCGACAGCGGGTGCTGCATCGCGACGAGTTACGAGGCGCGCGTCTTTGGGATCAAGACGGGGACGCGCGTGGGGGAGGCGAGGGCGTTGTGCCGGGATGTGGCGATTGTGCCCGCGAGGCCACGCCTGTATGTGATGATGCACCAGCGGTTCCTGAAGGCGATCGACACGGTGATCCCGGTGCACAAGGTGCACTCGATCGACGAGGTGGATTGCCTGCTGGACCCGACGCAAAGGACGGTGCAGCGCGCGACGGAGCTCGCGCTGGCGGTGAAGCGTGCGGTCCGCAAGCACTGCGGCGTGTCGATGCGGTGCTCGATCGGGTGCGCGTCGAATCGTGTGCTGGCGAAACTAGGGACGGACATGATGAAGCCCGACGGCTTGGTGATCCTGCCGCCCGATGAGATCCGGGCGCGGATCGGGCACCTGAGCGTGGACGAGCTGTCGGGGATCGGGCCGGGGATGACGCGGCGGCTGGAGCGTGCGGGGATCAAGACGGTGAACGAACTGATGGCGCGTTCGGCGAAGGAGATGCGGTCGCTGTGGGGCGGGCTGGTGGGGGAGGCGTGGTGGCACATTCTGCGGGGGGAGGAGGTGCGCGAGGTGCGCACGAAGAAGAGTTCGGTGGGGCACCAGCACGTGCTCGCGCCGGATCTTCGCAGCAGCGAGTCGGCTCGGGCCGTGGCGTATCGGCTCTTACTTAAGGCGGCGGCTCGATTGCGGCACGAGGGGCTGGCCGCGCGGAAACTCTCGTTGGGGATCAGTTTCGCGCAGTCGCACGAGTTCTCTTCGCCCTGGGGCGGGACGAGTTGGGGGGCGTCGGCGCCGCTGGGCGAGGGGTGCGTGGACACGCCGACGATGCTCGAGGCGCTGCGATCGTTGTGGGAGCGTGTGCCCAAGGACGACAAGCCGGTTTTGGTGAGCGTGACGCTGCAGGACGTGCTCGTGCCGGGGAACGCGTCGTTGCCATTGTTCCAGCAGGAGACCAAGCGGGTGGACCTTTCCAAGGCGATGGACAAGGTGAACCAGCGCTACGGCGGGAACACGGTCTACACGGCGAACATGCAGGGCGTGCGCGGCGAGGGGCGCGGGGGGATCGCCTTCCACGTCGTGCCCGATCTCAAACTCGCCGACTCGGTGCAGGCGCGCCAGCGCGCTGGCGAGGGCACCGACGAGCGACACTACAGCGACGAGGAACTCGAGGCGATGCTCGACGCGGGGATCGCGGATCGGAGGATGGTGTAATGCGGCTTGGTTTCTACGGGTTGATGTCGCGTCCGCGAACGCCATCGACGGTGTGGAGAATACCTTGAGTGTTATAGTGGATCGTGTACTCGAAGTACGCGTCACGCCCTTCCGCACCCAGAGATTGGGGGTTGACCTTCGCGGCGTTGAAGACGCCAGAGTGCCCGTCCACAAAGGCGAGGACGACGCGAGTCTCACCCGGACCCGAGTCTGGCGGCGGGTAGAAGTCCGAGGAGACCCACGCCTTGTGCGACGGATAGGTCACGTCTCCCATGCGTGTTGGAGTCCACTGCGAGTTTCCCGCAAGACGAGTCCGCGCGTTCCAATAGTCTGGATGCGTGATGAACACGCACGGGTAGAAGTAACTCTTGTAGGTGCTCTCGGGCACGGGATCGAGGAAGGAAAGGGACGAGCACCCGCCGTAGTACGCGTCGCCAAGGGCGGCCTTCCACGCCGTGCAGGCCTGGAAGTACCGCACGAGGCCCGCGACGTTTCCAGAAACACACCGAATGACGGTCCGGCGGGCGTTGGGATCGGTGATGTAGGGGTTCAAGTCTTTGTAGTCGGCCGCATAGGCCGAAAAGACCGTCGCGTGGGAACGCGCGTTGGTGGCGGACTTGGTCTGGAGGGCCGATCGCTTGGCGCCACTGAGTGAGGGCAGGAGGAGTGCCATGAGCAGGCCGATGAGCGCGATCACGAGCAGCGTTTCGATGAGCGTCATTCCCGCTCGACCTGGAATGGGAGTGGCTGTGGGTGGCGAAAATGACACAATAACATTCGTGCGACGCCAGTCGATAGCGTAGATCGCGCACGCGATGAGTAATAGGTTCCGGGGCAAGACGACCCAGGCGGAACTCAGGAGCGCCTTGTGGGCGAGGATGAGGCCGAGACAGCCGCACGACGGGTTGCCGCCGACGAGCAACTCGACGACAAAGGCCGTGGTGAATGCGAGGAGCAGAAATCCGGCCGCCATCATGACACGACGTCGGCCGAGGTTGAGCAGCCAAGAAAGGCCTAGTCCAAGTTCGCACATTGGAACAAGGGTAACGATAAATGGGTGTGCAACAGTGTCTTTCAGTATGGTCCAGGTCTGTAGGTCGCTCGAAAGCATAGACAAGTCGAGCAACTTGGAAAAGCCTGCTACGACTAAAACAATGCTCACCGGATACCCGGCGACGGTCTTGAACATGGCGGCATGCTTGAAGATACTTACGAAATCAGTGTGGGCACGTCATCGCTTCATTGACTTTTGACGGTTGACAATTGCCAATACTTTTGCCGATGACACCGCATGTGGTACCAAAGCACCCGCGCTCGACGAATTCACATTTCTGAAGAGGCTGAAGTATGACGTGTTTATATCCTGTCGAAGAATTGGCAGGATTCAAGACGGAGGGGTTGATTGAAATCTGATCCGGACACAGGTTGCTGCCGCAAGTACAAGACAAGTTAGGGGTGTACCCAGAACTAACAATAGAGCAACACGGAATCGTGTTGTCAATCAGGCATCCGACTCCTCCTGCGGCGATAGCACCCGTGAGCCCGAGAGTCGCCAAGCAGGTGGTCAAGAACATGCACTTTCCACGCAGCTGCATAACTGTGCTCCTAAAAAATGCCATCAGGTCCGTGTGTTTACAGTCGCACGGATCCGAAAAACAACCAGAAAAATGACGATACACCCGCAAGCGATCCAACCCGCAAGTCGGAGGCGGTATCGCTGAGCAAATGTGGGCGAGATGTTCGCCAGCGGTTGGCGAGACTCGATTGTTCCGGCATCATCCCACATGCTATATGACCCAGATCCTCGAAAATCACCAACAGCTCGAAACGTGGGTTTGCCACGAACAGGATCGTCATGACTCAGTGATGGAACTGTCGCGCGATCCCTAATCTCATTACGAGATGTAGGTGTGAGACGTATCAGTTCATACGCCCAGTTGTACTGTGGCGGTGTTTCAAAGGTTGTAACACGACGGGCGTAGGCGGGAATCACTCCTTGTGGAGGTTGCCAGTCTTCAGATAGCTTCCGTAACTCCACACGCGAGCCATCCGACCGGTGAATGTTCGTGCGTACTTCGTCGACAGTGCCCCAGCGATTGGTGGAATGCCAATGACCGCGAGACGTAACCGAGTAGGTGCGCCCGTCTATGCTGTGCGATCCTTCGGCTTCCCACGCGTCGCCTGAAACACGCGAGACGCGAATGGGCGCGAGACGGGACGCGTCACACAGCCCGCAAGAGAAGAAATACGTCAGTTCATTCGCAAACGACAGTCCAGACTGAGCGTATCCATACTCTGGTGACACCGGTACGAAGTTGGACACCGAGAGTGCACCTGGGTCCAAGTACCAGGCGGTATCGTCTAGTCCGCCCCAGTCCAAGAAATCATCGGCTGCACCAAATGGAGACGCAGCAACGCGCCACATCTTGGCACCTATCCAGCACTCGACCGTCATCCCAACGGGCCCGCGAATGCGATCCTCGATTCGCCCCAACAGGAACCGGTCAGGGTGTTGAGGACGATCCGCAACATCCTTGCGTAGTGCATCGAGACGCTCCGGAGACGGAATGTACGTCTCAGATCGTGTCCAATGTGCATGGAATAAATCATCAGTCTTCGCAAAATCGAGAAGCCGATCGTGCTGTTTCTGCAAGCCATCCATCCACGCCTGCACGGCCGCAATCTCGTCATCCTGAACCTTCGTCGAGGCGTGAGCAACAGCGCTCGTGACCAGACACGAACTCATGAGCATCGCGCTGATGCCAAGTCGCGTTGCGAGTCGTCCTGTCATGATTCGTCGGTGTGTCATCGGCACCATCGTACTCGAAGGGGGGGGGGGGGGGTACCAAGTTGTTTGTTTAAAAACACTCGCAAACACAATGCGAAAAACCCAACAATCTGTCCTACT
>CAZVMU010000001.1:0-61986 GCA_964628245.1 uncultured Phycisphaeraceae bacterium | reverse complement strand
GTGGGGAGGCGTTCTGTTTTGATTGTTGGGTGTGACATGGGCCCCCTCGTACGGGAGGGGGGGGGGGGGGTAGCAAGTCGTTTGTGTAACAACACTCGCGAACACGATGCGAACAAACCGACAATCTGTGCTACTGATGTGTTGTCGGTGGTGTTCAATTTTGCAGCCTGCGGACGTTGATGCTCTCGCCGGCGGTGGTGGGGAGGTCGGGGAAGGCGGCGGGCCTGGTGTGGGCGGTGGCGGAGGGGTCGAGCGTGGCGCCGGGGTCGGCGGGGAGGGTCATCCGGAAGGTGGCGCCCTTGCCCTCGGCTGATTCCAGGACGATCGTGCCCTGGTGTTGCTCGACGATGCGTTTGGCGACGACGAGGCCCAGGCCTGTGCCTTTCAGTCCCTTGGTGGTGTTGAAAGGCTGGAAGACCCACGGTTGTTTGGCTTTGGGGATCCCCGGCCCGTTGTCGATGACGGCGATCTCGACCTCCGCGGAGCAGGCGGGGAGCGTGAGCGGCTGCTTGCCCTGGGATCGATAGACGGCACGGACGGTGACGACGCCCAGTCCGGGGTCCACGGCCTCGATGGCGTTGGATATAAGATTCATGAGCGCCTGGTGGACGAGTGAGGCGTCGAGGGGCACCGGCGGGACCTCGGCATCGACATCGACCATGAGGGCGACCTGTCGCAGGGCGCATTGGGACTCGAGGAGCGAGGCGCATTCCTCGATGAGCGGGGCGAGGGGGGTGAGTTCGACCTCCACGCCGCGCTGTCGCGAGAAGGCAAGCATGTTCATCGTGAGGCCGATGATGCGTTCGAGATTTCGTTTGAGGATGGCCCAGCCGCCCTTGGCGATCTTGAGGTCGTCGCGTTTGAGGCCCATCTCGACGACGTCGGCCCCGCCGCGGAGGCCCTGGAGGATGTTCTTGATGGAGTGGGAGAGAGTGGCGACGGTCTCGCCCATGACCGCGAGGCGCTCGGATTGTAACTTCTGCTGGTAGAGTTCGGCGTTGGCGAGGGCGAGGCCGGTGTGCTGCCCGATCGCGTTGAGGAGCGCGAGTTGATCGGGTGTGAAGGTGTAGTTGGCGACGGTGCTGTCGATGGAGATCGCGCCGTAGGTCGTCTCGCGATAGCGGATGGGTGAGCAGAGGGCCGAGCGAACGTGCAGACGCTGCACGCTGTCGCCTGAGGCGAAGCGCGGGTCGTTCATGGCGTTGGTCGAGAGGACGCCCTCGCCCTTGGTGATGACGTGCTGCAGGATCGTGCGGCTGACGTGGATCTTCGCCTCGTCGTGGTCCTTGGGGGACTCGTGGTACTTGACGGCGACGGGGGTGAGCGTGCTCCCGTCCTCGGCGAGGACGATGCAGCCGCGCTGGGGGGTGAACTCGGCGAAGACCAGATCGAGGACGGTCTTGAGGAGTTGGGCCCGGTCCATGACCTGAGTTGTGAGAAGTGTCGAGAGGCGGTAGATGACGCGGAGGTGGTCGATCGCGGCGGCCCTCGGCTCGGGGACGGCGAGAATGACCGAGTCGTCCATGCTCGTCGAGAGGAGGCCGGGCGTGCTGGGGAGAGTTCGTTCGACGGCGGCATCGAGGTGCTTGGGTCCGACGATGTGGACGACATCGGGGTCGTTGGAAGACGTCTGCCCGAAGACGAGGAGGGTCTGGCCTGTGCGGATCTGGTCGCCGGCGCGGAGGCGTGTGCGCTCGTGGATGCGCGTGCCGTTAATGTAGGTGCCGTTCTGCGAGGCGAGGTCACGGATGTACCAGAGCCCGTCGTCGGGGGTGAGCTCGGCGTGGCGCCGTGAGACGGCGTTGTCGGACATCGGGAGCGCCTCGGAGGAGCGTCCGATGAGTTGCGGCTCGTGGTCGGGGAGTTCGAACTTCTTCCCCTTGTCCGGGCCCTGGATGACGGTGAGGACGAGCACGAACGACTGTACGTGACCGGGCCAGAGGCGGATCGGCGGGCGGCATGGTTGAAGGGGACTACTGTCGAGGCATGGCGAAGAAGCCCGCGAGTTCGGCAGCAAAGAGCACCGGTGGAAAGACCGGCGGCAAGGCGTCGGGCGGGTCGCTCTCGGCGGCGACGAAGGTGGCCGTGCTCTGTGGGCCCGAGTCGTTCCTCCAGCAGTTGTACACGAGGCAACTCAAAGACGCGCTCGAGGCGAAGTTCGGCGAGGTGGAGACCGTCATGATGGACGGCACATCGGCCTCGGCGGCGGAGGTGCTCGACGAGTGCCGGAGTTTCGGTCTGCTCGCGTCGCACAAGATCGTGATCGTCGATAACGCGGATGCTGTGGTGAAGGAGGACAACCGCCCGCTCTTTGAGCGGTATGTCACGGGGTTGGCCTCGGGGGGTGAAGAGAGTGGGGGTCTGCTCGGGTCGGGCGATGGCGAGGCGCCCGGCGCGGTGCTGGTCTTGCGGGCCTCGACCTGGCGCCCCGGGAAACTCGACGCGATGATCGAGGCGCTGGGTGATGGCGGCGCGGTGATCAAGTGCGAGGAGGTCCAGGAGGACAAGGCCGCCCAGTGGGCCATCACGCGCTGCGCCAAGACTCATGGCGCCACGATCGATCTTCCCGCGGCGGCGCTCCTGGTCGATCGCGTGGGGACGGATCTTGGGCGCCTTGATTCTGAACTCGGCAAACTGGCGACGGCGGCACTCGCTGATGGCGGGAAGAAGAGCACGATCTCGCGCGAGTTAGTTGGACAGTTTGTGGGTATGTCGCGCGAGGAGGAAGTCTGGTCGATCCAGGAGCGTGTGGTGGGGGGGGCGGGGGCTGAGGGGGCGATCCGGGCGGTGCGCGATGCGCTCGAGGTCTCGCGGCATCCCGCGGCCCTGGTCTCATACGCCATGAACGACCTGGCACGGAAACTGCACGCGTGCGCGCACGCGGCGAAGCAGGGGAAGAACTTCTATCAGGTGCGAGGCCCGCTGCGGCTCTTCGGGGCCGGCGGCGACGCGATCTTCAATGCGGCGGCGACGATGGGCCCGGAGGCCTGCCGAGGCCTGCTGAACTCGGCGCTGGAGGCCACGCTCCGCGACCGCACGGGTCTGGGCGAGAGCGGGCGAACCCTTGAACGCCTGGCGCTCAAGATCACCCAGGCGAGATCCGGCTCGAGATAGCCCCGGATTTGGTCTCGGTGGACCCCTTCAAGACGAACACGATGGCATGCCGATGACGAGTTGGGGCGCTAGGGCCGCACCCGTCGCGGAGCGGCGGAGGCGGGCAGGGGAATGGCGCTCCGGTGCACAGGAGGTGCCATGAGTTCTCGCGTAAGTGTGGAGTGTGTCGCTCGTCTCCGTCGCGTCGCCGGCGGCTGTGTCGGGCTTCTGGCCTGCGCGATGATGGTGTCGTGCGCCAGTACGCCCGCCGAGCCGATTGATGCTTCACTCACGGCTCTGACCAATAGCCATGCTCCGGTGCTCACGCGGCCTGGCGGTGGTACGCCCAGCGTCTCGCCAGGCGTGAAGCCGAACTTCAATCCCGGCTCGCCGGATTTGGCCGCCCTGGCGCAGTCTGTCGCCGACATCGAGAATCTGGACTTGCGCCACGTCGGCTCGCGCTCGGGGACGGCGTCGTCTCCCACGCGGCGGACCACGCCCACGCCGGCGCCTGACTCGGACACCACGCCGAATCTGGACCTTGCACGCCACGAGGCCGGCGCACCCACGCCCACGGATTCCACGCGGCCTGGTGATGTGGCCGTTCCCAGCATGGATCTCGCCTCGATGACGAACGGGACCGGCGAGCCGAGTCCGCACCAGCCGGATCCCACTGGCGTCGGTCCTGTTCAGCCCGGCGATGCGATCGGTGTAGCCAAGGCGCTCACGCTTGGACTGGGCGTCCAGCCGACACCGGCGACCGCGCTCCACGCGCTGGGCACGCTCGAGAGCATGAGCCCGGGCTTTGTTCAACGGCTCGAAGATCCGACGAGCGACGAACGCCACGCGCTGACCGAGGATGAGGTGCGAACGCTGCGCCAGGCACGCGACCTGGTGCTCACGAATGACCAGGCCCGCGCTCAGGCGAGCGAGTCGCTGCTGAGCGCGCTCGGGCTCCCACCCAGCGGCCCGCAGTTCCGAGTGCCCAAGGCCGAGTTGTGCACCAAGGTGCGATCGTTCGGCGTGTACACGCCACTCCCCAGCACGACGTTCCTGGCGGGGTACCCGGCCCGGGCGATCGTGTACACCGAGGTCGCCGGGTTCACCGCGCGGGATCTCGAAGGATCGAATGGTCTCCGGCGCGTCGAACTCTCCCAGCGGTTATCGTTGTACTCGGATGCCGATGGGCTTGAGGTGTGGAAGGTCCGCGAGCGTTCGGTCACCGAGACTGCGCGTACGCCACGAACCGACTTCTATCTCGTCCAGGAGATCGCGCTGCCGGTGAATCTGTCGGTGGGCAAGTACACGCTGAAGTTGACGGTCTCGGACAAGAACTCGGGAGCCTTGGCCCAGGCGAGCATCCCGATCACGATCGTCGCCGACCCGTCGCTGGCTCGTCGTCGGTAGCCGGTGACGCTGCCAAGTCGGCAGGAATCCATGCCATCACGAGAGCGACCAAGTGGCGCCATCGGCCCTGGTGGCTTTGGATCGGCATGCCCGAGAACGGCGCGACAGGTGATGCGGGGGCATCCAATATGCAGGAATGGAACTGCACCGGGCTCACGCCCGGCAGGAGTGTGGATGTACACCCAAAGAAAAACCGAACTTTTGTGGTACTTCAACTCGTGTATTCGGAACGACTTAGGGCTTTGCAACGGATTCGTGGGATTTCGGATCGAACACCCCCAACCCGCTTTGACGAAAGAGTGATGTGCGGCCTTGTTTTTTCCAAGGCCGAGGAGAACCGAGATGTTTGAACGCTTCACCGATCGCGCCCGCAAGGTCATGGCCCTCGCCAATCAGGAGGCCCAGCGCTTCAACCACGAGTACATCGGGACCGAGCACATCCTGCTTGGTCTGGTGAAGGAAGGCTCGGGGGTCGGGGCAAACGTCCTCAAGAACCTTGATGTGGATCTCCGCAAGGTGCGCCTCGAGGTCGAGAAACTGGTGCGTGCCGGCCCGGAGATGGTGACCATGGGTCGCCTCCCCCAGACGCCCCGCGCCAAGAAGGTGATCGAGTACGCGATCGAGGAGGCGCGAAACCTGAACCACAACTACGTCGGCACGGAGCACCTCCTCCTGGGTCTGCTTCGCGAGCACGACGGCGTGGCCGCCCAGGTGCTCATGAACCTCGGGCTCAAGCTGGAGGATGTCCGCGAGGAAGTGCTGAACCTCCTCGGCGCGGGCAACGAGCAGAGCGAGGGCGTCAGCGGCGAGTCGTCCGGTCCGGCATCGGCCGCGGCGGCGGCGGCCGGCGGTGCGCCCGCCAAGGGCAAGAGCAAGACCCCCGCGCTCGACAGTTTCGGGCGCGACCTCACCGAACTGGCGCGTGAGAACTCGCTCGACCCCGTCATCGGGCGCGCCAACGAGATCGAGCGCGTCGTCCAGGTTCTTTGCCGGCGCACGAAGAACAACCCGGTGCTTCTTGGTGAGGCCGGCGTCGGCAAGACCGCGATCGTCGAGGGGCTGGCCCAGCGCATCGTCGGTGGCGACGTCCCCGAGATCCTCCATGAGAAGCGCCTCGTCGTCCTCGATCTGGCGATGATGGTCGCGGGAACGAAGTACCGCGGGCAGTTCGAGGAGCGCATCAAGGCCGTCATGAACGAGGTACGGCGCGCCAAGAACGTGATCCTGTTCATCGATGAGTTGCACACGCTCGTGGGCGCGGGCGGGGCCGAGGGCGCGATCGACGCGTCCAATGTCCTCAAGCCCGCCCTGGCGCGTGGCGAGATCCAGTGCATCGGCGCCACGACCTTCGACGAGTACCGCAAGTACATCGAGAAGGACGCGGCCCTTGCCCGTCGATTCCAGTCCATCACCGTCGATCCGCCGACCAATGAGCAGGCGATCCAGATCCTCAAGGGACTGCGCGACCGCTACGAGCAGCACCACAAGGTGAAGTTCACCGAGAGCGCGATCCGATCCGCCGTGGAACTCTCCGGGCGGTACATCACCGGCCGGGTCCAGCCCGACAAGTCGATCGACGTGATCGACGAGGCGGGCGCGCGCGTCCGCATCAAGAGCATGACCAAGCCGCCGAACCTCGCCGATATCGAGGGCGAGATCGAGACGCTCACGATCCAGAAGGACGAGGCGGTTCGGGCGGCGGACTACGAGCGTGCGGCCGAACTCCGCGACAAGGCCGAGCAGGCCCGCAAGCGCAAGGAAGAGATCCAGCGCGAGTGGCGTGACAAGGCCCAGGAAGTCGGCGGCGTGGTGGATGAGGAGGTCATCGCCGAGGTCGTCAGCAAGATGACTGGTGTGCCGTTGCAACGCCTCGAGAAGGAGGAGGCCCAGCGCCTGCTCAAACTCGAGGAGGAACTCCACAAGCGTGTTGTGTCGCAGGACGAGGCGATCAAGGCGGTCGCGAAGGCCATCCGCCGCGCCCGGGCCGGCCTCAAGGACCCCAAGCGCCCGATGGGCTCGTTCATCTTCGTCGGTCCCAGCGGCGTGGGCAAGACGCTGCTCTCCAAGGCCCTGGCCGAGTTCATGTTCGGCGACGAGGACGCCCTCGTCCACCTCGACATGAGCGAGTACATGGAGAAGCACAACGTCTCGCGCCTCGTCGGCGCGCCCCCCGGCTATGTCGGCTATGAAGAGGGCGGGCAGCTCACCGAGCGCATCCGCCGGCGTCCGTACGCCGTGGTTCTGCTCGACGAGGTCGAGAAGGCCCACCCGGACATCTTCAACATGCTCCTCCAGATCATGGAGGAGGGTCGTCTCACCGACTCCTTCGGGCGCAACGTGGACTTCCGCAACACCGTCCTCATCATGACGAGCAACATCGGCGCGGACATGATCAAGGGCGGCGCGGGCTTCGGGTTCGGCAAGCGCACCGAGGCGACCGACTACGACAACATCAAGTCCGTCCTCCTCAAGGAGATCGAACGCTTCTTCCGCCCCGAGTTCATCAACCGACTCGACGACATCATCGTCTTCCGCCCCCTGACCAAGGACGACATCACGGGGATCATCGACTACGAACTCACCAAGGTCGGCAAGCGTCTCCGCCAGAACGGCTTTGCGCTCTCACTGGACCAGGCCGCCAAGGACTTCCTCATCGAGCGCGGCTACAACCCCGAATACGGCGCACGTCCCCTCCGTCGGGCGATTGGGACCCTCGTTGAAGATCCGCTCAGCGAGATGCTGCTCTCGGGCAACTTCGAGGCGCCGTGCACGATCACCGTGACGCGGCGGAAGGATGCCGAAGGAAAGGACGAGGACCACCTCTTCTTCGCCTCGGCCCCTGCCCCAGCGGAACTCCTCGAGGCGTTCCAGAAGGCCAAGGCCGAGGACGCGGAATCGGAACGAGAGGCCTCCCGACCCCGTGACAACGGCCCGAAGGAGAAGCCCGAGGGTGCCTCGGCGTAGTGTTCCATCCAAAAACCTACCAAACGACACGGCCTTGCCCGATATGTGGCAAGGCCGTGGCAATTTAGGATGGCGTGATCGAAATTATGCCGCAATCCGCTCCTCTTTCCAAAAATCCACTAGGCGCAATGTCAAGAGTGGGTTATGGTTTCAGATGCGGGTCCCCGTCATGGGGCCTCGCCGAGTCGTGTGGAGGATGGAGAGAGACAAGACTGCGATTCGCCTTCCAGCGAACGCAGGCCAAGGCGAACCTGAGAGACTCGCCTGCCTCCCTGCTCCATATCGACGAACCGGCCACGTCTGTGCGCGTGGCGGGGGTCGGCGTGCTCGGGTGAGCCGTCGCTGTGTTCGTTTCGAGTAGGGAGTGACAGCAATGAAGAAGGTGTTTGGATTGGTTGCGTTCGCCGCCCTCGCGGGCACCGCGATGGCGAGCACGGTGACGCCGGGCACGAGCATCGGCAGCGTTACGTTCACGGGCGTTGGTGGCGACGCCGCTATCGGCAACGCCGGCAACAGCACGGGCTCCTGGGTTGCTACGGGTACCGGCACGATCGGCTCCGTCGAGGTGACCGGCAACCTGACCCTGGGCGTCGCGGGCACGTTTGCCAGCGAGGCTCGTGTGAACATCGTCAACTCGGCGAACTCGAACACGGGTGTCGTCCGAGCGACTACGACGGGCGGCTACTCGGGCACGCTCGCCGTCGGCCCCACGACCGTCGGGTTCTTCTCCGGTGGTCCGATCGCCGTCACCACGGGCGACACGCTCAACTTCGAGTGGTTCGAGTCGTTCGACGACGGCGCCGGTGTGGACTCCACCTGGGACACCGTCACGTACAACTTCATGACGGCGGCCACGATCAATAACGGCGGCGCGGCTCTCGGTGCCGTCACGGGCGTGACGTCCTACAGCGGCAGCCACGTCGCTGGCGGGCTCGACTTCTTCACGTTCTCGGTTCCCGCCGTCGTGAATCCCGGCGACAGCTTCACCATCGCCATGAACGCCGGTCTCACTGGCACCTCCATGACCGATACCGAGATCGCTCTGTACGACAGCCTCGGCAACTTCGTGGAGACCGATGACGACGACGGCCCGGGCAACTTCAGCCTCCTCGACTATGACGACCTCGCCCCCCTCGCCGGCGGGACCTACACCATCGTGACCGGCGGCTTCAACACGCTCTTCCCGGCCACACTTGCCGGCGCCTTCACCGCGGGCACCAACGCCGGCACCTATGAACTCACGCTCACCTACGTCCCGGCTCCCAGCGCTCTGGCGCTCCTCGGCCTCGGCGGGATCGTCGCCGGCCGTCGTCGCCGCTAAGTTCTTCTCATCCGAGGTGCCCTAACCGAGGCATTTTTCGGGCGATAGCTCAACACCATTGCACGGCTCGCGGGTTGATTCCCGCGAGCCGTTTTCGTTCCTCGACGTCATCTGCACTGGACGCTGCTCTGTCGTGTCGTGTCGAGCTGTTCGGTGAATGAACCGCGTACGCCGAGTGCACGTTGTTCATAATGTCAAAATTAGGTAATGCGATTCAACCGGGGGATCTCCTGTGCGGTACGAATGGCCCACCCGGGGGATCGTCACTCACAAATGTGATTAGAAACATGCCGTGATTGCAGCGTCCGCATGGTTCTGTGGTATATTCCAAGGACGGCACACAAGGTTTGCAAATCGCTGTGACGCTGGAGATTGAGCCTCGCTGTCGATGTTTCGTTCGAACAGGGGAATTCGATCTGAACCCCCCTACAAAATTGTGAGGCGATGGTGGGCGTGTGTCGAAAGACTACAGGCATGTGCGATTTGAGTGCGCGGACCGATGCGGACTTCGAGGAGCCCACGATGAATGAATCTGCAGGAGGCAACATGTGTGGACACGCGACCGAACGTGTGCCGCTCCTTCGTGCGATCTCCATCGGGGAGTCCCTCTCGACGCTCCCTGGAGTTCCCACGCTGGATTGGGCGGATCGGGCCGCTCGGGTGCTTGCACACATCTCGGGCGCGTCGGCGTCGGGTGTGTGCTGCGTGCTGACGGACGCGACTGGGGGCTTTGAACGCGTGGACATGGTGGGGGCGTGCATTGCCTCTGCGCCCGCGTCCGCGGGCGAAGAGTCCGGCTCGCGTCGCGAGGCCGTCATCCGCAGCGCGCTCTACGAGGCCGCGTCATGGGGCATCCGGCTCCCCATGGCCGATGCTCCGGATGCCTTCCCCATTGAACGAGTCCTTGCGGGACAGCCTCTCGCGGGGCTGGTCTCGGCCCTGGGCGCTACACACCCCGATGAGGTGATCGCCTCCTTCGCGGTGGTCGCGTCGGCGGAGGAGCGGCACGAGTCCGGCCCGTGGGTCCTGATTGGGGTTTCTGCAGAGGATCCTGCACGAATCGAGTCCCCGATGGAGTGTGCGCTCCTCGCGGCGGGTGTGCAGTCGATCGCGGCTCGTGCTCGGCATTCCATCGGAGTCGGGCCTTTAAAGGACTCGGAATGGATCAGCCCGCGCGAGCAGGAAGTCCTCGAACTCCTCCTCGCCGGCTCGTCCACACGTGAGATCGCCCAGTCCTTCGGGCGGAGTTGGCACACGATCCACGATCATGTCAAAGCGCTCCACCGTAAGACGGGAGCGAGTACTCGTGGCGAACTCATCGCGCGATGGTTCGGTCAGCCTCGGCGTTCCACGGACAAGGACAAACGATTCTCCATCGAACCGCCTGTAGAGCGGGCCGTCGAGCCGAAGAGTCGGGCGCGAGCCGTTTCGTCGGATGAGGCATCACGTCGCAGTGGGGTCTTGTGGCCCACCCGAGCGGTCGGCCAGTGAGCGTGATCGCTCGATTGGGGATCGGGAGACGTGGTGGGGGAGGCGAATGGAAGCGCGATGTCAGTCGCGCCGTGCCCGGTGTGCGATGTCACTCGCAAGTCGCTGGGCCAGTTCATCGTCACGAGTGATGGGCACGGCATATGTCGAACTCTGGCCGTGCGAGGCCGCGATGGGGTCATAGGCCTGCGAGGAGAGCAGGATCGCCTGGCTGGAGGGGCGGAAGTTTCGGACGTAGGTCCGTTCCACGACGACCTCGACGGTCGCCGTGATGGGGCCTTGGTACGTGGTCAGGTCTGCCACATCGCGCGAGGAATCCGTGGGCGTGCACGTGATGCGGACACGCCGGGCCTGGTGCGCCAGGAGGTCCTCGGCCTCCTGGGCCAGCGTCGATTGCTCGCGGTCCCAGGGCGTCGCCAGGCCCGAGGTCTGCTTCGCTTCGGTCGAGATCACGCCCTCGCGTGAGTCCACTCGATCAATCGGGAATCGGAAGGAGCGGAGCGACTCGCGGGCGGCGTCGAATGCGGCGGCGTACGAGCCGGCCGGGATCGACACGCGAGCACCGGTGGCGGTCACGGTGTCGGTCGTCAGGGTGGGAGCCGCAGGACGAGAGGCGCACGACGTGGCGAGGGCTGTCAAGCCGATCAGTCCGAGCGACACGACCTGATTCGAACGGCGTCCGTGCATGAGGAGAGCGTAGGAACATGGGCCATCCCGCAGCGCACGCCAGGCGGGGGGAGGGGAGGTTGGGTGCCGTCACACAAGACTCTGGATCAGTGTCCACGCGTCGGCGACATGATGGTCGCGTGTCGCCGGGCTGGCGATGCACATGCGGAGGAAGAAGCGGCCTCCGGCTGGCCTGGCCTCTTTGGGAAGGACGGCATGGGTCAGGAAGACTCGCCGCGTCGCGTTGATCGCGTCGAGCAGACGTTTGTTTATCGCGTCCGACTCGGCACCCTCCCCCCGGAGGCGGAAGCAGACGAGATTCAGCGTGCGTTCCTGCACGACCTCGAACCGGTCGTCGGCGCGGACGTGTGATTCGAAGTGTTGAGCAAGTCGGACGTGCTCGCGGATGTGCCGGCGCAGGCCTTCGAGCCCGTAGTGGCGCATGACGAACCAGAGTTTGAGCGAGCGGAATCGGCGTCCCAGCGGGACGTGCCAGTCGCGGAACTCGATCGTCCCGGCGTCGCTGGCGGCGTTGCGCAGATACTCCGGTGTGATCGAGAGCGCGTCGGTGAGCGCCCGCCGATCGGCGACCCAGAAGGCGTCGTAATCGAAGTTGGTCAGGAGCCACTTGTGCGGGTTGAAGCAGACGGAATCGACGAGGTCGATGCCGTGGAGCAGGTGGCGGAACTCGGGACAGACGCACGCCGCCCCGGCGAACGCGGCATCGACGTGGAGCCAGGGCTTGGGGGGGGTGGCGGCACTCGTGCTCGTGGTCTCGGTGACGGTCTTGATGGCGTCGGCGATCTCCGCGATCGGGTCGATGGCCGTGGTTGCGGTCGTGCCCACGGTGGCGCTCACGAACGCCGGGATCAGGCCGTCCTGGATATCGGCGAGCATTGCCTCGCGCAGGCGATCGGGGCGGAGGCGGGACCGCTCGTCGGTCTCGATCAGCCGGATTCGCCTTCGATCGTCGGCATGGCGCGCGATCCCCGCCACGATCGCCGCCTTGATCACCGACGAGTGCGCCTGGGTGGAGGTGTACACGGTGAGGCGGGACTCGAGATTGTCGGGCACGTTCGTGGAGTTCTCGGCGTGGGATCGGATGATTCTGGCGCGTGCGGCGACGAGGGCGGTAAGCGTGGACTCGCTGGCGGTTCCCTGGATGACGCCGCCGCCCACAGAGTCTGGACGATCGAAGCGGAACCGATCGGGGAGGCCGATGGCCTCGGCCAGCCAGTCCATCATGCGGATCTCGAGTTCGGTGCACGCGGGACTCGTGGCCCACAGCATCCCTTGCACGCCAAGCCCTGCGGAGAGGAGCTCGGCGAGCATGGCCGGGGCGCTCGCGTTGGCCGGGAAGTAGGCGAAGAAGTTCGGCGATTGCCAGTGCGTGAGCGCGGGGAGGATGAGCCGCTCGACATCGCCGAGCAGACCCGACCACGAGTCGTCTTCGCGAGACGGAGTTTCCGGCGGTGCCGAGGGAAGGTCTCGCAGCAGATCCCCCGGCTTCATGTCGGGCGTGACCGGGCGAGATTCGAGGCTCTCCCAATATCTCGTCAACAGATCCGCGACGTCGCGCGCGCGATCCGGGAACGCCTCGGGCGCAAGGTGCGGCACGCCGGCGTCGGACATGGGTCACTCCGGGAGTTTGTCCAGTTCCGTTCGCACGCGATCGCAGATCCGCGCGATGGTGTCCGAGCCGAAGTCGAACTCCAGGCCCGCGGCGGCGAAGAGGTCCGGGAGCGGCTTGCTCCCGCCCAGCGAGAGCGCCCGCATGTAGGCGTCGATCGCCGATTTCTCACCCTTCTCCAGCGAGTGGATCCACAGTTGCAGCGCGCCGAGTTGCGCGATGCCGTATTCGATGTAGTAGAACGGCACGCCGAAGAGATGGAGTTGACGCTGCCAGACGAGTCGGCGGTGGGCGTCGAGCCCCTCCCATGAGACGGCATTGCCGAAGCGATCGTCGAGGCTGAGCCAGTGCTGCTCACGCTGGGCCCTTGTGTGCGTCGGGTTGGTGTAGACCCAGTGCTGGAAGGCGTCGATCGTCGCGATCCAGGGAAGCAGCAGGATGCTCTTCTCGACCTGCATGCGCCGGTGCCGAGCGTGGTCCTCCTTCGATGTGTAGAACGCGCCTGGGGCGCCCATGTGCGGGAGCGTGAGCAACTCCATCGACATGCTCGCGACCTCGGCGAACTCGATGGGGCTGTGGCGGTACGACAGCAGCGGCTCGTCCACGCAGAGCATCGAGTGGAAGGCGTGTCCGGCCTCGTGGACCATCGTGACGACGTCGCGGACGAGACCCGCGGCGTTCATAAAGATGAACGCGCGGCGTGAGCGGTCGCGCATGTACTGGTAGCCACCCGGGGCTTTTCCTTTGCGAGAGTCGAGGTCGAGCGACGCGCCGCCCGAGGGGCCGTTGGTGTTCGAGCCGTCGCCCATCGTCGAGAGCATCGCGGCGAGGCGCGGGTCGAGCGCCTTGAACGTGGCGACGGACTTGGAGACGAGTTCCTGCCCGCGTTCGAACGGGCGGAGCGGCGCGCGTCCCTTGACGTCCACGCCGAGGTCCCACGGGCGGAGCGTGTCCACGCCGAGCGTTGTCTCGCGGCGTTTCTCCAGGTCGCGCATCAGCGGGACGATGTGGCGTTCGACGCCCTCGTGGAAGGCGAAGCAGTCTTCGGGCCCATAGTCGAAGCGGTGCTTGGACTTGAAGGCGTACCCCACGTAGTTGGTGAAGCCCGCGTTCCGCGCGATCTGGTGGCGGATCGCGATCATGTCGTCGTAGATCTGGTGGATGGCGTCGGCGTCCTTCAGGCGTCGATCGGCGACGATTCGCCACGCGGCCTCACGCACGCCGCGATCGGTGACCTCCTGGTATCTCGCCATCTGCGGGATGGTCTGCTCGCGCCCGTCGAACTCGACCGACATCGCTCCGATGATCTGGTCGTACTTCTGGGAGAGGAGCGACTGCTTGGTCTCCAGCGGCACGTTCTCCGGGCGGAAGATCTCGACGTCGGCCTTGGTCGCTCGCACGAGGACGGCGTACCGCGATTCGTCAAGGGGGAACTTTGTGGAGAGCTCCGCTTGGCGCTTGTCGAGCTCGAAGAACGCCGGGGAGAGTTTCGGGGCGATCGTCTCGATATAGGCCGTGTACGCGCTCTGAACCGCCTGATCGTCGGTGCGGCAGGTCATCGTGATGTAGAGATTCGCGCGCGATTCGCTGCAGGCGGCCTCGAGTTCGCTTCGATCCGCAAGCCACGCCTCGAGATCGGCCACGGAGGTCACGGGTCGATCCTTGAGGGAGGCCAGAAGAGGCTCGATGGCCTCCCAGCGGGTCGCGTCGAGGTTCTGGGGCACGAACGAGGATGAGGCACGAGGGCGAGCGGCTTGGGTCATGGGCGATGATACACGCGACAGGTGCATGAAAAAGGCCCGGACGAGCCGGGCCTTGGGGGGACAGTGACGATGGCTTACTTGAGCAACTCGTTCAGCTGCTTCTCATACTCTTTGAACAACTCCTCGACCTCCTCGCGGGTCCGATTGAACACGCTGATGGCAAAGTTGGGGTTGTTGCGGATCATGTTGCGGAGCTTGCCCAGCGTTTGCTTGGCGCGGCCCACGAAAGCGCCACGTTGCTCGCGCGGCGCGGCCTCGGCGGCCTGGATCTGCATCTGCAGCGACTGGAAGTAGTGATTCGTCAGCCGCTCGTCCTCCGCCGCCTGCCGACGGAAGTCCATCTGCATCTTCTCCGACTTGGCGATCGGCCACGGCGAGCCGGCGACCTTCTTTCCGACCCAGTTGAGCTCCTTGTAGCCCATGAGCCTGGTCAGTTCGTCGAGCGTGTCCGCCGTGCCCCGCGAGAACTTGATCTTCTCCGCGGAGCGGCAGTTGAACGTGAGGATCTCTCGCGGACGGTTGACGATGAAGTCGCCCGAGAGATCGTCGTGGAAGTTCACTTTGCCGTACTCATCGATCGTCGCCGACACGGGTTGCTGGATCTGCATCGCCCGCATGATGAGCGGGTCCCACCCGGCCTTGGCGCTGATGCGCTCCATCTGCACCAGCGACTCCTGCAGTTCGCGCCCTTCGACGGGGCGGTCCAGCGAGCCATAGAACCCCGTGCACGCGCCGTAGTTTCCACGGGAGGTGAAGTAGATCTCCTCGAGGATGTGCGAGCTCATGGCGGCGGCGGAGATCGCCGTGTCGATCCACCCCACCGTCCGGAAACGGGGCTTGAACTCGTTCTGGATCACATCGACGATCTTCTGGACCTCAAGCCCGAAGCCGCCGCCGGAGTGCACGCGGAGCACGAGCACGCCCGTCTTGTCCGTGCCGAGTTCTTTCTCGAGCGTGGGGATGGCGCGCTCCAGGATGTGGGCGACCATGTACACGCCCACCATGTCGCCGTTCTGCTCGTCGCCAAGAGTCAGGACCAGCGCCTTGGGCACGCCCGGCATGTCGGCGCTCGGAGCGTCGGCCTTCTCGTCCTCCGCCGCCGGAGCCTCCGGGGCCTTGGGGATCGAGAGCGGCTGGGACTGGGCGACGGCGCGCGTCGAGGCCAGATCAACGGCGGGCGCCGCGGCCTGGGCCGGGGCCGCCAGGTATGCCGCCCCAAGCAGGGCAAGCCCGAGCGTGTGGAACAAACGATTCATGGCCTTCATGGGTGTCTCCGTGTTCAACGGTTAGTGTGTGTGCTCAGTTCCGCCGGTCCATCATCTGCTCGAGCTTGAGCTGCTCGATGATGGTCTGGAGTTGGGCCTCGGTCGGTGCCGTGGGATAGTTCTCCTGCGTGACCCCCTCGCCCCATTGCTTCCAGAGTCGGCGGAGTTCCTCGAGTTTTCGGATGCGGATGCCTCGGGCCTTGGTGCGCTCGTTGTACTCACCGGGCGCCTCGACCTGGACCTCGGTGTACTCCTGCCAGAGCTTTTCCATGCGCTTCACGCCCGACTCCAGCCCCTTGGACCAGTTCGACATGATCCGCTCGGACTTCCCCTTGACGATGACGGCATCGCGCGAGATGCCCATCAGGGAGAAGAGCTCGTTGGGCGTGTCCGCCGTCCCCTTGCTGTAGCCGATCAGGTTCGCCGTGCGCGCGGTCAGTGTGAGCACGTCGTTCCCCTCGCCGCTCGCGCGGGTGTGGAGATTATCTCGATTCTCCTCCATCCCGTCGTCGGTCAGCAGCTCCTCGCCGGGACCATCGGGCAGACGCTCCACGAGCACGGGCTTCCCGTCCTCGAAGGTGACGCTGCACACGTGCTCGATCTTCGCCATCGACCGAAGGAGCTGCTCCGCGTACGGATACCCGCCCTGGATCGCCCAGCCCACGGCGTGCTGGAGCCGCAGCGAGATCTGCTTTTGCACCACGCGGTCGTGCCCACGCATCATGTAACTCAGGTTCCCCAGCCCGCCCATGCGGCCGTCGTGCGTGAAGTAGACCTCCTTGCACACCAAGGGAAGCAGGGCCGCCCCGCCCATCGCCTGTTTCACCCAGAACACGATGCGGGGCTGCTTGTCGCCCCACTCCGAGGGAATCTCGTCCGCGAAGATCGGCGTGATCGCCTCAGCACGGAACATCTGGTTGAACGAGTGCTGGTCGTTCGTGCCTTCGCGGACGTCCTCCTTGAACGGCCCGCGCTGACCCCAGTTCGCGTCAATCTTGAAGACGATCACCTCAGCGCCGATCTTCTTCGCGTCCTTGATCGCCTGACGGATCGGGCTTTGGGAGATGTCCTCGCCGAACCAGCCTTGCAGGTCCACCCAGTACACCTTCGTTCCCTGCACCGTCGCCTCGGCGGTGTCTGTCTCCTCCTCCGCCTCCTTCGCGGGGATGGAGAGATCCTGCGCGAGGGCCGGCGACGCGAGGGCCAGGCCGAGCGCTGTGGAGGCTGCCGCCAGCATCAGGCGGATGCGGTGCTTTGTGCTCAACGTTGTTCCGATTCGATCCATGGAGACCCCTCCAAAAAACTGACTTCAGATGGCCAGGCCCGAAATCGCGGCCCAAGTCCGAAGTGACGATTCGTGCGATCCTGGAGCGACGCCAATTCTGTCACTCTTCTACTGCGTACACAATGCCGAAAACAGACTTCAAAGCGAACTTTAGATCTAACTCCGAAATCACCAGCCAGAAGCCGGCATCCGGCCAAGAAACGTACGCGCCCACGACCCATGACACCGATCGCCGACATTCGTCACCAAGGTCGCCAGGGTTTGGTGAAGGTCCAACCCATGCTGCCTCGGCAATAGATTTAGACACCCAAACGCCGAGCGAGTTCCAGGGCCTCGGCTCGATCCACGACACGGTCTTCGAGTTGAGCGTCGTAAATCTCGTCAAGTATTTGTTTGTATCGTGGACCGGCAGGAATCCCTGCGGCGATCAGGTCGTCGCCGGTGACAAACGGAGTCGGCGAAATCCCGCTTCGTGTCGCCGAGAGACGCCCGTGCTCAGTTCTAACTGCGGTTGCAAGTTTGGTGTGCGTTTGGTTTAGTAGGACGCATGCCTCCACCATCGCAATCCGACCAGCGATCCGCTTCCGCTGTGCGACGCCGGCCGTGGGCCAGAGGTGGATCAGATCGTGCCAGGTTTCCAGGATGTGCCGACACTCCTCGTGTTCGGCGTTGCTGAGGCAGAGCGACCGGCGGAAGATCGGGCACGCCGCGGTGGGCACGGGGCTCGCGAGCCCGAGGTCCACGGCCCATGCCGAGAGCGCGAGGGGAAATGAGGCCGATGGAGGAAGTCCGGTCAGCGTGGCGGGTTCGCCATCGAGCGAGTGATTCCGCAGGATCGATTGGTCCAGCCCGAGGTTCGAGAGTCGCCGGGCGGCCTCGGCTCGAGAGGGGTGCGACATCATGCGGCGGATCTCGTCGCCGATGCGTTCGGCGCTCACACCTACCAAAGACGACGCGTGCCGACGAATCGCGTCGGCGGTGCGATCCTCGATCGCGAACCCCAGACGAGACGACAGACGCACCGCACGCAACGCTCGGAGGTGGTCCTCGGCCAAACGTCGATCGGGGTCGCCCACGGCCCGGATCACGCGGGCGCGAATATCGCGCAGGCCATCGACGAGATCGATCACCGTTCCGCCGAGCGGCGATTCGGCGTCGGCCTTTGCGCGATCGCGCGCGAGCGGATCGAGGAAGAGCGCGTTGACCGTGAAGTCTCGGCGGGCGGCATCCTCGGCGGGCGAACTGAACGTCACCGCGTCGGGCCGGCGTTTGTCGGTGTAGGTGCCATCGGATCGGAAGGTGGCGACCTCGACGACGGCGTGGTCGAGGCTCACGAGCACGACGCCGAACGCCGCGCCCACGAGGTTGGTGCGTTTGAAGAGGGACTTGAGTCGATCGGGCGTGGCATCCGTGGCGACGTCGTAGTCGCTGGGCGCGAGTCCGAGCAGTTCGTCGCGCACGCAGCCGCCCGCGAAGTACGCGAGATGCCCGTGTCTCGCGAGCGTCTCAACGATCGCCGACGCGGCATGGCGGGCAAGAGCGGGATCGATCGGCGGCTGGGCCATGGCGTGGAATGCGAAACTAGTGGCAGTGCGGCGCGGCGTCCTTGGAGTTGTCCCGGGGCGCGAGCCGTGCCTCGTCGAGAAACTCCACACCCCGGCGGAGATGCGGGATCACGATCGATCCACCCACGATGAGCGCGATATCGAGTGCCTCGAAGATCTCTTCGTCGCTGAGGCCCAACGCCACACTGCGGTCGATGTGATACGCGATGCAGTCATCGCAGCGGAGGACGGTCGAGGCGACGAGGCCCAGGAGTTCCTTGGTGGGCCCCGTGAGCGCGCCAGGCTCATAGGCCTGTCCATCGAGGCGGAAGAATCGCTTGGTGACGATCGTGCCCCCGGCAGGGGCGGGCGAGTCCGGGCCACGACCCGCGATGCGTGCACGCTCTTCGTCCTCGCCCAGAATGCGGCAGTTCATCTTGGACCGGTAGGCCTGGAACTGATCGTATCGGCTCATGCGTGGAGGATATGGGTTGGTCTCGACGCCTTTCCGGAGACACGTCCGCACGACCAGCGAAGCCGCGTTCACGGCCGATGTTCGAGGCGGGATCGCAGGAAGCGGGAGACCGGCGGACGCGGACTACTGTCGATCGATGCGCATTATCGCGGGCGAGTTCCGCCGCCGACAACTCCTCACGCCCAAGGACGCCGAGACGACCAGGCCGATCCCGGATCGGGTCAAGGAATCACTCTTTGGCATCCTGCGCGGACACATGGAAGGCGCGGCGATCTTTGACGCGTTCGCGGGGACGGGAGCGATCGGCTTGGAAGCGATCAGCCGCGGCGCCTCGCGTTGCGTCTTTGTCGAGCGCGACAAGGCGGCGGCGACGATCCTCCACCAGAACATCGAGATGCTCGGCGTGCAGGACCGCTGCGAGGTGGTGGTGGGGGACGCGTTGGGCCTGGGCGCTCTCTCGCGTTGCCCGAGGCCCGTCACCGTCGCGTTCTTCGATCCGCCCTATCCGGTCGTGCGCGAGGCGCTTGGGTTCCGACGCGTCATGGAGCAGGCGGCCAAGGTGGTGGATCTGCTCGTGCCGGATGGCATCCTGGTCCTTCGCACGCCCTGGCCTTTGACCCTCGCTGTGGTCACCGAAGCCCCAGCCGAACAGCCGCACAGGAAGCGACCAAAGCGGGACTTCCGTCGGAAGATGTGGCGCGACGAGGTGGCCGAATCTCGCCCTGTGTCGCGTCTTGACGACAGGCCCGATGGCGATTTCGACGACAAGACTCTCGATCAGGATCCAGCCACGCCCGCCCAAGCACCACCGCAGGAGCCCGCCGATCTGCGGCTTGCCAACGCCGATGGCCCGGAGACCCATGTGTATCACCAGATGGCCGTTCACCTCTATATGAGGCCCCGCGGCGTGTGAAACTGTCGTGACATCACGAACGCTGCTAGCCCTGCAATAATGAAGACTTGGACCTTTCGACGGCCGGCGTCAGCCGATTGGGGTTTGTTCGCCGATCGTGGTGCCGTTGATCCACTGTGAGACACACATGAAGATGAACTGGTTGGCTCGGCTCGTGCGCCCCTCGGCGTTGGCGTTGACGATCGCGGTTGGTCTGGCACACTCGGCAACGCTCACCGGCGTCGTTCGTGCCGACGACCTCACCCAGGCGCTCCCCACCGACCCGAGTCTGGTCACAGGCCAACTCGACAACGGGTTGAACTATGTCGTCAAGAGGCACGCCACGCCTCCCGGGCGTGTGTCTCTCTGGCTGCACATCTCGACCGGCTCGCTCAACGAGACCGACGCCCAGCGTGGCATCGCCCATTACCTCGAGCACATGGCCTTCAACGGGTCGCAGAACTTCGCCCCCGGGACCGTCATCGACCTCTTCCAGTCCCTCGGCCTCACCTTCGGGCAGCACCAGAACGCCTTCACCAGTTTCGACCAGACCGCCTACCAACTCTTCCTCCCCGACACCTCCGACGAGAAGGTCACCAAGGGCATGCAGTTCATGGCCGACGTCGCCACGAAACTGCTCCTGGTGCCCAAGGAGATCGATGCCGAGCGCGAGGTGATCCTCCGCGAGAAGGGCGCCCGCTCGGGTGCTCAGCAGCGCGTGATGGAGCAGATGCTCGACCGCCTCTTTCCCGGCTCGCGGATCGGTGTCCGCCTTCCCATCGGGACCGAGCAGACGATCAATGCCGTCCAGCGCGAGGACTTCCTCGACTACTACAACCGCTACTACGTCCCCAGCAACATGACGCTCTTCGTCGTGGGCGACATGGAGCCCGAGGCGATGGTGGCCCAAATCAAGAAGGCCTTCGAGGGTGGCGAGAAGGAGCCGATCCCCCAGGACCTCGACGCGAAGGTGACCCCCGACGCCGCACCCCGCGCCGTCGTTATCACCGATCCCGAACTCCGGCGCGCGATGGTGCAGGTGGCGCACGTGATGCCCGCGCGAGCCCCGACCACCACGCTCGCCGGCGCCCGTGTCGAGTTCATCGATGCGCTCGCCTCGGGGGCATTCGGTCGTCGCACCGGCAACAAGGTCTCCGCGGGTGAGGCGTCGTATCAGGGCGCGGACGCCGGCGTCCAGACCCTCTTCCGTGCCGCCACGCTGGCAATGGCCTCTGCGACAGGTGAGCCGGACAAGTGGGAGGCGATGCTTCGGGATCTCTCCACCGAGGTCGCTCGCGTCCGCCAGCATGGATTTACCGAGGACGAGATTACCCTCGCCCGTGACGAGATCCTTGCCGGGCTGGAGCAGGCCGCCGCGACCGAGTCCACGGCCCCTGTCCGCGCGATCCTCGGGCGTATGAACACCGCCGTCGAGAATGGCGAGCCGATCATGTCCGCGAAGCAGCAACTCGACATCGCCAAGGCCATGGTCCCGGGCATCACTGCGAGCGAGGTCTCCGATGCCTTCCGCCGCATGTTCGATGGCAACCTGGTGTACTACGTCCAGATGCCATCGTCAGGCGATGTCCCCACCGAGGCTCAGGTCCTCGCCGCGGGTGTCAAGGCGATGAGCGCCGAGGTCGCCTCCGAAACCGAGACCGCCTCCGCCAAGACGCTCCTCGACTCCATCCCCGTCGCGGGGACGGTCGCCGAGCCCGAGACCCACGAGGGCGCCAAGGTCTGGTCGGCGTGGCTCAGCAACAACATCCGCATGCACCATCGCTTCATGGACGATCGCAAGGACACGGCCCTGATCTCGATCGTGCTCTATGGCATGCCCCTCCGTGAGACGGCCGCCAACGCTGCGATTACGAATGCCGCGCTCCTCGCGTGGCAGAACCCCGCGACCGAGACCCTCACCAGCACGCAGATCCGCGACCTCATGACCGGCAAGAACGTCCTGGTCCAGGGCGCGGGCATGGCCGACATGGTGAAACTCATCGTCGCCGGTCAGCCCAAGGACCTCGAGAGCGGCCTGCAACTGGCGCACCTGCTCCTGACCCATCCGAAGATCGAGAAGCCCGCCTTCGACCGCTGGAAGGAGCGCACCATCCGCTCGATTGAGGAGTCGCTCGTCGATCCCGACGGCATGCTCCGCCGCGTCGTCGCCCAGACGGTCTATCCCAGGGACGACTCGCGCACCCAGCCCGCGACCAAGGCGCAGATCGAGCGCCTCACGCTCGAGGACGCCCAGGCGTGGCTCGAGCAGATGATCGCGACCAGCCCGATCGAGGTCGGCGTCGTGGGCGACATCTCACGCGAGCGGGCCGTCGAACTCGTCACGACCTACCTCGGCTCGCTCTCATCCCACCAGCGCGTCACCAAGGACGCGTTCATGGATCTCCGCACGCTCCACTTCACTCCGGAGACGCGCAACCGCGTCGAGGCGATCGACACCAAGACCGACAAGGCGTCGGTGATGGTTGGGTTCAAGGGTCCCGACGAGCGCGACCTGACCGAGGCCCGGCGCATGCGCCTCGCGTCCTCCATCATCACCACTCGCATGATCAACACCCTCCGCGAGAAGGAGCAACTGGTCTACTCGATCAGCGCCGGCCTCCGTCCCGCCGACGCCTTCCCGGGCTTCGGGCTCTTCCTCTCCCAGGCGCCGACCGAGCCGCGCAAGGCCGACACGCTCCGAGCGCGCGTCATCGAGACCTACGCCCGCTTTGCCCAGGATGGGCCTACCGACGAGGAACTGAAGGTTGCCCAGGGGCAGATCCGCAACACCTTCGATGAGCAGTACCGCGAGCCCGCCTACTGGCTCAACGTCCTCGACACCCTTGACTACAAGACCACCACCCTCGACGACGTGCTTGGCGCGCCCGACGCGTACGCGAAGATCACCCGCGACGAGGTCCTCGAGACCTTCCGCAAGTGGTTCAAGAGTGACGAGGTCTACAGCGTCATCGTGAAGCCGATCGACCACACCGGCGCCCCCGCCAAGGCCGAGTGACCGATCGACACGCCGCCCGGAATCGGACGAACAACCAACCAGGAACGAGCGTGGCACGGGCGACCCCCGTGCCACGTTTCAATTGAGTAACTCATCGAACTCGGCCGGTGATGTGAAATAGGTCCCAGACGACTCGCGTCCTTACCCCACCTCGTGGGGCGGGCGTCTCGCCTGTCTCTACGTTCTCCTACACCTGATACGCGTGACCGCTTACCGCACCACGCCGAGCGATACCTTCTTTTCCAGTTCCGTCGTCGGCCTCGCGATCAGGTCGTACCCGTCGCTCCCCACGATCGTGCATCGCACCAGTTCTCCGGGCACGAGAGCTGACCGCGATTGCACGTACGTCACGGCATCGACCTGCGGCGCTTGGAAGTAGGTCCGACCCTGGAAGAGCCGCCCGCCGTCGGTCACGCCGCTGGTCTTCTGGGCCTTGGCGCCCAGGGCGGAATCGATGAGCACGTCGAACCGCGCCCCGGTGGTGGTGGGGGTCTTCTCGTCGAACTGCTCGGCGACGAACGCCGCCTGCTCGAAGGCGAGGCGCTGCTGCAACTCCATCACCTCGTTGCGCCGGCGTGCCTTGGTCTCCGGGGACACGGCCAGTTCCGGATCGTGCTCCATCGTTCCCGCGACCGTCCCCTCTTCGTGCGAGTACTCGAAGACGCCGACCGCGTCGAACTGGGATCGCTCCACGAAGGAGAGGAGTTCCTGGTGGTCCTCCTCGGTCTCGCCCGGGAATCCCGAGATGAACGTGGTGCGGATCGCCATTCCGGAGATGCGTTCGCGCAGGCGATCGATGAGCGCCTCCTGCTGCGACGCCTTGACGTGCCGGCGCATCTTCGTGAGCACGCGATCGCTCGCGTGCTGAAGCGGGATGTCGAGGTATCGATTGAGATGCCCGTGCTCGGCCAGTTCGCCAAACGCCTCGACGATCGGCTCCGAGAAGTTGGAGGGATACGCGTACATCAGGCGGATCCACCCCTGTCCCGTCGTGTCGCGGACGGTGTCGGAGAGGGCCCGGAGGAGCGCGGGCAGGCCGCCGCCGTGCTTTCCGTCGTAGTTCAGCCCGAATCCGATATCATCGCCATAACTCGTCGTGTCCTGCCCGATGAGGAGCAGTTCGTACGCGCCATCGTTCAGGAGTTCCCGCGCCTCGCTCACGATCTTCTCGAGCGGCTTGGAACGCATCTTCCCGCGGATCGAGGGGATCGTGCAGAACGCGCAGTTCTGGTTGCACCCCTCGCTGATGCGGAGATACGCGTAGTGGCGTGGCGTGAGACGCAGGCGGGCCGAGTCGTCCTCGAAGTATCCGATGCCTTTGCCGTCCTTGCCGTGCACCGTGAGGCCGGTCGTCTTCAGCCCGCGGTCCTGGGCCGCTCGGAGCGCATTCGCCGCGATCCAGTACTTGGGTCCATCAGCGCTCGCGCTCGGTGCCCCCTCGCGCGGCATGGCGCCTCCCGTCACGGCCTCGACGATCCGGTCGCGATCAAAGACACCGATGAGCGCGTCGACTCCGGGCGCCCACTCCAGCAGTTTCGCCCGGTGTCGTTGGACCAGGCACCCCGCGACGATCACCCGCTTCAGGTCGCCTCGCTCCTTCGCCCGAAGCGCCTCCTGGATCACCGAGAGCGACTCGTCCTTCGACGCCTCGAGGAAGCCGCAGGTGTTCACGACCACCGCGTCGGCGTCGCCAAACCCACCGACCTCCGGCTCGTACGAGATCGGCGAGAGCCCAGCCTCGGCTAGAAGCCCGAGCATCTTCTCCGAGTCCACGAGGTTCTTCGGGCAACCAAGGCTCACCAGCGAGACCTTGCTGACAGAAGCATCGCCCTCGGCTCGAACCGCAGTGTTCTCAGTCGTTTTCGGCACGGGCAAAGTGTAGGAAGACGCCCAACCTCGCCAGTTTCAACCCAAACTCACACCGTCCCCCCCGTTCCTCCGTGTTTCTCGCCTTAGGCCGCGGCAATCCCTGCCGCGATCACGTCCGGCGTCATCCCCGCCATCGGATAGTGCTCGACCATCGCCTCCCCCAGGTGGCTGGGTTCGGCGATCACGAACTGCACCGAGTATCCCAGTTTCCATGCCGTGAACTTCAGTGCCCGGGGCAGGTGCTGCACTGTCGTGCACGCGAGGAGCCAGTCGCCATCGAACTCGATGGGCAGAACGCGGAACTGCCACGCCTGCCGGCGATCGATCACGCGGAGGACATCCGGCTGCACGAGACGCCGCCGGGGATCGATGGGCGTGCAGAGCGAGGCATATTGCTGCGCCCAGGCCCGCTCGATGTCGTCGACGTGGATCCCATACATCTCTTCCGCGATCACGCCGAACGGCCCGCCGCGCACCTTCTGGGCCGCCAGCACCTGGTCACGCTGCGTCGCCGTCAGGATGCCGTTCTGCACGAGAAGATCACCTAGGCGGATGGTCTGCCGCTCATGGTTGGCTGGTGCGGCTTGGGCCTGTGACTTCGAAGGGCGCTTGGCGGAAGGGCTCACGGAAGGCTCCAGACTGTCCCGGTCAAGGGGACGCTCTCTCTTCGACGAGGCGTCCCGCGTGGCAACCGCGGCGTCGTCGTGAAGAGACCATCGGAGGCGAACGCGAGCCCCATGAGCGGGCATGTCGGGTTCGTGCTGATTCACGTTGCCCGACGCGATCTGGGCAAAGCCTCTCGGCGATGCCACGAATTCAGGCCGTGCGGCGTTGGCAAGTGGCGGATGAAAAAATAGTCGCGGGCAAGGTTGACGTTTCGCGCCGCGTTTTGTATAGGCGGTTTCGACAGGAACCGGGCGTGAGATCGGGGATGTCGAGACGAAGGTCGCCGACCAGTGAATGCAGGAAACTAAGGCACTCTCAGGGAGTTGCCGCGTGTGTGGTCTGAGTTCACAAAGGCCGAGAGCGAGCCTCGTGCCGAGCGATTCAGGCCTCGGCCGGCTCGATCGTGACCTTCAGCCCCTTGCTCCGCAACTGCTCCTGGTACAACTCCGCACGCTCCTTGTGCGTGACCAGGATCAGGGCCACGCCCGTGTTATGGGCCTCGAGCATGACGATCGTTGATCGGGCCGTGTCCAGGGGCGTCAGTTCCACGAGCGACATGACGACGTGGGGCATCTCGATCTCGTCGTCGTTGTGCAGCAGCACGCGGTACGGCGGCAACTGCTTCGGCGTCGGCTTGACCGGCGCGGGACGCTGCGCCACCGCCGTCCCTCCCGTACCCCCCGAGGTTCCTGTCGGAGTTGAGGGCGACGGATCGGGTGTGTTCTCGGTCGAGGCCATCGAACGAATCGGCATCTCTACGCTCCGTCTGGTCCCGAATCACGTCGTCCGGGCGGGTCCATCGTTCTGCCCGGCTCCGGGCGTGACAAGCCCCGGTCCAAGCGTCACCATATCTTTGGACCGTACTCATCCCAAGACCAGACCCCCAATGACCGCCCAACCCTCGATTCTTGTCGTGACCGGGGCTCATCTTGCGGCCGAGAACCGCGACCGCCCCATCGCCTATCGCCTCAAGAAGCAGATCGTCGAACGCTGGGGCACGCGTCACGAGGCCCCAAACGAACTCGATCGCATCGACGCCGTCGTGGTCTGCTCCGATCTGTGGTATCTCAATCGCGAGGAGTTGCGGGCGCTCCCCACCGTCAGTGTTGGTGGACCGGAGGTCAACGCTCTCTCGGCCTATCTCGCGGACAAACTCCCCAGCGCCCTGGCGATCGATGGCGTCCTCCTCGTCCAGGCTGATGCCACGTTCGAGTCGCCGATCGCCGCCTGCTGGGGGATCGACGCGAGCGCCACCGCCCAGGCCGTCGAAGCCTTCAGCGAGCGATACCTCGACTCGTTTCTCGATGCCGCCCTCGAGTGGTGAGCGATCCCGACGCGGCTCGTCACACGAGCCTCGGACGCGACTACTTCCCCACGCAGAAACTGGCGAAGACGCGTCCCAGAATCTCGTCGGGTGAGATCCGCCCGACGAGTTCGCCGAGCCGATCCATCGCGCCCCGCAGCGCGTCGGCGACCACCTCAGGTTCGGCGAGGCGCGGGCTCCCTTCATCTGTCGCCCGGCGTGCATCGCAGAGCAGTTGTCTCGCACCCGCGAGCGACTCGCGATGCCGGGGTAGAAGTCCCGCCGCACTCGACGCCGATCCTGCGACCACACGCCGCGCGATCGCCGCGCGCAATGCCCCGATTCCGTACCCGTCGATCGAACAGACCGGGAGCGCGTCGCTCTCGCCGTGAGCGCTCGCCGCTCGATGTGCTCGACCCTCCTCCCTCCCGGCGCCCGCCACATCGGCCAGTGTGCGCACTCTGAGTAACCGCTCGTGCTCTACGCCTGAGGGCGCGTCGGTGAAGCTCCCGCGCGGGTCGCACCACAACACCAGATCCGCCGCGAGAAGTGCCTCGCGCGCCCGAGCCTGTGCCGCCTCACGAATCGCCAGGCTCGCGCCGATTCTGCTTCCACGCGATACGCTCGCGCGCCCGAAGCCATCCCCGTCATCGGCTCCCGCTCCCTCGCCTTCCTGACCAGGGAGATCGCACAGCATGACCCGCCCACCCACCGGCGAATCGCCCGAGAGATCGAGTTCCTCTCCAAGCACATCCCGCGTGGTATGAGCCACCGGCGACGCGATCGCCCGCGCATGCCCCAGGAGCGCGTTGAAGAGCGTCGATTTTCCGGCGTTGGGCGCGCCCGCGAGCGCCACGACCGCGAGCGTGCCTTCGCGGGCCCTTGCCCCCACACCTGCCAGGTGTCGATCGATTTGTGCCAGAAGCGCATCGAGTCGCCGGGCGAGGTCCATGGGCGTGATCGCCACCACGTCCTCCTGATCCGTGAAGTCGATTCCCGCCTCGACCAGCGCCAGGAGCGTCGCGCACTCGTCGGCCATCGCACGATACTCATGCCCCGTCGCTCCCTCGAGGAGCGCCCGTGCCCCATCGAGTTGCACGCGCGTGCTCGCCGCGATCGTTGCCGCCACACCCTCGGCCTCTTCCAGAGTCAATCGACCATTCAGATACGCCCGGGCTGAGAACTCTCCAGGCTCGGCGTGCCGAACGCCGTCGTGTGTGAGGAGCCACGCGATCACACGCGAGACAAGTTCCGGGTTGCCCGGGATCTGCAGTTCCAGCGTGTCCTCGCCGGTGTACGACGAGGAGCCGGGATCGTGTGGCAAAGCAAACGCCAGTGCGGGCAGTCGCGTTCCACCACCCATCGGCATTTCGACCCGAGAAACACCCCGAACCCGCGGAGTTGCAAGAATCGAACCATCCAGCGACCTGGACCCCGACACACGGACGATCGCGCGGGGTGATCGCCCCACCGCCGACGCGAGCGCGACGATGGTGTCGCCGGCGCGCACGGGCTACTTCTTGCCGCCACGGCGTTGGGTCTGCGACTGCATCTGCTCCATCATCTTCTTGCGTTCCTCGGCCGCCGCCAGCACACGCTGCATGAACCCGCTGGGCTTCCCGGCGTCCTTCCCGCCACCCTTCTTCTTCCCCGCCTCCGGGTACATCTTCTCGTATCGATCGATGTGCGACCGGATCCACTTGTTCTCGATGATCGCGAGCGTTGAGTTGGTCGCGAAGTAGAGCGTCAGGCCGGCTGGGGCGTTGTACATGAACAGCGGGAACATCACCACACTCATGAACTTCACCATCTTCATCTGCATCTCCTGCTCGGGCGACGAGGCGACCGTCGGCGGCGAGAGGTACTTCTGCTGGATGAAGAACACCACGCCCAAGAGCAGCGGGAGCACGTTGATCCCATGGAACTCGCCCATCAGGCTGGAGAGCAGGGGCACGTGGATCGCCTTGCCGAACGACACCAGCTGATCCGGCAGCGACAGGTCGGCCAGGAATCGGCTGAACGCCGTCCCGCTCGGGATGATCTTCTGGAACAGCCCATAGAACCCCGCCTCATGCCGGAGTTGCACGGCAAAGTACAGCGTGGCGTAGAGCGCGATCCACACGGGCGTCTGCAGGAACATCGGGAGGCACCCGAGCATTCCCGTCGGGCTGATCCCCTCTTCCTTCCAGAGGCGGGCCGTCTCCTGCTGGAGTTTCGCCCGGTCGTTCTTGTACTTCTCCTGCAGTTCTTTCTGCTTCGGGCCCATCTTCTGCATCTGCTTCCCGAAGCGTGTCATCCGCACCTGCGACCAGCGCGTCACCGGGTGCAGCAGCGTCCGCACCACCAGCACGAGCCCGATCACCGCGAGCGCCCAGTCGTGCGTGAGATAGTCATGGATCGTCTGCAAGAGAGCCAGCAGCCCCGACGTGATCCACGGAAACGTGCAGAACGCGCACATCCCACCGATGTTGTACACCACCATGTCCTTCAGCGACAGGCTCTTGAGAAGCGGATCCTGGGAGATGATCTTCCGGTCCAGAGGCCCCGCATACAACCCCATCGAGAGATCCGCCGACGCCCCCGGTGCGATCGTCATCACGCTCGAGTCCAGCCGCGCGCCCACCGCGATCGGGTCCCCGCTCCTCGAAGAAAACCCCGTGGTATCCGCCAGTGGCAAATACGCCCGGTTCACGCCCTCGACCCACGACAACGACTTCACCGGCGGATTCATGGGATCAAAGAGCGGGACCACCGCCGCCCCGAAGTAGTGGTTCGTCATCGACACCCACGACAGCCGATACCCGTTATCCAGTGCCTCCTTGTTCGGCCACTGGATCAACTCCGACGCATACGCCCCGTTGGGCCCGACCTTGTCCCCCAGCAACTTCGCATGCGGCGTGCGGAAGTCGTCGGCACGCACATACGCCCCGGCCGGGTCCTGTGCCGCCTTCAGAAGGTACCCGAAGTTCATGTACCGCTGATCGCTCATGTACGACACGCGATCACGCTCCAGATCCGTCGGACCGATCTGATAGAACCTCACACCCAGCGCTCGCCCCGACAGGTTCTCCACCCGCTGCCGTAGCGTCAGGTGATACGACCCAGTCGCGAGTCCGTACTGACGCGTGATCTTGAGCACGGGCGCATCCGACGCGTCCACGATCGTCGCCACAAACTCGCCGGGCTTGCCCGCATCAACACTCCACACCGGCCTCGATGGTGAACCAAAGAGCGCCACCGTCTGCCCGTCGATGCCGACCGCCAGGGCCGCCATCGGCGTGAGATACATCGGATCCCCGGCGCCATTCATTGGCACGACGACCTCGCTCTGCACCGAAAGGTGCACCTGTCGCTCGATCGTCTCAAAGTAGTCCGCGAGCCGAATCCGCTTCACCCCCGCGCCGATCGCCGAGAACTCTACCAACGCCTTGTACCCTTGCGCCACGTCGGGTGTGAGATCGCCAAGATCCGCCGGCACGCCCTGCCCTGGATACTCGAGCGCTCGGTACGCGGGCTTTGAGGTCGTGGGCGTGACCGCGGGCGTGGCGCTGGCCGTGGGATTGGTGGGTGGTGTGTCTGTGGGTGGAGCTGTCGGAGTATTCGAAGGTTGGGGGATTGCCGTTTCGGTTGGTGTGCTGGCCGCGGCTGCCGTGCTCGTGGCCTTGGAAGGCTCGGACGTTGTCGAGGCGGCATCGGTCGGCTTCGGCAGAAGCGCTGGTGTCTCGCTCGTGTTCTCTCCTGTGTTGTTCGCGGGAGGACGCATCGCCTGGCGGATCCCCACATATGCCAGTGCCGCCAGGGCGAGCGCCACGACGGTGGGAACAAGGATGCGGAGCGTGGTGTTCTTGGGTTGGGGCATGGGTGGTGCAGGCTCGTGGCGTCTCACTCGTTCGTGAGCCGCGGGTGGTGCAGTCGAGTGTTCCGGCGTCGGTCTCGGTCAGAACGAACAGTCTTGGACTCTCGGCGACTAGAGTCCCTTCTCTACGTCCCTTTCAGCAGCCGATCCGCCAGGCGTTGCGGGAGTTCGGGAATCGAACGGATCTTGCTCGCCGTCTCCTCCACGTCATACTCGACGCGGACGAACTCGGCGTGCGTGGGATGAAGAATCACGTAACTGGAGCGGGGATCGAAGTCGCGGGGCTGACCGACCGAGCCGACGTTGATGATCGCCCGCTCGTCCGCCATGAACTTGTACCCGCCCTCACCGAGTTCGTCGGGAGGATAAAAGTCCGGCTCGTCGGTGAAGACGCCGGGGACGTGCGTGTGCCCCACAACGCAGATCCTGGGCACACGCTCGAAGATCCCCTCCATCTTGTCCGGGTTGTTGATCGGATCATCGGGGAAGATGTACTCGTTGATCGGGCGCCGCGGCGAACCATGCACCGCCAGCAGCGACAACTCCTCCCCCGACTCGCTTCCATTCCCAGTCCCCGCGACCGTTTCGACCACGCGCACCCTCAGGCGGTTCAGAAAGTCGTACCGGCGCGCCCGCTTCTCGGCGTCGGGCTCGATCTCGAACTGCTCGCGCGTCCAGAAGGCCGACGACTCCGCATCGATGTTGAAGTTCGTCGGCTCATAGAGCACGCCATAGTCGTGGTTGCCCATGAGCGCCCACGCGCACCGTTCCTGCACGAGATCGACACACTCCAGGGGGTCTGGCCCATAGCCGACGGTGTCCCCAAGACAGATGATGCGATCGCACCCGCGTCGCTCGATGTCCGCGAGCACCGCCCGCAGCGCGACGACGTTTCCGTGGATGTCGCTGATCACCGCCGTCGCCACTGCCGCTTCACGCCCTTTCATTCCGCCGCCAATCTACCTGCAAACCGCTCCGCCCATCGATTGGATGGGTGCCAAAGGGATGATGCTAGCGACCACGCCTCGTGCCGTCCCCTCGTCTTCGCCCTTGCTGAAACACCCGTCGACTGCCAACTCGGCAGGCCCTTCCCGATCCGCCATGTCGTCGGCGGCATGTACGCGTGTTGTCTCGTGAGGTGAGAGGCCCTGGCCAACCTCATTCACGGCACGGATGTTGTTGGGATTCCACCATCTCGGCCTTCCGCTCAACCCGGGGCGGCACTTGGCCGATGTTCTAGGGCCTGGACACTCTTCCGAGCGGCATCGCCCGGAGAGTACCATGCCGCGAGACGATGCCAGACCTTGGTGGCGTCTCGATGATCGGTCACTGGACGGGTCGAGAGGCGGCGGATCGCCCCTCGAACGCGCCCACCAGCCCCACGGAGAGACGCATGGCGTCAGCATCGGTGTCCTACCAACGAACCCGCGAGATGACGATCGACGAGCTCTTGCTCGAGAATCGCATCGTCTTCCTCATCGGCGAGATCAACCATGCCTCTGCCGCACGTCTCATGATGCAGATGCTGTATCTCGAGAACCAGAAGCGCGGGCAGGAGATCAACTTCTACATCAACTCGCCGGGCGGAGCCGTGGACGACACCCTCGCCGTCTACGACACCATGCGGTTCCTGTCTTCCCCCGTCTCTACCTATTGCCTCGGGCGTGCCTATTCCGGCGCGGCCCTCCTCCTGACCGCCGGAACCAAGGGCAAGCGGTACATGCTGCCCCACGCCAAGGTCATGATCCACCAGCCCTATGGCGGCGTCACCGGCCAGGCCGAGGACATCCGCATCCAGGCCGAGCAGATCATCAAGGCCAAGGCCGAACTCAATCGCATCATCTCCAATCACACCGGACAGCCCGTCGAGACCGTGCAGCGCGACAGCGAGCGCGACAAGTACTTCTCCGCCGAGGAGGCCGTCAAGTATGGCCTTGCCGACGAAGTGCTCACCGAGCCTCCGAAGTCCACCTCGTCCATCCCCGGCGTCCGCTGAGTCCAATCACGAACACTCGCCTGAGAGACCACGAGTCTCCCGCGATCGAAAGAAGGTTGACATGTCCGGCTATCTGGTTCCCATCGTGATCGAGAAGACCGCTCGCGGCGAACGCGCGTACGACATCTACTCGCGACTCCTCAAGGACCGCATCATCTTCCTCGGCGGCCCCGTCGAAGACAACGCCGCCAACCTCATCGTCGCCCAGCTCCTCTTCCTCGCCAACGAGGATCCCAAGGCCGACATCCACTTCTATATCAACAGCCCCGGCGGCTCCGTCACCGCCGGCCTCGGCATCCTCGACACCATGCGCTTCGTCCAGTGCGATGTCTGCACCTACGTGATCGGCCAGGCCGCCAGCATGGGCAGCGTCCTCGCCGCCGCAGGGACCAAGGGCAAGCGCTTCGCCCTCACCAACGCCCGGAACCTGATGCACCAGCCCCTCATCGGCGGCGTGCTCGAGGGCCAGGCCACCGACATCGAGATCGAGGCCCGCGAGATGCTCCGCCTCCGCGACCGCCTCTACTCCATCTATTCCGACGCCACAGGCCAGACCATCGATCGCATCACCAAAGACTGCGATCGCAACAAGTGGCTCGACGAGAAGGAAATGCTCGAGTACGGCCTCATCGACAAGGTCCTCACCAGGATGCCGACTCCCATCGCCACGCGCGAGAAGGATGAATAAATCGGTATCGAGCCCGGTCATAATGCCGGCATGTTCATGAAGTTACCCCAGGGGGCAGGCAGTACGCCTGCCCCTTTCTCGCTTCGTGAACTCGGCGTGCCACCCATGGCAGGTCCCATGCCGCGCCCGCTCGCCAGACCCATGCAAGAATCCAATCGGTCGAACCCAGTCTGCGCAAGTTTGGCAGACGATTCACGCCGAGTCGATTGGAGGCACGCATGCGCCGCATTCACCCAACGCTGAACTTCTCACGAGTGGCCGCAACGCTCGGCCTGCTTGCGCTCGCCGCCGCCCTTCCCGCGTGCCGCATCAAGGGGAGTTCCACGCCTGCCGCCGAGAACGATCGCCTCCGCCGCGAGCGTCTCGAACTCAACGCGAAGATCGAGTCGCTCGAGAACCAGGTTGCCGAGCAGAATGCCAAGATCGGCGAACTCACCCGCCAGGGCCAGTCGCCACTTCCCGAGGATGTCCTCGCCGCGCTCCCGCGGTGCGCCAAGGTTGAGATCGATTCGCTCTCCGGCTTCACGCCGCCGCAGCGGACCATCCCCGCGACGGGCGCGACGGTCCTCGTCAACCCCGTTGATGGCCGCGGTCGGTTCGTGCAGGTCGTGGGCACGATGCTCGTCGAGGCGTTCGTGATTCCTGAGGGGATGACCGTCGACTCGGGGAACTCGATTCGTGCCTCGGTGACGCTCGGGCCCTCGCAGGTCCGCGATGCGTACCGGTCCGGTCTGGGTTCCACCGGGTACGAGGTCGATCTCGCCTTCGACACACCGATCGATCCAATTGCCCGCGCCGGCTCAACGTTGCTCGTTCGGGTCGAGTTCCGCGATGCGATGACCGGTGAGGTGCACAAGGCCCAACGTCTCATCGAGCATGCTACGCCGCAGCGTGCGACCAGCGCGGCTACCATGCCCGACGTGAACGCCATGCGCTGACCCAGGCACATCCATCGCTCCATTCGGATTGAGGCCCAACGACACCAGTCGGCCGCGCGTCCCGCGCCACCGTCTTCGGTTGTGGACGCCACGCCGCGTCCTGTGTCGATCGATCGGGTCTCCAGTTGCCCAACTCCAGCGTTCACGCCGATTCGATCTCAACCGCCGGAACCACGTCATGTCAGAATCGCACGATTCAACGACACCCATCCCCCAGTCCGGATTCATGCCCGCGGCCCGTGATCTCATCCGTCTCGCGATCCCCACCGTCGCGACGATGACCTCGTTCACGCTCATGCAGTTCGTCGATCGCCTCATGGTCTCGCGAATCGGGCCGGACCCGGTGTATGTCGGCGCGCAGGGCAACGGCGGGCTCGCATCGTGGATGCCCATCTCGTTCATGATGGGCCTCATCACCGTTATCAACTCGTTCGTCTCCCAGAATCTCGGCGCGGGCAAGCCCGAGCGCGGGGCGGCGTACGCGTGGCACGCGATCTACCTGGCGATCCTCGGCTGGCTCGCGCTCCTTCCCTACGCCATGGCGATTCCGACGCTCTTCTCGCTCCTTGGACACGAGGGCGAACGCCTCGCGATGGAGTCGTCGTACGCGCGCATCCTCGTCCTCGGCTCGTGCATCACCCTCAGCGCTCGTGCCATCTCACACTACTTCTATGGCATGCACAAGCCGACGATCGTCATGGTGGCCACCATCCTCGGCAACCTCACCAACATCGCGCTCAACTGGGTGCTGATCTATGGCCACTTCGGCGCGCCCGCGCTCGGTGTCACCGGGGCCGCGATCGCCACAGTCTGTGGGACCGCGGTCGAGTTCCTCATCCCCTTCGCCCTCTTCCTCTCGCCCGGACTCAACGCCAGGTTCCACACGCGCCGCGCATGCCGCGTCAACCTCGCTGTGATTCGCGATATTGTTCGCGTTGGATGGCCGGGCGGCCTGATGTTCGTGAACGAGATGTTCTGCTGGTCCATCTTCATGATCGTGCTCGTCGGGGAGTTCGGCGAGGTGCATAGCACCGCCGGGTGGATCGCCCATCAGTACATGTCGATGTCCTTCATGCCCGCCGTCGGCATGAACGTCGCGATCACCGCGAGCGTCGGGAAGTGCATGGGCATGCGCCGCCCGGACCTCGCGGCGACGCGCACCTGGGTCGCCATCGCGATCGCCATGGTCTATATGGTCGCGTGTGGACTTGTCTTCGTTCTCTTCCGCCACGATCTCGCGGGGTTCCTCGTGAGCAAGGAGTCTGCGCCCGAGGTCAAGGCCGAAGTCGTCTCCCTTGCCGGCAAGTTCCTGATTGCCGCGGCGACGTTCCAACTCTTCGACGCGATCGCGATGACCGTGAGCGGCGCTCTTCGCGGCGCGGGCGACACGCATTGGCCGGGGATCGTCACCGTGGTGCTCGCGTGGACACTCATCGTCGGTGGGGGCGTGGCTGCAGTCACGTTCTTGCCGGATTGGAAGTCGGTAGGGCCGTGGGCGGCCGCCTCGGCGTACATCATCATCCTCAGCCTCGTCTTGCTGGCCAGATTCATGGGCGGGAAATGGCGAACTCTCAAGCTTGTTCGGGAAACGGCCGGTTCAGACCCCTCTGCGCCTTGAGTCACGTCACACGATTTCCTAGACTCCCCGCCGCGCTCCGACCGACCGCACTCCGCGTCCCCGGCCGTCGCGCACTTCCATCCCACGACAGAACTTGGAGCGAACGAATGACGGGCAACGACCCACTCGATACCGTGATCGGCCTTTCCGAGCAGGTGAAGCGCGACACCCATGCCGCCAGCCAGCACCTCGCCACCGCGCGCGATCTCGAGACCAAGGGCAACCGCGAGGGCGCCGTCGCCGCTCTTCGCAAGGCTCTTGCCTCCGACCCGGAGAGCCAGGACGTGCTCTTCCGCCTCGCGTACGCGCTCGATATGCTCGGCGAAGAGGACGAGGCGATCGCGCTCTATGAGCGTTGTGTCTCGATCCCGCCGGCGCGCGTGAATGCGCTCATCAACCTCGCCGTCATGCACGAGGATCGCGGCGAGTACGCGACGGCCGAGCGGTACCTCCGTCAGGTCCTCGAAACAAATCCCAACCACGCGCGCGCGAACCTGTTCATGAAGGACATCCTCGCCGCCCGCGACATGATCGTTGAAGAAGAGGCCGACCGCGACATCTTCAAACGCAAGGCGATGCTCGACACGCCCGTGACGGACTTCGAACTCTCCGTTCGCGCACGCACGTGCCTCAAGAAGATGAACATCCGCACGCTCGGCGATCTGCTGCGCATCACCGAGGCGGAACTCATGGGCTACAAAAACTTCGGCGAGACGAGCCTCGTCGAGATCAAGAAGATGCTCACGGCCAAAGGCCTGCGCCTGGGCCAGGGCCTCGAGGACGCCCACCGACTTGCCCGCCGGGCGCTCATGGACCAGTACCGAGGCACAGGTCAGGAGGCCCACTTGGGGCGTCCCGTGACGGACCTGAATCTCTCCGTCCGCGCCCGCAAGGCCCTCCAACTCCTGGGGATCCAGACCTTGGGCGACCTCGCCAGCCACACCGAGGCCGAACTCATGGGCGTCAAGAACTTCGGCGCGACCTCTCTCAAGGAAGTCATCGAACGCCTCACCGAGATGGGCCTCGCTCTCCGTCCAGTCGATGAATAATCGCGTGGTGGCCCGCCTCTCCAGAGGCGGGTTTCTTCTTTCATCAACGAACACATCGAACCACAAGGCCCGGAAACTATCCGGGCCTTTTTCATGGCCTCGCACACCACAGCACCTCATTCTCGGCCCACTTCTACCGCTCGTTCGCGGCCTGTTCGTGACAACTGTCACACGCGTGTAAGCCCGCTCTCGCGAATCGGAACCCATCGCCGATCTCATCGGTCAGAGTCTGTGTCGGACACGCCCGGCAGACGAAAGGACCGATCGCGATGCCCAGTGATTCTCGCCGACTCTCGCTCGATCAGTTGAGTGTCGCCGCGCCTTGTCCCGCACGCTGGGATGACATGGAAGGCACCGAGACGAAGCGGTTCTGTACCGAGTGCGGTTTGCATGTCCACAACATCTCGGCGATGAGCGCCGACGAGGCCGCCGCATTTCTGGCTGCGACAGTCGAGGGAAAGTCACGCGGCGAGCGTGTCTGTGTACGCCTGTTCAAGCGCGCCGACGGAACCGTCATCATCCGCAACTGCCCGATTGGTCTTGCCGCTATCCGCCATCGCGCGTGGGCCAATGGACGCCGTGTCGTCGCCGCGATCATCGTCGGCATCACAGGTCTTTTCGTTGCCGATCGCGCGCACGCCGATGGGAAGTTGAGAGCCCAGACACGCTGGCCGGCGACGATCTCCAGTCGAGCCCTCAAGCCATTCTCCTGGATCTCCGCCAAACTCGGCAAGACCACCATTCCACCACCCGGGCTGCCCATGATGGGTGACATCGCTTTCGTCCTTCCACCCGCCGATGTGGCCGCCCACGCACGCGATCTTGCAGGACTTCCGCAACCGCCCCAGGCTCCACAGCCCGCTCCAACATCATCGGGCTCTTCGTGTGCCACAACAGAGGTCGATCAATGACGACTTCAATCGCTCGTGCAACCGCCGAGGCGTCGGCGTCCCCGGCCCCACGCCGATTCTCACTCGACCAACTCCAGATCGCCGCTCCCTGTCCCGCGCAGTGGGACGACATGCAGGGCACCGAGACCAAGCGCCTCTGCGCCGACTGCAATCTCCACGTCCACAATCCCACACGGATATCCGAAGTTGAACTCGACGCCTTCCTCACCGAGGTCAGTGCGAAACTCCATGCGGGTGAGCGTGTCTGCGCCCGCCTCTATCGCCGGGCCGATGGAACGGTGCTCGAGCAGAACTGTCCACGTGGGGTCGCCGCCCTTCGCCAACGAACCTGGGCGGGTGTGCGCCGAGTCGCCGCCGTCGTCGCCCTCGCGATCACAGGCATTTTCGTGGGAAACCGGGCTCTCGCCGATGCGAAGATCCAAACACAGGGCGGTTGGATGGGCGCTCGGATCTGCCGTGGCTTGCTGCCATTCTCGTGGATCTCGACGCGACTTGGAAGGCCTGCGGCCGCACCCGTGCAGGTGATGGTCGCGGGAAGGCTGTGTGCCCCCAGTCCACCGTTGAACCCAACCGAACACGCTCAGGAACTTCTCGAGTTGCCACATCAGCCAGTCGTTGTACAAACCGAGATGACCAACCCATGATCCCCTTCGTCCTCGCCATCGCCCTTGTCGAACTCGCCGCGTGGTTCTTTGGAACGTACTCCGGCGCCGTCAACGACCCCTATGTCAGCACCAGCGAATGGCGGGCGTTTTTTCTTCCTGTCGTGGCGCTCCCCACGGTGAGCGCCTGGATCGCCGCGGAAATTGCCGTGCTCATCCGCCGTCCCACCCTCTTCGTGCGTCGCGAGGGGCGACATCAGAACACGTGGCTCGCACGCCTCACCACACGCGTCGCCTTGGGACTGCTCGCGGGTGGTCTCATCATCGTTGTGGAGGGCATCGCGCTCGCCATCAATGCCGAGAAGATCAGCGACCTCTGGATCATGGGCCTCTGCCCATTCCTCGTCGTCGGGCTTGGCGTCGCGTTCTTGCCCCGATACACACCCGCCAAAGGCTGTCCGACGTGCGGCTATGACTGGCGAGGCCTCGACCGATGCCCCGAGTGCGGCACCGTTCGCGCCAAAGCGCCCGAATCGATGTCCAACCCAAGCGGGAAAGCCCAGAGCATCGAGACCGGATCGCCACAACACGTCCCGGTGTGAGCACGCAACGTCCCGGAGACCACGTTCGCGATCAGCCCATTCGGATATGCCGCCGATCCTGGTGTGCCATCGCCGATGCGCTGTCGTTCCTACCATCCGACGCTGCGGGCGTAGCTCAGTGGTAGAGCGTCAGCCTTCCAAGCTGAACGTCGGGGGTTCGAATCCCCTCGCCCGCTTTCCCAGTCTCTAGCCCCTCTTTGAGCCGAGAGGACAGTCTCATGAGCAAGTCCGCACCGTCACTCCGCCTCTACGACGAGGATGCCGAGCACCTGATGCTCTCCGACCAGGCTAGCGAGCGCGTCACGCTCCTTCCCATGGGCGAGTCACGCGTCGAGCGCCCGGAGGACGTCGGCGAGCGGATCCGCATCCTCTGGGGGCAGGAGATGCTCCGCGACCTCCTCGACGGGCGCTACCGCACCATGATCTGTGGCGTCAACGACCAGGACAACAGCCGAGGCATCGTCTCACAACTCTGCGACCTCGTCTCGGCCAGCCAGTGGACCGCCGCTTCGGTCACCAGTTACGCCCGCATGTTCCAGGGATCCGTCGCCAGCGTGGCGGGCGGCGATAAAGAGCCATACATCTTGAAGTTCGACCTCGACAGCCTGCTGATCCTGGGCATCCTCCGTCCCAGAGGCCGAGACCATTTCACTCTTCACGATCTCTCCCGCGGCTTCAAGACCATCGCCAAGATGCTCCGCGATCGCCGTGAGCGGTCTCCGGTTGCCTCTGTCTCGTTCCTCAACGCACGCGCCAATCGCCTCGAGGGCGCCGACGCGAAGGAGCCGAGTTTCGAGAGCGTCCTGCGGACCATGTTCGACGCCGGATTCCGCGGTGACGTCTTCGCGCCGCCCGCGATGTGGCGGTATGGACACGTCGGCGTCTACCCCAGTTTCCCCTTCCCCGAAGGGCTCGATCGCATGCGTGGTGGAAGCAGCTGAGTCGAGGGTGAATCGCAAGCCATCCAAAGAAAACACGCGGCGATATCGCCGCGTGAAGTCGTTCCCATTCACTGGTGAGGCCGAGGCCCGCGGAACTCAGTTGTTCCCCTGCGGCTGATTCAAGAGGATCGGCGGCTTAAACTCCGCCAACGTCTCACCACCGACGCCCATCGTCTTCAGATTCACGCCCCGGCTCACTCGGAAGATCAGCAGCAACTTGTCGTTGGGACGGCTCTTGCTCAACCCCGGCAACTCCCGCAGGGACATGATCGGCCGCCCGGGGTCATAACTCACCGTCTTGCTCCCGTCCGCGCTGTTCTCGTACACATACCCCACCGGCTCGTAGGTCGTCCCGTTCGAGTCCACCAGGTTCAACGGCTTGGTGTCGTCCTCGATCAGGTTCGGCCTCGCGAGATACGACATCTGCATCCCCAGGCTCACGTCGATCTGCACGATGATCGTGTCGTTCGTCACGCTCAGTCGCTGCACCTGCAGCGAACGCTCCAATGGGATGTTCGACAGTTCCTCGCGAGAGAACGCCTGGACCCCTCGCGCGATGATGTTCTTCTTCTGCTCGTCCTCGATCGTCAGGCCGCGCACCGTCGTCAAGTGCAGCGTGAACGGCAAACGGTCCGAGATCCGGAGCCCCGTCTTGTCGTCGAACTTGCTGGGATCGAAACGCACCGACACCGGACCTTCCGCGATCTCGCCCGGCGTCTTCCCGCCATACTTGTTCTCGGCGACCTCGAGATTGGCCCCCGCGAGGTTCGCCAGTGAGCCGTCGGCCACGGCGTTGTCTCGATCCGCCGTCGTCGCATACTGGGCCGCCGGCACCGCGAGCCTTCCCTCATTCGCCATCACGCGCACGTTCTTCACATACAGGGCCACCGGCGTAAAGCCCGGCGGCACGGCAAACTCCACACCGAATCCAGAATGCGAAGAGCCGCCCACCGACGCGAAATACACATCGGGAGCATCAAACCGGAATCGACGGAGCGTCAACTTCGCCGCCTCCGCCTGCATCACCGCCGCGATCGGGAAGAAGGTCCACGACGTCCCCTCGGAATCGATGCACACCAGTCGTAACTGCGCGCTCCCGAAAACAACCTGTCCGTTCGTCTCCTTGGAACCCGCGTTGAACTTGATCGCAAACCCCTGGATCGTCGAGCCGTTGGGGTACGACCCGCCCTCGGGAGTCGTCGCCTTCTGCGCTGCCCCCGCGCCCCAGCGGTCGGCGAGCAACTGGTCGATCGGGAGATTGCGTCCCTCGCCGACGGTGTATCGCGCCATGACCTCGAAGTCTTCCGGGTTGATCGTGTTCTTCGCCTTTCCATCACCAAAGTTGGTGCGGAGCGTCGTCGGCACGATGTCCAGATCCGGATACAGCCGCTCCAGAGAGGTGTCCTCGTCGTTCACGAGCGACTGGGTCGAGAAGTACGCGTACGTCCTGGCGGTAATCTTGTCGACGGGGAAAATCAACGGACTCGACCGCTCCACGCTCCCGCTCCCCGTGTACTCGATCGGGCGATACCCCCATAACTCCGTATCGAGCCTCGTGAACCCGATCGAGATCACGATGATGCCCGCGGTGATGATCCCCGAGACCGCCCCGCACAGCCCGCCGCCGACCATGTCGATGGCGCGGACCGTCGTCGCGTTGGAGCGGATGATCGCGTTGGTGATGAGCCGAAGGATCGCCAGCGTCGCGGCGAACGGCAGCGCCAACCCGAGCGCCCACGCGGTATCCCTGAGCACCTGGCTCCCGTCCTTGGCGAAATCCAGCAGGAAGTACGAGATCGGCTCCCACGAGGCGAACGCCACGGCACCGGCGATCAGCGTGCACACCATGTGGATCATCGACGACAGGAATCCCCGTGCCGCCCACACACCCAGCACCAGCACGCACAGCCCGATCGCCAGAAGACTCATGATCATCGAAAGCACTCCATCCAACCAGTCTCACACACGCAACCCAACACCACCGGCACCAACCCACGAACCGGGCGGTCTCAACTCGCCGCGCCCGCCGGGGCGCTCGGCGCCCGCTGAGGCGAAGGACTTCCCTCGCCCATCACTCGCATCAACTCTTCCACGCTCGTCACGCCATCCACGGCCTTCTTGAGCGCGGCCTGCTGGATCATGATCGTGTTCCGCTTGCGCAACTCCGTTCGCAGCGCCCCCATGTCCCCGGCCTTGATGAGCGAGCGATCCTCCGCGGTGAGCCGCATGATCTCGAAGACGCCCTCCTGACCGTGATAGCCCGACCCGCCGCACATCGGGCAGATCTCGGGCTTGTTCTTGATCAGGACCTGCCCGCCCTTCTTGAAGAGCTGCTTCACGCGGTCAGCCGGCAGTCCCAGTTTCTTCAGCATCTCCGGCGACGGGGGATACGGCACACGACAGTTCGTGCACAACTTCCGCACCAGCCGCTGCGCCACGACGCCACGCAGACACTTGCTCCCTTGGTCCAGATCGCCCACGGCCTTGACCCACCCGGCGACCGCGACCAGCGCGTTGTCCGCTCGCAGCGAGACATACGTCCGAGTCCGCTCCACGTCGGCCTTGGCGATCTCCTTCGCCGTGCTCGCGTCAGGGAGTTCCGCAACACCCACCACGTCCGGGTCGCGGCGCAACACCGATCGCACGAACGTCGAGAACTCGGGACCATCGGGCACGACCTCGAAGATGTTCTGCTTCACGCCCTCGATGGTGTCCTGCGGCTCGATCTCCACGGTTTGGATGTTCCGCGTGTACGCGTCGTGCATCTTCACGACCGCGTAGAACGTCGTCGTTCGACCACCATCGAGTGGAGCCGCCAGCAGCACGACGCCCTCTTCCTCGCCCGTGATCGCCTTCAACTCCTCCATCTGGGGTTCGAGCAGGCCCAGCGCGGTCGGCTTGCGACGGACCTGTGCCTCCGGCTCGATGAGCATCGTGCACTTCACGCCCGCCTGCGACCCGATCGTCACCACGCGGAGCTTCTTCTTGCTCCCCTCCTGCTCCACCACGGTGTCGCCCGACTGACGCTTGCGCCGTTCCGCGACGTCCAGGCCCGCCGCGTGCTTCCAGAAATCGATCACCCGCATCGCATTCGCGGGCGGCATCGTGTCCCCCTGTGTCCGCACGCCATCGGTCATATACGACGCGGCATACATCGCCTGTCCACCCACACCACCCGCGACAGGCGCGATCTCGATCTGCGTCGCCCGCTGGCGGATCGCCGAGAGATAGAGCGCCTCCGACGCCGTCCGCAACTCGAACTCGGGCGAGTCCACCATCGGCACCGCGATCAACTGCTTGTCGGGTGTGCGGAGCACGAGTTCCGCCTTCCCCTGCTTCTTGTCGGCCGCCTTCTGCGCCCGCGCCTCGCGATACTTCGAGAAATCCAGCGACAGGTGGTGCTCCTCGGGCACGCGGTCGTCCTTGTTCACCACCATCGTGAACACCGTCACGTCGATCGCCAGTAGCACGATCATCGCCCCAAGCCCGGCCCAGATCGCCCCTTCACCAGCGATCGGCATCGCGAACGCCAGGAGCACCGCGATCAGACCGACGCACAGGTGCACCAGATTCCAGTTCTCCTTCGCCAGGTGGAATCGTGAACAATGCTTGTCAAAGACCTTCGTCACCAGCCACAGCCATGGCACCAGCGGCAGAAGCACCAGGAAGGGTTTCCACGCCGAGACCAGCATCACCCCGTTGCCGAGCGTGAGCACCGACACGGGCTGTTCCAGCAAGTTCGTCAACATCACGATGAGCACCACCTGGTTGAAATGGCCATCCGGCTCGAGCCAGCCCCGCCGGCAGGGCCTCGAACGCTCGAAAAGCCGTCTCTCAATCAAAGACCGAACATCGGCACGGGATGGAGACAACGCCTCGATGACCGTGCCGAGGGACCCAAAGGATACCAGCACGGCTCGATCCATGCTCGGGAAGGCCCAAGCAATCCCGACGGAGGTAATACGTCCCGAATCGGCCTCAGGGTGCGAGTCCAGGCGATGCCATTCTGAAATCCAGGAACAAAAAAGAACCGGCCGGTCCAGAAGGACCGGCCGGCGAAAGTGTCGTGCCTCAGGACAGGAGCCTTCGAGGCCCCCGCCCACGAGGGTATTTAGTAGATGAACGAAGCCTGGAGGCGGAGGACGACCTCGCCCGACGACGGATCGCCGAGGATGCCGGTCTGCGTGCCGCCGGCCGTGAGCGAGCCGAGCACATCCGGGGTCAGCGGGTCGCCGTCTTCATCGAACGCGAAGCCCGTCTCGTTGAGCGAGAAGACGATATCCGCAGTGAAGCGGGCGGCGTGGCTCTCGCGAGACAGGTAGTAGTTCGCACCAAACGTGAGGAACATGAGCGTGTCCTCGAGCGTCGAGCCATCGGGCTGATCGAGGAAGATGCTGTCGAAGCGGCCGAAGAGTTCGACCTGCTCGTTGATGAAGATACCGCCCTGGAGGACGACGCCGAAGTTCGTCATCGAGTCAGCCCCGTCCACGTCCTCGGTGTTGCCGACGACCGCGCCGTAGGCGTTCCAGCCCTGGCCCTGCAGGGCCGTGTCGATCGTGAACATGAAGTTCGTCACTTCCGTCCCCGAGGGGTTGGTGCTGCCGAAGGACTCGTAGATGAGGGCCGCGCCCGCCACACCGGCGAGGTCGGTCGGAGCCGACTGCCAGCTGGTGAACTGCTCGAAGCGGTTCCAGTCGGTCCCGGCGAACATGTAATCGAAGCGGGCGTTGAAGGCCCAGTCCGCCTCACCGGCGCTGTTGTACGCCGTGTTGCCGCTCAGCGTCCCGTCGCTGAAGCCGCCCTGCAGACGCCACTGATCCTGGGCATACATGAACTGGATGCCCTGGCTGTAGCCCTGGGTGAAGAAGTAGTTGGTCTCGGAGCGATCGACCGCCAGCTGACGCTCGAGGTCGATGTTCTCCTCGCGGAGGAAGGGGAGCTTGAACTGGCCAAACTTCCAGCTCAGGCCGTTGTCCATGCTGTACACGCCGTACGCGTCCTCGAGGACGAACGTCCCGTCGTTGGTGAACAGCGTCTGGATGCGGTAGTGCATGTTGCTGCTATAGACGTTGCCGTGGGCCCAGGCGCGGACGGCGCCGAAGTCGAAGCCCATCGTCGTGCCGTTGTCGGCGCCGATCGGTGGATCGTCCGAGCGGAGGCCGAGGCGGTAACGGAACTGCGCCGTCCCGCCGAGAGCCAGGGTGTTGTCCCCGGAGCCATCGGTCAGGATGTGCTCGCCGTTGGCGTACGTCGCGCCGCCATCGAGGAGGCTGCTCGAACGGGCCTGGGCGTCGGCCTGGAGTTCCGCGCCATACGCGCGGTTCAGGTCGAGGCTGGCGTTCTGACCGGCGAACGCCGCGCTAAAAGAAAGCGCGAGGCCCGAGGCCAACGAAATCATACGGGTCGGACTCATCTGATCACTCCTGTGCACAAGGTTTCGAAACCAAACCAAACCAGGATCTACCGCCCCTGGACGGCGGAAGACGTCTTCTCACGCACGCGGAACACCCGCCTGCGACTGTACTCCATCCCTGGAAAAACCACGATGTCCAAAGAAAGTCATCATTCGCGATTCGGACACATCCACCACCGACGCGACCGAGCCGGGCCTTGGGCACGATGCCCACGCCCATTCCTCTTCCACACCAAGCCGACCCATAGGGCGAACGACGCCCAAAGCCTTCACTCGGTGCCGATCCACGAACCAGCAATCCTGCCGCCACTCGTGGATCTTCTCTCCCGTGCCGCGAGGGTTTCCTCGATGCGGGGTCACGATCGTACCCCACGACGTGAGCAAACACAAACCAGCGCGAGGCACATTTTCTTCGGACCTTCCACCTCACACACGCCAAATTTCATGTCGCGGCTGGACACTCCATCTTTAGCAAAACCGTAACCTCACTTCTCCTGAACACGCACTTCAAACACCCTACCCTCCTCCAAAATCACAGTACACACGCACGATTCGCGCAACTATTGCGCATATCGAGGGTTACACGCATGGCCTCGCGCAAACACATCCTCATCGTCGAAGACGAGCGCGACCTCGCCGACCTCATCGCGTACAACCTCGACAAAGCCGGCTACGCCACCAGCGTCGCCAACGCCGGCCGTCGGGCCCTCGAAATCGTCGAACAGACGCCCCCGGATCTGGTCATCCTCGATCTCATGCTCCCCGAACTCTCAGGAACCGAGATCGCCACACGCCTCCGAGCCACCCCGCGATCCGCCGCGATCCCCATCATCATGCTCACGGCCAAGACCTCCGAGGCCGAGCAACTCACCGGACTCGCCCTCGGAGCCGACGACTACATCACCAAGCCCTGCTCGATGAAGGTGCTCGTCGCGCGAGTCGCCGCCGTCCTCCGTCGCGTCGAGAGTTCGCCCAAGCCCGATTCGACTCTTCGGCTGGGCCCGATCTCGGTGGATCTCACGACGCACGAGGCCCAGGTCAACGCCCAGACCCTCAAACTCACCCTGACCGAGTTCCGCCTCCTCGCCTCGCTGCTGCAGGCTGGTGGCCGGGTACTTTCCCGCGCGGCACTCATGTCCAAGGCCATGGGCCCGGGCGTCACCGTCACCGAGCGGACCATCGACGTCCACATCACCGCCATCCGCAAGAAACTCGGGGCCGCGGGGAGCATGATCCGGACCGTCCGGGGAGTGGGCTATCGAGCCACCGCCGAACTCGGGGCCGACGAGGATGTCGCCGAGTTCTCCGACGCGTAATCTTCACTCGCCACACGCTTCATCCTCGTGGCCAACCCTCATGCCCACCGCGTGGAACCGACCCGAGCACTGGTGTGCCCTTCTCGTCGCGGCATCAGCCGGCGTCGTCTGGGTCGGGATTCTCAACCACTGGAACACCTCGGTTCTCCTCACCGGCACGGGCCTCGCCGCACTCGCCGCGATCTGGATTCTCTACGCCAAGGTCAGCGCACCCAAGGCCCAGGCCATCGATGAACTCGATCGCCTCAGCCGATCCCTCACGCCGACGACACCCGCAGATGCCGATGGAGCCGCCGGAACGCTCCAGGATTCTCTCGCCCAACGCCTCGCCCAAGCCACGCAACGCGTCGATCTCTACCGGTCGCGTGTGAGCGCCCGACTCCCGGAACTCTCGACGGCCTTGAGCAACGTACGAGCGATCCTGAACGCCATCCCCGATCCCGTGCTCGCCACCGACAGCACGGGCGTGGTCATCGCCGCAAATCCCGCCGCGAACTCGTTCTGGTCGCGTGATTCTGCCTCGGTCGTCGGGCGGAACATCGTCGACCTCTTCACCCAGTCCGAGGTTTTGAATCTCCACGCCGCCGCGCTCGCCGGCAGCCCCGCCGTCTCACACGTCAGAATGCCCCGGGCGGGCCTCCCGCGCGTCGTCGAGGTCGCCGCAATGCCCGTCGCCCTCGCCGTCGCCACGCCTTCTGCCCCTTCGCCATCCGCCGCCGAGACGGGCGTCGCCCTCGCCCTCCGTGATGTCACCGATCTCGCCCTGGCCTCACAACTCAAGACCGACTTCGTCGCCAACGCCTCGCACGAGGTCCGCACGCCCCTGAGTTCCATCAAGGCCGCCGTCGAGACCCTCCGCGACGGTGCCGTCGACGAGCCGCCGATGCGCGACAAACTCCTGACCGTCGTCTCGACCAACGTCGAGCGAATCGAGGAACTCATCCGCGATCTCCTCGATCTCTCCCGCCTCGAATCTCCCGAGGCTCCCGTCCGCCGCGAGCCTGTGGATCTCGCCGCTCTCACGCGGCGCGTCGCCGAATCCTTCGAGCGCGCCCGTGAGGAGCGTCACCTCATCGTCGCCGACGAGGTCGCCCCCGATGTCGCGAGCGTCGAGTCCGACCCCGAACTCCTCCGCCTCATCCTCAGCAATCTCATCGAGAACTCCACCAAGTTCGCCTTCGAGAAGACCACCATCGCCGTACGCATCGACCGTCTCCCACCCCAGAACACCACGCTCAAGGCACGACGCGACGGCATCCGCATCCGTGTCATCGACCAGGGCATCGGCATCCCCCTCGCCGCCCAGCCACGCATCTTCGAACGCTTCTATCAGGTCGACTTGGCTCGCACCGGCGCGCCCACCCGTCGCGGCACAGGTCTCGGCCTCGCCATCGTCAAGCACGCCGTCAAACGACTCGGCGGCACCATCAGAGTCGATTCCATCTGGCAGCAGGGCACCACCATGACCGTGCACATCCCAGGCTGTCTCCCAGCGCCCCCTCAATCCACCGGTGCCCAGTCTCGCCCCGCCAACTGACCCAGCCGCCGCGACATCGCCTCCAAGATTCGCCGCTCCCGCGATCGATCGCCATACAGCCCAACCCGAGCGTGCATCTCAATCCCTCGATCCACAGCCCGGCACTCCAACCGCCCTGCCTCATCCGTCGCCGTCACCAACTCAAAGATCACCACGCCGGTGTCTTGAGAGATCTTCTCGACCGCCACATCGGTTTTTGTTTGGGTGTAGTCCATCGCCGCCATGAGGTCATTGAAGTCACCTATCGAAACCATAACGGAATCACCTTGAAGATACGAGGGTTCCGACTTGGTTGCCCCAGCGGAACAGCCGATCAACTCTACTGCGCACACACCCAGCCACAGCAACGCCACACCGCGAAGTAAGATAGCATTTTGTTTGGATACACCTGCCATACTTCGCTCAAGGTCGGTCACAAGTGGGCCGTAAACTAGGTGCGGGCTGAGTGCCGCTCTTTCATCGGCTCGTCACGCCCAACCACCGGAGACACACGGACTTGGAGATCACCGTTCGATTCCCTCCAGGTGCCGACCGAACCTCGGTCGTCGGCTCCTCCGAGAGGAATCTGAAAATGCTCCGCGAGGCCCTCGGCGTGCGCGTCGCTGCCCGCGACCGTGTCGTCCAAATCTCCGGCGAGCGTGACGCCGTCGATGCCGCGCGCCGTGTCCTCGAGCGACTGGGCACCGCCGCCGAACGTCGGGAGCACCCGACCCGCAAGGATGTCCTCGACATGATCGCGGACGAACTTGGCGAGCAAGCGAATGCCTCGCCCCTTCCCGAAATCCCCGAGGACCGCCTCGACGTCTACGCCCAGTCCCGTGGCATCCGCGCCCGCTCTGCGAACCAACAGCGATACCTCGACGCCATCCACGCCAGCGACATGGTCTTTGCCATTGGTCCCGCCGGCACCGGCAAGACCTATCTCGCCGTCGCCGCCGCGGTCCACATGCTCAAGGCCGGCCGAGTCCGCAAGGTCTTCCTCGTCCGTCCCGCCGTGGAGGCCGGCGAGAAACTCGGGTACCTCCCGGGCGATCTCGAGGACAAGGTGAATCCCTACCTGCGCCCCCTCTTTGACGCCCTCCACGACATGATGGACTACCACACCATCCGCCGCTTTTTGGAGAGCGATGTGATCGAAGTTGCGCCCCTCGCCTTCATGCGCGGGCGGACGCTCAACAACGCGGTCATCATCCTTGACGAGGCCCAGAACACCACCCGCGGGCAGATGAAGATGTTCCTGACCCGAATGGGCCAGTCCTCCAAGATGATCGTCACCGGCGACACCACCCAGATCGACCTCCAGGACCCGCGCGAGAGCGGCCTCATCGACGCCGCCCGCAAACTCAAACGCGTCCCCGGCGTCGAGTTCATCACGCTCGACCGCGTCGACGTCGTCCGCCACCAACTCGTCCAACGCATCATCGACGCCTATGGCGAGGAGGACGCCGGCAGCAATGGGGGCGTTCGCGCCATGGGCGACATGCCCGAGCAGCACGTCGCGCGCACTCCCAGGCGTGGCCGAAGCGACACCTCATCCCCAGAGACACAGGCCTGATGCTCGAGCGACTCAAGACAACTTCCAAAGCCAGGCAGGGCAAGCAGCGACGCGTCCAGCGCGACGAGGTCGAGCCGCTTGCACAGCGGATCCTCGACTGGATCAGCGAGCCGCGCGTCGCCTGGGGGCTGATGGTCTCCACCGTCTTCGCCATCACGGCGTGCGTGGTGGTCCTCTGGTCGCGCGAGCAGCCGCTCATCGCGGTCGGCCGCGTGATGGACGAGACGCGACTCGTCCGAGTGCAGTCGCTCTCGCTTCCTGACCGCGCCGCCACCGAGCAGCGACGCGCCGCCGCCCGACAGTCCACGCCCTGGTACTACGTCGCGAATGTTCCCGTCTTCACGGAACTCGAGACCGCGATCACCAATCTCCCCAAGGCGCTCGCCGCCGCCACCGATCTCGCGAGCGTCGACGAGGGGCTCCGCGCGGCCTTCGGCCTCACCCAAGCCACATTCGAGTCCATACGCGCTGAGACGGCCAATGGCGAGCCGACCGACGCGTGGAAGGCCAAGGTCACCCCGCTCATGGACCTCCTCCGCCAGAGGCCCGTCATCGACGAGCAGACCTTCCAGCGCTCCACCCAGGAGGGCACCTATCAGGTCGTCCGACTCCTCTGGGTCAAGGAGCAACTCCCCGAGGTCTTCCGCGATCGAGTCTATAGCATCTCCGACGAGAAACTCCGCGAGCGCATGCTCCTCGCCGCCCAGGAGGCCGGCTTCCGCGGACCCATCGCCGAGGTCATCGCCAATCGCCTCGTCTACAAGCCCCAACCCACGTATCGCTTCGATCAGAACCTCACGACCACGGCCCAGAACGAGCGTGCCGCCGCCGAACTCGAGGTCTTCAACACGATCCCGAAGAACCAGCCGATCTTCCGCCGGGGCGAACGGCTGACCTCCGAGCAGGCCGCGCTGTATCTCGCCGAGGCCCGCGCCTTCCGCGACGAGACGCCGACCACACGCCGCACGCTCCGCCTTGCCGCGGTGGTCACCGCGGTCGTCGCGATCACCCTCGCCCTCGTGGGCTACACCGTCCTCTTCTCGCCGCGAGTGAAGCGCAACGCCTCCCGCATGATCGGCGTCGCGAGCGTGCTGCTCGCGGGTCTCGTCGCCGCGGTGCTCCTCACCGCCGCCATCCCCCAGGGCGCCGCCATCACCGCGGTCGCGCCCACCGTGGCCGTCGGCATCCTCATGGCCATCGGCTACGACCGCCGATCCGCCCTCGCCTATGGCCTCCTCCACGCCCTGCTCACAGGGCTCGCCCTCCGCAGCGGCTTCGGCACGCTCGCCATCATCACCGTCGGCATCTCCTGCGTCGTGACGACGCTCGGCGAACTCCGTGACCGCCGCGCCCTACTCCGGCTCTCCATCTTCACCGCCCTGGGCGTCGGCCTCGCCACGGTCGTCTTCGGCATCATCGATCGCCCCATCCTCGCCGACCCCGCCAGCACCGTGGACACAGGGCTCATTGTTCTTCGCGAGATTTTCAACGACGCCCTCCTCGCCGCGGGCGGAATGTTCGCCCTCGGGGCCGCGACCCTCATGTTCCTCCAGCAACTCGAGCGCATGTTCGACGTCGTCACGGGACTCCGACTCATCGAACTCCGCGATCCCAAGAATCCACTGCTCCGTGAACTCCAGCAGCGGGCCCCGGGGACGTACAACCACTCGCTGAATGTCGCCGCACTCGCCGAATCCGCCGCCGACGCCATCCACGCCAATGGCCTGCTCACCTACGTGGGCGCCCTCTACCACGACATCGGGAAGATGAACAAGCCCGAGTACTTCGTCGAGAACCAGATCCCCGGCACGAACAAGCACGACCGACTCAGCCCCGCCATGAGCCTCCTCGTCGTCGTCGGGCACGTGAAGGACGGCATGGAACTCGCGCGCGAGTACAAACTCCCCAAGCAACTCCAGCACTTCATCGAGGCCCACCACGGCACCACCCTCGTCGAGTACTTCTACCACCGCGCCAAGCAGCAGGCCCTCACGTCAAGCGACTCGCGCGACGAGGCCCATATTCCCGACGAGGTGGAGTATCGCTATCCCGGCCCGCGCCCACGCACCAAGGAAGTCGCCGTCCTCATGGTCTGCGACGCCGTTGAGAGCGCCACCCGCGCCATGAGCGACCCTACGCCCAGCCGCATCGAGGCCCTCGTCGAGTCTATCGCCAACAAACGCCTCCTCGATGGGCAGTTCGACGACTGCGAACTCACGCTGCGCGAACTCAAGGTCATCACCGAGAGCGTCAGCCGGACCCTCGCCAGCATGTACCACGGTCGAATCGCCTATCCGACCGACAAGCAGGACCGCGCCGACGCCCGCCCGAAAGATTCCGCCGAGGACTCCGAACTTCCCGCGGTCAAGCAGGCCTGACCTCGGTCGTCTCCACTCGATCGAATCCAACCTCTCCGCGCCCGCTGCCCGTGTAGTGCGTTCCCAGCACACGCCGCCAGTCCGCGTGCGATTCCACCGCGATCATCGACTGGCGAACCGACTCAACCTCCGGGTGGTGGGCGGCAAACCGGATCCCGAACTTCCGGATCATGCGGCTCGACGCCTCCTCGCCGTGCCTCATCCCGCGGTTCACCGCGAGCAGCAACTCAAAGTGTTCCTCCAGCACGCCGCGCTGTTCCTCGAGCGTTGGCCTCGTGGCCCGTTCGCCGGCGAGAATCTGGCGTGCCTGCCTGAAGATCCACGGATTCCCGATGCACCCGCGTGCAACCGACACCGCCGCCACCCCGGTGTATCCGATCATCCGGAAGATGTCCTCCGCCGACCACACGTCGCCGCTCCCGAGGACCGGGAATCCCGCGTGACGGCGCACGATGTCTCGAAGCACGTCCCATCGGCTCGGGCCAACATATTTCTGCTTCACTGTCCGCCCATGCACCGTCGCCCACGCGTACCCAAGATCGCGCACCGCGACCATGATCCGCTCGAAGTTCGCCGCCATCTCCGGTGTGTCGTCGAAACTCCGGCGCAACTTCACCGTGCACGCCACACTCGCCGGCAGCGCCTCGCGCACCGCCCTCAGGATCCGGATCGCCCCCTCAGGTTCCGCCAGCCAGTGTCCACCCCGCGCCTTGCTCGCGATCTTCTTCACCGGGCAGGCCAGATTGACGTCGATCACCTCGAACGACCGAGCCGTCTCGCCTCCGCGTGCTCGCGATCGTGTCGTGGAATCACTCTCATGTGGCAGCACTTCGGCGGCAGCGTTCTCGACGCCCGGCGCGTCCTCGTCCTCGCCGCACACTACCCACTCGATGACCTCGCCCCCGGGCTGACGCAGCGTCTCCACAGGCCGATTGTCCCCGGGCCCCAGGCGTCCTTTGTACGCCAGTCGCCGATACTCGCGCTCGCTCCGCGCCCCCTGCTCGATCATCTTCAGTGCCGCCGCCGCCATCTCCTCCGGGTCGCTCCCCATGATCTGTCCGGCCAGTGGATGGTCTCCCGCGCCGCCGGGCACGTTGTCGTGCAACTCCCCAAGATCCGCCTTCGCGAACCCGCGTCCGCCCGCGAGCAGCGTCCGGTCCAGGAGCGCCTCGGTCACGCAATACGGGCACCCATGCCGTCGGGCGATCAGCCGCATCGCCGCATCCGAATACCCCGCGAGCCCGGCCTGGAAAAACGGAGCATCGAACCCAGGCACGATCGCCGGCAATCGGGGATCCACCCCGCCCATCTCACGCACCCGCTCCGCCACTTCCTGCGGGTCGATCCCCTCGCCCCCCGGGGCAATTGCCGCCGATGGAGCCGTGGCGTTGTTGCTCTCGCACGACATCGCACAGACTATATGGAACCATGACTCGACCCAAATCCACGCGTGCTCATCTCGCCATCCTCGTCCTCCCACTCTTGCTCGCGGCATGCGCCTCCACCATCCCGCCCAAGGACCAGTGGCGTCGATTCCCAGACGCCCTCGTCCAGACCACGACCGAGGACATCCAGGTCGTCCGCGACTCCACCGTCATCTCACTCACCAACACCACCGCCAGCCCCCTCGCCCCCGCCACCCTCTGGCTCAATCGCCGATTCGCACGGCACATCCCCGAGTTCGCTGTCGGCCAGTCCCTCACCCTCGAACTCGACTCCTTCATCGATGAGAACGGCGAACGCTTCCGTGCCGGTGGCTTCTTCGCCTCCGAAGCGCCCGACAAACTCGTCCAAGCCCAACTCGAACTCCCCCCGAGGGCATCCAGCCAACAACCCCAACTCGTCGGTCTCGTGGTCATCGCCAAATAAGGAGGCCGACCATGCCCAACATCCTCGTGGTCGGCCCGCATCCCGACGACCAAGAAATCGGCATGGGTGGCACCATCGCCCTCCTCGCCCAGCAAGGCCACAACGTCCTGCTCCTCGACATGACCGATGGCTGCCCCACGCCGATCGGCGACCGTCCCACGCGGCTCAAGGAAGCCGCCGATGCCGCACGCATCCTCGACAACAGCACGGGTCGAGTTCGCCGGGTCCTCCTGGATCTCCCCAACCGCCGCGTCGAGCACACGCTCGAAGCGCGCCACGCCGTCGCCGGCGTCATCCGCGCCCACCAGGCCTCCATTCTCTTCATGCCCCATCCAGAAGACGCCCACCCCGATCACATCGCCACGACCCGCATCGCCGAGGACGCACGCTTCGACGCCAAGCTCACCAAGTTTGAGCCGCCCGTCCCCGAAGCCCTCGCCGGGCAAGCCAAACTCAGCCCGCCCATCTATCCCAGATGGGTCTTCTACTACTTCTGCTCCCACCTCCGTGCCGTCCCCAACCCGTCGTTTCTCATCGACACCTCGACCACGTTCGAGCGCAAGCGTCACGCCGTCGAGGCCTACGCCTCGCAGTTCGCACGCAACCCAATCAACGCCGGATTCCCCGAGCGCCTCGAGGCCCAGGATCGCTACTTCGGTTCGCGGATCGCCGCCGACGCTGCCGAACCGTTCTTCACGAAAGAACCGCTCGGCCTGCGCGCCCTCGATGCTCTCGCCTGATCCGCGCCGCACGACGCACGCCGTATCCTCTTGTCCTCACCGTGAATCCCACCGCCCAACTCCTGGCCCCCGAAGTCCGCGAACTCATCCAGCGCGGGCACTATGGCGAGCTGCGCCACATCCTCCACGAACTCCCACCCGCCGACGTCGCCGACATCCTCGCCGACATCGAACCGGAACTCGCCGCCCTCGGCTTCCGTTTCCTCCCGCGTGACGACGCCGGCGAGGTCTTCTCGTATCTCAAACAGGATTCACAAGAAGAACTCATCAAGAAACTCGGGACCGAGACCGCCGCCCAGGTCGTCGAAGCCATGAGCGCCGACGATCGCGCCCGACTCCTGGACGAACTCCCCTCCGAGGTCGCCACACGAATCGTCGGCTCGCTCTCCCCCGAAGAGCGCAAGGTCACACAGGCCATCCTCGGCTATCCCGAGGACTCCGTCGGGCGGCTCATGACCCCCGACTACATCCGCGTCCGCCCGGAGTGGACCGTCGCCCAGGTCCTCGATCACATCCAACGCCATGGCCGCGACGCCGAGACACTCAACGTGCTGTACGTCATCGATGACGCCGGCAAACTCGTCGACGACATCCGCCTGCGCCACGTCCTCCTCGCCCAACGCGACACGCGCATCGCCGACCTGATGGACGACAACTACTACGCCCTCCGCGCCGACCAGCCCCAGGAAGAGGCCGTCCAGATGATGAGCCGGTACGACCGGACGGCTCTCCCCGTCGTCGATTCCAAGGGTGTCCTCGTCGGCATCGTCACCGTCGACGACGTCACCGATGTCGCCGAGGAAGAGGCCACCGAGGACATCCAGAAACTTGGTGGCGTCGCCGCCCTGGAATCACCCTACATCGTCACCGGCCACATCGAGATGTACCGCAAACGCGCCGTCTGGCTCTCCGCGCTCTTCGTCGGGCAGACCATCACCATCCTCGTCCTCGGCGGATTCCAGGACCAACTCGACAAAGCCACCGTCCTCTCCATCTTCATGCCCCTGGTCATCTCCTGTGGCGGCAACTCCGGCTCCCAGGCGGCGACCCTCGTCACCCGCGCCCTCGCGCTCGGCGAGGTCGGCGTCGGCGACTGGTGGCGAATCGTCCAGCGCGAGTTCGTCTCCGCCGCACTCCTCGCCGTCACCCTCGCCCTCATGGGTTTCCTCTGCGTGGAGTTCTTCACGAACATCCTCAAACGCCCCGAGACCGAGTATTCCAATCACCTCGGGTTCACCGTCGCGGCCGCGATCGCGGGCGTCGTCCTCTGGGGCACCGTCGCCGGAGCCACACTCCCACTCATTCTCAAAAGGCTCCGCCTCGACCCCGCTACCGCCTCCAGCCCCCTCGTCGCCACCCTCATGGACGCGAGCGGCACCATCATCTACTTCACCCTCGCCATCTCCATCCTCACCGGCACCGTCCTCTAATCTCAACCGCCCTTCGTACGACCCAACCTCGTGGCACAGGCGTCCCGCCGGTGTCGACCTGGTCTACATTGGGGCCACAAGTGAGTGTGTCCTTCACATCTTCCGCAGCACGCACGACCGGAACGTCCGACCCTTCACCCGATACTTCCGCTCGAAGTTCGTCCCCACGATCTCGTCCGCGCCGACCCACGCCGGGGGCACGAAGTCATGCCGCGTGAACGCCGGCACGCGCTCGACACGCCGGCGAGCCTCGGGGACATCCTCGCCCAACGCGTCCGCGGTCCACGCCGAAAAGTGCGCCTCGTCCCACGCCCATAACTCCGCGTGATCCGTCACCACGCGCAACTCGCCGCCGGGCACGAGAACACGCCACGCCTCCGCCAGAAAGCGATGCTGCACCACGCGATTCTTGTGGTGCCGCGACTTCGGCCATGGATCCGAAAAATACAGATGAATCACCCGCACGATCCCGCTCGGGCACCGCCAGCGAATGAACTCCGTCGCGTCCGTCCTCAGCATCCGCACATTGCGGTATCCATGCCGCCGAAGCCGGTCCGCGGCATACGCATAAAACTCCCCCGCCCACTCCATGCCGAGATAGTTCACGTCCGGGTTCGCCCCGGCCTCGCCCACTAGAAACGTCCCCTTCCCGCTCCCGATCTCGATCTCGAAGGGCCTCGTTGGCTCGACGAACCATGCCCGTGGGTCGATGCGTCCCCGCTCCGGGTCGGTCATCGCCTCATCCGGGAGCGAGGGCAACTCCTCGGCCGTCACACCGATGATTCCCGGCGCGACATCCAACTCCCGATCTGGATCAAACGCCGAGCCCATGCCTCACCGCCCCGCCTCGACCCGCGCGAATCGCTTCTTCAGGCCCAGAATCGGCCTCTCGATCACGATGAACGAGATCGAGGCGATCAGAATCGTCGCCGCCAGCACCACGCCAAACTCCACGGGCGACTGGTCCCATCCGCGCGGAGCCAGCCTCGACCGAACCGGCCACACGAGGAAGATATGGTACAGATACATCCCGTAACTGATCCGCCCGATCCACACGATCGGCTTCCACGACATGGGCCGACGCAGCGCGTGGTCCTCACGCACCACGCACGACGCCACGAAGACCATCATCGCGACCTGGATCAAGAGTCGGGGCCAACCCTGGATGTCGCTCCCGATGTTGCACAGCCCAAGGAGCAGCACCAGGCACCCCACAGGCGCCATCGCCGGCGAGAGCACCCTGGCGATCCGATCGAACCACACCTTGCTGTCCATCAGGTGCGCCAGCAGCACCCCAAGCAGAATCGGCGTGAACGTCGTCTGCATGATCGGGAGTTCGGCCCAACGCGCCCCGATCGCCCGCTCCATGACGTCGCCCACGCCCGCCACCCGGAAGTTGATCGCCTGGCTCACGCCGATGAGGAGCGCCACCAGCCCCATCCGCCAGCGCCGACCAAGCCCGAACTCCGCCAGCGACCACAGAATGTAGAACTGCTCCTCCGTCGCGAGCGACCAGGTGATCCCCAGGCTGTTCGCGTGGAACTCGGGATGCAGGAAGTTCGAGGTGTACGTCGCATACCAGGGGAGCGCCCAGAAGAAGACCTCGCCGCTCGCAGGATCCTTGTGGAGGACGTGCTCCTTCACGAGGTACATCGCCGCCACGCCGAGGAGCACAAGGTAGTAGATCGGGAAGATCCGTAGTGTACGTCTCGCGTAAAAGTCCTTGAGCGAGATCCCGCCGTGCTTGGCCCGTTCGCGCTGCAGGAGCGTCGAGATCAGGAACCCGCTGAGCACGAAGAACATGTCCACGCCCAGATAGCCCACCTGGCTCATGGGGAGCCAGTGCGTCTCGCCCGACGCGAGTTCTCTCATCCCCGTGTGCTGCCACACCACGCCGAGAATGCACAGCGCCCGCACGCCATCCAGCGAGCCGAACTGCTTCTGCGCCAGGAATGCCTCATGCGTCCCGGCCCCAGGGATCAACGTTGTCACACTCTGTTCACCCATGAACCCTCAATATCGCACAAATTGTGTCGGTAGCATGATCTGGTCTGGTGCATCTGCCTTGAGGTGGCACCGCTCTCCAGAGCGATGTCGGGGTCCCTTCGCACCTCCCTCCAGAGCGGTGCCGAGCGTCACAGTACACCACTCTCCTCGCGGGTGGAATAGGCGACTCACTACCGCCCACCCCATTTCGAACGCATCCACACCGAACGCCGCATCACTCCACCCCCTTTCCTCGCGCGATCCGCCCACAACTCTCGGACGTATAACTCCCAGGACACATTCGCCCCGCCAAGGCTGGCGTTCGGCGCCCGCCCGGTCGATACATCTTCTCGGCCTGGGGCTTCTTCAGTGTGCCACGGTTTCCAGCCGTGGCCCGCCGTCGATCACGTTCAGGGAGGGCCGAAGCATGTCCAACGCCGGCAGCGGGAACCACGATCACACCACGCCTCTCCACGGAGGCAGCGACCTCGTTCGCGCCGTCGAGGAACGCCTCGACCGCAAGCGGTTCCAGGAGCACCACTGGACCGGCACCTTCTGGGAGTATCTCGACCTCTGCGCCAAGGACCCCTCCGTCCTCCGCAACGCCTACCAGCGCCTCTACGACGCCGTCATGGCCCAGGGGCATGAGAAATACCGCCTCTTCAAGAAGGACTGCGTTCGCTACCACTTCTTCTCCGATCCCTTCGGGCAGGGCGCCGACGCCATCTATGGCCTCGACTTCGCCCTCATGCAACTCGTCGATGTCCTCCGCTCCGCCGCCGAGGGCTATGGCACCGACAAGCGAATCCTCCTCCTCCACGGTCCCGTGGGCAGCAGCAAGAGCACAATCGCCCGACTCCTGAAAAAGGGCATCGAGTCCTACTCGCGCACGCCCGAGGGCGCGCTCTATTCCTTCTCCTGGATGCTCGGCGAGAACTGCGAGGTCGTCCAGTCCGGCTCCTCCTCGCGCGAGGCCGATCGCTCCCACGAGTACCGCTGCCCCATGCACGAGGAACCCCTCGTCCTCATCCCGCGCGAGGCCCGCGCCGATGTCCTCGCCAGCCTCAACGCCACGTACAAGCCCAAGTACCACCACGGCCGCCTCCGCGTCGATGGCGAGCCCGACCCCTTCTGCCGCAAGATCTTCGAGGATCTCATGCAGTTCTACGACGGCGACTGGCGCAAGGTCATGGACCACGTCAAGGTCCGCCGCATCGTCCTCAGCGAGAAGGATCGCGTCGGCATCGGCACCTTCCAGCCCAAGGACGAGAAGAACCAGGACTCCACCGAACTCACCGGCGACATCAACTATCGCAAGATCGCCATGTTCGGCAGCGACTCCGACCCCCGCGCTTTCAACTTCGATGGCGAACTCAACATCGCCAACCGCGGTATCTGCGAGTTCATCGAGGTCCTCAAACTCGACGTTGCCTTCCTGTACGATCTCCTCGGCGCCAGCCAGGAGCACTCCATCAAGCCCAAGAAGTTCGCCCAGACGCACATCGACGAGGTCATCCTCGGGCACACGAATGAGCCCGAGTACAAACGCCTCCAATCGAACGAGATGATGGAGGCCTTCCGCGACCGCACGATCAAGATCGACGTGCCGTACAACATCCGCCTCGACGACGAGATCAGAATTTACGCCCGTGACTTTGGCCCGGAGCGCATCAAGAACATCCACATCGCCCCGCACACGCTCGAGGTCGCCGCGATGTGGGCCGTGCTCACGCGCCTCGACGAGCCCAAGAAGGCCGGCCTGACGCTCCTCCAGAAACTCAAGTTGTACAACGGCAAGAGCCTCCCGGGATTCACCGAGGAATCCGTGAAAGAAGTCAAAGAAGAGGCCACCCGCGAGGGGATGAACGGCATCAGCCCGCGGTACATCCAGGACAAGATCAGTAACGCCCTCGTCAGCCGCCAGGCCGTGGATGAGCGCAGCATCAACCCCTTCATGGTGCTCAACGAGATCGAGAACGGCCTGAGCCACCACTCGCTCATCAGCGACGAGAACACGCGCAAGCGGTACCGTGAGCTGCTGGCCGTCGTGAAGGAGGAGTACGAGGACATCATCAAGGGCGAGGTCCAACGGGCGATCAGCGCCGACGAGGACGCGATCCGTCGGTTGTGCACGAACTACATCGAGAACGTGCGGGCGTACACCCAGAAGGAACGCGTCAAGAACAAGTACACGGGTCGCGACGAGGAGCCCGACGAGCGGCTGATGCGGGCGATCGAGGAGAAGATCGATATTCCCGAGAGCCGCAAGGACGACTTCCGCCAGGAGATCATGAACTACATCGGCGCGCTGGCGCTCGACGGGAAGAAGTTCGAGTACAACACGAACGCGCGCCTGTACAAGGCGCTGGAACTGAAACTCTTCGAGGACCAGCGCGACACGATCAAACTCAAGAATCTGGTCTCGAGCGTCGTGGACGACGAGACCCAGGCGAAGATCGACATCGTGAAGCAGCGCCTCATCAAGAACTTCGGCTACAACGAGACGAGCGCGACCGACGTCCTGAACTACGTCGCGAGCATCTTCGCGCGGGGGGATGCGAAGGGCAAGTGACCCCTCGGCGGCGCTCGGGTGGCGTGCCGAACTCGAAGGCCTGGGCGACGTGTGCGCGGGCCGGGATGCGTGCCTCGCAGGTGGGACTCTCGTGATGTCGGGAGCCAGCGATGTGCGCGTTCGGGCATTCTGGTATACACTAACACATGGAGTCTGGGCTGGAGTCTGCACCAAAGAAGAAGCGGCGATTCCGTTTCGTGACTCGTGCCGCGTTGAGGCGGCTGGCGGTGTTTGGCGTGGTGTGCGCGATCGGGCTGGTGTACTCGTACTTCGCGATGCTGCGCATGCCGGGACGGTCGTATACGGGGGCGTTGCCGGCGTTGACGCAAGTGCAGCGTGATCTCAGCGAGCAACTGAGGCGTGACGTGGAGCATCTCGCGAGCGAGGGTGGGCAGCGGAGCACGTTCTATCCGAGGCGATTCGCCGAGACGGCGTTGTGGCTCAAGCAGGAGTTCGAGCGGGCTGGATATGAGGTGAACGAGCACTCGTTCGTGAAGCGGGGGGCGGCGTGCCCGAATCTTGAGGTGACCGTCCCCGGCACGACGCGGGCGAGCGAGATCATCGTGGTGGGGGCGCATTATGACTCGTATCAAGGCGCGCCGGGCGCTGATGACAACGCATCGGGCGTGGCGGCGGTGCTCGCGCTGGCTCGGCGGGGAGTGAAGACGGCGCGTGAGCGGACGGTGCGGTATGTGTTGTTCGTGAACGAGGAGCCGCCGTCGTTCATGACGGAGGACATGGGGAGTTTGGTGTATGCGAGGAAGTGCAGGGCGGATGGGGATGACATCAAGGCGATGATCAGTCTGGAGTCGATCGGGTATTACTCGGAGGAGGCGGGGTCGCAGCAGTATCCGCCGCCGCTGGGGATGGTGTATCCGGATCGGGGGGATTTCATTGCGTTTGTGGGGAACTACTCGGGGCGGGGGCTGCTCAAGCGGACGTTGCGTGTGTTTCGTGAGACGACGGAGTTTCCAAGTGAGGGGGCGGCCTTGCCCTGGGTTGTGCCGGGCGTGGCGTGGAGCGATCATTGGGCGTTCTGGAAGGTGGGGTATGAGGCGCTGATGGTGACGGGGACGGCGCCATTTCGGAACCCGAACTATCACACGCTTGGGGACGTTGCTGGGACGTTGGATTATGAACGGATGGCACGGGTTGTGGAGGGGGTGGAGAAGGTGGTTGGAGTGTTGGCGGATGGAGCGTGGGAGTAGGGATGCCGCTGTCGAGGTCGGGGATGGCAAGAGTCGTGTTGTCACGGTGAATGTCGCGGGGACTTGAAGAGGGAGTGGGCATAGGCGGGACGCCCGCTTTTTGTGTGCGATGAGGTGGGGGAGGTTTGGTTGGA